>OMYT01000036.1 GCA_900315315.1 uncultured Eubacteriales bacterium | reverse complement strand
CGCCATCTTCTCGAACACTTTCCCCATGAAATCGTGCAGATGGCTTTTCACGTACGACTGATAGAAGGCTTCTCCATTGCCTGCGTTGATCAGGCTTGTTGCCCTGTTCACATAACGAAACCAGAACGCCAGCATACTGTCGTTCAATACATAGTATGGTTTTCCGGAGGAAACCCTTCTTTCGAGCAGTTCAGCGCTTACGAGCATCTTCAGGGGATAGGTAATATCATCCGATCCGATACAGGACGCAATTTCGCTGTTCTTTGTGTGGCCTGTGGCGACCGCGGAAATGATGCTGCTGTACAAAGCCGGATTCTGCTTCTCACTGCTCACAACAGTCTTAACCTGCTCTTCCGTAAAATAGCCGCCAATGGAATAAAACTGGGAAATGATGTTTTCATCCATAGAACTGCACGGATCGAACTGCTCAATGTATTTTGCCACGCCGTTTGTAAGCCCGTAGCAGATCGCCTTGTCTTCATAAGAGAATCCGTTGAGGAAATCGGCGGTCTCAAGGTAGTTAAATGGCCTGAGCTTTAATTCCAGGTTGCTCCTGCCGTGCAGCGGCGCCGACTCAGCGAGCACTTCTTCTTTCATAAAACTGACGAGCGAACCGCAGAGGATCAGAAACAGATTGCCGGCCTTCCAGCTTGTGTCAATCACCTTCTGAAGCACAGACTGGATGTATGGACATTGCTTTGCCAGATACGGATACTCATCAATAAAGAAGATGATGCGTTCTTCCCGGGCACGCGTTCCGATAAACTCAAAGAGCCTCTCAAAACTGTTAAACTGGATGCTGTCCGCCATATCCGGCGACAAACTCAGAAGCACGGCCTCTGTCATCATGGACAGCAGTTCCTTTTCCTCCCGTTCCACAGCGGTAAAAGAAATGTGTTTACAATCGTGCCCCTGTATGAATTGGTTGACCAGCGTGGTTTTCCCGACCCTCCGCCTGCCATACAGGACCGTCATAACAAAACCCTTTTGCTGAAACTTCTGGTTCAGGATTCTCAGTTCCGCTTTCCGTCCCCTGAAAACATCCATGCCGGTCCACTTCCTTTAAAGAAGATATTTAACCGAAAATCATTTGGGCGAAATGCATTTCGGTTAATTTATTATAGCATTTTGAACAAAATAATCAAGAAGAAATACCCTCCCTCTACCCTATCTATCCGTTTCAGGGAACATCCCGGATTGCTTTGATCGGGGTTTTCTGGTAAAATCAGAAAATAAAGAACCGGAATAATTCAAGCGGCGCAGGGATAAGCGCCGGGATGCGGTATACCCGACGACCACGGCATGCTTTCCTGAAACGCCTGCGAGGAGGAATGACAATGGGCAGACACCTGGCCGCGGAACGATTTCCAGGACCCATGAAGCATGTTATCTGAACAGGGGGGGAACAATATGGCTGTTTCAATGCCTGTGCTGCGCCGCATCTGCGCAGGCGGAAAGAAGTATGAAGACGTGGTTCTGCTCAATATCAACCACGATATGAAGAACACATACTGCTTTTCCGCTGAATTGCGGAACATTTTCGGGAAAGTGATCCAGGTCGGGGTTTCCTATACGTCCAGCACGGCGGAAGAGCGGAAAGTGTTCGAAGGGGGAATCTATTACTACGCTGTCCGAAACCGGGACGGGACCTTTTCCCTGCAGCGGAGCGAAGTTCCCCTGCGGATCCGGGCATGCAGCTTTGTCGATTCCATCGATATGCTGATTACGGTGGCGGTCGCGAAGGACGTTCTGCCGGAGATCCGGAACGGAAAAAAACTGTTTATCATGGAGGACGGCGGCTACCATCCCTCCACCATTGACAACCTGGAGGATATCTATCCCGAACTGGCCGGCAACATTATCGGTTCCGTGGAGCAGACGACTTCCGGTACCAGGATCCTGAGCAGCCGGACAAAGTACAAATATCCGTCCTTCAGCATTGCCCGGTCGGAAATCAAGATGTGCCTGGAATCGGTCTTCATCGGACAGAAAATTGTGGAAGAGATCAGCTCTTTCATATCCTACACGAATAATTTCCTGAACTATTCGCCGGTATGCATTATCGGCTACGGAATATTCGGAAGGGCGGTGGCCCGGAAACTGGAAGGTTACCGGTGCAGCATATCGGTTTGCGATACCGACGAAGTGATCCGCAGCGCGGCGGAAAGGGAAGGGTATCCCGCCTGTGCCGCGGTCACTTCGGATATTTTCCGCGATAACCAGGTATTTATCGCCATGACCGGAAACAAATCCTTCGGAATCCCGGAACTGAAGCAGTACCTGGACAGCGGTGCGGACAACATTCTTCTGTGCAGCGGGTCTTCCAAGGATATTGAGTACAAGGATATCCTCAGCATGATCCGGGATCCGGAAGATTCCGCCTTTGCGTTTTCCCTGACTGAAACGGGGCCCTTTTATGAGAAATATACCGTATCCGACGGCGTGAAACAGAAATCCTTCTTTATCATCGCGAACGGCATGCCGGTGAATTTCTGCCGGGAGGGCTCCATCAGCCTGACCGATCGGATGATCGACCTGATATTTGCCGAGATGACCTTATGCGCAACAGCCATTATTGATTCCGGAAAAATGGAGAACGGGCTGTATCTTCTCGGGGACAGCGAGGCGCCTGTGCAGCTGGACGAATGGAAGCTGATTCGGGAATGGTTTGAGATCAACCGGATGTACCTGCCGGTCGACGATCCGGAACAGTGCCTGTTCATTCATCCGTGCAGGGATTACCTGCGCCGGAAAACTTTCCACAAACTGTCCGTCAGTTCGCTGATCTGATCATATGCCGCATTCGGAAAAAGGAGGAAGGCCATGAACGTCCTGATTACAGGCGCGGGCCGGGGGCTGGGGCTCGACCTTGCCAGGATTCACGCCCGGCGCGGGGACCATGTATACGCGCTGGCGCACTCCCTTACGGAGGAACTGGGGGAAACCGCGTCCACGCACGGGAATATTACGGTGTTTACGGTGGAACTGACCGATGACGACGCGGTCCGGACCATCCTGGAAGGCATTAAAGAAGCGTCTGTGGATACTGTTTACAACGTGGCGGGGATATGGTATCCGGACCAGCGGACGGGAATTGCGGACACGGACCTGGACAAAATGGCAAAGCTGTACCGGGTAAACGCGATCGCGCCGGTCCGGGTGATGAAATACGGGAAAAGGCTGCTGAAAGACGGCGGAATCCTGCTGAACGTTTCCAGCGAAGCGGGGAGCATCGGGGAATGCTGGCGCGACAATGATTACGGATACTGCATGTCCAAGGCGGCGCTGAACATGGCTTCCATGATCTTTCAGAACGAAACCCGGGAAAGGGGAATCCGGGTTTACTGCTATCATCCCGGCTGGATGCGGACCCGAATGGGCGGAGAGAGGGCGGCTGCGTCCCCTGAATCCATATCGCCGGAAGAAGCGGCTGAAGCGCTGGTTTCCCTCCTGTATGAGGAGAATGAAAAGATATCCGGTATGTTCTTTGATTACCGGAACAAAAAGTGGGAGTGGTAAGAACCGTGAAGGATTCAGGTACGGCAGCCCGGTTCGCGGAAAGCCTGGGAATGCTGCTCCAGGAAGAGGGCGGCCTGGTGAAAGAGAATTATTATCCGTACGACGGGCCGGGCCGGGCGCCTTCCGGCCATTCATACTACTATTTCAGGCCGGACACACCTACGCTGTTCCATATCCTGGACTGCGACGAATACTGGGCATATCACGCTGGCGGCGACCTGGAAGTATGGTCGGTGGACCCGGACGGGAACCTGGAAATCCGGAAGCTCGGCACATCCGAAGGCGCCGAACCGTGCCTGTATTTCCGGAAAGGCGTCGCTTTCGCGGCGAAACCCTGCGGCCCGAAGAGGGAAGGGACCCTGACATCATTGATAACAGTTCCGCGCTTTTCCGGCAGCGGGCTGAAGCTGCTGGAACCGGAAGAGGTTATCCGCCTGTGCCCGGCTGTCAGGGCTTTCTTTGAAACAGGTCCCGCGGAAAAGAACCGGAACGGAAATAACCCTTGACTTGGAGCTTGCTTCAAGGTTTATCATCGGGCCGACATGCCAGTAATTCAGGAGTATGAATGCTGTGGACGTTTTGAAAAAAAAACGACGGGAAAACGTGATTCCCAAAATGTTTTTCTCTGCCGCGGCTGCGATGATCTTTACCCTTTTCGTCGGCATGGCGGCGCAGTTTGTCGACGGAATTATAACCAGCCGCTTTTTGGGAAACGACGCTTATTCCGGCATCGTCCTGTTCGGGCCGATGAACTTAATCTTCCTGATGTTCGCCTCTTTCCTGGCCACCGGGAACCAGATCATCTTTTCCGGCTTCCTCGGGCAGGGAAAACGGGATGAAGCAAATCACGTTTTTTCTTTCTGCCTCGTCGCCGGGCTGCTGGTTTCCGGATTGATCATCCTGGTGTGTATCCTGATTCCGGATCCGCTGCTGGCCTTCTGCGGTGTGACAAAGGCCGGCAAGCCGGAACTGTACGGGCACATGCTCTCCTACCTGCGAGGGTATTTGTTTGGGATTCCCGCCCTGATTCTCGTGCAGGTCATGGGTCCTATCGTCGTTATGGATAACGGCAACCGGTATTTCATCGTTTCCGCTGTTGTCATGTGTGTGACGGACATTGCGGGGGATCTGGTCAACGCCCTGGTTTTGCACGGCGGAACCTTCGGTATGGGAATTGCCACCTCCGTTGCCCTGACGGTCCAACTGGTCATGATGACCGCATTCCTCCTGCGAAAGAAGGGCCTCTTCCGGTTTTCCCTGAGTGTTTTTCGCCCGCGGGAATATGCAGAACTCACAAAAGCCGGCCTGCCGTCCATGGTGCAGAGCCTTGCGGTCACCCTGCGGGATCTTGGCATCAACCGGCTCAACCTGTTGTTTGCTGTTTCCACGGTGGCTATTGTTGCCAGGGGCATCCAGTATGAGTTTAATATGTTAATCTTCTGCATCGGCGTCGGTATCGGGAATGCCATGGTCTCCATAGCGGGTATCTATCACAGTGTCAGTGACCGGGAGGGACTTACGAGTGTCTTTACCTATGGCATGCGCCTTTCCCTGTGCTTTGCCCTGGGAACAGCTTTCGCAGTGTTCCTGCTGGCACCCCGGATCGCCGGTTTCTATACCGCGGATCAGCAGACCGCCGCCCTCAGTGCCTTTGGCATCCGCTGCATGGCGGTCTCGCAGCTGGCGGACATTGTGATCTGCGTATACATCAGCTTTTTGCAGAGCGTCCACAGGCACCGGACGGTGATCCTGCTGAATATATTGGATCGTTTTATCCTGCCCGTCGGATCCGCCGCGCTGCTCGTCGTTCTCTTCGGATCAAAGGGCCTGCTTGCTTCCATCGCCCTTGGAAAGGCCCTGCTGGCGGCGGTCGTATTCCTCACCATCTGCATCATCAACCGGAAGGTTCCCCGCACGATACAGCAATACATGCTGATGCCGGAAGATTTTGGAGGGACCAGCCAGGATAATCTCTACGGAAGTGTCACCTCATATCAGGATGTGGCACGGGAACAGCAGAGGATAGAGGAATTCTGCCTCCGGAACGGCGCCGGTGTGAAGGCCGCCAGGCGAATGGCCCTGTTTATGGAAGAAATGGCGAACAATATCGTGAAGCACGGCAACCCGGACGCACGGAAGATGTCCGGTGCGGAGTACCGCCTGTTTATCAGCGAGGGCCGGATATGCCTGACCCTGAGGGATTATAACCGGGCGTTTGATCCGACCATGTGGTATCGGGACAACCGGAACAACGATCCCGGCGAGGGACTCGGGATTCGCATGGTGATGGTTCTTGCGGACGACATCCGCTACTTCAACGCCTTTAACAGCAACAACCTGATTCTCTGGCTGAACCTGCAGGATGTTGCGCATTAGAATGAAGCATCCTTCTGTCAGGACGGATCACTTTTGAGTTCGCTCATTCACTACCCACAGGTTCTAGTGATGAGACTAAAATTTTCGAGGCCAGGATTATGATGAAGAACCGGAACAGTTATCTGATCAGCAGAAGCCTGAGGAGATTCTTGATGGCTTCCATAGCCACTATGGCGATCGTGAATATAAACACTATCGTGGACAGCGTCCTGATGGGGCAGCTGATCAGCCCGGAAGCGGTATCTGCGATACAGAATGTTGTACCGATCATGGGCCTTATTGCCGGCATTACCTCTCTCCTCTCTGCCGGGGCTTCGATCATAGCGACGAAGGCGCTGGGAAGACGGGATTTCGATGAGGCAAGCAGTTCTATAACCGTTGCTGTTTCATCCTGCCTGGGTTTCGGACTGATCGTTTCCCTTCTTACAGGAGTGCTTGTGCCAAGGATCTGTTCCCTGCTCTGCCAGGATCCGGCATTATACGAAAACACCTGCAAATACCTTTATGTCATCATAGCAGGTGCTTTTTTGATGTTTCTGATGAATGGAACGTCGATAATCGTTGAAAGTATAGGCTATCCCAGGCTTGTTTCATTTGCCATGCTTTCCTCAGTGATCGTAAATCTGATCTGCGACATACTGTATGTAAAGGTTTTTTTGATGGATATCTCCGGAGCGGCGCTAGCGACACTGACAGGATCCCTTATTGGGGTGATAGCGCTTTTTGTCTTCCTTTTCTGGAAAAGAAAGATGCTTGGAATAAGGCCGTATTTCAGGGGATTTGCCAGTATGATGGGCAGAAACGTAGTGATGGGGATTCCTCCCTTTCTTGGCAATCTTGCTATCACGCTGCTGTTCTTCATGTGTAATTATTTTGTCCAGTCTGTTCATGGAGAGACGGGCGTTTTTGTCATGTCCATCGGCTATGCCATGGTATCGCTGGGACAGATGATATCAGGAGGCGTGCAGGGCGCTTTCTTGGGGATAGGAGGATTGCTTGTGGCACAGAGGGATTATGACGGCCTCCGGAGATTGGTAAAAAGAGGTCTTGCCATATCCTGCGGGTTTGCCCTGTTATGTTTCCTCGCGGTATTGTTTGTTTCAGACGAGCTTGCGGTTCTGTTTGGGGCAACGGATCCTGCGACGATCCGTCTGACCGGGCAGGGGCTGCCGCTTATTACCACCATGAATTTTTCGTTTAGTGTGATACTTCCCCTGGCGATCGTGTACCAGATCAATGACCACTCTGTCATTTCCGCATTGTCTGCGTCATCCCTCTTGTTTGGTATGGGAATTGCTTTCATTTTGGCGAAATACTTGACAGGCATTATTTGGGTGGCGTTTCCCATCGGAACAGCTCTTTCCATCGCATTTGTGCTGCTTTGCTCCATACTCGTAAGGAGAAAGGCAGGGGGAAACGCAGAGAGCGTTCTTCTGATACCTGAGCCGCTTGACGACACCACAAGGTTTGACATTTCAGTGCCTTGCGACAGGAGCAGTGTCGGGGAAACTGTACGCAGAGCGTGTGATTTTCTTTCCGGTAAAGCCACGCATGATACTATCCTGCACATTTCACATTGCATGGAAGAGCTGCTGCTCAATTACGCTGAACATAGCGGAAAATCGCAAAAAGCCTACATGGATATAAGTATACTCTGTGACCGGGATGCAATTACTCTTATTGTCAAGGATGACGGCATACCCTTTGATCCGATTCACGCGGCTAACGAGGAAATGAAGGCGGGATTAAAGGTGGTACAGGCGTTTATGAGCGACGCATCTTATAGCTATTCGTTGGGACAGAATATCGTAATCATGAAATGGGGGCAATGATAAAATGAATAAGCTCTTCGAGAAATTCCAGGGCTATGTATTGGACACGCCCGAAAAGATAGCTCTCTCATCCATGGGGGATGGAAAGACTGTTACGTACAGGGAGCTGGACCTGATCTCCGGAAAGGTGTACCGCTATTTGATGGCGCATGGTATAGGACGGGAAGATTTCGTGAACATCCTGCTTCCAAGAGGCGTGGAGCCCGTGATCGCCATGATTGGCGTGTGGAAGGCCGGGGCGGCTTTCATTATGCTGGAGCAGGACTATCCCCAAGAGCGCATCGCGTTTATCCGCAGGGACTGCGGATGCAAGCTGGTGATTGATGACGAGGCCTGGACGGAAATCCTTCAGTGTGAAACCCTTGCGGGCTTTGCTGAGGTGAATGATCATGATGCCGCCTTTGCGGTCTATACCTCCGGGACCACAGGTGATCCAAAAGGCGTATTGCATGAGTACGGGAATCTGGACCTGATCGCACGCAGCTACTATGAGAACGGAGTTAGTCCGCTGACGGCGGATGATCATTTTGCCATGATCTCCCCGCTGCATTTCATTACTGTGATCCTGTTCTATGTGGGCGTATTGGACGCGGGCGGCAGGATGAGCATCGTTCCCTTCAGCATTGCGAAGAATCCGCAGGAAATATATAAAGCCTTCGTGGAAAACAAAATTGATGTCCTTTTCTGCGCCCCGTCCATATTGCGCTACTTTCGAAATATACCCACTGTCAACAGGATCATTGTGGGCTCGGAACCGGCCAATGGAATCTGGTCTGATGATCCTCGGCTTCGTATATGGAACGCTTATTCCATGAGCGAGGTCGCGTTCCTTGTCGCTTTTGGGCAATTGGAACAGCCCTGTGAGATAGCGCCGGTGGGTAAACCCCTGACGGATATGAAAATCACGCTGCGGGACGCGGAGGGGAGGCCCGTACCGGAGGGTGAAACGGGAGAGCTATGCGTTGAAGATCCCTATGTGCGTGGATACATCAACCATCCGGAGGAGAACTTGAGGGCCTTCGTGAACGGGGAGTTCCATACCGGGGACCTGGCCCGAATGCTGCCGGACGGGCAATATGTGGTCCTCGGGCGCATCGATGATATGATCAAGATCAGCGGCAACCGTGTGGAACCGGCGGAGATTGAGGTGGCCGTAAGTCGTGTATCAGGCCTGAAGCAGGTCATAGCAGCCGGTTTCAGAGAAGGCCCGGATGCCTTTATCTGCCTCTATTATGCGGATCCGGTGGAGATCGATACGGAAGAACTCAGGAAGAAGCTTGAAAGCGTACTGCCTTATTACATGATACCATCCCGTTTTATCCACCTGGATGCCCTGCCCCGTACAACTACCGGAAAGATAAGCCGACGTCTTCTGCCGAAGCCTGAAGTGGAAGCGGGGAAATATGTGGCGCCGGAAAATGACACAGAGCGTGCGCTGTGTGTTGCGATGGCTTCAGTGCTGGGATTGGAGAGATTTGGCGCGGAGGATGATTTCTATGCTCTGGGCGGAAGCTCCGTCACCTCCATGGAGGTCGTGAGCATTTGCGGTCTTGCCGGACTCAGCATCAATCAGATTTTCCGCGGGAGAACACCGAAAAGGATCGCGGAATACTATCTCGAGGCGCTGCCTCATGAAGAGGCTTCCGTGGGAAATGAAGATAACCTGACCCGTCCCTGTCCCCTGACTCAGTCCCAGCTTGGCATTTTCCTGGAATGCGAAAAGAGAGCGGGGGAAGCGGTATACAACAACCCAATGCTTTTCAGCCTGCCCGATGATACGGATATGGCGATCCTTTCCGTTGCGCTGGAAAAGACGGTGCGAGCGCATCCGGGGCTGTTTTCCGGGATAGTATCAGACGCGCACGGAGGTCCCGCCATGCGGTATCAGAGCGCCTACGCGGAGCGGGAGATATGTATTCACCAGCGGATGACTGAGGAGGAGTTTAAGAGGGCAAAAACATCCCTGGTGCAGCCCTTTGACATAAAGCGTGAGCGCCTGTTCCGCATCAGGCTGATTGAGGCAGGAGAGGCGAAGTATCTCTTTATGGATTTCCATCACCTCGTATTTGACGGAACCTCCATGCGGATCCTCATGGCAGATCTGGATAAAGCCCTGGGCGGGGAGGATGTCGAGGCGGAAATCTGGACAGCCTTTGACGCGGCCATGGCGGAACAGAGCGCCCGACAGGATAAGACCGCATGGGAGACAGCGAGGGCGTGGAACCTGAAGCGGTTTGGCGATGTGGATTCCCTGGCACTGCCGGCGGGTGATCTCAGGGGAAGCGGGCTTAAATGCGGGGAACAGGCATTTGCGCTGGATATTTCCTACAGTGCGTTGAAGGCTTTCTGCGAAAGGCAGAGGACGACGGAAAACGTGCTTACCACGGCGGCATTCGGGGTTCTGATGTCAGCGTACACGCTGAAAAAGGACGCGCTTTTCACCACGGTCTACAACGGGCGCCGGGACCTGCGCTGCCGCAGGACGGTGTCCATGTTTGTGACGACGCTGCCCGTGCTCTGCAGCAGAGGCAGGGATCTGTCTGTTGCCCAGTATCTCTCCAGCCTCAAGGAGCAGCTTCTCGGCTCCATGGCCAACGACCTCTATTCCTTTGCGGAGCTGGCTGCGGAAACCGGCATCACCAGCGATGTACAGTTCGTGTGGCAGGCGGATATGTTGTCCCTTCCAAAGGGAAGCGCGCTGAAGCTGAAGCGCGAGGAACTGCCCTTTATCGCAACGGGAGACGCGCTCTCCGCCCAGCTTTTCCCCGAGGATGACAAGCTGATATTCCATCTGCAGTATCACGCGGACCGCTACAGTGAGGCCTTCATCGCCCGGTTTGCGGAAGGCATGAACCAGGTGCTGAAGGACATGATGGCAAAGGAAAGGCTTTCGGAGGTGAGCCTTGTCTCTGATGAGGAGCGCGGAGAGCTGTTGGCTCTTTCAAGGGGAGAGACGCTCATCTGCGACGCCCGGCAGACATGGCTGGATCTCTTCCTGGAAAACGTTAATCGTATTCCGGAAAAGACGGCGGTCGTGGACAGCGAAGGCAGTTATACCTACCGTGAACTGGATCAGGCTTCTGATACGATCGCTGCCTTCCTGCGCGCCCGTGGTGTGTCGGACAACAGCTTTGTGGCTGTCAGGATGGATCGCGTGAAGGCATTCGTCGCGGCGGTCATCGGCATCCATAAGGCAGGGGCGGCATATCTGCCCATCGACCTGGATTATCCGGAGGAGAGAGTGCGCTACATGCTTTCGGATTCCGGGGCAAAACTGGTGTTGACTGAGGACAAAGCTGCGGAAATCCTCTCCACCAGGTCGGACAGTGCGGCGTTTGATGGCAGGCCCGGCATAAGCCCCGATCAGCTGGCCTACATGATCTATACTTCGGGCTCTACCGGGAAGCCCAAGGGCGTCATGATACAGCACAGGGCGCTTTACCATTTCGTACAGTTTATAAGAAGTCGCTGGGGGCTCGGCGAAAACAGCCGCATTGCGCTCCACTCGAATTTTGCCTTTGATGCGGCGGTAGAGGATCTGTTCCCGCCGCTGGCCGCGGGAGGAACCGTGTGCATCGTGCCTGAGAGCGCGAGGCGGGATCCTGAGGAAATGCGGGCATTCCTGAGGCGGTATGCCATCAACGGCGGTTCCTACTCCACGCAGTTCGGACAGCTGCTGGCGGCGGACGAGCCTCTCGATGTGGATTATCTGTGCGTCGGCGGAGAGGCAATGACCATTGTGCCAAAGGCGAGAGGGCCGGTCTACAACGCCTATGGCCCCACGGAATTTACGGTGGACGCCACCTATTACGAGCTGGACAAGACGAGGGACTACCGGACGATTCCCATCGGCCGACCGGTTCACAACTGCGCCGCCTATATCATGGATCCCTGGGGTGGGCTGCTGCCGAGGGGCTTTACGGGAGAGCTGTGCCTTGCCGGCCCCCAGATTGCCCTCGGATATTGGAACCAGCCGGAGCTTACCCGGGAGAAGTTTACCCCGATAGATCTCGGCGAAGGACAGGTCAGGATCTACCATACGGGAGATCTGGCCAGGTACAACGGGGAAGGGAACCTGGAATACCTGGGGCGCATGGACACACAGGTGAAGCTCAGGGGCTTCAGGATAGAGCTGGGAGAGGTCGAGAGCACGGCGGCCAGATACGATGGAATTGCGCTTGCGGCAGCGGAGGTGAAGAAGGATCAGCTTATACTGTACTATTCCCGCAAAGAGGATGCCTCAGGACAGGATGTGGATGCGGCCGCCTTCAGGGAATTCCTCTCGGACAGCCTCGCGGATTACATGGTGCCCTCCATCTTCATGGAGCTTCATGACATGCCCCTCACGCCCAACGGAAAAATCGACAGAAAGGCCCTTCCCGAACCCACGGTTCGCCAGACGGGTGTGCGCGTGGCGCCCGAAGGAGAAGCGGAATGTGCGGTCGCTGAGGGCATGAAGCAGGTGCTGGGGATGGATAATGCTCCGGGTGCGCTGGACAGCTTCTTTGAACTCGGCGGAGATTCCATCCGGGCCATTCGCTTGGTGAGCCTTCTCAGGGAAATGGGGCTGCAGGTATCTGTGGCGGACATCATGAAGCAGAAGACCGTCCGGGGGATTGCCTCCTGCGCCGAAAGCGGCGGTACTGTCGCAATCAGCCAGGAACCCTATGAAGGCGCGGTGCCTGACAGCGCCATCGTGGCGTTTTTCAAGGACATGAATCTGCCCTGCCCCCATCATTACAACCAGACCAGGCTTCTCAGGCTCCCGGAGCGCGCCAAAAAAGACGCGCTTCAAAAGGCGTGGGACGCGCTGGTTTACCAGCACGATATGCTGAGGGCGGTATTCAAAGTTGAGACACTCTTCGTTCAAAGCCCGGATACGACGATCGGGATTGAGGAATATACCGTCGATACGGAAGACACAGAGGCCGTTACGGCGATCTGCGAAAGGATACAGACAGGCATTGCTATGGAGAAGCACCTTGTCAGGACAGCGCTTATCCATGGTGTGAAAAATGACTATTTCTATATCGCGGTCCATCACCTCATAATCGACGGCGTATCTTGGAGGATCATACTTTCAGACCTGGAGACCGCCTATGGACAGATGCTCCAGGGGCAGGCGGTACGACTGCCCTCCAAGACCAGCACCTACTGTGATTACGCAAAGGCGCTTCTGCGCTTCCGCGACAGCTATCTGCTGAGCCTGGAGATTCCCTACTGGACGAGCGTGCAGAAGAAGCTTGCTGATTTCAAAACCGCCGACGGAAAGGATTATCAGCGAGTCTTCGCGCGGCTTTGTGGGACCCTGAGCCCGGAGGAGACCCGCGGCTTCCTTCGCGCGGACTTTGGCAAGCTGAACGCGGATATCAACGATGCCCTGCTCACGGCTGTGTGCAGGGGCTTTGGCCATGCCACGGGAAGAACGGCCCTGTCTGTGCAGCTTGAGGGGCACGGAAGAGAGGATACCGGCGACGGGCTCTCCACGGACAGAACGGTGGGCTGGTTCACATCGGAATACCCGGTCATCGTGGAAGGACTCAACAATGACCTGCGTCATGACTTCCTGACGGCGAAGGAGGGGCTTCACAGGGTTCCCAACAAGGGCTTTGGCTACAATGTGCTGCGCTTCCTGGACGGCGAGCGGCCCGCCGGGCTGGACAAAGCGCTTACTGCTCAGTTAGGCTTTAACTATCTTGGTAACATGAGCGTTGAAGCGAGGGAAGGCGTCCATCGCTTTGAGGATACGGATATCCCCGTCGGAAATGACATCAGCCCCCTGAACAGCTATGGACCTGATATCGCCATAAACTGCTATGTACAAAACGGCAGCTTCCGGCTGCTTATGGACTTCAATACCGCCCTGTACGATGATGATCTGGCGCGTCGGTTTGCAGACGAAATACTGTCACAGCTTCGTGAAATCACGAAATACCTGTCCTCTGAAATCGCGCCGTCGGTGACGGCGACAGACCTCGGTGAGACGGCATGGAGCGATGAGGAATTTGAGACCGTGATATCAGACTTTGCCCTGCGGGGAGAAACGTTAAAGCGAATATACCCGCTGCTTCCCATGCAGGAGGGCATGCTGCTGAAAGCCGTGTCCGAACCGGAATCATACGCATACCGGCTGGTGGATGTTTTCGAGGTGGACGGAAACCCCACGGAAGAGATGCTGAGAAGGGTGCTTGACAGGCTCGGCAGGAAGCACGAAGTCCTGCGGACAGCCATTATCCACGATGGGGTCAGCGTGCCCAGGCAGGCCATCGTTGACAGAAAACTCGGGCTTCATATGATCAGCCTGTCCGAGGACGAGGACGCGAAAGAAGCCGTCATGAGGATCAGGGAAGATATACTGAGAGACGGCTTTGACCTTCAAAGAAAGCCGTTGTTCAGCGTGACCTGCGTTAAAGCACAGGAAGGCCATGCCTGGCTGCTTACAGCGGTACATCACATCATCGTCGACGGATGGTGTACCGGCCTTTATATGGACAGCCTTGTCCGGTATCTGGGGGAAGAACTCCGTAACAGTGAAATGACAGGGGATGCGGCTAAGGCTTCTCCTGATACTGGAAATAATGATGCCGGAAGATATGAGGCCGCGGTTCGTGAAATCCTGAAAAAGGATATGTATGCCGGGTTGGCCTATTGGGAGGAACTGCTGGGTGGCTATGAAACAAGGGCCGCTGTCCCTTCCTACGGGATAGTGCCGGAAGCGCTCCGGAGCAAAGAGGATGAAGCTTATATTTCCATTAGCCCTGAGGTGACGGCAAGATTCGAGCAGATCTGTCGGGAGGCTGGCGCCACCATCAGCAACGGCGTAGAGCTGGCCTGGGGCATGGTTCTGGGGACCTGCAGCCGGCAGGATGACGTTGTGTTTGCCAAGGTCGTTTCAGGGCGTGACAACGCCGGGGTCAAGACGGAGGATGTGGTCGGTCTCTTTATCAATTCTGTACCCGTCAGGATCAGGATAGATCAAAATACCACTGCCAGAGCCGCCCTGAAGGCCTTGCAGGCGCAGACGGCCAGGAGCAACGCCTATGATTACTGCCCGCTGTCAGAGATACAGAAGCGGTCATACCCTGGAAGCGATCTGCTTCAGACGGTACTCGCTTTTGAGAACTACAACAGCGGCAGGGAAGAAACGGTTTCTGAGGATATCCTTAAGCCCGTATGTACCCGTGAGGAGCGTTTTGATGAGCTGTCTCTTTCCGCGTACCTGAAGGATGGAAAGCTGATACTTCAGGCGAGCTATGATACCAGCCTCTACAGGGAAGCCGAGATCAGGCAGGTTCTTGCCCTGTTTAAGACCTATGTGGAACAGATGTCAGCCGGGCCGGACAGAAGACTGTACACCTTTGAGCATGTCGCGGCGCGGGAAAGGGAAGAGGTCCTGGCGCTTTCAGGAGGAAAGCGGCTTCCATTCGACCAGAAACAGACCTGGCTTGCCCTCTTCCTTGGCATAGCGGATCATACGCCTTCAATCACTGCCGTCGTGGACAGCCGCGGAAGCTATACCTACGGGGAACTGGACGCGCTGTCAAACCGGATAGCCGCCCGCCTTATTCAGATGGGTGTCGGGGAAAACAGCTTCGTGGCCATCAAGATGGATCGCGTGAAGGAATTCATCGCGGCGGTCATTGGCGTCCAGAAGGCTGGCGCGGCCTATGTACCCATCGACCCGACGTATCCCGAAGACCGCATCGCCTACATGCTGGAGGATTCCGGGGCCAGTGTGACACTGGACGAAGCAGCCGTGGCGAGCCTGATGGCGGACGACAGCGCGGCAAAGCCACTGAACCGGGCGACGCCCGGTCACCGCGCTTATATGATCTACACCTCCGGTTCTACCGGCAAGCCCAAGGGCGTCATCATCCACCATCATGCCCTGAGGGCGTATGTGGCCTGGGCTGCGAGAGATTTTGGCTATCAGGCGGGAAGACACTATGCCCACAGCGTCACCTTCTCATTCGACGCCTCTGTGACGGACATCGTCTGTCCGCTCTGCGTTGGTGCACAGGTTCATGTTCTGTCCGACGAAATACGGCTGAACCCCTCGCGACTCGCGGATTATCTGCGGGAGAATCAGATCCACGGTGTCAAATTTCCCACACAGCTGGGCATGCTGATGCTGAACAGCTACCCGGACCTCTTCCCCGAATTTACCGTGCTGGGCGGGGAAAAGCTACTTCCCGTGGCGCAGACGCATGTGCTGATGTACAACGAGTACGGCCCAACGGAATTCACCATCGGCTCCTCCGTCCATCTGGTGGACCAGCAGAAGGATGTGGACATTCCAATCGGTCGTCCTGTACCGAACACATGGTCCTTAATCTGTGATGCTCAGGGCAGGCTCCTGCCCAGAGGGATGGTCGGTGAGCTGTGCCTTGCGGGTGCGCAGATTGCGGAAGGCTATTTGAACCGTCCGGAGCTTACCGCCGAGAAATTCACCGACTGCCCATATCTGCCTGGCGAGAAGATGTACCATACCGGCGATCTGGCAAGGTACAATGAGGAAGATGAGCTGCTGTGCCTGGGACGAATTGATACACAGGTAAAGCTGCGGGGCTTCCGCATCGAGCTGGGCGAGATTGAGACCAGAGCCAGCCAGTACCCGGGCATACAGGCGGTAGCTGCCCAGGTGTGCAAGGATCAGTTGGTACTCTATTATACCCATGAGCAGGGGCGGGAGATCACCCAGGAGGCGCTGCGCCCGTTCCTGGCCGAAACCCTCGCGGACTACATGGTGCCCGCAGTCTATATGCCGCTGGATAAAATGCCCATGACCCCCAACGGAAAGATCGACCGAAAGGCGTTACCGGAGCCGGAAAGAAGGCTGAAGGAGATCGTCGCGCCCGAGTCACCGACGGAAAAGCAGGTGCTTGATCTCGCGGCACAGATGCTGGGGGATGCGGGCTTTGGCGTTACCGATGACCTGGTGTCGCTTGGGATGTCCTCACTTTTGGCCATGCGCTTTGCCGCGGCTCTGCAGAGCCGGCATGACGCCCGGGTCAGGGTGTCGGACATCATGAAGACGCCAACGGTACGCGGCATCTCTGCCCTGATCGATAAAGCCAATCATGCGGAGGACATGGCGTTGCGCGCTTTTGAAAAGCGCGAACGGTATCCGCTGAGCGAGAACCAACGGGGCCTGTACATCGAATGGGAGATAAACCGGAATACGACCCAGTATAACATTCCTGCTGTCTACCGGTTTCGCGATGCGAACGCTCATGCGCTGGTTCAGGCTGTGAAGGCCGCTGTGGAAGCACACCCCTGTCTGAAAATCCGGCTTGTCACGGAAGACGAAGCGGTGATGCAGCAGCGCCATGATGACGAGCGCGTGGAGGTGACGCTTGTCACGTCAGATCATGACCCCGATCAGGAATATTTCCAGCAGAGGGTGCGTCCCTTCGACCTTTTCAGGGACAGGCTCTATCGCTTTGAAGTGATCGACGCGCCTTCTGGCGTATACCTGTTTATGGACATTCATCACATATTGTTCGACGGGCTGTCGGCCACTGTGTTCTTGGGGGATGTACTGAAGGCATGCCGGGGAGAGGTATTGACGCCGGAGCGCTATGATGCCTGTGACTATGCGCTGCACGAGCGGAAGCTTCTGGACAGTGACGAGACGCGGGAAGCGGAAGGTTACTTTGACGGCCTGTTGTCGGAAGCCGAGGTGCTGCGCTGGCCGGATTCAGTTCACCCGGACGGCATGGCGGATGCCATGGTGCAAACCGCTATTCCCGCGGCAGCTATCAATGCTTTCTGCGCGTCAGAAGGCGTGACCGTCAACAGCTTTATGCAGGCGGCATTTGCCGAGGCTATGAGCCGCCTGACCCGGGAGGCGAAGGGCCTTTCCCTGACTGTCAGCAACGGCCGAAGCGCCGGTATGGAGCTTTTGTCCTGTGTTGGCATGTTCGTGAAGACCATTCCCGTGGTGCGTCCGGCCGTGGAAAAAGACACCACGGCGGCAGGGTTTATAAAGGCGGTGCATGGACAGCTGCAGCAAAGCTATGCGAAGGAGTTCTATCCGTATACCCGCCTGGTGGAGCGGCGCCAGATCCGCCCGGAGATCATGATGATCTATCAGGGTGGGGTCGTTGAGAGCGGCGACATCGATGGCATTGAACCGACAGATACCTGCCTGACACTGGATGCCGTCAAGTTCCCAATCGCCGTAACCGTCCATCCGGAAGAAGGCCGCTACGTGATTCGGGTGGAATATGACGGAACCCGCTACTCAGGTGAGGACATGATGGCGATGGCCCGTGCCATCGGAAACATGTCCCTGAGCATGGCTGAAAACCCGCTCCTTGTGGACGCGGAGACGGTTGATGAGCAGGAAAGAAATCGGCTTCTGCAACTGTCCTGTGGCGAAAAACTGCCCTTCGACAGGGATGAGACCTGGCTTGCACTGTTCCATACCTGGGTGGAGAAGACGCCGGATCACATGGCCGTGGTGGACAGCGAGGGCAGCTATACCTACGCGGAGCTTGACCACGCGTCTGACAGGGTGGCATTGTACCTGATTGCCCACGGCGTGACGGCGAACAGCTTTGTCGCGGTCAGCATGGGACGCGTGAAGGCGTTTGTCGCGGCTGTGCTGGGCATCCAGAAGGCCGGGGCGGCCTATGTGCCCATAGACCCGGAATATCCGGAAGAGCGCATTGCCTACATGCTGGCGGATTCCGGATCGCAGCTGGTCCTGGACGAAGCGCTGATTGGAGAAATCCTTTCCGCTGATGGAGGGGCGGTATGTGCCGAAAGCCACAAGGCGGAGTCCGTCAACCGGGCCCGGCCGGATGGCTACGCCTACATGATCTATACCTCCGGTTCCACCGGAAAGCCCAAGGGCGTCGTGCAGAGCCACCGTTCCCTGCGCGCTTTTATAGCCTGGCGGGAGAACATTGTCGGAAGGGAGAGCGTCAACGCGGTCCATGCCAGCTTTTCCTTCGACGCGTCGCTGGACGATCTCCTGTGTCCGCTGGCTCTGGGAGGCCAGGTACATATACTGGGTGAAGCGCTTCGCCGGGATTTGGCCGGCATGAAGGCGTACTTTGAAGCAAATCGCGTCACGGGGGTGACCTTCTCCACACAGATTGGCATGGAGATGGTGAACAGCTTCCCGGACATGCCTCTGCGGTATGTCATGATGGGCGGAGAAAAGATGCTGCCCTGCAAAAAGACGGATGTCAAACTGATCAATGGCTATGGACCGACAGAATTCACGGTATGCTCTTCTTATCACGTCGTGAATCAGCAGAGGGATGACGATATCCCCATCGGACGCCCTGTACCGAATACCTGGTCGCTGATCTGCGACAGCCATGGGCATCTCCTGCCCCGGGGGATGACGGGCGAACTGTGCCTGGCAGGCGCTCAAATCGCGGAGGGATACTGGAAACAACCGGAGCTGACGGCGGAGAAATTCGTCCGCTGCCCGTTCCTGCCCGGGGAGAAGATGTACCGGACAGGGGATCTGGCCCGGTACAACGCGGCGGGGGAGCTGGAGTACCTGGGCCGGATCGACCATCAGGTGAAGCTGCGGGGCTTCCGCATCGAGCTGGGCGAGATTGAAAGCAGAGCCAGCCAGTATACGGGCATTCAGGCGGTAGCTGCCGAGGTGCGCAGGGATCAGCTGGTACTCTATTATACCCATGAGCAGGGGCGGGAGATCACCCAGGAGGCGCTGCGTCCGTTCCTGGCCGAAACCCTCGCGGACTACATGGTGCCTGCGGTCTATATGCCGCTGGATGCCATGCCCATGACCCCCAACGGAAAGATCGACCGGAAAGCGTTGCCGGAGCCGACATCGCGTTCCGTGAGGGAGCATCTCGCCTGCGTCGGCGAGGCAGAGGAGGCTGTGGCGGCGGCGATGCTGCAAGTGCTGAACATGGCGGCTGCCCCCGGAGCACTGGACAGCTTCTTTGAGCTGGGCGGCGACTCCATCCGGGCGATTCGCCTGTCCAGCCTGCTCAGGGATGGCGGTTATTCCGTTTCGGTTTCTGACATCATGAATCTCAAGACGGTCCGGGGCATTGCCGGGGCCGCGAAGATTGGCGAAGGAACCCGTATCAGCCAGGAGCCCTTTGAAGGTTCCGTGGAGGATACCCCCATTGCCGCCTGGTTCAGGAGCCTGGTGCTGCCGGAGCCCTGGCATTTCAACCAGACGCAGCTCCTTTCCCCGAGAGACAGCTTGTCAGAAGACAGGTTGGATGCGAACCAGCTTCAGGAAGCCTTGAACGCGCTTGTGTACCAGCACGATATGCTGAGGGCTGTCTACAGGGAAGGGCGGCTGATCGTCAGGGACGCGGACGCCATAATCCCTGTGGAAACGTACAGCGCTTCCTCTGAGGCGGAGATCACGAATATCTGCGCCGGTATCCAGAGCGGCATCGACATGGCTTCCGCTCTGTTCCGCGCAGCCCTGATCCATGGCAGGGACAGGGATTATTTCTACATCGCCGCGCACCATCTTGTGATCGACGGCATCTCCTGGAGGGTCATTCTGGCCGATCTGGAGAGCGCCTTCGCGCAGGCCAGGGAGAACAAGGCGATCCGGCTGCCCGGGAAGACGAGCACATACCAGGACTATGCTCGCGCAGTTCACGTTTGGCGCGACAGCTACCGGCTTGGACTGGAGATTCCCTACTGGAAGCGCGTCCAGAAGAAACTGCTGGCGCTTCCGACGTCGATGGGGCTGGATCACAGCCGGCAGTTCGGCCATGTGGAAGTGGCGATGGATGCCGGGGATACAGCGCGCTTCCTTCACACGGGGTACGGCGCGTTCAATCTGGAGATCAACGACGTGCTGCTGACCGCGGTGTGTCGGAGCTTCAGGGAAAGCCAGAAAACGGATTCCCTGTCCGTGCAGATGGAGGGACACGGAAGGGAATACATCGGGGGAGGACTGCTCACGGACCGAACCGTGGGATGGTTCACATCCATCTTCCCGGTCATCTTTGAAAACCTGAATGGCGACCTGGAGCATGACCTGAAGACCGTGAAGGAGACGCTGCACAGGGTTCCGAACAAGGGCGTGGGGTACAACATCCTGCGAATGATCGGCGGGAAGGAGGAAGTGGATTTCCCGACGGACCGCATTGCACGGATCGGGTTCAATTACCTGGGCGAGATGGACGCGGAGGCTTCGGCGGAGGGGGCGTGCTTTGACAGCGCGGACATCCCCACCGGCCCGGATTTCAGCCCGAAGAACGTGTTCGGCCCGGATTTATCCATCAACTGTCTGGTTCAGAAAGGGCAGTTCTGCCTTGTGCTGGACTATAATCAGGCGCTGTACTCCGCTCGGGCGGCCCAGGATATGGCGGACGGGATACTGTCACAGCTGGGCAATATCCGGGAATACCTGTCTGTGTGCAACGGGCCGATGACGACCGCCTCCGACCTTGGTGAAACACAGTGGAGCGAGGAAACGTTTGAAGCCGTGATGGCGGACTTTGCCGCACGGGGAGAGCGGGTGGAGCGGATATATCCTATGCTTCCGCTGCAGGAGGGAATGCTGCTGAAGCACCTCTCGGAACCGGAGTCCTGGGCCTACCGTCTGGTGAGCATCTTCGAAATGGAGGGGTTGCCTTCGGAAGACCAGCTTCGCCGCGCATTGAAACAGCTGGGCGAAAAGCATGAGGTGCTGCGCACGGCCATCATACACAAGAACGTAAGCGTAGCCAGGCAGGCGATCGTGGATCGGCAGCTCGGCCTTGACATGGCTGACCTGAGCGGGGAAGAGGATCAGGAGGCGGCTGTGCTTCAGCTCAGGGAGGAGATACTTTCCCATGGATTCGATTTGCAGGACAGGCCCCTGTTTGGCCTGACCTGCGCAAAGAAAGACAGCGCCCACTGTTACCTGATCATTGCGACCCATCATATCATCGTGGACGGCTGGTGCATCCAACTCTATATGGGCGACCTGTTCCGCTTCCTGCGGGAGGCGCTCTGCGGGCAACAGACGGAAGACAATGCCCCGTCCACTATGGGCCGTTATGAGGCCGCGGTGCGGGAGATACTGCAGAAGGATCTGAAACAGGGGCTTTCGTACTGGCATACCCTGCTGTCGGATTATGAAACCAAAGCGGAGATCCCTTCTTACGGCGTGGTGCCGGAAGGAGAGAGAGCCGCGTCCGATGAACTCGCCATCACCCTGACCGCGGAGGAAACCCGGCGGTTTGAAGCGCTGTGCCGCCGGGAGGGGGCAACCATCAACAACGGCACGGAGCTTTTGTGGGGCCTGGTGCTGGGAACCTGCAGCCGAACGGAGGATGTGGTCTTTGCCAAGGTGGTCTCAGGGCGGGACAATACGAGGACCCGGGTGGACGATGTGGTGGGCCTGTTCATCAACTCGGTGCCTGTGCGTGTGCGCTGGGACCGGAATACCACGGCCCGGGAAGCGCTGCGCTCGCTTCAGGCGCAGACGGCCGCGGGCAATGCCTGGGACTTCTGTCCCCTGTCCGCGATCCAGCAGGAAACAGCCCTTGGCAGTGATCTGCTTTCGACGGTGCTGGCGTTTGAAAACTATGTCGGAGAGGAGGAAGACCTGAATCAGGAAGGGCGCCTGCGGCCGGTGCTGACCCGCGAGGAGCATTTCGATGCCATCAATCCATCCGCGTATGTGTCGGAAGGCTGCCTGACATTTCATATCACTTTCGACAGGAGCCTCTACCGGGAGGCAGAGATTCAGAGGGTGCTTCAGCTGTTCGTGCAGCTGGCGCGGGGGATTATCCAGAATCCGGACGCGGCGCTTTCCAGCCTGAAACTGCTGGATACAGAGGCGTCAAAAGCCGTTCTGAAATTGTCCGAAGGCGCAAGGCTGGCGTATGACAGAAGCGAGACATGGCTTGCGCTGTTCCATGCCTGGGTAAAGAAGACGCCGGATCACACGGCCGTGGTGGACAGCGAGGGCAGCTATACCTACGCGGAGCTGGATCAGGCTTCGAATGCGGTGGCAGCTTATCTGATCGATCACGGCGTGAAGCAGAACAGCTTTGTCGCAATCAGTATGGGCCGCGTGAAGGCGTTCGTGGCGACGGTTATCGGCATCCAGAAAGCGGGAGCTGCCTATGTGCCGGTCGATCCGGACTATCCGGAGGAGCGCATCGCGTATATACTGGAGGATTCGGAGGCGAAGACCGTGATGACGGAGGAGACGTTCCTCCGCGCACTGGAGGATTACCCGAATGCAGCACCGGTGAATCGCGCGACGCCCGCACAACGCGCTTATATGATCTATACATCGGGCTCTACCGGAAAGCCGAAGGGCGTTATACAGAGTCATCGCTCGCTCCGCGCGTTCACGGCCTGGAGGACCCATGACCTTGGAATAGACAGTGACAGCATCAACGCTGTACATCCCAGCTTTGCCTTTGACGCTTCGCTGGACGACCTGATCTGCCCGCTGGCCGCCGGAGGCACGATACATATCCTTTCGGATGAGCTGCGCAGGGATATGGCCGGGATGAGGGATTACATCGAGCGGCATCATATCACGGCGCTCACCATGTCCACTCAAATCGGCATGGCCATGGTGAACCAGTATCCGGATCTGGAGCTTCGATACATAATGATGGGCGGAGAAAAAATGCTGCCCTGCGCAAAGACGGGGATCAGGCTGATCAACGGCTACGGGCCGACGGAGTTTACGGTCTGTTCGTCCTTTCATGTTGTGGATCAGGAAAAGGATGTGGATATTCCCATCGGCCGCCCCGTGCCGAATACATGGTCATTCATCTGCAATGAATACGGGAACCTGCTGCCGCAGGGGATCGCGGGAGAACTGTGCCTGGCCGGAGCTCAGATCGCGGAAGGTTACTGGAAGCAGAAGACGCTGACAGATGAAAAGTTTGTGCCCTGTCCATTCCTTGACGGGCAGGACGCGAAGATGTATCGCACCGGAGATCTGGCGAGGTATAACGAGGACGGGGAGCTGGAATTCCTCGGGCGCATCGACACCCAGGTGAAGCTCAGGGGATATAGAATCGAACTGGGAGAGATTGAGACGGCAGCCATCCGGCATGAGTGGATCGCTCACGCTGTGGCGGAGGTATGCGAGGATCAGCTGGTGCTTTTCTATACGGCGAACAGGCCGATTGAGCAGGATGCCCTGCGCGGGATGCTCACAAAAAGCCTGACGGAGTACATGATTCCGTCTGTATTTGTGCAGCTGGATGAGCTGCCCATGACGCCAAACGGCAAGGTTGATCGCAAAGCGCTGCGTAAAATGTCCGTTGTTTCGGACGAGGATGTGGTCATTCCCGAAAACGAAAGTGAAAAGAAGCTCAGCGACCTGGTCAGCGAGGTACTCTCGGGCAGGAAGGTCAGTGTCACCTCCGAGCTTCAGAGGGAAGGGCTGACATCCATCGCTGCCATGCGTCTTGGCGCGCTGATTTCCCAGGCGTTCGGAAAGAGCTTCAGGCTTTCAGACCTGAAGGTGTACGGCACGATCCGAAAGATTGCGCGGCACCTGTTCACAGAAAGCGAGGAGGAGCCCTTTGGCCTGCAGGCCAGTTATCCGCTGTCCTCTGTTCAGCAGGGCATCTATGTGGAGAGCATGGCCAACTTCAACTCGACTGTCTACAACACGCCTGCCCTGTTGAAACTGGACCGGGATGTGGACATCGCCAGGCTGAAGCAGGCCATCATTCAGGCGGTGAATGCGCATCCCTACATGAAAATGCGTCTTTCCTCGGACGAAAATGGACAAATTATAGCGGAACGCAGGGACGAGGACCAGCCGCTTGTCTATGAGGTTGAATTTGATTCCCTGCAGAACGGCTTCGACAATCTGGTCTATCCGTTCAGGCTGATCGGGGACAGCCTGTTCAGGATATCGATCATCCGTTCTGAATCGGCAAATTACCTGTTTATGGACGGACACCATATCGCGTTTGACGGAGAGTCCATCCAGATCTTCATGCGGGACATTAACCGGGCGTATGCCGGGGAAACGCTCATAAAGGAAAGCTTCACAGGCTTTGAAGTCGCCCTGCTTGAGGAAAAGCTTCGCCAGGGCACCCACTTCGAAACGGCGAAGGAATACTATACCACGCTGCTGGACGGGATTGACACAGACTGCCTGCCCGTCTATGACAAGGACATGGAGGCAATGGAAATCGGGTATCTGACCGTTGACGCTCCGGCGGACATGGACAAGATGCTGCGTGATGTCGTGAAAGATGGTGGCGTGACGCTCAACGGGCTGTGGAACGCTGCCTTCGGCCTGGCCCTGTCGAGATTTCTGTACCGGGATGACAGCGTCTACACGACGATTTACAACGGCAGGAACGATTCCCGACTCAGCGAAAGTGTCGGTATGTTTGTCCATACGCTTCCTGTCGTCTGCCGGGTGGAGGAGGGTGAGTCCGGCATAGCCTATGCCAAGCGGATCGGGCAGCAGCTGACGGACAGCATGACCAACGACATCTATTCATTCGCCGAGATCTCCAGGCAGTTTGACATCAAGGCGAATATCATCTTTGCCTACCAGGGCAGGCTGGGCGCTGATGTGATGGTAGGCGGACGGAAGGCTGAGAGTATTCCGCTTGAGTTGAATGCCATCAAGGCGCAGCTGATGATCAATGTGTACGAGAAAGACGACGGCTTTGAAATAACCTGTGAATACGATTCGCAGCACTTTGAAGCGTGGAACGTCAGGGCGCTTCTTAAGGCTGCTGTACGGGCGTTCAGCGGGCTGATCAGGGATCAGAAGATCAGCGAGATCTCGCTGGTCAGTCCGGACGAGAAGCGGATGATGGATGCCTGCAACCAGACCGAGAGGCCTGTTGAGCCCACGGATATCGTTACCCTGTTCAGACGGACGGCAGAGAAGCGTCCGCAGAATACAGCTGTTATTTATAAAGACAAGGTGTTGACATATCAGGCGCTTGACGATCTGTCCGATCGTGTCGCGGCGTATCTGCAGGATAAGGGGATCGGCGCGGGAGATGTCGTCGGCATACTCATTCCACGCAGCGAATACATGGTTGTGACTGCCCTGGGTGCGCTGAAGGCAGGCGCGGCCTACCAGCCGCTGGATCCCACTTATCCGGCCGAACGGCTGAGGCTGATGATCGAGGATTCCGCTGCGAAGGCACTGATCGAGGATGAAGCTCTGAAAGCGCTGATTCCCGATTATGCGGGGGTGGTTCTGGATACCCGGCAGATTGAGCAGTTGCCTGCCAGAAAGCCGTTGGAGATGGAACCCGGACCGGACGCGCTGTTCATACTGCTGTATACATCCGGCACCACGGGCGTGCCGAAGGGCGTGATGCTGACGCACGGAAATCTGGTGAACTTCTGCCAGTGGTACAGGAACTATTTCACACTTACAGAAGATTCGATTGTTTCGGCGTATGCGAGCTTTGGCTTTGACGCATGTATGATGGATCTGTATCCTGCTCTGACCACAGGCGCCTGTGTATGCATCGTCCCCGAGGAAATGAAGCTGAACCCGCCAGAGCTGAATGCCTATTTTGAAAAGAACCGCGTTTCCCATGCCTTCATGACCACGCAGATGGCGCGTATGTTCGCCATAAACTTTAAGGATACTCATGTGAAGGTACTGATAGCAGGTGGTGAAAAGCTGGTTCCCTTTGCACCGGAGGGTAATTTTACATTTTATAATGGATATGGACCCACCGAGTGTACCATTATTTCAACAATATATCCGGTGGAGGGAAAGAACTTCCGCGTACCGATCGGAGTTCCCCTGGATAACTGCAAGGCCTATGTGGTCGGAAAGAATGGATTGGAGCTTCCGGTGGGTGCGGTTGGTGAGCTCTGGATCTCGGGATTTGGCGTGGCAAAGGGGTATCTGAACAAGCCCGAGCTGACAGAGAAGGCATTCCTGCGCAACCCCTTCTGCGACGCGCCAGGATTTGACTGCATCTACCGCACCGGGGATATCGTGCGCAGACTGCCTGACGGAAAGATCGATTTCGTCGGAAGAAAAGACGAACAGGTGAAGATTCGCGGTTTCCGGATCGAACTGACCGAGGTAGAAGGCGCGATCAGAGGATACAATGGGATCAGGAACGCCACGGTACAGGCTTTCGACGACCCCTCCGGAAACGGCAAATATATCGCAGCTTATGTGGTTGCGGAAGAATCCGTGGATTTTGCAGCACTCTCGGACTATATCAGGAGCACGAAGCCTGACTACATGGTTCCCTCCGCATTCATGCAGCTGGATGCGATCCCGCTGAACCAAAATCAGAAGGTCAACAGGAAGAAGCTTCCGATCCCTTCAAGGCGGGAGGAGAAAAAGGCGAATGTGGAGCCCACCACGCCGCTGGAGAAGGAAATCTGCGGGGCATTTGCCAGGATACTGGGGCTAAATCATGTGGGGGCTTTGGACAGCTTCTTTGAACTCGGTGGGACATCCATTACCGCTGCAAGCATGCTCACTTATGCCATCCGCAGAGGCTACAGGATTGTATATAAGGATGTTTTTGACAATCCTACGCCAAGGCAGCTCGCGCATGTGATTGCCGGCCGGAAACGGTCAGAAAAATCGAGACAGGCGGCGGAATATGACTATGATAAAATTGATCGCTTCATCGCGTACAATGCCATGGAACACGTGGATGAAATCGCATCAAAGCCCCTGGGGGATGTGATACTCACCGGTGCCACGGGCTTCCTGGGCATCCATGTGCTTGCAGCATTCCTGGCAAAAACAGAGGGCAGGATATACTGCCTGATGCGGAAAAACCGGTCGAAAACCTTGGAAGCCCGTCTGATGAGCCTAATGGTGTATTACTTTGGGGAAACCCATTCGGAGCTGTTTGGCAACCGCATTTTCTGCGTCGAGGGAGATATTACCGACAAAGAATCCCTTCTCGCCCTTGACGGCATAAAGGCGGATATGATCATCAACTGCGCTGCCTGTGTGAAGCATTTTATCAAGGACGACCTGTTGGATCGGATCAACTATCATGGTGTGGAAAATCTGATCGAGGCCTGCCTGAAAAACGACATGAAGCTTGTCCATGTCTCAACACTGTCTGTTGGCGGCAGTATGCCGGCGGATCAGGCGGGCGTACTCTATGAGAATATGCTCTATATGGGCCAATACGTGGACAACGATTACGTTCGAACCAAATTCCTTGCTGAGCGTGCTATTCTTTCCGCCAGAGTGGAAAGAAGCCTGAATGCGGTTATCCTGCGTGCCGGAAACCTGATGGGGCGATATACGGACGGCGAGTTCCAGATCAACTTCAGCACCAACGCCTTCATGCGTTCCCTCGGGGCGTACAAGCATCTTGGCGTCTACCCGATCACGTCTCTCGCACAGCAGGTGGAGTTTTCGCCCATTGATGCCACCGCTGACGCGGTCCTCGCACTTGCGGGCGTCGACAGCAGATTCAGCATCTTCAACATCAACAATAATCACTCCGTTCCCCTGGCGGATATCGTTTTTGCCATGAAGCATTACGGTTTCAAGATTCAAATCGTCTCGCAGGCGGAGTTTGAGCGGATACTGCATGAAGCTTCGGAAAAGGAGTCCGAGAGTGAAACGATCATGTCGCTGCTGGC
>OMYT01000008.1 GCA_900315315.1 uncultured Eubacteriales bacterium | reverse complement strand
TCCCGAAGGAACCTTCTACAGCCGCGTCAAAGAGGAAGACGTGGACGAGATCGTGTCCGAGCATCTGCTGAAGGGCCGCAAGGTTCAGCACCTGGTCTATGTGGATCACAAGACCCACGAGAGCAGCGTTCAGAAGAGCCTCAACGAGATCGGCTTCTACAAGCAGCAGGAGCGCGTCGCGCTGCGGAACTGCGGTGTGATCGATCCCGAGAATATCGACGAATATATCGCTTTTGACGGCTATCAGGCCCTGGCCAAGGCCCTGACCGAGATGACCCCCGAACAGGTTATCCAGGAAGTGCTGGATTCCGGCCTGCGCGGCCGCGGCGGCGCAGGTTTCCCCACCGGCAAGAAATGGCAGTTTGCCCGCGCCAGCAAGGCGGAGCACAAGTACTTCGTCTGCAACGCTGACGAAGGCGACCCCGGCGCGTTCATGGACCGCTCCCTGCTGGAAGGCGATCCCCACGCGATCCTGGAAGCCATGGCGATCGGCGGCTATGCCATCGGCGCTGATGAAGGCTGGATTTACGTCCGTGCCGAGTATCCCATCGCCGTGAAACGCCTGGAGAAGGCCATTGAACAGGCTCATGAATACGGCCTGCTGGGCGAGAACATCTTCGGCACCGGATTCAACTTCGACATTCACATCCGTCTGGGCGCCGGCGCATTCGTGTGCGGCGAGGAAACCGCTCTGATGTCCTCTATCGAGGGCAAGCGCGGCGAGCCCCGGCCGAAGCCCCCGTTCCCGGCGGTGAAGGGCCTGTTTGAGAGCCCCACCAACATCAACAACGTGGAAACCCTGGGCAACATCGCCCAGATCATTCTGAAGGGCGCGGACTGGTTCAAGTCCATCGGTATTCCCACCTCCACAGGTACGAAGGTTTTCGCCCTGGGCGGCAAGATCAACAACACCGGTCTGGTGGAAGTTCCCATGGGTATTCCGCTGCGCACGATCATCGAGGACATCGGCGGCGGCTGCCCGAACGGCAAGAAGTTCAAGGCCGTGCAGACCGGCGGTCCCTCCGGCGGCTGCATCCCCGCGAGCCTGCTGGATATCTCCGTGGACTATGACTCCCTGACGAAGATCGGCGCCATGATGGGTTCCGGCGGTATGATCGTCATGGACGAAGACAACTGTATGGTGGATATTGCCCGCTTCTTCCTCGACTTCACGGTCGATGAGAGCTGCGGCAAGTGCACCCCCTGCCGCGTCGGTACACGCCGCATGCTGGAGATCCTTGAGCGGATTACCCAGGGCAAGGGCGAGGAAGGCGACATCGAGAAGCTGGAAACGCTGGCGGAGAACATCAAATCCAGCGCGCTGTGCGGTCTGGGACAGACGGCTCCGAACCCCGTGCTCTCCACGATCAAGTACTTCCGTGACGAGTACGAAGCGCATATCAAGGAAAAGCGCTGCCCGGCCCATCACTGCCAGGCCCTGCTGAACTACAAGATCACCGACGCCTGCCGCGGCTGTACTGCCTGCGCCCGCAAGTGCCCGGTGAACTGCATCAGCGGCAAAGTGAAGGAACAGCACGTGATCGATCAGACCAAGTGCATCAAGTGCGGAACCTGCATGGCAACCTGTAAGTTCGGCGCTATCATCAAGGAATAATCGCGCGAGGAGGAACAACACAAATGGAGAATCTCGTTAAGCTTACGATTGACGGCGTCAGTGTTGAAGTTCCGGCCGGCACGACGGTTCTGGAAGCGGCGAAAAAGGCCGGGATCAACATCCCCACGCTGTGCTACCTGAAAGATATCAACCAGATCGGCGCCTGCCGTATGTGTATCGTGGACACCGGCGCCCGCGCGTTCGGCGCGGCCTGCGTGCTGCCCGTGAGCGAAGGCATGAACGTCAAGACCAATACTCCCAAGATCCGGGAAGCCCGCCGGGTGAACCCGCCGGGTGAACCTGGAACTGCTGCTGAGCAACCACGACAAGAAGTGCCTGGACTGCGCCCGCAACCAGAAGTGCGAACTGCAGCAGATGTGCCAGGATCTGGGCGTGGACGATGTGGACAAGTACAAGGGCAAGATGAACGAATACGACATCGACGACCTGAGCCCCTCCATCGTCCGGAACAACAACAAGTGTATCCTGTGCCGCCGCTGCGTGGCTGCCTGTATCAACACACAGGCCGTCGGCGTGATCGGCCCCATGGGACGCGGCTTTAAGACCAAGATCGGCAGCGCCTGGGAGCATCCGCTGGGCGAAGTGTGGCCTGCATCAACTGCGGCCAGTGTATCGCGGCCTGCCCGACCGGCGCCCTGTATGAGAAGGACTCCACGAAGGCGGTCTGGGATCTGCTGAACGACGAGACCAAGCACGTAGTCGTGCAGCCCGCTCCCGCGGTGCGCGCAGCCCTGGGCGAGGAATTCGGCATGCCGATCGGCACGCCGGTGACCGGCAAACTGGCTGCGGCCCTGCGCCGTCTCGGCTTCGAAAAGGTGTTCGACACCGACTGGGGTGCTGACCTGACCATCATGGAAGAAGGTACCGAGTTCATCAACCGCGTGAAGAACGGCGGCGTGCTGCCCATGATCACCAGCTGCTCTCCCGGCTGGATCAAGTTCTGCGAAACCTACTATCCGGACTTCATCCCGAACCTGAGCTCCTGCAAGTCTCCCCACGAGATGGAAGGCGCAATGATCAAGAGCTACTGGGCAGAGAAAGCCGGCATCGATCCCAAGGATATCCGCGTGGTGTCCGTAATGCCCTGTACCGCAAAGAAGTTCGAAGCGAAGCGGCCTGAACTGAGCCACAACGGCATGCAGGACGTGGACGAAGTCATCACCACCCGTGAACTGGCCAAGATGATCAAGGAAGCCGGCATCGACTTTGTGAACCTGCCGGATGAAGACTTTGATCCCATGCTGGGCGAGAGCACCGGCGCCGCCGTCATCTTCGGCGTGACCGGCGGCGTGATGGAAGCGGCCCTGCGGACCGTGTATGAAGTCATGACCAATGAAAAGATGGATCCCGAAGAGGTCGACGAGGATCAGAGCCTGGCCGGCGCTGCCATGCAGGTTGTACAGAGAGTCATTGACAAGACCCGTCAGTTCATCGCATTCCACAATATCCGCGGCCTGGAAGGCGTAAAGGAAGCGTCCCTCAAGATCGGCGGTATGGAAGTGAACGTGGCGGTTGCCCATGGCACTGCGAACGCGGCGAAGCTGCTGGACAGCATCCGCAGCGGCGAGAAGACCTACCACTTCATCGAGGTCATGGCCTGCCCCGGCGGCTGCGTGACCGGCGGCGGACAGCCCATCGTTTCCGCCCAGAAGCGGATGGAATGCGATCCCAAGGCGCTGCGCGCTTCCGCCCTGTACTGGGAGGATGCGATGAAGCCCGAGCGGAAGAGCCACGAGAACGCTTCCGTCATGAAACTGTACAAGGATTATCTGGGCGAGCCCAACAGCCATCTGGCTCACGAGCTGCTGCATACCCACTATACGGAGCGGCCGAAGTACAACAAATAAACCATGGTTTCAAAAATCGCCGGGATACTTTCCCGGCGATTTTTAATACAACATAGAAGGTTTTAGGGGGCTTTCCGGAACTTTATTTGCGGATTCTTCGTCTTACGGGACAGAAGGAGGGGCTGGAAATGAAAAAAACGTTGATTGGTTTGCTGCTGGCGCTGGTGATTCTTTGCTGCGCGGCCGCGGCCTGCGCGGAAGGCGAAGCAAAAAGAGATCAGCTGGAAATCGGCATGAAAATAAGCGGACTCACGAATAACAGCGCGACCGTGGAAGCCGGAGATACCGTTCAGGTGGAAATCCTGGTCAGGAATACGTCCGGCGCAGATTTGGCCAGCAAAATGTATCTTTTTAACCCCGCAAAGGAAAGAGTGGGAGAATTTCCGCTGCTGAAAGACGGAGAGAGCACCGAGTGGACCGGCGACCTGACGATTACGGAAGAAATGGTCAAGGCCGGAAAATTTACCTACAGGCTTCAGTTCTCCTATTTCGATGAAAACGGTGAAAAGGCGCGGGCGGCAAAGAACCTGAACATGAAGATCAATGCCGCCGGACAAAAGGCGGCTGCGGAGTACGCTCCTGTCTTCCTGTACTGCGTTCAGGACAAGCTCGAAACGGACGGAAAAATCGGCGTATACTGCATCGACGAAGCGGGTATGATCTGGAGGACGGGGGAGGCGGACCTGAAACCGGACTACAGCGAAGAAGACCTGATACAGCTGCTGCAGGAACGCAGGGGTATGACGAGACGGACAGAGACACTCGAGTCCCCCGGATACGGCATGCATTCCAAGGAATGGATCAAAGAACAGGCACAGAGGGCAGCTTCCATCCCGGCGGCGGAAGGAACACCGGAAGAAACCGGCGTCAATACGGACGAAACAGCCGTTTACGCGCTGAAGAACAATAAGGACGGGAGCACAGAGTCAGTTCTGCTCGGAATGAGCGGAAGGCGGCTATTTGAGAACACGGATCCGGATGCACAGGCGCTGTATCAGTTCATGTGGATGCAGCTTTTCCGGGAAGTCGAAACCTTCAAGCCTTCCTACGGCTTTGCGGCGGAAGGCATTGCGCCCTACGGTTTCAGGACAGTCAGCGTACGGGAGTTTTTCGGCCTGGAGAAGGCAGACGCGGCCACCGTGGTGATCACCGCCGTGGAGAATGACTGTGAGGAGGGCCCGAAGGAAGTCCCGGTGACAGAGAAGGACCGGGAATGGGCGCTGGCGATGCTGGAGCGCGGCATCATCACCCGAAAGGTAAATGACCTGAGCGTGACGGGCGGAACGGCGAGCTATCTGTTTCACAGCGCGGAGGGGGAATACCTGGGCAGTATCGAACTGTATGAAGGGCTGGCGGTGAAACACGACGGCATGTATCAGATGAGCCTTCCGACGCGGAGTACGGAAAACCTGCCGGAAGAAGAGCAGAAACTCCTGACTATGCGGATTGAAGGGTTTGAGTACCAGCTGGGAAAAACCACGCCGCGGGAGATCATCCGCGACGGATGGAAGTGCAAACAGACAAATTACGGTTACTGCCGGATGGAAAACGCGGACGGAACAAAGGAGTTTACTGTCTATACCGCAGGCGACAGCCTGGATGAGCCTGTACGCGGTATCAAGCCTTCTCTAAATCCGCATACTGTGCCTGAATATTCAGGCTTTGACGGTACGATGGATCCGGAAAATCCGGAGGATCCGGATACGGTCTGGTGGGAAAAGGCGAGAGAAGCCGCCAAAGCGAACGGAGAGGAAGAGGACGAAGACTACAATCCCACATACGGGGGACTTTATTATTGGCTGAGCACCGGTGCCCTCGGCGAAGTGTTTCAGGAACCGGATTATCTCGGGGGTGAAATCACCGCTTATGTAACGCTGAGCGACGGACGGCTGCTCGATATCCACGCAAAGGAATGGCAGCCGCCGCATCTGGGCCTCTATGAGCCGTCCGGAGAAGAAGATGAGGATGACTGAAAAGGCTGATTTGATGATAGGGCCTGATTTATGGTAAAATAGCTTCCGTGTGAACAGGCAAAAGCCTGATCCGGCGGAAGGAGAAGCGCGGCATGAAGAAGCGGGTGATCGGGTTTTGCTCAGGTCTCTGCTTTATCCTGGCCGTGCTTCTTTTTGTGCTGACCGGATGGTATACGGAGCGGTTCGATACCAGCTTTGCAGGGCTGCTGTTCACCCTGATGACCCCGATGAAGGGCGTGGGCGGCGGTTTCTGGTCCGATTTCCTGAACGGGATCCTTCCCCCGGTGCTGATTGCGGCTGCCGTTTATCTGCTGCTGCATATTCTGCTGCGGAGCGAACGGATCGGACAATGGATGCAAAAGCATCTGCATCTGTCCGAAAAGGCGGAGAAAATCCGGCAGACAGCCGGGAAGGTGCTGCCGGCGGTTTCCCTGGTGTTTTTGATCGTGGTATGCGTGAATGTTTACAACCGGCTTCACGTGGGGGAATATCTCCGGAACGTGCATGCGCAGACGACGCTGTATGAGGATCATTATACGGCGCCGGATGCTGTGGCGGTGAAAGCACCGGAACAGAAACCGAATGTAATCTGGCTGGTGCTGGAAAGCATGGAAACCACCTATGCCTCCCGGGAGGACGGCGGGATCCAGGCGCAGAACTATATGCCGCGGCTGACGGCGCTGGCAAAGGAAAACATCTCCTTTTCCGATACGGACAAGCTGGGCGGGATCTACTCCACCAATAATACCAACTGGACCATGGCGGCGCTGTTCGCCGGTACCAGCGGGCTGCCTTTCGCCTTCCCGGTGGATCAGAACAGCATGAACAAATATACCAAATTCGCGCCGGAAATCATCTCGATGGGGGATATCCTGAAGCGCGACGGATACCGGCAGGTGTTCCTGTGCGGGAGCGACGGGGAGTACGGCGGGAGGGCCCTGTATTTCCGGGAACACGGGGATTATGAGATTCATGACCTTTTCGAGGCCAGGCGGCGGGGAGAAATTCCGGAGGATTACTACGTCTGGTGGGGCTTTGAGGACCGGGTGCTCTTCCGGCTGGCTAGGGAGGAACTGACCAGGCTGGCGGCCGGAAACGAACCGTTCAACCTGACGATGCTGACGGTGGACGCCCACCATCTGGGCGGCTATACCTGCGAGGAATGCGGAACAGAGTATACCGACCGGACGGCCAACGTGATTGCGTGCACGGACCGGCAGGTCGGGGAGTTTGTTGACTGGTGCCGGGAGCAACCCTTCTGGGAGAATACTGTGCTGATTATCACCGGCGATCATCCGCGGATGGACACCTGCCTGACCGGAGGGATGGAATTTCAGGAGCGCAGGATCTACAACAGTTTCCTGAATGCCCGGAAGACACCGGTGGGGAAGACAACCTTCCGGACGGCTGTGATGATGGACCTTTATCCGACAATGCTGTCCGCGATGGGTTACGAGATTGAAGGTGACCGGCTGGGGCTGGGGACGGATTTGTTTTCCGCCAGGGAAACCCTGGCGGAGGAGATGGGGTATGAGAGATTGAATGAGGAAGTGCAGAAGTACTCGCAGTATTTTATTGATCATTTTGCAAGATGAGGGGATTTCGCGCCTGCGGGTGCGACCAGGGCTTTCCGATCGCCCTGGACCTTCGGCCAGTCAAGTTTGGTTTGATTGAAGACTGTTTAAAAAACGAGGGGATTTCGCGCCTGCGGGCGCGACCAGGGCTTTCCGATCGCCCTGGACCTTCGGCTCCGGGTAAGTAGATATATTATCGAGAGGTGTGGAAAATGAAGATACGTTTGAACAGGATTGCGGTATGCATCTGCTTTTTCCTGTTCATTTTGGCATGTGCGGGTGCTCAGGCGGAAGTCATCATTAATGAGGTGATGGCTTCCAACGGGTATTATACGGACGGGCATGCCTGGGACTGGGCGGAGCTGTACAACAACGGGGACCAGACAGTCAGCCTATCCGGATGGGGATTCACGGACAGCAAGAAGGATCTGTACAAGTTTACATTTCCGGACGGTGCAAAGCTGAAGTCCGGAGAATACCTGACGATCTGGTGCACGGGCGAAGAAAACGACAAGCCCGGCAAGGGGGATACATTTTACGCTGATTTTGCGATTTCCTCCAAAGGGGAAACCCTGCGGCTGACGGATGCAGACGGGCAGGAGATCGCGAAACTGAAAATGCCGGAGCAGTACGGATGTGTGAGCTACGGGCTGCCGGCCGGGGGAAGCGAATACGGTTTCTTCGAGAACGCGACGCGCGGGAAAAAGAACGAGAAGGAGGCATTTGCCGGGAGGGCAGCCGAACCGGAGATTCTGACGGCGGCCGGCTTCTATGAAGGCAGCGTGACGGTGGAAGCCAGGGGCGAGGAAGGCGCTGTGCTGCGCTACACCATGGACGGAGAAACCCCGACAAAGAAAAGCAAGGAGTTTCCGGCAGAGGGACTGCTGATCAAAAAAACAACGCCGCTGCGGGTGAAAGCCTTCCGGGAGGATGCGGTCTCCTCGACAGCGGCAGGCGCCACCTACTTCATTGACGACGCGCCGCAGACGTCCATCGTATCGCTGATCTCAGACGACAAGTATCTGTTCAGCAAGAAGACAGGCATGCTGGTGAAGGGAACCGGATCAATTCCCAACTACGCCAGAGGCTATGAATACCCGGTGCATATCGAATATTTCACAAAGGACGGAAAACAGGAACTGAGCCAGACCGGGACGATGACCTGCTCCGGCCACAGCGCGCGGATCAACAGCCAGAAGAGCATCGCCCTGTATGCCCGCAAGGCTTGGGGACCGGAACGGTTTGCATTCAATCCGTTCCCGACGCGGGACTATGACAGCTATAAAAGCATTCTCCTGCGGTCCACCAACAGCGATACCTACGCAACCCGGCTCCGGGACGTGGTGGCAAGCTCCCTGGCGGAGGGACAGGACATCCTGTATCAGGACTATGAGGTCATCCAGGTCTATATCAACGGGAGATACTGGGGCCATTACAACCTGCGGGAGAAGATTAACAAGTACTTTGTGGCCCAGTATGAAGGTGTGACGGATGAGAAGGAAATCGACAGCATCGATATCCTGGCCCGGACGGGAACGGATGAGTTCCTGCAGAACGGGGACAACAAGGACTGGCTGGAGCTGTGCGACTTCTGCAAGAAGAAGGATCTGAATGATCCGGAAAACTTTGCATGGGTGGAGGAACGGCTGGATATCGACAGCATGTTCACCCATGCCGCCTTTGAGATCATCCTGGGCAATGTGGACTTCACAAACGTCCGGATTTACCGGATTCCGGGCGGGAAATGGCGGTACCTGCTGTTTGACGTGGAGGCCTGCTGGCGCAATCTGGATCCGACGCCGATCGAGTATTACATCAAACCGCTGAATGCGAAAATCCAGGGATTCCGGCATGAACCGCTGAACGCAATGTTCAAGGTGCCGGAAATGAAGGCAAAGTTCCTGACGCGGGTCAGCGAGCTGCTGAGCACGGTGTTCCGCTGGGACAACGTGGAAGCGCATTTTGACAAGGTGATCGATGTGCTGAAACCGATTCTGCCGCGGCATATTGAGCGGTGGAAAAACATGAAAATGGAGAACTGGAAAAAGAATATCCATGCGATCAAGTATTACGCGCGGGTGAGGCCGAAGAAGATTCCGGAGATGCTGAAGAAGGCGATGAAGCTGACGCAGGCGGAAGTGGATGAGTATTTCGGGGAAACGCTGAAGCTTCTTGAAGAAACTAACAAAAGACAGTAGAAGGATTTCGCACCTGCGGGTGCGACCAGGGCTTTCCGATCGCCCTGGACCTTCGGGATGGAGATTAATGATATGCTGAAATATCCGTGTCTGGTGCTGGATCATGACGATACAACGGTGAACTCGACGGCGACGGTGCATTATCCCTGCTTTGTGGAGTATATGGAGAAATACTTTCCGGACGTGCATCTGACGCTGGAGGAGTATTTCCGGTACAATTTCGATCCCGGCGTGGTGGAGATGTTTACGAAAATCTGCGGGATGACCTGGGAGCAGATGCTGGAGGAAGAAGCATACTGGAAGGAATACGTGAAGCATCATGTGCCGAAAGCGTATCCCGGGATCCGGGAGATCATGCTGGAGCAGAAAAAACGGGGCGGGAAGATCTGCGTGGTCAGTCATTCCTTCACGGAGAACATTCTGCGGGACTACCGGGAGAATGACCTGCCGGAGCCGGACCTGATCTTCGGCTGGGAAAGCCCGCCGGAGCAGCGCAAGCCGGCTGTGTATCCCCTGGAACAAACCATGAAAACCTTCGGGATGACCCCGGAGGAACTGCTGACGGTGGACGACCTGAAACCGGGCTACGACATGGCGAAGGCGGCGGGGGTTCCCTTTGCAGCGGCCGGCTGGGCCAATGATATCCCGCAGATCGAAAACTTCATGCGGGAGAACTGCGGACTGTACTTCAAGACGGTACAGGAACTGAAGGCCTATCTTTTCGACCAGCCATAAGGCAAAAAATGAGCAAGAAAGAACAAAAAATGAGGATATCCGCTGTGCAGTGGATGTCCTCTTTATATTTCCGAATTGCTTGACTTGCCGGAAGGAGCACTGATATAATTAAATAAACTTGACGACAGGAGAATACACATGCTGAACGAGGAAAGAAAAGGATATATCGGCAATCCGGCTCAGCTTGCGCTGGTCCGCAGGGTGACTGTGGCGGAAGGAAAAGCAAAAGGGACCGGGATTATTGAGGTCCGCACAGCGGGCGGGCTGGAGCTGGACATCCTTCCGGACTCCGGGCTGGATATCGGCCAGTGCCGGTTCCGTGGAATGACCATGAGCTGGATGTCCAAGAACGGATACGACAGCCCGGTGACGGATCTTCCTTACGAGAATGAATTCCTGAACACATTCCCGGGCGGGCTGCTGTACACCTGCGGCCTGAGAAACGCGGGTCCGGCCAACCGGGACGGGGAGGAATGGCATCCCCTTCACGGGCGGTACCACAGCCTGGCAGCTGAACAGGTCTGCACGGAAATGGCGGGGGAGGAGATCCTGATCCGGGGCGTAATCCGGGAGACGGCGCTGTTCGGGCAGGCGATGGAACTCCGGCGGCAGATCCGCATCCCGGTCTACGGCAGTTCGGTCACGGTGGAGGATACGGTGACGAACCTGACCCCGCGGGATGAGGAGTATATGCAGATCTATCACTGCAACTTCGGCTATCCGCTGCTGAGCGAGAAGACAAAGCTGACGCTGCCGGAGGACCGGGAGACAATCCCGCGGACGGAGTTTGCCAAAGCCGCGATGGACAAGCAGTGCGTGTTTGATGAACCGATTTCCGGGGAAGAGGAACGGTGCTGGTTCCAGAAGATGCGCAGCGAATTCAAAGCCCAGCTGGACAATCCGGAGATCGGTGTTTCCATGACGATTTCCTGGTCCGGGGATACGCTGCCGCTTATGGTTGAGTGGCGCAGCATGGCCAGCGGGGACTATGCGCTGGGACTGGAGCCGACCAACTGCTATATCATGGGACGGGCACAGGAACGGGAAAACGGGACGCTGCCTGTGTTGGGGGCTTTTGAGTCAGTCCGGAACAGGGTTACAATTCAATTTGAATAAGGTATGCCTACATATGGGACGGACAGGACAACTTTTTTCAATTGTTATTATTTTCAGTTACAAAAGTGGTTAATCGTCAGCAGGCGCGTACGTATACGCGTATATAGGAAATCATGTGCACTTGTGACGGTTGTTCCCTCCCTATGCAGCTGTAGCGGATAAAATTGTAAAAATGTCAGTATGAAAACGATACCGAAAAGCGTTGACTTCTGATTTTCGGGTTTGCTATAATCACATCATCGTTAAAGCTGTTCGTTTGCCCGGGGTGCGCCTGCCGCCGGGGAAATGTCTGTTCAGCTTCAAAAAATAAGGAGGAAATCATTCATGAAAAAGATCCTTGCTCTCGTGCTGGCTCTGACGATGCTCTGCGGCGTGATTGTTGCGGCGCATGCGGATGACGACAAAATCAAGATCGGCGTCTCCATCTGGAGTTCCACCGACACCCTGGGCAGCGAAGTCAAGCGCCTGATCGACGCGGCTGCTGAAGCGCTGGACGTTGAAGTTCAGTGGGTTGACCAGGCCCACATCTCCGAGCAGGTTACGGCTTCCGCCGAGACGCTGGCAATGGCCGACTGCGACGGTATGATCATCTGCAACTCCTCTTCTTCGGAAATGGGTTCTGTTATCAAGACCTGCAACGACAACGAAATGTATGTCGCGCAGTTCTTCCGTGTAATCGATCCTGAAGCTTATCCGGACGAAGATGCTGCGGCGAAGGCCTCCAAGTACTATGTAGGTGCTGTGCATGAATCCGAGTTCGACAACGGCAAGCAGCTGGTGACCATCCTGGCCAACAAGGGCTGCCGCAAGATCGGCCTGGAAGGCTGGGAACCCGGCGATGCGACCTTCCTCGGACGCTGGGAAGGCTACAAGGCCGGCGTTGAAGAGTGGAACGCCGCTCATCCGGACGACAAAGTTGAGCTGCTGGAGCCCCAGTACGGCCGCACCACGACCGATACCGGCCGCGCGACTGCTGAAGCCATCATCGACGCGAATCCCGACATCGACGCTCTGATCGTTGCGGGCGGCGGCGGAGATACCCTGCTGGGCGCTATCGCCGGCATCGAAGCCAAGGGCCTGACCGGCAAGATCGCTGTGGTTTCCACCGACTTCCTGCCTGACCTGGATGTCAAACTGGATACCGGCGCCATGGCTGCCGAGTCCGGCGGACACTACGCGGATCCCTTCTTCGCCTTCCTGATGGTTTACAATGCCATCAAGGGCAACTATCCCACCAGCGAAGACGGCTACTATGAGATGATCTTCCCCTACATGTTCGTTGACTCTCCGGAAAGCTATGCCGCTTATGCGCAGTACTTCACCGGCAGCGAACTGCCCTATACAGAGGAAGAAATCAAGGCTCTGGCTGAACTGTCCTATGACGATCTGGCCGCTGCCTGCGCCGCGCTGTCTGTTGACGACGTCGTGGCCCGTCACGCGAAATAATCTAACCTGAATATTCGGGCGGTCGCCAGGCGCGGCGACCGCCCGGGTTTTAAAAACGTGAGTAAGGAGAAAACGGAGAATTATGCCCGCTAAATTACAGAAACTGAAAGGCACCAGGGCGTACGGCTATCTGATTCTGCTCGCCATGGTCCTGTTCTTTTACGCGGTATTCAAGATTCTGACGCCGGATAACTTCGGTTCGCCGGCGAATCTGTATTCCTATCTGCAGTCTTCCATCATTTATTCCGTCGGCGGCTGCGGCCTGTATTTCATCGTTGTGATGGGCCTGTTTGACTTTGCCGTCGGCGCGAACGTTGTTTTATCATCTATCGTCGGCGTCATTCTGTCGGAGCATTTCGGCTATGTCGGCTTTGTGGTCGGCTGCCTGGGCTGCGGCACGCTGATCGGCCTGCTGATCGGCACGCTGTACAATCAGCTGAACGTGCCCTCCATGATCGTTACGGTGGGCCTGATGCTGATTTTTGAATGCGTAGCGGTTTTCGTCGCGGGCGGCGTCAAGCAGACGCTGGCTCCCGAGCTGCGGTTCTTCAGCGGTGCTCCCGGGAACATTATCCTGGCAGTCCTGGCGTTTGTGCTTATGTATTTCATCCTGAATTATACGAAGGTCGGCACATACTGCAACGCCATCGGATCGAACGAGTTCACCGCCAAAAACATGGGCATTAACGTGAAGAAGTATAAACTGATCGGCTTCATACTGCTTCACTTCTTCGTAGGCATCATGGCGATCCTGACCGTGTCCTACGGCACGACAATGACCGCCCTGACCGGAATGACCACCATGAGCCGGAACTTCCAGCCGCTGATGGGCACCTTCTTCGGCGTGGCATTCCGGAAATACGGAATCCCGATCAGTGCCATCGTGATCGGCGAGTTCATCATCTCCATTATCTTTAACGGGTTTGTAGCGCTCGGCGCCCCGACCACGATCCAGAACGTGGTTACCGGCGCGGCACTGCTGGCCATCGTTGCCCTGACCGCACGCGGCGCCAGGGGCAGCGTGGTGAAGTGAGGGGGATGCGTATGGATAAGAAGACATTGCTTGTTGCCGAACATATTGACAAACGTTTCGGCATCACCCACGCGGTCAACGACGTATCCCTGACCATCGCAGCCGGCGAGATCCGCGGCCTGATCGGCGAGAACGGCTCCGGAAAGAGCACTTTCTGCCAGATGCTGTGCGGGATCTACACGATCGGCGGCGGAACATTTACCCTCGACGGAAAACAACTCCATATCCGTAACCAGGTAGAGGCGAACAACGAGGGCATTTCCATCATCGTGCAGGAAATGGGTACGCTGTCCGGCCTGACCGTGGCAGAGAACATTTACCTGGGCCATGAGGAACCCTTCATGCGCATGGGCGTCAAGGATACCCGCGCCATGAACCGGGAAGCCCAGAAACTGCTGGATTCCTACGGCTTCGGTCAGATCAAGGCAGGGGCCATGATTGACCAGTACAATTTCGAGGACCGGAAACTGGTTGAGATCGTCAAGGCGACCTATATGAAGCCGAAGATCCTGGTGATCGATGAAACGACCACAGCCCTGAGCCAGAACGGCCGCCTGGAATTGTACAAAATTATGGACGCGGTCCGGGAGGACGGACGCTCGGTGATTTTCATCAGCCACGACCTGAGCGAAGTGTTGGCCCACACGGACACGGTATCCGTGCTGCGGGACGGCGAGTATATTGACACGATCGAATCCCCGCAGGTGACAGAGGATGATCTGAAGCGCCTGATGGTCGGCCGTGAGATCGGATCAGCCTACTACCGGACGGATTACGATGATCCGGTGACCGGCGATACGGTGCTGTCGGTTCAGTCGGTGACGGTGCCGGGCGAACTGGACAATATCAGCTTTGACCTGCATAAGGGAGAAATCCTCGGTTTCGGCGGCTTGTCGGAAAGCGGTATGCACGAGATCGGCAAAGCCATTTTCGGCGCTTCCTGGGACCGGGAGGGAACGGTCGTGCTGGCGGACGGGACGAAGATCAACGATATCCCGACGGCAATCAGCCATTCCATCGCCTATACTTCGAAGAACCGCGACAACGAATCCATAATTCTGAACGAATCCATCCGGAACAATATCGTTCTGCCTTCCCTGGAGGATCTGGCCAATCATGGCCTGCTGAACGGCCGGAAGCTGACCAGCTTCGCGGACGAGCAGGCGAAGAACATGCAGACCAAGATGCAGAACGTACATCAGTTCGTATCCGATCTTTCCGGCGGCAACAAGCAGAAAGTTGTGCTGGCCCGCTGGCTGGGCAAGGGGAGTGACATTCTGGTGCTGGATTCCCCGACCCGCGGTATCGACGTGAAGGTCAAGCAGGCGATTTACGCTCTGATGGCCGATCTGAGAAAACAGGGGAAGGCAATCATCATGATCTCGGAAGAAATCCAGGAACTGCTTGGTATGGCCGACCGGATCCTCATCATGAAGGACGGAAAGGTGAACGGGGAATTCCTCCGTAATCCGGACCTGAGTGAAGAAGACCTGATCGCGAAGATGGTATAAGGGAGGCGAGAGAATGGAAAAGAAAAACAAGAGCAATGAACAATCCAAACTCCGCGCATTCCTGACCGGAGACAAATTCAAGGCGGTTCTGCCGCTGATCGGCTTTGTAATCATTATTGTCGTCATGCACATCATGACGAACGGCAAAATCCTGACGCCGAAGAAACTGCGGCTGCTGTTCTCCCAGATCTATTATCCGACCATCGTAGCCACCGGTGTGTTCTTTATCATGACGCTGGGTTCCATCGACTTTACGGAAGGCTCGACGCTGGGCGTGGCTTCCATCGTGATCAGCGTGCTGAGCTTCCACAGCATTCCGCTGGCCATCATCGGCGGTATTCTGACCGGCGCAGCCATCGGCGCTCTGAACGGTTTCTTCCATGTGAAGTTCCGGCTGCCGAGCTTCATTGTTACGATCTGTACGATGTACCTGTTCCGCGGCGTGTGTGCTTACTTCACGACAGAGAGCGCCGTGCCGGCCAGCAACGCCATCAAGGCGCTGGATCAGGATTGGCTGAAGATTACAATCACGCTGGCTGTGCTGACAGTGGCATTCTTCCTGTTCAAGTTTACCCGGATCGGTAATGACGTAAAAGCGGTCGGCTCCGGCGAAACGGCGGCCCGGTTCTCCGGTGTCCGCACGGCCCGGGTCAAATTCCTGACCTTCGTGTGCGCCGGCGCACTGACGGGCCTGGCGGCCTTCGTCAACGTAATCAAGGTCGGTTCCATTACCTCCACGGCCGGCAACCAGCTGGAAACACAGATCCTGATCTCCCTGGTGCTGGGCGGCCTGCCCATTACCGGCGGTGCGAAGGTGAGGTTCACCAACATCATTGTCGGTACGCTGATGTACGCGGTGCTGAACAGCGGACTGTCGATCCTGGGCTATGAGCCGCAGGTACAGCAGCTGATCAAGGGCGTCGTGTTCCTGATCTTCGTCGCGCTGACCATTGACCGGAAAGCGCTGAAGGTAATCAAGTAATTCAGAATTCAGAATCCGGAATTAAGAATCGTTTCCCTGTTGTTTATACAGGGTACAACGGCAATCAGGGGCTTCTCTTTCAGCAAAGAGGAGTCCCTTTTTTCTGCCAGAAAGGTGAAACGTTACGTTTTTGTTTTTTGATTGTTCGTTTTCATTCGCTCTTGTGAAAAATGGTAGACATTCAACCATATGTATGCTACAATCCATACCGATTCAGATTTGGTTTCAATGCGGGAAACCGCATGAAAAAATTAAAAAGGAGTGTGTTCCTATGAAGAAGATCCTGTCTCTGGTAGTGGCCGCTGTGATGCTGCTCGGTATCGTGAGCATTGCTGCTGCTGATGTCCCCAATGCTGAGAAACCCGTGATCTGGTACAACCGTCAGCCCTCAAACAGCACGACCGGTGAACTGGACATGGATGCTCTGAACTTTAACGGCAAGACCTACTACGTCGGTTTCGACGCAAAGCAGGGTGCTGAGCTGCAGGGCCAGATGGTTGTTGACTATCTGAAGGCCCATGGCGAAGGCCTCGACCGCAATGGCGACGGCATCATCGGTTACGTGCTGTGCATCGGCGACATCGGCCACAATGACTCCATTGCCCGTACCCGCGGCGCCCGCAAGGCCCTCGGCACGGCTGTTCCGGATGCCTCTCAGGGCAAGACCGAGATCGCGACGATCGACGATGTCGACTCCGCTCCGATCGGCACCAACCTCGACGGTTCCGCGACCGATGTCAAGGACGGCGAGATCGAAATCGACGGGAAAACCTACATCGTCCGTGAACTGGCTTCCCAGGAAATGAAGAGCTCCGTTGGCGCGACCTGGGATGCTCCCACCGCCGGCAACGCGATCGGCACCTGGAGCGGTTCCTTCGGCGATCAGATCGACGTGGTCGTTTCCAACAACGACGGCATGGGCATGGCTGTGTTCAACGGCTGGGCCAAGGAAAACAAAGTTCCCACCTTCGGCTATGACGCCAACAGCGACGCTGTGGCTGCCATCGCTGACGGCTACTGCGGCACCATTTCCCAGAATGCGGACGTTCAGGCTTATCTGACCCTGCGGACCATGCGCAACGCCCTGGACGATGCCGATATCATGACCGGTATCAGCACTCCCGACGCTGCCGGCAACGTGCTGAGCGATGACCTGTACTACTATGATGAAGCGACCCGCTGCTTCTACGCTCTGAACGGCGCGGTGACCGCTGACAACTATGAAGCGTTCCTGGATGCCACTGCTCCCAACGCGAAGTTCAACTTCCAGCTGACTGAAGAGCAGGCTCCCACCAAGAAGGTATGGCTGAGCGTTTACAACGCCTCCGATAACTTCCTGAATGCGACCTATGTGCCCCAGCTGCAGAACTATGACAAGATCCTGAACCTGAACGTTGAGTACGTGAAGGGCGACGGACAGACCGAGAGCAACCTGACTGACCGTCTGGGCAACCCCGGCGAATATGACGGCTTTGCGATCAACATGGTGAAGACGGACAACGCTGCTTCCTACATGGTGAAGCTTCAGTAATCAGTCTTAACCCCGATCCTGATTAAGAGGACAACGGGTCATCAGGAGCTCCTCTTCCTGATGACCCTCTTTTTCAGTTTTAAAAGAGGAAAGAAAAGCTGTAAAGGCGGAAAGAAGTATGGCTGAACAGGAAGCAAATATTGTCCTGTCAATCCGGGACATGTGTAAATCATTTGGCCGTAACCGTGTTCTCGACCACATTGACCTCGATGTCAAGCGGGGCAGCATCATGGGGTTGATGGGGGAGAACGGCGCGGGCAAATCCACCATGATGAAATGCCTTTTCGGAACATACCAGAAAGATGAGGGTACCATTATTCTGGACGGGAAGGAAATCAACTTTTCCGGCCCGAAGATGGCGCTTGAGAACGGCATAGCCATGGTACACCAGGAACTGAACCAGTGCCTGGAACGGAATGTGCTGGACAATCTGTTCCTCGGACGCTATCCGATGAAACGGGGCGTTGTGGATGAGGCCCGGATGAAGACAGAGGCTTCCGAACTTTTCAGAAGGCTGGATATGACTGTCAATCTGACAGCCCCGATGAAGACCATGTCAGTTTCCGCACGGCAGATGGTGGAAATCGCCAAGGCGGTATCCTACAATGCAAAGCTGATTGTGCTCGACGAGCCGACATCCTCTCTGACAGTGAAAGAGGTTGCCAAACTGTTTGAGATGATGAGAAACCTTAAGGAGCAGGGAATATCTCTGGTCTATATCTCTCATAAAATGGATGAGATTTTTGAGATTTGCGATGAGGTTTCCGTGCTTCGGGACGGCAAAATGGTTCTGACCAGGGAAACGAAGAAAACCAACATGAATGAGCTGATCGCCGCCATGGTGGGCCGGACCCTGGACAACCGCTTTCCGCCGGTGGACAATCATCCGGGCGAAACAGTCCTTTCAGTACAGAACCTTTCCACAAAGTTTGAACCGAAACTGCTGGATATTTCGTTCGACGTGCGAAAAGGCGAAATCTTCGGTCTGTATGGATTGGTCGGCGCAGGACGGACAGAATTGCTTGAAACCATGTTCGGTGTACGAACCAGAGCCGCCGGACGGGTTTATTTCAACGGCCGGCTGATTAACTTCAACAATTCAAGGGAAGCAATGGATCACGGCTTTGCCATGATTACGGAAGAGCGTAAAGCCACAGGTCTTTTTCTGGAAGGTGATCTGACTTTCAATACAACGATTACCAACCTGTCGCATTATATGACAGGGATTGCACTTTCCAAAGAAAAGATGGTCAAGGCAACTGCCAACGAGATCAATGTCATGCATACAAAGTGCATGGGGCCGACTGATGCCATTACAGCCCTGTCCGGCGGCAATCAGCAGAAAGTGATCTTCGGCAAGTGGCTTGAACGTGCGCCTGAAGTTTTTCTGATGGATGAACCGACACGCGGTATCGATGTTGGTGCAAAATATGAAATATATGAACTGATTATCAAGATGGCGAAGATGGGGAAGACGATCATTGTCGTTTCCTCCGAGATGCCTGAAATATTAGGTATCACGAATCGGATCGGCGTCATGTCGAACGGACGCCTGGCCGGTATCGTCAACACCAAAGAGACCGACCAGGAAGAACTCCTGAGACTTAGCGCGAAATATCTGTGGATAGGAGGAGAAATGACATGGAAAATAAGGATGTAATGCTTACTGCTGAGGAGGAAAAGGCACTACTTCAGCCAATTGATGATCATATCGGAAAAATACAGGAAAAGATAAACGCATTGCGTGCTGACGGAACCGATCAGATTATTGCCCTGAACAACCATATTGCGGTTACGCGTGAAAACGCAAATTACACCAAGGAAGAAAAGGCCGCGATTATTGCCGAGGACAGAAAAAAACTGGCGGAAGCAAAGGCAATTGAGCAGAAAAACAATCCGGAAGTCAAAAAACTGATCAATGAAGCCGTACAGTATCTGGATGAACACTACGATCAGGAGTACTATAACAAAATCGCCGAGTCCTGCAAGGCGCAGATGGCCATTGAAGCGGAGAGCTATAAGGTTGAAATTGATAAGCTGAAAAAAGACCATCAGGCTGAATTGGCCAAACTGTCCAATCCTGCAGACATAAAGGAAGAAAAGTACGTATTCAAAAACAAACTTTTTGATGCGAAACTGAAATACGAAGCTACGCAGCAATTGATCAAAGACAGGCAGCACGATGCATTCGCCTACCGATATCATCTGATCGATCTGCTTCGGCTGTCAAAGTTTACCTTCAGTGAGAAACAGAAGCAGAAGTGGGAGAATTATAAGTATACATTCAACATCAAGCAATTCCTGCTGAAGAACGGATTATACATTGCAATCCTGTTTGTTTTCATTCTGCTGTGTATCCTGACTCCGATTATCAAACATACCCAGCTGCTGACAATGAACAATATTCTGAATATCCTGCAGGCGGCTTCGCCACGGATGTTCCTGGCACTGGGGGTTGGCGGCCTGATCCTCCTGGGTGGTACGGATCTGTCCGTGGGCCGTATGGTTGGTACAAGCATGGTGCTCTGTACCATGATCATGCATAAGGGGATCAATACCGGCGCGTTGTTTGACACGGTTTATGACTTTACCTCCATTTCCATCGGGGGCAGGATCATACTGGCGCTGGTGGTCTGCTGCGTTGTTACGACATTGTTCAGTACAATTGCCGGTTTCTTCACTGCCCGGTTCAAGATCCACCCGTTTATCTCAACCATGGCGAACATGCTGATTATGTTCGGCCTGATTACCTTCGCGACGAAGGGCGTTTCCTTTGGCGCGATTGAGATGTCGATCAACAAGACCATCATGCCGAAGATTTTCGGCGGACAGTTCCCGACAATTATCCTGTGGGCGGTTGCGGCAGTCCTGATCATGTACTTTGTCTGGAACAAAACCAAGCTGGGCAAGAACATGTATGCCGTAGGCGGTAATCCTGAAGCAGCCGCTGCATCCGGTATCTCTGTATTCAAAGTCACGATCACAGCCTTCGTTATTGCCGGTGTTCTTTACGGGTTTGGCTCCTGGCTGGAATGCATCCGCATGGTTGGCTCGGGCTCTGCAGCATATGGTCAGGGATGGGAGACCGATGCTATTGCGGCGTGCGTGGTCGGCGGTATTTCCTTTAAGGGTGGTATCGGTAAGATCCAGGGCATTGTGGTCGGCGTACTGGTGTTCACCGCTTTGACTTACTCCCTGACGATCCTCGGCGTGGATACGAACCTGCAGTTTGTCTTCTCCGGCATCATCATTCTGGCTGCTGTGACGATCGACTGTTTAAAGTATGTGCAAAAGAAATAAGTTGCTTTTTCTTACGCGTGGTAGAATTTTCTTCTGATCATCCTGGAGGCTACGGGAGTCTTCAAGCTGTGATCGATCAAAGAGCATTCAGCTGCGTTTCCGGGAAATACCCGGGAACGCAGTTTTGTTTTTTAATGATATTCCATTTATTCGGTCGAAAAATAGAAATTAGAGCATTTATTCGGTCGAAAAAATGTAAAATCTCTTGTTTTTTGGGTCGAAAAAATGTAAAATCATTGCCGGGAGAGGAAGTGATCCATTCATGAAAAGAAATATTATGACCGATCTGAAAGAGTGGAAGAATCGTGATGATCGAAAGCCTCTTTTGCTCACAGGCGTCCGTCAATGCGGGAAGACCCATATCATCAGGAAATTCGGGGAAGCGGAATTTGAGGATGTCGCATACTTCAATTTTGAAGAGGACGAGACACTTGGATCCGCTTTTGACCATGATTACAAAATCGCGCGGATTCTGGATGATCTTGGCAATATCGGGCGCGGAAAATCGATTGTTCCCGGGAAAACACTGCTGATTCTTGACGAAATTCAGGCATGTCCCCGGGCGCTGACCAGTCTGAAGTACTTCTGTGAAAATCAGCGGGACCTGCATGTGATTGCGGCCGGGTCTTTGCCGGGGGTGGCTATCGGAAAGGAAATCGTCTCTTTTCCTGTCGGAAAAGTAAACCGCATGAGAATGTATCCGATGTCATTTGATGAATTTGTCAGCGCGGACGGCGGAGAAAACCTGATTACAGGGCTGAAGAAGATGGAAGCAGACCGGGAAATCCCCGCCCTATACTCAGTGCCGCTGATCAGATATCTGAAATTGTATTATCTGATCGGGGGAATGCCGGAAGCTGTGAAGAAATGGGTTGAGACCCATCAGATGGAAAAGGTTATCGAGATACAGGACGAGATTTTGCAGGATTACGCGGACGACTTCGGAAAGCATGCACCGGTTTCCGAAATCCCGAAGATCAGAATGATCTGGGACTCGATTCCCTCACAGTTGGCGAAAGACAATCACAAGTTTGTTTTCTCACACATCAAATCCGGCTGCAGAGCCAGGGATCTGGAAGACGCAATGAGATGGCTTGTTGATGCCGGCCTGATTTATCAACTGCATCTGACAGAAAAACCGGAAATTCCACTGTCGGATATGGCGGATTATACTTCCTATAAAGTATACATGGCTGATACAGGGCTTTTGTGCAGGAGATCGAAAGTACACTACAGAACAATACTGGAAGGGGATGAGCAATTTGTCCATTATAAAGGTGCATTGACAGAAAACTATGTACTGTCTCAGCTGAAGAGCCTGAATATCAGCGCATGGTACTGGACTTCAAACTCTAAAGCTGAAATCGATTTCCTGACGGATGAGGGGGAGACGATTTGCCCGATTGAGGTTAAATCAGCTGACAATACCAAGGCTAAAAGCCTTAAACTGTTCTGTGAGCGGTATCAGCCCCGGAAAGCATTCAAGACTTCATTAAAGAATATCGGCATGAATCAGGAAAACGATACGCAGATCTGGAGTATCCCCCTGTATAACCTGTTCAATATAAGAAGGTATCTGGTCTAAATTCCACATTTATTCGGCCGGAAAAATGTGATATGATACATTTAATCCATCGAAAAAGTGTGTGGTCATATTCGGATTGAGGATAAGGAATGAAGATTGCAGGGCTGGATATCGGAACGACCGGATGTAAACTGACGGTGTTCAATGAAAACGGGGAGCGCCTCGGGAAAGCGTACCGGGAATACGCCGTGCGCCGGGATATGAGCGGGCATGAGATCGACGCGGCTGCCCTGATGGACAGCGTTTACGCGGTGATCCGGGAGATGGCGGAGCAATATAAGGATATCGCGGGAATCGGCGTTACGAGTTTCGGCGAAACCTTTGTGATGACAGACAACGCGGATCATCCGCTGCATCCGGCGATGCTCTACACGGATCCGAGAGGGGCGGAAGAGTGTGCGGAACTGAGCCGCAAACTGGGAGAAGAACGCATCACGCGGATCACCGGTGTGAAACCAAGCGAAATGTATTCCATTCCGAAGATCATGTGGATCAAACGACACCGGCCGGAAGTCTGTGCCGCGGCAAAACATATTTTCCTGATAGAGGACTTTGCGGTTCGGCGGCTGACCGGCAGGGCGCAGATCGACTTCTCGCTGGCGGCACGGACGATGGCCTTTGACATCAATACCCTGACCTGGAGCCGGGAGATGTTTGACGCTGCGGAGATCGACATCCGCCTGATGAGCAAACCGGTTCCGACAGGCACCGAGGCAGGATGCATTTTACCGGAGATTGCGAAGCGGACCGGGCTGAATCCGGACTGCCGGATTGTTTCTGTAAGTCACGACCAGGTGGCTGCGGCAGTGGGCGCCGGCGCGTTTGACGGCCGCACGGCAGTGGACGGCGCCGGAACCTCCGAGTGCCTGACGCCCGTATATGACAGCCTGCCGGATCTTTCGGTCATGAGCCGGGGATCCTTCTGCGCGGTGCCTTATGCCGCAGCCGGAAAGTATGTGACATACGCTTTTTCCAGCACAGGAGGCGCGCTGATCCGCTGGTGCCTGGAAACTTTCGGGAAAGGCGAAACATACGAGACCATGGAAGCCGGATACACCGCGGACGAGCCGACCGGGCTGCTGGTGCTGCCGCATTTTGCCGGATCGGGAACGCCGAGCCTGGACATGGGATCGAAAGGAGCGATCCTTGGCCTGACAACAGCCACAGACGGACCGACGATCTATCGGGCCTGCATGGAAGGCGTGGCATATGAGATGCGGCTGAATTATGAGGCGCTGGCGGGATCGGGGATTCACTTTGAAAAACTGCACGCCACGGGCGGAGGCGCGAAAAGCCGGGCCTGGATGCAGATCAAGGCGGATGTGCTGAACCTGCCGATAACCGCGCTGAAGACGTCGGACGCGGGAACGGTGGGCTCCGCGATGCTGACCGGCATCGCAGCCGGACTGTACACCGGCCTGGAAGAGGCGGCAAAGCACATGGTCCGGGAGGCGGAAACCTATGAACCGAGGCCGGAGATGCACGCGAAATATATGAAAATCTATGAACGGTATCAAAAACTGTATGAGGCCGTGAGGCCGCTGATGTAAAGGAGGAAAAAGAAATGCTGCTGAATCTGGTGGAAATCCTGAAAAAGGCTGAGGAGACGAAGACGGCGATCGGGGCGTTCAACACGCCGAACCTGGAGTGCATCAACGCGGTGCTTGCCGCGGCGGAACGGCTGAATGTGCCGGTGATTCTGGCGCATGCGCAACTGCATGAAGACATATCGCCGCTGTCTGTGATCGGGCCGGTGATGGTGCAGGCGGCAAGGGCATCGAAGGTGCCGGTCTGCGTGCATCTGGATCACTGCGAAGACCTGGATTACATGAAGCAGGCGCTGGAGATCGGTTTCACGGGGGCCATGTATGACGGGAGCACGCTGCCCTATGAGGAAAACCTGGCCAACACAAAGAAAGCCGTAGCCCTGGCCAAACAGTATAACTGCGGGGTGGAAGCGGAACTGGGCGCGATGCCTTCCCGGGAAAACGGCGAGGGAACAGCGGCCGGTCCCGTATACACGGATCCGGGCGAGGCGGAGGCCTTCTGCCGGGAGACGGGGATCGACGCGCTGGCGCCGAGCTTCGGCACGGCCCATGGCATCTATAAGGCAAAACCCGTGCTGGACCTGGACCGGGTGAAGGTGATCTCGGAAAGAACGGGCCTGCCACTGGTGATGCACGGCGGCAGCGGCGTGGCTCCGGATGAATACCGCCGGGGCATCGCCAACGGCCTGCGGAAGATCAACTACTATACCTACATGTCCCGGGAGGGGACCAACGCGGTGAAGAAGATGCTGGCAGAAGAGGAAGTCACCTTCTACCACGACCTGGCCCTGGCGGCGCAGAAGGCGATGGAGGCTGACGCCGAAAAGGCTATGCGTGTTTTTGCGGGAATTTAATAGACGGAGTGAAACAATCATGAAACAAAGTACGAACCGTTCCCTGCTTTACGGACTGGTGGGTGGATATCTGCTCTATCTGGCCTATGAACTGCTTCAGAACCGGATCAAGAATGTGCCTTCGACAATGGCACCGTGGCTGGCAATTGTGTTCATCATCCTCTTTACGGGAATCGGGATCACGCTGCTGGTTTACGCGTGGAAAATCTGGAAGCAGGGCAGGGTAGACCAGGACCAGAATCCGGTCGACCTGACAGAGACGGAGGCGGGAACGGCGGCCCAGCCGGAAGAGGAAACGAAGGCCGGACCGGAAGACGGGACAGAGCCCGAACCGAAGACGCCCGAAGAGTGAAATTGTCCTACTCCAATCGGTACAAAGGGTTGGCTGCAATTCATCGGAATCGTTACCGAAAATTTCACAAAACTATTTACAAAGTCCGTACCAAAGTGTAGAATATGGTCAGAAAAGCTCCGGACAGACTATCCGGACAAAAAACAAAAAAGGAGTGTATCCCCATGAAGAAGATCCTTGCTCTGGTCCTCGCCCTGGCACTGTGCCTCGGCTGCGCATCCGCCTTTGCCGATAAGATCGGCTACACCTGTATGGACGGAACCAACCCCTTCTTCGTCGCGCTGCAGGGTGCCATTGAAGAAGTCGTGAAAGAACACGGCGACGAGCTGATCGCTCTGGATCCCCAGAACAGCAACGAGAAACAGCTGAACCTGATCGAAGACATGATCAACACGGGCATCGTTGCCATGTTTGTCAACCCCGTTGACAAAGATGGCATCACCCCCGGCCTGGATGCTCTGAAAGCTGCAGGTATCCCGATGTTCGGCTTCGACACCGAAGTGACCGACATGGACAAGCTGGTGACCTACGCCGGTTCCGATAACTACAACGCCGGCTATGTCTGCGGCGTGGACCTGGTTGCGAAGTGCCCGGACGGCGGCCCCATCATCGTTCTGGATTCTCCCACGATGCAGTCCGTTGTGGACCGCACCAACGGCTTCCTGGATGCCATCAAGGATCACGGCTTTGAAGTGGTCGCTCAGATCGACTGCATGGGCAACCAGGAGCAGGGCAACCTGAACGGCACCGATGCTCTGACCGCTCATCCCGACGCTGTTGCCATCTTCGGCGGCAACGATCCGACCGCTCTGGGTGCTGCCGCTGCCGCGGAAGCTGCTCAGTCCAAGTGCCTGATCTACGGCGTTGACGGTTCTCCCGACATCAAGGCTCTGATCGCTGAAGGCAAAGTGACCGGCACCGGCGCTCAGTCCCCCATCAGCATCGGCAAGACCATTGCTGAACTGTACTACAAGTGGAAGGACGGCGAGACTGTGGATGCCCGTTATCCCATCCCGACCTTCATGATCAACAGCGACAATATCGCCGAGTACAACAACGGCGGATGGCAGTAAGCCATAAGCCTTAAGGGTACAGGACGGGTCTGGGATACCGGCTCCGCCCGAAGCACGGGGCTTTGTTCTCTCGGAGGGCAAAGCCCCTTTCTGAAGTTTAATTGGGGGGCTTTCCGATCGCCCCCCAAGCCCCCTTCGGCCCGAAGGGAGAAAAAAGGCCTCTATGAAGTGAAACCCAAAGCAAGAAACGGTGGTGAGACCCATTGAGCAATTACCTGCTCGAAATGAAGCACGTTTCAAAGGAGTTCCCCGGCGTTAAGGCGCTGCAAAACGTGGATTTTCAGCTGCTGCCGGGTGAGATCCATGCCCTGCTGGGCGAGAACGGCGCCGGCAAATCAACGCTGATCAAGGTGCTGGGCGGCATTTATATTGCTGAAGAAGGCGAAATCTTTATCGACGGAAATAAGGTCGAGATCAACAACGTCAACGCCGCCCGGGAAGCCGGCATCTCGATCATCCACCAGGAACTGGTGCAGGTGCCGCGTATGACCGTGGCAGAGAACATCTTCCTCGGCCGTGAGCCGATGGGTAAGTTCGGCGTGGACGCCAGGAAGATGATCAAAGAATCCCAGCAGATGCTGGACCGCTTCGACCTGGGCATCAACGCAGCGTCGGAGATCTATGATCTTTCCATTGCCCAGCAGCAGATGGTGGAAATCGTGAAAGCCATTTCCTTCAACTGCCGGATCCTGGTCATGGATGAGCCCACCTCTTCCATTTCCGACCGCGAAGTGGAGCAGCTGTTTGAGATCATGCGCAACCTGGCTTCCCAGGGCGTCGGCATCATCTATATCAGCCACAAAATGAGCGAGCTGAACGAGGTCTGTGACCGAGTGACGGTGCTGCGCGACGGAACCTATGTGGGTACGCGCGTGGTGGCTGAGACCACCAAGGACGAACTGATTGCCCTGATGGTCGGCCGTGAACTGGATCAGTACTATACCCGGGACCACGTGAAGGGCACGGAAGTGATTCTGAAGTGCGAACATATCGATGACGGCAAGAAGAAGCACAAGCGTGTCAACGATGTTTCCTTCGAGGTTCGGAAAGGGGAGATCGTCGGCTTCGCGGGGCTGGTCGGTGCGGGACGCAGCGAAACCATGCAGTGCGTCTTCGGCCTGACTCCCGGTTCCACTGGTACCGTTACCCTTGAAGGGAAAGAGGTTGCCATCAAAACTCCGGTGGACGCCATGAAATACGGAATATCCCTGGTGCCCGAGAACCGGAAGGTGGAGGGCCTGTATCACATACAATCTGTCAGTTTTAACTCCACGATCGAAGTGCTGCATCTGTTTATCAAGAACCTGATGGTCAACACGAAGAAAGAGCGGGAGATCACCCAGGAATTCGTGGATAAGATGCACACCAAGACCCCTTCACTCGATCAGGCGGTTACCAACCTCTCCGGCGGCAACCAGCAGAAGGTTATGATCGGCCGGTGGCTGGCCACAGAGCCGAAGATCCTGATCCTGGATGAACCGACCCGCGGCGTTGACGTCGGCGCCAAAGCGGAGATCTATGAGATCATGAACGAACTGACCAAACAGGGCGTATCCATCATCATGATCTCCTCGGAACTGCCCGAGATCATCAATATGGCGGACCGGGTATACGTTATGTACGACGGCCGCATCACGGGCTGCATCGACTATGAAGATGTCAGCCAGGAAGCTATTATGAAACTCGCGACGCTGGAATCTGATCAGCACAAGAGCGGCGACGCCGGGAATTCCAACAGTCAGGAGGCAATAGAAGCATGATTAAGGTAAAGCGTTATTTCAAGGACAATCTGGGCATCATTATCGCCCTGCTGGCGATGATCCTGTTCCTGTACGTCTACCCGAAGACGCACAACACATTCCTGACTCAGAACAACATCTTCAATGTGCTGCGTCAGAGTTCCACCAACCTGATGCTGGCCTGCGGCATGACGATGGTTATCATCCTGGGCGGCATTGACCTGTCCGTCGGTTCCATTATCGCCATGTCCGGCGTACTTGGCGCGGCCGCGGTGGTCTGGCACGGGCTGCCGGAGATTGTCGGCATCCTGATCGCGATTCTGAGCGGCGTTATCTTCGGCCTGCTGAACGGCCTGGTGATTGCAAAGACGAAGATCCCGCCCTTCATTGTGACGCTGGCGTCGATGAACATCGCGAAAGGTATTGCTTACGTATATTCAGAGGGCAAACCGATCCGGTGCATGACGGACGCGTGGAAGTTCCTCGGCGCAGGAAACGTGGCCGGCATTCCGACTCCGGTGATCACAATGTTTGTTGTTTTCATTGCCGCGGTCCTGTTCCTGAACCGGACAAAGATCGGCCGGCATATTTACGCGGTGGGCGGCAATGATACCGCGGCCAAGTTCTCCGGTATCAATACGGCGAAGGTCAAGTTCGTTGTATTCAGCATCAGCGGCCTGATGGCCGGCCTGGCCGGTATCACGATCGCTTCCCGGCTGTACTCCGGTACCTGTACTTCCGGTGACGGCGCGGAGATGGACGCCATCGCGGCGGTGGTCGTCGGCGGCACCTCCATGTCCGGCGGTTCCGGCAAGCTGGGCGGCACCCTGATCGGCGTGCTGATTATCGGTATTCTGAACAACGGCCTGAACCTGATGGGCGTCAACTCCGACTGGCAGTACATCATCAAGGGCGCGGTTATTCTGCTGGCTGTCTATACGGACTTCCTGCGGAACCGGAAAAAGGGATCGTAATTACTATATGATCAAAATCAGGGGTCTGGCCTGTCCAGGCTCCTTTTTGATATGGAGGGAATCTGCGGGGAAATGCTGTAAAACCCTGAACGCGTTGAAGTATAAAGCGCAGGGCAAAAAGTGAGCAGAAAGGCCTCCCAAAGTGTAAACGTTTGCTCTGAAAAGTGAGGAATTTCCTCACTTTTTTGATTGTATTCACTTTGCGTTTTTTCGTGAAAAATGAGAGAAAAGTATTTACAAATGAGAAGCTCAAGTGTAAAATATGGTCAGTTCATTTCCGGAATACCAATTCCGGGAAAAAAAAAGAAAAAGGAGTGTACCCCAATATGAAGAAGATCCTTGCTCTGGTACTCGCTCTGGCACTGGTTATCTCCTGTGCCTCCGCTCTGGCTGCTGACCTGGTTGGTGTTTCCATGCCCACCAAAGACCTGCAGAGATGGAATCAGGACGGCGACAACATGGAGAAGCTGCTGAAAGAAGCCGGCTACGATGTTGAACTGCAGTTCGCTTCCAACGACGTGCCCACCCAGCTGGCTCAGGTTGAGACCATGATCGACAACGGCGCCAAAGTCGTGGTTATCGCCGCGATCGAAGGTTCCTCCCTTGGTCAGGCTCTGGACAAGGCCGCTGAAAAGGGCTGCAAAGTCATCGCTTATGACCGTCTGCTGATGGACAACGAGAATGTTGACTACTATGCCACCTTCGACAACTACAAGGTCGGCACCGTGCAGGGCACCTATGTGAAGGACGCTCTGGACCTGGACAACGCTGAAGGCCCCTTCGTTATCGAGTTCACCGCCGGTGACCCCGGTGACAACAACGCGGGCTTCTTCTTCAACGGCGCTTTCGACGTCCTGAAGCCCTACATCGACGCTGGCAAGATCGTCGTGAAGTCCGGCAAGACCGAGTTCGCTGATGTTGCGACCCCCGGCTGGAAGTCTGAGACCGCCCAGAAGCGCGCTGAAGACATCCTGAGCTCCTACTACGCTGATGGCAGCGACCTGGATGCGTGGGTTTGCTCCAACGACTCCACCGCTTACGGCGTAATTAACGCTCTGGAAGCCAACTACACCGGCAAGTGGCCCATCGTCACCGGTCAGGACTGCGACAAGCCCAACGTCAAGCTCATGATCGCCGGCAAGCAGAGCATGTCCGTGTTCAAAGACACCCGGACCCTGGCTGCCCAGGTTGTGAAGATGATCGACCAGATCCTGAAGGGTGAAGAAGTCGAAGTCAACGACACCACCACCTACGACAACAACAAGAAGGTCGTTCCGTCCTTCCTGTGCGAGCCCGTATTCGGCGATGTCAACAACTACAAAGAACTGCTGATCGACTCCGGCTACTACACCGAAGACGACCTCAAGTAATTCTTAATCCAAGGTATTTCAGATGCAGGCGGGCCCCAGCCCGCCTGCATCGTTTAAGGAAAGTCACTATTTCCTGTCTGAAAATTTTCCCCGCCCGGGGAAAACCGGAGGAAGACCATGGCAAAGATTCTGCTGGAAATGAAAAACATCACCAAGACTTTCCCGGGTGTCAAAGCGCTTGACAACGTGAATTTCCAGGTGGAGGAGGGCGAGATCCACGCCCTGGTCGGCGAAAACGGCGCCGGCAAATCCACCCTGATGAACGTGCTGAGCGGCATCTATCCCTATGGAACTTACACCGGGGATATCATCTACGACGGAAAAGTCTGCCAATTCCATAATATCAAGGATTCCGAAAAACTGGGTATCGTCATCATCCATCAGGAACTGGCGCTGGTACCGGAGATGACGATCGGCGAAAACATGTATTTGGGCAACGAGCGCGGCCATAAGCTCGCGATCGACTGGAACACCACCTATTCCGAGGCCGATAAGTATCTGAAGATGGTCGGACTTTCCGAAAGCTCGAAGACGCAGGTCAAGGACATCGGTACAGGTAAACAGCAGCTGGTCGAAATCGCCAAGGCACTGGCCAAGCAGGCGAGGCTGCTGATTCTGGATGAGCCCACATCCTCCCTGAACGAAGAAGATTCCCGCGCGCTGCTGGATCTGATGCTTGGGTTTAAGAAGCAGGGAATGACGATGATCATCATTTCCCATAAGCTCAACGAGGTCGCCTACGTCGCGGATAAAATAACCGTTGTCCGTGACGGCGCCACGATCGAGACCATTGACAACCACGGCACCGAGCCTGTCAGTGAAGAGCGCATCATCAAGGGCATGGTCGGCCGCGAGATGACCAACCGCTTTCCGAAGCGTGAAGGCGTCACCGTGGGCGATATCCAGCTGGAAGTGGACAACTGGACGGTGCATCATCCCCTTTATCCGGAGCGCAAGGTGGTCGACAATGTGTCCATGTACGTCCGCAAGGGCGAGGTCGTCGGTATCTACGGTCTGATGGGCGCCGGCCGGACGGAACTGGCCATGAGCATCTTCGGCCAAACCTACGGCGTGAACATCACCGGCACGATGAAGATCGACGGTAAAGAGGTGAAGATCAAAAAGGGCGCGGACGACGCGATCAAGCACAAGATCGCCTACGTGACCGAAGACCGGAAGGGCAACGGCCTGGTGCTGAGCCAGTCCATCAAGGTGAATACCTCCCTGGCGCACCTGGACGCGATTTCCAATCACATGGTCATTGACGGCGATAAGGAATATGCCGTTGCGGAAGAGTACCGCGCCAAGCTGAAGACAAAGACACCGAGCGTGGAACAGCTGGTGGGCAACCTGTCCGGCGGTAACCAGCAGAAGGTACTGCTGGCGAAATGGATGTTCGCGGAACCGGATATCATGCTGCTGGACGAGCCGACACGCGGTATCGACGTCGGCGCCAAGTACGAGATCTACTGCATCATCAACGACCTGGCGGCAGCCGGCAAGTGCGTGGTCATGATCTCCTCCGAACTGCCGGAGGTACTGGGCATGAGCGACCGGATCTACATCATGAACGAAGGCAAGTTCGTAGGTGAAATGAAGGCATCGGAAGCCACACAGGAAAACATCATGGCGCTGATCCTTCAGTCGGGAAGGGGTGACTGACGATGAATGAAAACAAAATGAGCGTTAGCGCTTTTTTCCAGAAGTATACGATGATCATCGCGCTGGTCGTGGTCGTGATCTTCTTCGCGATCATTACCGGAGGGAAAAACCTCCTGCCCGGCAACATCAACAACCTGATCGCCCAGAACGCTTACGTGTTCGTGCTGGCGGCCGGCATGCTGCTGTGTATCCTGACGGGCGGCAACATCGACCTGTCCGTCGGCTCCGTGGTCTGCTTTACTGCAGCCATCGGCTGCGTGCTGATGGACAACGACGTGAACATGTGGGTTGCCGTGCTGGCCATGCTGGCCATCGGCCTGCTGATCGGCGCCTTCCAGGGCTTCTGGATCGCGAAGCTGCACGTGCCCGCTTTTATCGCGACGCTGTCCGGCATGTACGCCTTCCGCGGATTCTCCAACGTGGTGCTGGGCGGCTATCAGGTTTCCATCAGCAACGAAACCTTCCTGAACCTGTTCGGCGGCGGCGCCAACTGCTACATCCCGGACTTCATCCGGCAGGCGATGGGAACGGAAGGCAAGCCGAACCTGACCTGCCTGGCAATCGGGCTCGTTGCGGTCCTCATCTTTATCGGGCTGAAGCTCCGGAAGATCCTGATCCAGAAAAAACTGAACATCCACCAGTCCATCCCGGCGCAGCTCGCGACTACCGCGATCATTTCCGCCGTGGTGATCTGGCTGACATTCAAACTGGCAAATCATAAGGGCTTCCCGACCGTGTTGATCTGGATCGGCCTGGTGCTCGGGATCTATCAGTACATCACCACCAAGACCGCCATGGGCCGTCATCTGTACGCCGTCGGCGGCAATGAAAAGGCTACGGCGCTCTCCGGTGTCAAGACCCGGAACGTCTACTGGTTCGCCTACGCAAGCATGGGCCTGATGGCCGGTCTGGCCGGTATCCTGACGGCAGCCCGGGCAAAGGGTATTGACCCCACCTACGGCGAAGGCTACGAAATGGACGCCATCGCATCCTGCTTCATCGGCGGCGCTTCCGCCTACGGCGGCGTCGGCAAGGTGAGCGGCATGATCATCGGTGCCGTGCTGATGGGCGTCATCAACCAGGGCATGAATATCGTCGGCGTTGACTCCAACTTCCAGAAGGTGGTTAAGGGTCTCGTCCTGCTGCTGGCGGTCGTCTTCGACGTGCTGTCCAAGCGGCAGAAGCGGTAAGGAAAGGAGGATGGCGAATAATGGAAAAGAATGTCGTTAATCAATCCGCGATCCGGAAAGCGGACCCGGTTTCCATGCTGAAACAGAATGCCATGCTCATTGTCCTGGTGCTGGTATATATCTTTTTCACGATCATGACCGGCGGTCGGATGTTCCGGCCGAACAGCTTCAACTCCCTGATTAACCAGAATGCTTACGTTTTCATCCTCGGCTGCGGTATGCTGATGTGCATGCTGACGGGCGGCAACATCGACCTGAGCTGCGGCTCCGTCGTGTGTCTGCTGGGTGCGCTGGGCGCCACGATGATGGTGATGTGGGGCTGGGGCGCCGGCGTCTCCATCCTGCTGATGCTGGTGGTTGGCCTGATCTACGGCTGCGGCCTGGGCGCGATCATCGCGTATGTGCGCGTTCCCCCGTGGATCGCAACACTGGCCGGCTATCTGGCCTTCCGCGGCCTGGGCACATCCATTCTGAGCGTGTCCGTGACCAACTCGATTTCCGTCAAGGACAATCAGGCTTTCCTGGACATCTTCTCCGGTACACTGTTCAAGACGCCTGAAGGCGAAATGAACATCCCCTGCATAGTCGTCGGCATCGTTGCCGCGGCACTGGTCGTCCTGGTGATCTTCAAGAACCGTGCAACGCGGCTGAAGAAGGGCTACGAAGTGGACGAGCTGAAGATGGACGTAATCAAGAGCGTCCTGGGCGCTGCGGTCATCATCCTGGTGATGTACAAGCTGTCCCTGGCCGGCGGCATCCCCACGGTGCTGCTGTGGGTGGCAGGCGTCGTGCTGGTCTACGCGTTCATCACGAGCAAGACCACGGTCGGCCGTCACTTCTATGTGGTTGGCGGCAACATTGAAGCCGCGCGCCTCTCCGGCGTGAACACCAAGCGGATCATGTTCATCGCTTATCTGAACATGGCCTTCCTGACCAGCATTGCCGCGATGACAACGCTGGCCCGCTACACAGCGGCCAACGCCGACGCCGGCAAGAACTTCGAAATGGACGCCATTTCGGCCTGTGTCGTGGGCGGTGTTTCCGCCAGCGGCGGCGCCGGCACCGTGCTGGGCATGGTTATCGGTGCGACGCTGATCGGCGTCATCAACCTGGGCATGTTCCAGGTCAACCTGGACGCGAACTATCAGCGTGTGGTCAAGGGCTTCGTGCTTCTGGCCGCCGTGGTGTTCGACATCCTGAGCAAGAAAAAGCAAAAGTAAAGAATGACGAGAATCCGGAAGAGCAGAAATTGCTCTTCCGGATTTTTGTATTTAATTGTTTCCTTCGTCATATCATGATATACTGTTTTCAGATAATGCATGAAAAAAGGATTTCGCGTCTGCGGACGCGTCCAGGGGCTTTCCAAGTACCCGCGACCTTCGGGCGGGAATATTGAATTGATTCAGGAGGATAAGCGAAAATGAGACGGACGCTTCTGATTCTGCTGGCGGTTCTGTTCATTCTGCCGGGAATGGTTTTCGCTGAACCGGCGGAACAGGACGGCTGTACTTATACGCAGACGGAGGATGGCGTGGTTGTGCTGACGGTTCCGGCGACGGAACGGGAAAACGCGATGCTGGTGCCGCCGAAAATCGGGGAGTATGAGGTGAAATTCCTTGACGCGGCTTCCGTTCCGGAAAAGGTGACGGAGGTTTTCCTGCCGGCGGGTGTTACGCTGTACAACGCCGAGAAATTGGATCATGAAGTCATTTTATACAGTTACCGGGACTATGACATGATCCATACCCAGGACAGCATTATGTATTTCTATACTGACGTGGAGCCGGGAGAATACGCAATAACAGACGCGCAGCGCGTTCTCAAAGGGGGAGAATCCGAACTGCTGAAACAGGAGTATTATGAGTACCCCGTGGCAATCAACGGCAGCAGAATCCATAACTGCCTGATGAATAAAGATTATTTCAAACTCTATATCGGCGAAGGGTGCAAGTATTACAAACTTTCCGACAGCGAGATCGGTGTGTGCGCCTATCTGGGCGGAGGAACCAAGAAGATCGCGATTCCGGAGCAGATCGACGGGATGACGGTGGTTGCAGTCAATTCACTGGACAACGACCGGGTCATCTGGTCCGCCAAGGTGAAGCAAATCGATTTGCCGCGGACGCTGAAGGTATTGGGAAACCGGGCAATTTTTGTCAAGAGCCTTACGACCCTGAAGATTCCGGAAGGGGTAGAAGAAATCGGTTCCTATGCGGTCAATGCAACAAAAATCAGTCAGATCCGAATTCCGTCTACTGTGGCCAGGATTGGCGTGAACGCTTTTGAGACCGGAATCAGGAATCTGAAACTGCCGGAGACTATCACCAAACTTCCGGAACAGGCATTCTGCAACAGTAAATACGGAAAGATCGAACTGCCTGCAAAGCTGACAGTGATCCCGGCCGGTATGTGCAGGGACGCAAAAATGTTGTCCGACATCGTGATTCCGCCGTCGGTCACGGAGATCAGAAAAAACGCTTTTCTGAACTGCATCCGGCTTTCGCGGGTAACCATTCCGGAAGGCGTTGCCGAGATCGGGGAGAAGGCCTTCGGCGACTGCCAGAAACTGTCGCAGGTGAAGCTGCCCGCATCCGTACAGCAGATTGCCGATAACGCATTTGACGGATGCTCGCCGAAGCTGATCATCACCGCTCCGGAAGGCAGCTATGCACAGCAGTGGGCGGAAAGCAAGGGAATCAAGGTCAAGGTGACCAAATAACCGGAAACGGCCCGACAGGGAGGGAAAAAGATGGAAAAGATGACCTACGGAAGTCTTGAGATGCTGCCGCAGCCGGCGTCGCGGATTGTGTTCGGGACGGCGGTTGACCCGATGACGGCCGGAGAGAACGCAGACGCGCTGCTCGACGGCGCCGCGGAGCGGGGGATCAATTTCTTCGACTGCGCCCGCAGCTACGGCCGGGCGGAGGAAGTGCTCGGCGGCTGGATCCGGCGGAGAGGAAACCGGGAAAAGGTGATCGTGCTGACAAAGTGCGGGGATATCCGGAACGGGATCGTGAAGGTGAACCGGCAGGTGATCCTGGAACAGCTGGAAACCAGCCTGAAGACGCTGCAAACAGATTATATCGACGTTTTCCTGCTGCACCGGGACGATCCGGAAACCCCGCTCAGCGAGATCATGGAAACGCTGCACGACGTGAAACGTGAAGGAAAAATCCGGCTGTTCGGCGTTTCCAACTGGACGGTAGACCGGATCCGGGAAGCGAACCTGTACGCGCTGCGGAACCGGATCGAGGACTTCAGCGTTTCCAGCCCGAACTACGGTCTGGCCCTGCAGATGGACGATCTGTGGGGCGGGGGCTGCGTTTCCGTTTCCGGGCCGGAACATCAGGCGGACCGGGACTGGTATACGGGGACACAGATGCCGGTGATTGCCTATTCCAGCCTGGGCCGGGGCTTTTTCAGCGGCAAATTCCGCGCAGACGATCCGGAAGGTGCAAAACGTGTACTGGACATCTACGCGCAGAAGGGATATCTTTATCCGGAGAACCTGGGGCGGCTGAAGCGGGCGGAAGAGATGGCGCAGCGGAAGGGAATCACGGTGCCGGAGATTGCGATGCGCTATGCGTTTGCCAGTCCCATGAACCTGTTTGCCGTAGTCAGCACCACGAAGGCGGAGCGGCTGGACAGCAGCATCCGGGCCGCTGCCAACCCGCTGACGGCGGAAGAAGCAAAATGGCTGGAAGAGGGAGATACGGACCATGTATAAACCTGCGGCTGACCGATATGAGAAGATGACCTACCGCCGCTGCGGCAGGAGCGGCGTGCTGCTGCCGGGGATTTCCCTGGGCCTGTGGCACAATTTCGGGAACATTACGCCCTTCACGGACCAGCGGGCGCTGCTGCGCACCGCCTTTGACCTGGGCATTACCCACTTTGACCTGGCCAACAACTACGGCCCGCCCTACGGGGAAGCGGAGCGGAACTTCGGCCTCCACATGGACGCGGACTGGCACACGCACCGGGACGAGCTGTTCCTTTCCACCAAGGCCGGGTATGACATGTGGGCCGGGCCTTACGGAGACCGCGGCAGCAGGAAGTACCTGATCGCCAGCATCGATCAGAGCCTGAAGCGGATGCACGTTGACTATGTGGACGTGTTCTATCATCACCGGCCGGACCCGGAGACGCCCGTGGAGGAGACCATGGGCGCGCTGGACCAGATTGTCCGGAGCGGGAAAGCCCTGTATGCCGGCATCAGCAATTACTACGATCCAGACCAGGCGCGGCGGGCAATCCGGGAGCTGCGCAGGCTGGGCACGCCCTGCCTGATTCACCAGCCGAACTATTCGATGCTGAACCGGAGGATCGAGCAGGGCCTGACGGAGGTGCTGCGGGAGGAAGGCGTCGGTGCGATCGCTTTCGCACCGCTGGCCAACGGCCTGCTGACCGGGAAATACCTGAACGGAATCCCGGAGGATTCCCGGATGGCCCGGGACGGCCGCTACCTGAAGGCGGACCGGCTGGACGAAAAGACGCTGCAGACGATCCGGAGCCTGAAGACGATCGCGGACGCGAGAGGAGAGACGCTGACGCAGCTGGCCCTGCAGTGGGTGCTGCGGGATCCGGTGGTGACCAGCGCCCTGATCGGCGCCAGCCGGCCGGAGCAGATCCGGGAGAACGTGCAGGCGCTGAACGCGCCGGAGCTGACGGAAGAAGAACTGGAAAAGATCGACACGATTCTGGACCAGGCGTGACGGAAGGAGACAAACGGAATGAGCATGACCTGCATTCAGTGCGGAAAGAAGATCGACGGCGAAGGCATGGCCTTCTGCCCTTACTGCGGCGCAAAGCTGCCGGAAGCGGTGAATCCGGACGAGCCCCGGGACGAGGAAGCGGAAAAGTGGATCCGGAAGGCATTGGCCGTGACCAGCTTCCCGGACCGGAAGAAGATTTTAAACCAGGGCCTGAACGCCTGCCCGGACAGCCGGGAGATCAAATGGGAGCTGCTGTTCGTCGGTACGGAGGAGCAGAAAAAGAAGCGCGTTATCGCCCTGGATTTCTCCATTATCAAGTGCTATATCCTCGAAATATACCGGACGCCGGGCAATTTCTCCGGGGAGCGGCGCGACAGGATGCGCGCCCAGCTGTTTGACGATCCGCAGCTGCAGGAAACCTGCGCGCTGTTTGACGATCCGCAGCAGAAGCAGCGGGAGTATCTCCAGCGGCTGTGCCGGGAATATCTCGAAATATTCCTGGAAGGGAACAACGAGATCATGGGCAACTGGTTCGGGATCCGGCTGGAGCGGAACAAGGACAAGAAGCTGGCGGTGCCGATCGCCAAGATGATCAAGGAGATCAAAAAGGACGGGAAGCTGCTCCCGGAACAGCAGGAACTGCTGGTGCAGTCCCTGGTTCAGGCTTACGCGGGGAAAACAGGAGGAAAGACGGAGTATCTGGACGGGATACTGGGATCTTAAGGGGGCTTTCCGATCTTCCTGGGCTACCGCCCGTTCTCTGCTGAAAACTGTCCACTGGACAGTTTTCCGGGCGCGACGAACCCCTAATCCCTTCGGCCTGTATGGGGTTTTATTTTGATGGGTAAGGAATGATGAAATATTTTACCGAAACTGATTGTCATTGAGGGGACCAATGCCTCGGGGAAATCTTCCCTGGGGATTGAACTTGCGGGGCGCTTCGGCGGGGAGATCGTATCCGCGGATTCGCGGCAGGTATACCGTCGGATGGACCTGGGTTCAGGCAAGGTGACGGCGGAGGAGATGAAGGGCGTACCCCATCATCTGCTGGACATATGCGAGCCGGGGGAGTTTTTTTCCATGGCCGACTTCCAGCGCCTTGCCTATACGGCGATCGACGGGATCCTTTCCCGCGGCGCGGTTCCTTTCCTGGTCGGCGGTACGGGCCTGTATGTGGACGCCGTGGCCGACGGGTATGAACTGAGCGACAAATCCCCGGACCATGATCTCCGGGCGCATCTGGAGACTTTTGACACGCCTGCCCTGTATGAGATGCTGAAGGAAAAGCTGCCGGACACGGAGATCGATCCGAAAAACCGTCACCGGGTCATGCGGGCGCTGGAACGGCTGGAAGCGGACGACTACCATCCGGGGAGAAAGAACCCGCGGTATGAACTGCTGAAGTTCGGCGTCACCTGGCCCCGGGAGATCCTGAAGCAGCGCATAGACGAGCGGCTGGAGCGCCGGCTGCAGGAAGGCATGGCGGACGAAGTCCGCGCGATGCTGGAGGACGGCGTCAGCGAAGAATTCCTCGTCAAGCTGGGCCTGGAATACAAATACCTGACCTGGTACCTGACCGGGAAGATCGGGTACGGGCAGATGGTGGAGGAACTCGGCAACGCCATCAAGAAGTTTGCCAAGCGGCAGATGACCTGGTTCCGGCGGGACCCCCGCATCATCTGGCTGGATATGCAGGGCGACCCCGTGAACGAGGCTGCCGGGTATATCGAGGCTTTTCTGGAAAACTGTTAAATATGACCGCAAAAAAATCTGCCGCAAATCGCAAAAGAATTGAATTACACGAAGTTTTGTGCTATAATAGCTTTGCATAACTATGTAACTTTTTCCGGATGGATGCAACTGCAGCACCGATGTCACTTGCCGGGCTGAAAGACATCCGAAGATGTATCCGGAGACCGGGGCAGGATGCGGAGCATACTGTCACGGCGAAGCTATGTTCTGGAGTGGTGCGGCATGGTGATCTATTGCCTGTTCTGTGAGACAGCGAAATGCAATACGCTGGCGAAGATCGCGGCGGAACGTTTCGGCTGCCGCGCCATCAGTCCGAAGCAGGTACAGCATACCTGGAGCAAAGGAAAAAGCGTAGATATCATACACGACCTTCTGCCGGGATATCTGTTTCTCTATTTTGAGGACGAAGACGACAAGCCGACGATAACGGAACTCTGGAGAATGCACGAAGTGATCCGCTGTCTGTCGGATTCGGACAGGAACTATGAACTGAAAGGGAACGACGAAGCTTTTGCACTGACGCTTCTCAAAAGCGACGGTGTCATCGGCAAAACACAGGTTTATCGGGAAGGCGACCGCATCCGGATCTGCGACGGCGCATTCGAGGGCCTGGAAACACGGATTGTCAAGGTCGATCACCGGGGATCCCGGATGATGATTGAGATTCCTTTCGCAAAACAGCTTGTGAGAACCTGGGTGGAGTATGAGATTGTCGAACTGAAGGAATGAGGAGGCAGTTACAGCTCTGACTGTAACGGCTTTGACAGGATCGAGCAAACCAGAATAATCTGAGTACAGGAGAAATATGAAAAAGATAATTGTAAGTGTCTTTATTCTGTTGCTGCTGGCAACGGCTTTGGCGACAAGTTTCGCCGCGCACGCGGAACTGTCCACCAACCTGAAACAGGTGAGCGAGAAGGACCGGTGGGGGAAGATTGTTCTCTCCACATCCTATGTGGACCGGAACGGCGCTCTCACGGTACCGGACGACAAAGGCTATGCCACGGTACGGTATACCTACGGCACGAATAACGTGGTGGTGAAGGAAGAGTACCTGGACAAGGCGGGCAACCTGGTCAACAACCGGGACGGTTATGCCTATATCAAGAGCAAATTCAACAAAAAAGTCCTGGTCAAACGGGAATGGTACGACAAGGACGGCAACCTGGTCGACGGCCCGGATGGTTATGCCATGATCACCCGCAAGTATAAGAGCGCGATGATCCTGGACACGTACTATTACGACGATCAGGGAAACGTTATCGAGCCGCATCAGGAATTCGAGTACACGAGGTATTGGAAGCTTTGCAAGGCGTCGTGGGTTGACGGGGAAGGCAAGCCTGCCCAGGGACCGGACGGTTATGCCCAGGAAGTACACGTATTCAACGGGCGGGATGAGCTCGAGATTGCCTACTACAACGCGGACGGATCCCTCTTCATGAACAAAAAGAAGGGGTATGCCAGGGTCAAAAACGACATCGTGAAAGGACGCAACCACGCGACCCGCTACTATGACGAACATGAACAGCTGACAGCAGGCCCGGAGGGATGGGCCTACGCACTGTATACCTATGTCCCCAGCAGTACAGTCCGGACCGAGATGTACTACAACGCGGACGGCAGCCTGTTCTATACCAAACGCGGGTACTGCGGCGTCACCAAGCTTCCCACTACCAAGAACCGCGTGCTTGAGGAGACCTACTACGTGGACGAGGGGGTCCGGGGAAACTGCCAGGAAGGCTACAGCAAGGTTGTCCGGACCTTTGCGGGAAACAGAAACTGGATTGCCTCTGAACGTTATTACGATGTGAACGACCAGCCGATGATCGTTCCGGATTACGGTTATGCCTGGTACAGGAACACTTACAAGACGGGCAAGGTGGCGCAGATCGACTATTATGACACGGAAAACAACCCGATTATCGCCAGCGCGGGATACGCAACCGAAAAAAACACCTATGACAGGAAGCGCCTGACTGAAAAACTGTTTCTCGGGACGGATCAGAAGACCCCGGTGAACGGAAAGGACGGCTACGCGAAAACCGTTTACGGATACAACAAAGAGGGCAGGGTCACATCCGAAGCCTGGTTCGACAGCGAGGGCCGGGCAGTGGCCGCAAAGGAAAACGCGACCGAGATCCGGAGCGAGTGGGACGGGGACAAAAAGATCAGCGAAAGCTACTGGGCCAACGGGGACCCGATTGACGGGGAGAACGGCTACCACGAAGTCCGGATGGAATACAACGGCAACGGCAAGGTGACGAAGAAAACCTATCTGGATCAGACGGGCCACCGGGTTATGACCAAGGCCGGGTACGCCGAAACCGTGACCGAGTACGATAGCGAGGGTGGAACCATCTCCACCCGCTATTACGACGCGGACGGCAACCTGATGAAGATCCCTGAAAAGGAATATACCTATGTACGGAACATTCCGCTGCAGGATCTGACTTTTACGGAGTATACCGCTCCCGGGGTTGAACCGGAACAGGAAACGAAGGGTGTCCTGACGGAATACTACGGGACGGACGGGAAGCTGATGACCATTTCCGACGGTTACGCTTTCCGGATCCAGAAGAAGGATGAACAGGGATTCCTGACGGAGGAAGCCTACTATCTGCCGGACGGCGGCAACGCCGTATGCAAGGGCGGATACCACAAGTTCACCCGGGAAAACAGCGAAAAGGGTTATCCCCTTCAGATCGCTTACTGGGGAACCGAAGACGAACCCGTCCGCTGCAAAGACGGGTATCACCGGATTGACCGTACCTGGCTGGACGACAAGCACGCAACCAGCGAAGCCTGGTTTGACGAGCAGAACCTTCCGATCGCGACGAAAGACATCTACGTCCGGATTGAGCGGGATTTTGCCGGGAACGGCAAGACTGTGGCGGAGCGCTATTTCGATGCGGAAGGGAAGCCGACGGACTGCAAAAACGGCTATGCCGGCCTGACACGGGATTATGACGAGGACGGACGGATGACCGAGGAGCGCTATCTGGACGGCAGCGGCCAGCTAAAGCTGAACAGCTCGCAGTACGCGATCCTGCGGCGCACCTATGATGAAAACGGACGGACCGCCTCGGAATGGTATCTCGGTACTAAAGAGGAACCCGTCCGCTGCAAGGACGGATACCACAAAATCGACCGGACCTGGCTGGACGACAAGCACGCGACCTGCGAAGCCTGGTTCGACGAAACCGGAGCCCCGCTGGCTGTAAAAGACAGCTACGCCCGCATCGAGCGGGATTATGACGAGAATGGTAAAACCATAGCGGAGCGGTACTTTGACGGGGATCATCAGCCGATCCTGTGCAAGAACGGTTACGCCGCCCTGACGCGCGCCTATGACGATGACGGACGAATGACCGAGGAACGCTATCTTGACGGCAACGGAAATCTGATCCTGAGAGACACCGGATACGCGGTGCTGCGGCGCAGCTACGACGAAGGCGGGTATGTTGCCGCGGAATGGTATCTCGGTACCGCAGAAGAACCTGTCCGGAATGCAGACGGATATCATCGCATTGAGCGCACCTGGCTGGACGACAAGCACGCGACGAGCGAAGCGTGGTATGATGAACAGGACCGACTGACAACGATCAAGGACAATCCTTACGCGAAGATCACCCGGGAGTTCAACGACAGGAAGCAGAACATCTGCGAACGCTATTACGGGCCCGACGGCGCTCCTGTTCTCAGCAAAGACGGCTATGCCGTGCGAATGCGGGAATATGACGGGCAGGACCTGGTTGCGAAGGAATGGTATCTGGGCATCAACGAAGAACCTGTCCGGAACGCGGACGGATACCACCGGATCGAACGGACCTGGCTGGACGACAAGCACGCGACGAGCGAAGCGTGGTTCAACGAGGAGGGACTTCCGACTGAAGCGAAGGACAATACCTACGTGAAAGTTACCCGGGAGTTCGATGACAGGAAACAAAACATCTGCGAACGCTATTTCGGCCCGGATGATGTACCGATCCTCTGCAAAAGCGGTTACGCTGTGCGGATGCGGGAATATGACGAAAAGGGCCTGGTCGCAAAGGAATGGTACCTGGGCACCCGGGAAGAACCGATTCTGAGCACGGACGGCTACCACAAAGTCGAACGGACCTGGATGGACGATAAGCACAAGACCAGCGAAGCCTGGTTTGACGAGGCGGACAAACCCATGCCGCTGAAGGATGTTTATGTCAAGGTGGTATGGGAATACGACGATGCGCTGAACCGGATCTCGGAAAAATACTATGGCGCGGACGGAAAGCCGACGGCCTGCAAGGACGGATACAGGGAAGTGCACTGGGTTTACGACGAACCGGAAGAGGATCAGTAATGTCAAAGAGTAACGAACTTCACGGAACCGAAGCGGAAATGGGTGTCCAGCCGCATACCGTGCCTGAAGCGGAGATCCAGCAGGATAACACGATCAGATATTACAGCGGCATTGACTGGATTGCCCTGATGACCCGACTGCTGGAAAAGATCCACTGGATCCTGCTGGCGGCGCTGATCGGCGGCCTGATTGCCTGGTTTTATGTAACCAAAATGGTGACACCGATTTATCAGGCAACCTCAAAGATCTATATCGCCGGATCGGACACGACGATCTCCCTGTCTGACCTGCAGCTGGGATCGACCCTGGCCACGGACTATCAGGAAGTATTCCGGATCTGGCATGTGCACGAAATGGTGGACGAGCGGCTGAACCTGGACTACAGTTACAGCCAACTGGCCAACATGGTTTCCGTGGAAAACCCGAAGAACTCCCATCTCCTGTATATCAAAATTAAATCTCCCGATCCGGAGGAAGCGAAGCTGCTGGCAGACACCTACGCCGAGGTTGTGCAGGACTACATCGTCAACAAGATGGAACTGCGCAAGCCGCAGATCCTGGAAAAGGCCCGGACACCCTATTCTCCCGTCTATCCCGATGTCCGGGGAACGGTGGTCACCGGCGTGCTGGTCGGCGGCCTGGGCATGGCGCTGATCCTGATCTTCATTTTCCTGCTGGATGACCGGATCCGGGACAGCGAGGATATTACAAAGGCTGTGGGCCTTCCCACCTTCGGCATGGTGACACGGCAGGATATGGAAAAGAATGCCGCCGAAGAGGACGCGCCGAACCAAATTGACGTGCCGGAGGCCGGAAACGGGCAACAGCGGGCGGTCTTCCTCGGGAACCTGGCGCTTGACTACGCCGGCGAGGAAGCCATCAACACCATCTGCTCCAGCATGACTTTTGTCGGCAAAAGCATCCGCCGGGTGCTCATCACCAGCTGCGGCGCCAACGAAGGTAAATCCTTCATCGCGTTGCAGACCGCCATCGGCATGACCCGCCGGGGAAAGAAAGTGCTACTGATTGACGCGGACCTGCGCATGTCCGTGATGAAAACCCAGTACAACATCCAGATGGGGGAGCAGGCGATGGGCCTGGCCCATCTGCTGAGCGGACAGTGCACACTGGCGAACGCCGTCTACACAACCAACATCCCGAACCTTTACCTGCTACCGGAAGGTGTCAACATCAAAACACCGCTGTCCCTGCTGACCTCTCCGGAATTCGATCAGTTGATGGAATCCGTGACCGGGGAGTTCGACCTGGTTGTGGTGGACACCCCGCCGCTGGGCGCGGTGGTGGACGCGGCGGAGATCGCCCGCCGGTGCGACGGCAGCATGCTGGTGCTGGAATACAACCAGACCCACAGCAAGTCCCTGAAGGAAGCGGTATCCCTGCTGCGGCAGGCCGGCACCCCGATTCTCGGCTGTATCATCAACAAAGTGACGATGAACTCCATCCGGAAGGGACGCTACGCCTACCGCTACTACGGCGGAAAATACGGCTACGGTTACGGATACGGGTACCGGCCGCATGAGGAACCGAAAAACGGCATTCAGGCAATCGTCTCCAAAGTCCGCAAAAGGGGACGGGATTCGTGAGCGGACACCGGCATCATTCTCCGGTCCTGAAATGGATCATCGCCGGCATCCTGCTCCTGGGTCTGTTTCTGGTCTTTTACCTGTCCGGACAGGGGTGGGATTCCCAATACCATGAAAAACGGGAAACCGGAACCCAGGCATTCGTTGATGAAGGTGTTATTTCCTGGCAGGGGAAGCGCTACCGGAAAAAAACCGCCCTGACCCTGATTCTCCTGGGAGGCATCGACAAGGAAGCCGGTGAAGAAACCGCCGCCCGGACGAACAACTACCGGAACGGCGGACAGGCGGACTTCCTGCTGCTGCTGGCCATCGATCACGGGGAAAAGAAGATCCATCAGCTTCAGATTGACCGCGATACGATGACCGAGGTCACGGTACTGGGCGTATACGGGAATGAGACGGGCACGCGGGAGCTTCAGATCTGCCTGGCACACAGTTACGGTTCCCGGCCGGAGGACAACGCGAAGTATACCCAGCGCGCCGTGGAAGGCCTGCTGGACGGGGTGGAAATTGACGGTTACTACATGGTGGACTACAGTGCCGTTTCCACACTGACGGACGCGCTGGACGGCGTGCCTGTCACGATCCCGGAAGATATGACGAGCGTCAATCCGGAATGGTATAAGGGCCATACGATCACTCTGCGCGGAAAGGATGCCGAAACCTTTGTCCGCACCCGGAAAACCGTCGGAGCCGGTACCAACGCGGAACGCATGAACCGTCAGGCCACCTACATGCGCGGTGCTATATCAAAGATGAATCAGCGCCTCTCCCGGGATACGGGGTTCGCCTCGGAATTCCTGTCAACGATGCGGCAGATCGCCACGACCAACCTGAGCGAACAGACTCTGCTGCAGGAAATCGACGAAGCACACAACTATGAAGTGCAGCCCATCGACTATCTTCCCGGCGAATACACCCTGTCTGACGACGGCTTTGTGGAATTCTATCCGGAGGAGGGCAGCACCACGAACTGGGTTATGACACACCTGTACAATGAACGCTGAGAGAGAGGATGATTACACAGGAAATTCATGCGTTTCCCAGAGGAGAAACCCATATGACCCAGGCGATGGAACGCCTGAAAAACGACTACGGACCCCTGCTGCACGAAACCGTACTGACCAACACACAGAAAATCATCAACCAGCCCCAAAGAGAACCCACTACAAAATCATAAAAGAAAGGACGTATGACCATGAAAAAGCTGTTTACCGTACTCCTGGCCCTCTTGATTGCCGTTATGCCGATGCTGGCTCTTGCGGCAGATTCCAAGGAGAACAAGAACATCCCCAAGACGAAGGTCATCGAAACCGTGCCAGAGGACAAAGATCAGGAAGTTATCCCTCCCAAGGTAGAAATCGTCAAGGAAAGCGAAGAAACCATCCAGCTTCAGGAAGAGATGCAGACGATATTCAATCTGACCATCCGCTACGTATTCGAGGACGGATCCACCGCCGCAGGAACGTACAGCGCGGCCCTGCAGGCAGGGACAGCTTACAGCGTTCCTTCTCCCGTGATTGACGGCTATACCGTGTCAACCGGCCTGGTCAGCGGCACGATGCCTACCCGTAACCTGCAGTTTGTCGTTATCTATTTTTCCAAAGAAACGGAGAATCCGGCGTTCGCAATCAGCCGGATGTTACAGCTGTTTACCATCGAAGATTTCGAGACGCCTCTGGGTCTGGGTTCTTCCATTGTCAACGTCGGCATCAGTTTTGAATAAAGCATCCTGACTGGAAACGGTATTTTTGAGAAAAACTGACAGAGGGAGATTCCAAGATGAAGAAGTGGCTGAGTATCATCCTGGTCTGTATATTGACCCTGAACGCGTTGCCCGCGCTCGGCGAAGCGGAAGAGACGGATGCATCAGAAGTCGGGACGGAGGCATTCGACGATGAGTTCCCTGAAGACGAAACAGCTGTTTTTGAGTCGGAAGCGCCGGGTACCAGCGAGCAGGAACAGACCATCCGCGTCGAGTATGACTACGATCATCTGACCGTCGGCAATCCCACACAGATGAACGGACTGTTTTTTACCGATCTCTGGGGTACCAACACCAGTGATATTGACGTCCGCCATCTGGTCACAGGGTATAACCTGGTGACCTGGGATACCGGGAACAGCATGTTCCGTTTCGACCGTTCCGTTGTCAGCGGCGGCTCGATCGGCGATGACGAGGACGGAAACCGCCGCTATCTGATCTCCCTCTACGATGATCTGCACTATTCGGACGGAACACCGATTCGGTCCTGGGATTACGCTTTCTCGGTACTGCTGCAGTGCAGTCCCGTTATCGCCAGTCTCGGGGGCAAACCCGCCAACTGCGACTACCTGCTGGGCTATGAGGATTATGCGGCCGGAAGGACCGAAACACTGGCCGGACTGAGTGTGATCGATGACTTTCATCTGGTCTTCGTTGTCAGGAAAGAGAGCCTGCCGTATTTCTACGAGCTTTCCCGCCTGAATTTTTCGCCGTATCCCATCGGGACAATCGCTCCCGGATGCAAAGTCTATGATGACGGCGCGGGAGTCTATATCGGCAACGAGAAAAAGAAGGAAACGGAACCGCTGTTTACGGAAGAACTGCTGCGGGAAACCATCCTGACTCCTGAAAGCGGTTATCTTTTCCATCCGGTACCCGGCAGCGGGCCGTACACTATTCAGTCCTTTGACGGAACCACCGCCGAATTTGCCGTGAATCCCTGGTACAAGGGCAATGAAGCCGGTGAAAAGCCGAGAATCGCCGGTATTACGTATACCCACGCACTGAACGATACCATGATCACTGAGCTCGGCACAGGCAAATTCGCGCTGCTGAACAAGGTCATGCTGGCTGAATCCATTCAGCAGGGACTGAAACTGAACGCCGAACAGCCTCAGTATACCCGGGCCACCTATCCCCGGACCGGGCTGACCTATTTCTACTTCCTGCCGACAAGTCCGATTGCGCAAAGTGAGAAAGTGCGCAAGGCGATGGCATACTGCCTGGACAAGGCAGCATTCATCAGGGACTATACAGGGGCATACGGTATAGAAGCTGATGGCCTGTACGGACTGAGCCAGTGGATGTATCAGATTGCCACCGGAGCTATGATCTATACGCCGCCCAACGGGGAACCGCTCAGCAAGGAGGAGGAGGAAGCCTGGGAAGCCATCAACCTTGACGGCCTGACCAGATACCCGTTCAACCCGGAGGAGGCAGTCCGTCTGCTGGAAGAGGACGGCTGGACGCTAAACGAGAAAGGCGAAACATTCACTTCCGGAAAAGACAGTATACGGTACAAGGAGACGGACGGAACGCTCCAACCTCTGCAACTGACTATCTCCTATACCAAAACAACGGAGATCGAGCAGCCGCTGACCCAATACTTCATTGACAATCTGACCCAGGCAGGTTTCCAGGTTGCTTTGATCCAGTCGACAATCGGCGAGCTGGAACACGTTTTTGACGGTACCGCTTCTGCCGACTGCGACCTTCTCTATCTCGGAAACAACTTCTCCACCGCCTTCAATCCGTCGGCCATTTTCGCCGTCGGTACCAGGATACTCACCGACAGCATGGCGAAAGACAGCTTGCCGGCCGTTCATTCGGAGCTTTTCAGCATGGCGGAGGATATGGACCGCACAGAGCCTGAGGACGTACTGACCTACATGCAGAAATGGGTCAGCTTCCAGGAAAGGCTGAGCGAGACGCTGCCTATTCTTCCGGTATACATCAACGTCTACTTTGACTTCTACACCAAGGACATTCACGAGTACTGGATTGCCGATCAGTCCACCTGGGCAGACGCTATCGTCCCGGTCCGAATGTACGATTATGAAGAGGATGAAGATGAGGATCCGGAGGACTCAGACGATGATTTTGGTACCATATCCGACGAAAAGGATTCCGTTGATCTGACGAAGATCAAGGAAAAGCACAAGGTGAAGGAAGAGGCGGATCCCGACGCCGGCGCCCTGGCTTCATTCCCGAAGAAGATCCGGGATCAGATTCCTACGGAGTACCGGACCATCAACGAATTTATTACGGCCTCGTTGAGCGAGTACCAGAATGTCGAATCCGCCACGGTTGAGTTTGCTTTCCAGACCAAATACAAACCGGGCGACACCGTTTACCTGATTTTCGGCAATACCGAGAATCGCCATACCAGGTGGTTCGTACAGGCCGGGCAGGTTCAGAAGAACGGCAGCGTCAGCGTCATCCTGAGCAAAGAACAGCTGGACAAGCTGGCCGGAAAACAATTTACGCTGGTTGCTGTCAGCAAGGAATAAAAACGGATGCACCGAAAGCATGACTGAGCGGAAAGGAGGGGCTGGACACGGGCACATACTTCAATCCGGGCAACAGCGGATTTATGCGAATTCTTAACAGTGATTATGTCGATAAGACCGGTATGATTGCTTTGCTGAATCATACGATCGACACTACAAAGAATCTGACCTGCATCAGCAGACCCCGCCGGTTCGGAAAATCCTATGCCGCCCAGATGCTGTGCGCCTACTATGACAGGACATGCGATTCCCGTGAACTGTTCAGCCATCTTCAGATTGCGCAGGATGAAACTTATGAGAAGCATCTGAACAAATATCATGTGATTAACCTCGATATATCAGGCTTTGTTTCAACCGCCAAACAGGGAAAGCAGTCTTTTTCCGATCTGCCGCTCACCATCAGCCGATCCATCTCCGAAGAACTGAGAACAATCTATCCTGAACTGAAACAAGGGAATACGCTGAATGAAGAAATGCTGAATCTTGTCAGAAGTACCCAGACAAAGATCATCTTTGTGATCGACGAATGGGATGCTCTGATCAGAGAGGCAAAAGAAGATCCGACCAATCAGGAGATTTTTCTGAACATGCTGAGAGGCTGGTTCAAGAATAATAATTTTACCCCCGAGGCCATCGCGGCGGTCTATATGACGGGAATTCTGCCTATTAAGAAAGACGGTTCACAGTCGGCACTGTCCGATTTTGAGGAGTTTACGGTTGTCAAACCGAGAATGTTCGGGAAGTATGTGGGCTTCACAGAACAGGAAGTAAAAGATCTCTGCGCAAAGCACGACATCAGCTTCGAGCTTATGAAACAGTGGTATGACGGATATGAATTCAAAGACGTCGGCGCGGTATACAACCCCAATTCCGTGATGAAGGCTATCCGCTATAAGGATTTCGACTCCTACTGGACAGAGACTTCCGCGGCAGAGGGCCTGATGGATTACATCAGTAAACCCTATAACGGCCTGACCAAAACGATTGCGGAGCTGATCGGCGGTGTGGACGTTAAGGTATCCACAACCGGCTTTGCCAATGATCTGGTCACTTTCAGAGGAAAAGACGATGTTCTGACGCTTATGATTCACCTCGGCTATCTTGCCTATGACTCAGAAAGCGGGACAGTTCACATCCCAAACGAGGAGATCAGGCAGGAATTCCAGAAAGCGGTCCGGGAAGTGGATCATGAGGCAACGATGAAGCGCCTTCATGAAAGCGATCAACTGTTTCAGGACACACTGGAGATGAGAGAGGAAGCAGTAGCGGCTCAAATTGAAAAAATCCACAGAGAAGAATCAGCACCGCTGCACTACAACAAAGAAGACAGCCTTCGCAGTGTAATCAAGCTGGCCTATTATACATACCGGGACCATTACCTGCTATTTGAAGAGCTTCCTTCGGGAGACGGATACGCGGATATTGTTTACCTTCCGAAACGCGATTCAGACTGGCCGGCGCTGGTGATTGAATTGAAATGGAACAAGAACAAGGACGGAGCAATTGATCAGATTCTGAAAAAACAGTATCCGGACGTACTGAAGAACTACGGAAGCAGGATCCTGCTGGTCGGGATCAACTATGACAAGGACGCGCCGGCAGGGGAGAGAAAGCATACCTGCAGGATTATGGAGTATCCCTGATTGCTTTCGAAGGTGTTATCCGTTTTTTTCCAGAAAATGGTTAGACTAGTTCTATCAAAAGCGTACAACTTGTGAGACAGGAAATATGCCGATTATTGATAAGCGGGACCGGAACAATTGGTATAACTCGATTCGGGTTGATTCTGGCAGACCAGTCAATCAATATACCAAATATCTGGAACACCCGGAAACTTTCGATGTCGAAAAACTCCAGGTGAACGAATTTGACATGGGAAACGGACAAGTTGTTGCAAAGATCCCGAAGATTCCCGGACGGATCACCAGATTCAGAAAAAACGAGAACAGCAGCGAATATTACATTCAGCTGATCACCGGTCAGACCTACGACAGGGAAAAGAAGCAGGGCCGCAATGAAAAAGTCACGATCGGGACGGATATTTCATGGCATCTTCCCGGCATGATGCTGATCAATGAAAAGTATCACGAATACTTCGATAAAGAAGGAAAACTCTTCAATGATCCGATGATCATGAGGGAAAAGAAACCGAAAAAGAAAACACAGGAACAAACGGATAAGCCAGGATCCGACAGTTCAGGAGAAACGGAGTCAAAGAGTGACACGGGAAATATGGCCGAACAAGATAACAGATCAGACCGGGCAGCCCGCGACACGGCCGCACAGTTCTCCCCACAAACGCCTGAACCGGAAGAACCCACGGAGGAACAGATGCTGGAGGAACTGAAACAAAAGAAAGCTATTCTGGACCAGAAAATCTCAGAACAGGAGCGGCTCAACGAAGATCTTCGGAAGGTCAGCGAAGAAAACCAGAAGGCAAAAGAAGAACTGGACAGCATCCGGATGGTCCGGATTGTCCAGCTGCAGGCAGCGGAAATGGACAGAATCAGTTTCCTGTCCGATATCCTGGAAGGACAAAGGGATATCGTAGTCCGTCAGGCGGGGAAGAATCCGTATGTTCCTATGAGCCTTATCCAGATCCGGATGATCAACGAGATTCTTGCTGAACTCAAAAGGATCTTTTCAGGCGTGGAAGGCGAGGAGTATTTGAAACTGGCTGAAGAACCAAGAACGGATCCGGATGACGAAAAAAAGGAAATCCCCGGCGCCACTTACGGCGAGATGAGCTTTATCCTTCAGGCTTATAACTCCATGATCCATGCCTGCAATATGAAACGACTCAGGTATAGGGATGAATAGGAATTCGGGTTATGTTTGCATAGAGTAAGCATTCCGATTGAATTTAGAAACAGACCCCAGGAATCCATACGATTTTCTATATGATTTATTTTGAGGTTAACAAGTTTGAAAAGCCCTGAAGAAAATGAAGGAATGGATATATGCCCGAGATTGTAACACATTACTATTTTGCGCAGAACGTACTGGAACAACTGCCAGAGGGGACAAGGGAACAGATCAATCCTGAACTCTGGAATATCGGTGTCCGCGGACCGGATCCACTCGGTATTGTGTATTACCGTAATCTTCCACGCTGGCGGACAGAGCATCGGAAGAGCAACCAGATGCATACAAAGGGCTGCGGGAAACTGTTCAGAAGTATTGCCGAAAAAGCAAAAAGAAACGAAGATGCCCAAAGGGAACTCCTTTTCTCATATCTGGCCGGGTTCCTGACACATTACGCACTGGACAGTATCTGCCACCCTTATATCATTTACCGGACAGGATCGGGGAAAGAAAACGCCGGAAACCATCGCTCCATAGAGCATGCCATAGACAGAAAGCGACTGGATGAACACGGGCTCAATGGAAAAGAGCGACCGATTACCGGCAGCATTCTCCCGCAATCGGATTTACCCGCCGGAATCCGCAGCGCGCTGAATGACGCATATGCAGAAGCTTTCGGCTGGCATGACGCCTGGGATCTTATGAACCAGGCACTGAAGGATGAACGGCGGTTTGTTCATCTGGCCGAGGACCCGACTGGCAGTTTCTACAGAATGCTCAGCAGATTGACGAAGAATACCAATCTTCTTTCCCTGAGCTACGCAGAGCTGGCATATCAGGATGCGGACATTGAAAACGAACGATGTGAAGAATGGAAAAATCCGTATGATCCGTCAATCCGCTCCTCACTGAGTATGAGACAATTGGAAGAACAGGCCCTGGAACTCGCTATTGAAATGATTCAGGGCACAGAAGCTTTCATATTCAGCGATGGTTCATATCCGGAATCCATCGGCAACCGTTCATTTGAAAGCGGACTGGATGCAGAAGCCCCTCAGAATCAGGCAACGCTTACCTGTGCCGTTTTAAAACGAAGATGACAATATCATCGCTTTATATTATCTTAGTATACACATCATAAGGAAGAGCCAAATTATGGAACAAATCACGATCAAGAATTCAGACCTGACTGTTTCCCGGTTTTGTATCGGCGGCTGCCCTATGGGCGGATATGGCTGGGGTGAAACCCGGGAAACGGATTTCATTGACGCTATCCATACGGCACTGGATCTTGGCGTCAATTTCTTTGATACCGCCGATACATACGGCCTTGGACAATCCGAAAGGACGCTTGCCAAAGGGCTGAACGGTCTCCGCCATGAGGTTGTTATCCAGACAAAATTCGGCGTAAAGGCGCAGAAGGGCAAGCCGACCGTTATCGATAATTCTCCGGCTTATCTCCGGCAGGCACTGGAAGCGTCACTTCGGAGACTGGAAACTGACTATATCGACATCTATGTTGTCCATTACTGGGATCAGATAACGCCGCCCGCAGAGGTCGTGGAGGAACTGGAGAAACAACAGCAAGCCGGGAAGATTCGTTATTTTGGTATTTCCAACGCACGACCGGACGCTCTTGCCTTATGTAAACCCTATAATGGAAAATTTATTACATCCCAGCATGAGTTTTCCCTCTGCTGCAGAAAATGGGAAGCGGAGATTCATCAAACCGAGATAATTCTGAACGTGACGCCTATGACATGGGGCAGTCTCGGGCAGGGTATGCTGACCGGGAAGTATGATGAACATTCCACATTCGGAGAAAACGATCGCCGGAGAAGAAAAGAATACATCAATTTCCATGGCGAGAAACTGAAGCAGAATCTGAAGATTGTCAACACACTTCGCGAGATCAGTAAAAAACACGGACAAAGCTGTGCAGCGACGGCGATTCGTTTTATTCTTGATTATCTTCCGGACTCCATACCGATTGTAGGGATTAAGAATTCAGATCAGCTGAAAGAAAACGTACTGTCTCAGGACTGGCATCTGGATGCTGACGAAATGGCACGGCTGAATCGGATTTCTCATTCTATCGAAGGCGATGAAGTCAAAGAGAAACCATGGCAAAAAGAATTCTGATCACCTGTACCGACTCCATGATGAAGCAATTCCTGGAGCCGCATGTGCTTCATCTGGCAGAAAACGGATATGAGGTTGAGATCGCCTGTTCAGAAGTGCTGAACCGAATGGAGGAAGTCAGGAAGGATCTGGGGCAATATGTCAGGATCCATCAGCTGAGCCTTCAGCGCAGCCCGCTGTCAAAAAAGAATCCAAAAGGCTACAAGGAACTCAAGGAACTTCTGAAAGAGAACAGATTCGATCTCATCTGGACGAACGAGCCGGTGATGGGCGTGATGACCCGGCTGGCCGCAAAGAAAGCCAGAAAACAGGGCACCAAAGTTCTGTACATGGTGCATGGCTTCCATTTTTACAAAGGCGCGCCGTTGCTGAACTGGTTGCTTTTCTATCCGATTGAAAGGATCATGGCATCCAAAGCGGACTGCATCTGTACGATCAACCGGGAAGACTATGCCAGGGCACAAAAGATGAATACGCCCAAAGCAGCCTATATCCACGGAGTCGGCATTGACACAGAACGGCTTCAACCAGGCAAAAATCCGGTCAAAATCCGCAAGGAACTGAATATCTCGGAAGATTCCTTTCTGATCCTTTCCATCGGGGAACTTAACGAAAACAAAAACCAGCAGATCATTATCCGCGCAATTGCCCGATTGAACGATCGGATGATCCACTATATTCTTTGCGGCAAGGGGGATCAGAGAGAAAAACTGGAGTGCCTAGCAAAAGAACTGAATATGTCTGATCAGGTTCATTTTCTGGGCTATCGTAGAGATATTGCCGATATCTGCAGACAGTGCGATTTGTTTGCTTTGCCATCCAAGAGGGAAGGCTTGCCGCTATCTGCGCTGGAAGCCATGTATTGCGGTCTGCCGCTTATCAACTCCGGAATTCGCGGACTGGTGGACATTACAAAAGACGGCATATCCGGGTTTATATGCGGAACAGATGACGAACGGTGCTATGCAGAAAGCATCCAAAGGCTGAAAAACGATCCGGAACTCAGAAAGCAAATGGGAGAAAACAACCGGAAAACCGCGGAAGCATTTACGACCGGAAAGACAAAACAGGAAATCCTGTATCTGATCCAAGAACTATTGCAGGAAAACCACGAAAGGTCAATGGCATCCTCGTCGAAATCAAAAACAAATATCAGGAAAGCGGCTACGAGGACCTTCTAGAACTGATTCAGGAACCGGAAGAAGTTGAAGAGAACTGGCAGAAATACCTCACCGGCATGACATACAGTGACGCAGGGGTCATTCTAACTCACTATACAACTGTGATTGAACACATCAGGGTGAACGGCAAAAAAAGCATCCGACTCGAACGCGAACAAGAATTGAGAAAATGCAAAATTGTAAAAACATCCAACTCGTCCGACTCGAGACATATCCGACTCGAGTAAGCAAAGCAAGATAATGATATGATAAAGCAACCATCCGATCCAGAATGGCAAGAAGGTTTTATTTTTATCCTCAAAAGCTATCAATGATTCAGTGCCCAAATGCAAAATAGGAACATGTCAATAACAACAGGGATACTACTATGACGTTTGTTTCAAAACATGCCTACTTGATCATGGCTCATGACAATCCTTCAATTCTCGAGAAGTTGTTATATCTTTTGGATGATTACAGACATGACATCTATTTGCATATAGACTTAAGATCGAAAAAGATTCAATCAGTCCCGAAGATGAAAGAGTCGAAACTAACGATTATTGACTCTAAACCAGTTTTCTGGGCAGATTATTCGCAAGTAGATACAACCTTTCGTTTGTTAAAATCAGCTGTTACGAGCGGTTATTCCTACTATCACTTACTTAGTGGAGTAGATCTTCCATTGAAGACAAATGAAGTTCGTTATCGATTCTTTGAAAACAGCAAAAGGAATTTTATCGGCATCGTTCCACATGAATCATGGTACTCTGTTCGTCGTGTAAAATATTATCATCCTTTCCTTCATAATCGATTCTATCGGACCAGCAGGCTTATGAAAGGAACGGACCGGCTTTTGGAATACGGCCAGCGCATAGTTGGTGTCAATCGCTTGAAGGGCGTTACATGGAAGATTATTGACGGATGGACGTGGTTCTCAATTCGAAGAACTCTTTGCCAAGCTTTGATCAAAGCGGAAGACGAGATTCGTCAAGTCTTTCAATCCACAATTGCCAGCGATGAGTTGTTTATTCATACTTTTGTCTATAATCAGCAACAATTCAGAGAAACACTTTATGATGAATCCGATTTGAAAAATGGATCTACGCGATATATTGACTGGCATCGAGGACGTCCGTATATCTTTGGAGGGAGCGAGACGGAAAACGATTATCAGCTTTTAATGAACAGTCCGTACATGTTTGCCAGAAAGTTCAGTGAGGATAAAAGCAGCGAACTTGTCGAACGAATCTATAACAGAATCATGCAGGAGCAGCAAATGAATGAAAAACACAATCCGAATGGGTTTATTGAGCAATGAGTATATCAATCGTTTATTTGCTGGTTATGTTTGCGACTCTTGCTTTAGGGTATGCAGCTCAGGTAAATCCTAAATCAAAATTGTCCCGTACAGGAGAGATAATTACCAGACCTGATCCTGTTCTGGCTTTCTTATTGGCAGCTATTCTGATCGCGGTTGCCGGCTTTCGATATCAGGTTGGCACAGACTACATGGCGTATTACCGGATTAACGTCACCGACTGGGAAACCGTATGGGAGCACCTGATCAGCTTTCATGAACCCGGCATTCGTCTGATTAGCAGAATATCTACGATGATCGCAGACGATGGGGCAGTGCTCATATTCATTTGTTCAGTCATCATAGTCGGGATATATTGCCTGATGATTTACCGTTACAGTCCCATGTATCTGGTCAGCATGCTGGCCTTTCTATTTCTTGGAGACTGGACGGGTAGTTTTAACGGGATCCGGCAATATCTTGCCGCAGCGATCCTTTTTGCCGGTCACCGATACATTCTTGAACGAAAGTTTATACCCTATTTGCTGACGGTTCTGGTCGCAATGCTGTTTCATACTACCGCGATCGTCATGATCATTCCATATTTCCTGTTTATAAGGAAACCAGATGCGACTCAGTTTGTCATTCTGGCAGTTGGGGCCATTATTGTTCGCTTCTCATATGACATTGTATCCGATCTGATCGAGTTATACAAAGGATCTATTTTTAATTGGTCGGATCCATATATGACGAGGAATATCAATCCATGGAGAATAGCGGTATGCTTTGCCCCGGTTATTCTGTATTTTACCTCCTGTGACCGAGCTCACATGAGCCGCGAACAGGAGTTCTACACCAATGCTATTTTTTTCAATGCGTTTGCCATGTTTGCCAGCATGGGAAGCGCTTATTTCGGGCGAATCGGTATTCATACCGGAGCCATGGTCTGTATCGGATACGGACACCTGTTTCAGATGATTCCCCAAAACAAGCACAGAAATGCTGTAATCGGAGTTGTTCTGTTAATCTTATTGCTTTATTGGATCTATTCCTTACAGTCAGATAGTTTGAGGGATTTTTACTGGGTGTTTAACAGATAAAGAGAAAAGAAGGCATAAATCAAAATCCAATGATGATTTGATGGATGAAAGCATAAAAATGAAAAAACCAATATTAATTGTGTTTACCGGCCCAATGGAATTAGGCGGTATTGAGAGAAGTCTTCTTGGGTTGATGGATGCAATAAATTATAATGAATATGATGTAGATTTGTTCCTATATGGTCATCATGGGCCTTTGCTTTCACAGATCAATCCGGAGGTTAACCTTCTCCCAGAGGTGAAGGAACTGGCTTTTTTACAAGAATCATTTGTTTCGAAAATTAAACATAGATGCTTTTATGCGGCAGCTCTTAGGCTTAGGGATGAAATAATCAGGCATTTTATGCAGGTTGATTATTATGCTACTTGGGCTCAAGTTACGAGAAGAAAAATCGTACCTTTCGTAAAGAACTACGATTTGGCTATCGGTTTTTTTCGCCCATTTGATTTGATTATCGAGAAAGTTCATGCAAAGAAAAAAGTAGGTTGGATTCATACTGATTACAAAAATGCTAAAGAAAACCTGGACATGATCGAAAAGGACTATTCAAGGTTGAATGCGATTGTTGCAGTTAGTGAAGCTTGTGCCGAAAACTTTGCTTCGCTTTTTCCAAGTCTTCAGAATCGAATCGTAACGATTGAAAATATATTATCTGTTCCATATATTGTTCGAAAATCCAAGGAATTGATTGCAGCAGATGAAATGCCAGACGATGGAAGCATACGACTCCTTACGGTAGGTAGGTTTTCACCTCCAAAGAATATTATTAACATACCGGACATATGCAAAAGAATTAGAGAAGAGGGCTTGAATGTAAAGTGGTACTTGATCGGATTTGGATCGGAGGAAGAAAAGATCAGGGAAAAAATAAAAGAGCTTGAAATGCATGATCATGTGATTGTTCTGGGCAAAAAGGAAAACCCATACCCCTTTATAGCAAAATGCGATGTTTATGTACAGCCATCTTTATATGAAGGAAAGAGTGTATGTGTCAGAGAAGCTCAGGTATTGTGCAAACCAGTAGTGATTACAAACTACGAAACATCCAGGAGTCAGCTAGAGGATAATGTAGATGGTATCATTGTGCCCATGGACAATGAAGGATGCGCAAAGGGAATAGCATCTCTTCTGCGAAATCCCGAGAAAATGAGAGAGCTGGAGAAAAATTGTTCCATACGTGATTATTCCAATTCTGAAGAAGTACAGAAAGTATATAAGCTTATGATATGCTAAGAGGCTTTTGCCTGGCATGAAATGAGCAAAAAGAGATTTTTTTCATTGCAATTTAAGGAGATTGATTTGTATAAAGTCAGTATTATTGTTCCAGCATATAATGTGGAGAAATATCTGACTCGCTGCATGGAAAGCTTGCTGGCGCAGACACTACAGGAAATAGAAATCATCTTGGTTGACGATGGATCTACAGATCGGACTGCTGAGATATGTAATATGTATGCAAACAAATATATTGACGTAGAAGTTGTTCACAAGAGAAATGGAGGCCTATCAAGTGCCAGAAACGCTGGATTAAGAGTTGCCTCTGGACAATATGTCGGTTTTGTTGATTCAGATGATGAAGTTGATTCAACAATGTTTGAATTACTGTATCAGAAGGCAATTGAAACTGGAGTAGATTATGTTTTCTCAGACTATATCAGAAAAACTAAGGATGGAAGAAATATCACACATAGTGAAAATATTCCTTCGGGGTGTTATTGTAAAGAACAAATCCGACAAGTAATTTTTCCACAATTGATTATGCGGGAGACGATTGAATTTGGTCCATGTATTTCAGTGTGGAATGGCTTATACAGAAAAAGATTTCTAGATCGCAATAATCTTTTCTTTGATGAAGAAATCAAATGGTCAGAAGACAATCTGTTCAGTTCCATCGCGGTATATTTATGTAACAGTTTATACTACATGAAGAATGTGTTTCTGTATCATTATTGGGAAAACCCCGGCTCAATTACGACATCCTACCGTAAAGGAGCATGGGATGTTTATTGTAAAATGAATCAGCGCTTACATGAATTCTTTGATTCTGTGTATGATTATGATTTTACCAGGCAAATGAAGCTGCATTTGATTTACTTCGCATTAAATTGTATTCAACAGGAGAAAAGAAAATATAAACACAGGCTCTCAAAAGAAACAGTGCGTATTTTAAATTCCAGTGAGCTTCGAAATACTTTTGAGGGGTTTGATATGCCACATGTACATTGGAAACTCAAAGTAATCCTGCTTTTGATGAAACAGAGGAGTGCCAGATTGTTAACATGGCTATGAATAATCAAACAGATCTGATAGCGCCGCATTTGTTGACTATCCATACGGCAACGTATAACAGAGCGCATACACTTCCCCAAGTTTATCAATCCCTGAAGAATCAAACTTGTTTTGATTTTGACTGGTTTGTAACGGATAATGGTTCTACAGATAACACTGCGACGCTTTTTGCAGAATGGACAAAAGAACCGAATTCATTTCAGATTTATTATCATCAAATTCCGGAGAGAGGGATACCAAGGGCGTTAAACTATGGTATCAATCATATCCGGGGACGATATTTTTTTATGTTGGACTCGGATGATGAACTTCTCCCCAACGCTGTGGAGGAGATTCTGAAGGGCATTCAACAAGTGGATCAAATGGATCTTTATGCGGGTGTAGGATTTGTTAGGATCCTTCCAAACGGCCAGCCAATCAAAGGAGTATGGCCATTGACGAACAGCGAAGGCTATGTAGATTGTACAAACCTTGAACGAAAAAAGTATCAATTAGATGCAGATATGTGTGAAGCCTATAAGACTGATATCATCAGGCGATATCCATTTCCTGTATGGGATGATGAGATATATGCCCCGGAGCAACTCTGCTTTGATCGGATGGCTCTAGATGGTTATCTGATCAGGTGGTTCAACAAACCCATATATAAGTGTGAATACCTTGAAGATGGGCAAACAAAAGGGAACTGGAATCTGTTAAGGAATAATAAGATGGGTTATGCAATGTTGAGCAATCTGAAAATACAGACGGAAGAGAGAATGAAGAGAAAATATAAAGCAGCAGCGCAGCATATTGCTTTGTCAATTGTGGCAGGGCATCCGGAATACATCTTGCAGAGCAGCAAACCTTGGATTTCATTTCTTGCATTTCCATACGGAATACTATTGAGTTTTCGAAGACGATCCCAATTTCGGTGGGATGATCCAGTGCACAGGAGAAATGAAACATGAAAATCGGAATCATTACATATTTCGATGTGCCAAACTATGGATCGGTTTTTCTTTCATATGCTATGCAAAAGACCTTAGAGGAAATGGGTCATGTACCTGTTTTTCTGAGATATAAACGACAGAAAGAAACACCAATCCGCTCGAACAATCTAAAAAGAAAACTAAAGAATTATTCTCCTCATACACTTTTAGCAAACAGAGAAGAAAAAAAGAAAGAGAGATTGATATGTAAATTCAGGGAAAGAAATCTAACAATTGGAGACTACTACAATATTTCACAAGGATTGGACATCATTGTTGTAGGAAGTGATCAGATATTTGACTGCAAATATGAGTTTAATAACTATCAGTATGCCATTGGGGCATCCTGTGACCATATTATTTCTTATGCGCCGAGCTTTGGCGAATTCAGTTATTCCGATCTGTCTATATTTAATCATATTGAAGAATTAAAAACGGCATTATCTCGCTTCGAGATACATTCTGCCAGAGATGATAATACGGTCGAACTCCTGGAGAATCTGACAGGAAACAGGCCAGTACGCGTTCTAGATCCTGTTCTCCTATATGGATTCGACAAGGAGAAGAATCAGTGGAATAAAGAACTTATCCAGGAACAATATTTGATTATATATACTTGGGGAGGAATTACAGTATCCGCTGAATTTGCTGAGCAAGTTAAAGCATTTGCTCGAAAGCACAAGATGAAGACAGTATCTGTTGGCGATTATCGTCCTTGGTGTGATTATCATTTTGCTTCCGCTTCCCCGGTCACTTTCTTTCGTCTGTTCCAACACAGCGAAATGGTAATCACAAACATGTTTCACGGGACGTGCTTTTCAATACTTCATGAGAAACCATTTTATTCTTTAATTATGCCACATAATCACAACAAGGTAGCTGATCTGCTTCGCCATTTCAAACTGGATTGCTGCTGTATTGATACTTTGGACGGTTTGCGCGATAAGGATATTCCACTTTGGAATGTTTCGGATGTGAATAAACAACTCAAATTTGAGAGATGCAGTTCAATGGAATTTCTATCAAAAGCAATCGGAATATCAAACACATAATAAAAGATGAAAGATAAAAAAGGTGTCTGGAATGTTGCTTCCGGCTTGTTTTTCCAGTTGTTGACAATTGGATTTGGATTGATTTTGCCGCGTCTGTTCATTCTAAACTACGGTTCAGAAACAAATGGCTTGATTTCATCTGTTGGACAGATCTATGCTTATTTAGCTCTTTTAGAATCAGGTATTGGGACAGCATCATTGCAGGCACTCTATAAGGCTATTGGTCACGGAGACCAAAATGATATAAATTCTATACTTGCAGCGACACATTATTATTACAAAAGAATAGGGACGATTTATCTTGTAGCGATATTTTGCCTTACTGGTATATATCCTATAGTGGTTCAGACATCAATTCCGCGATTTACAGTTGCAATGATTGTACTAATCAGTGGATTAGAAGGTTTACTAAGTTATTTTTTTCATGGAAAATACAGCATTTTGTTACGAGCAGAGGGACGAAATTATGTTTTAAATAATCTAAATATGTTGCTGTATATCCTTTCAAATGCCGCTAAAATTCTGCTGATCTATCTGGGCTATGATATAGTTGTAATTCAACTATCTCTTTTTACTGTATCAATTCTTCGAATCTTTTGTCTTTTATCATTTGTCAGGAAGAAAAATCCTTGGATTAATTTGTCAGTATCCCCAAATTATGAGGCATTGTCAAACCGAAAAAGTGTGTTAATTCATAAATTATCCAACCTTGTTTTCAGCAATACTGATATCATTTTTCTGACATTAATGTGTGGACTGAAGGAGGTCAGTCGATACACAATCTATCTATCATTTTTTAACATGGTGAAATCAGTACTATTCAGTTTTCTGGATGGAATACAGTACAAATTAGCTCAAACATATCATTCTGATTTCTTACGTTTTAAGAGAATGCAGGATTCTTTCGAAGCAATATATATAACAATGACATTTGCATTATATACCATATTATATCTTCTAATAACTCCATTTCTCCGGCTTTATACTGTTGGTATAGTTGACATTCAATATGTTGATCGGTTCCTTCCCATTTTATTCACCTTCGTATTTTTATTACAGGCAGCCAGAGGCCCTATGCAACTGGTGACAGAATACGCACAAAAATTCAGGGAAACACAAGTACAATCAATTCTAGAAATGGTTATCAATCTAGTTGTGACATTTATTGCCGTTATTCATTGGGGTATCTATGGGGTACTTATAGGAACGATTATTGCACTGATATATCGATCAATAGCTATTATATGGTATGTAGACAGGAATATCCTACATAAATCACCTTGGATAACATGCAAACGATGGGGGTGGAATGCATTTCTTTTTCTGATCATCAGTATTCTTGACCGATTGTATCCTCTTACAGCAGAAAAATATGACATCTTAATTCTGAAAGGTATATTAGCAGCGTTAATAGTTGCTTTTTTATATGCATTAGCTCTTCGTGTTTTTGAAAAAGAAGCATATAATCAATTCCGATTTATGCTGTTAAAGAGAAGAAAAACGGAATAATTGCAATGCCTTAAAAAAACCACCAGGCTTCTCCAATGAAGAAATGAAATATCGACTTTTCGTATACCTTCAATAGGAGACAATCAATCATGATTCCGAAGATAATCCACTATTGCTGGTTTGGCCAGAATCCAAAGCCGAAGCTGTACAGGAGATGCATTGCTAGTTGGGGACAATATTGTCCGGATTATGAAATCATTGAGTGGAATGAAACGAACTTTGACTTTCAGCAGCAACCATATCTGAAATGGTGTTACGAACATCAAAAATGGGCTTTTTTCAGCGACCTTGCACGGCTCATAATTTTAAAAGAGCATGGCGGTATCTATCTGGATACCGATGTGGAGATTATCCGGCCACTAGATAATTTGCTGCAATATGAAGCTTATTTTGGCTTTGAAACAAACGACTATGTAGCTACCGGATTAGGTTTCGGCTGTATTGCAAATAATCCGATTATTAGCAGTATGATAAAGTATTATTCAGATTTACAACCTGATGAAAAAGGAAACTATCCGATTGTTACATGTCCGCAAATCAATACGGCAGTTCTCGTTTCACATGGCCTTATTCTTAATGGTAAGAGACAGTGTGTGTCTGGTGCAGAAATATTACCCATTGATTACCTGAATCCATATGAGGATCCAACAGGGCGACTTCGGATTACAAAGAACACATACAGTATCCATTGGTATGGAAAAAGCTGGTTGAAGAAAAGCTCCGTTCTACGCAGTAATCTTACAAGACCGATTCACCGAGTTTTCGGTGTCAATGCTTTAAACAGGTTCAAAAATAATCAGAGTAACAGGAAAGACAATGGAACCAGTTAATAAACGTTCATATCAGACGGCCGACTTTCCGAAGATCTCTGTAATCATGGGGATATACAATTGCGAAAAAACGCTAGAAAGTGCGGTTGATTCCATTTTTCAGCAGACGTATACGTTCTGGGAACTGATTCTGTATGATGACGGTTCTACAGACGGGACATATGATATTGCAAGGGAGTACACGGAGAGATACCCAGATAGGATCAGGATCTATCACAGTGAACAAAATCGTAAACTTTCTTACGCACTGAATCAATGCCTCCAGCATGCAGATGGTGATCTGATTGCCAGAATGGACGGAGATGATATTTCCCATCCGGAACGTTTTGAAAAACAGGTTCGATATCTGCAGGAGCACCCGGATATAGATCTGGTGGGAACACAGATGCGGAAATTCGATGAAAAAGGGTATCACGGTATTCAACAGGCACCTTTGGATCCGAAGCCAGAAATGCTACGTGGCGGAACTCCGATTTTTCACGCAACGATCATGGCCAGGCGGCATGTTTTTGACACCCTGGGCGGATATACAGAAAGTCCGATGGTTGAGGGTGTTGAAGACGTAGATTTGTGGTTCCGCTTCTTTGAGAAAGGTTTTAAGGCTGCAACTATTGATGAAGCTCTGTATGATGTGCGGATGGATGCATCAGCTTTAAATCGACGGACATTACGCAGAAGGATTCGATCCATCAGAACCCGTGCGGCAGGATATAAACGACTAGGCTTTCCAAGAAGATGGCTCATCAAACCGGCCTGCATATTGATTGCTAAAGGCTTAATGCCACAAAGCATCAAAAAATGTTATTTACGACATCAAATCCAAAGATAAACGTTTTTGTTATATCTGTATCAGAAACGAAGAAAGAAATTTAACCTGTGTCGGAAAGGACAATAAGAATCTTTTCATCAGATGGATGGGAGAGAATTGCTTTACCATGAAAAACAAAAAACAAGAGGTGGTACGAGTCTTTGGTTAAGATCAGTGTCATCATGCCCACATACAACACAGAAATTCAAATGCTGCAAGAGGCTGTGAACAGTATTCTGAATCAAACTTTTCAGGATTTTGAATTCATTATAATTAACGATGGGTCCACAAACGGGACTGGTGCATACTTGAAATCGATCCGGGATAAACGAATAAAGATCATTCACAATCAGAAAAACATTGGAATAACCAAATCGCTGAATATTGGATTGGAAAATGCAAACGGACAGTATATTGCCCGAATGGATGCTGATGATATTTCACTGCCGACACGATTTGAGAGGCAGTATTTATTCATGGAAAGCCATCCAGATGTTGTGATGTGCGGCGCAACCGTACAGAATTTTGCCGCAAACAACAAATCACATATAACCAGGATTAATGATATGGATTATTATCGGATCAAGACTCTTTTCTACTATCCAGGCCCTGTTCATCCGACTATGTTTATTCGCCATCAGACATTGCTGGAACATAAAATTACCTATGACGAAAACTTAACTTATGCGCAGGATTATGATTTGTGCAAGAAAATCAGCAGAACCGGCGGAAAGATAGAGATTTTACCGGAAGTTTTATTATATCGTCGTATTCATGTGAATCGAATCACAAATATAAACTATGAAAAGCAAAAACAATGCTCAATAATCACACAGAAGAGATTATTACTGGAGTTGCTGGGAAGTGTGACAGACGATGAGTTGGCTCTCCACTATCGCTTCTCATACGAGAAGGTTTTTCATTCTTTGTCAGACTTTAGCAAATGCCTGACCTGGTATTTGAAACTGATCAACGCTAACAACCATGTGAGGAAGTATCCAAGAAAGAAGTTTGTTTTTTTTGTCATGAAGCTTCTTATGTTAATTACAACACAAAATACTATTCTCAAGGTCAAAAGAACGATTTGTTCCAAAAGAAAATAAGATAGAATGCCAAGAGAAAACGAAGATAATCGACAAGTCAATTTGGTAGGAGAGATCAGCATATGATTGCAAATCATAAGCAACGATTTCATGAAGAAATAAAACGAAGAAGTGACATGCGATGCATGACACAATTCGAACTGAAACAGGTGCAGCAGGTTTATCTGGAAATGGCGATGGATCTGTTTGAAATGTTTGCCGCAAATGGCTTAAACGCTACATTGGGCGGTGGATCTGTTCTGGGGGCGGTCAGACATCATGGGTTTATTCCATGGGATGATGATATGGACATCAATATGCCGAGAAAAGATTTCGAAAGAATGAAAGACCTGTTTGATGATTATTTTCACGGGAAGTATGTTTTCCGCGCTCCAAATTATAAACAGCACAGCAACTATCGATGCGGGAAAATTGAGAATCAAAACGTTATAGTCTGCGATGAAAACGGTTTCAGGCACGGATTGGAAATTGATGTCTTTCAGATTGAGAACCTGCCGAATTCCGCTGTTTTCAGATTGCTCCGGGGTGTACGCGCGGAGATCTGCCGAATCATTGCAGGCTTGGTATTCGAATATGAATGTGCCAGGAACAGGAAAGAAAACAATCCGCCTGTTACTGTGATCAGGAAAATATGCCTTTGCACAGGCCGCCTTTTTTCTTATCGAAAGTCAAAGGAATGGTATGATGTGGTTGACCGTGTGAATCAGTATCATGACGAGAACTCCCGAATGGTCGGGATCCCAAGCGGGAGAAAGCATTATTTCGGCGAAATATATCCCAGAGAATGGGTGACAGAAGCAGTACCTATGAGATTTGAGTGCACATCTTTCCCTGTGCCCAAAGGATATGACACATATTTAAAGAAACTTTACGGTGATTATATGGTCATACCTCCTGAAGAACAGCGGGAACATCACTATATACAGAGAATCACATTTACCAATGAAAACAGATCAACCTAAAATGACTGATCTGATCGTGAAAATACGCAATCGGGTTCAATACGGGAGTTCAGAATGAATATCGCGATAATATTTGCCGGCGGCACAGGAAGCAGAATGAACAGCAAGGAAAAGCCAAAGCAATTCCTGACGTTGTTTAACAAGCCTATTATTGTCCACACAATTGAACATTTCGAGAATCATCCGCTGGTTGACGCTATTGTGGTTGTCTGCATCACGGAATGGATCAATCATTTTCAGAAACTGAAGTATATATACAGACTGGATAAAGTCAAAAGAGTCGTGCCGGGAGGAAAAACCGGACAGCTTTCCATATACAATGGCTTAAAGGCAGCCAGGGAACTTGATCCTACTGAACAAAGCATCGTACTGATTCATGACGGTGTCCGACCGCTGATTAACGAGAAAGTAATCACAGATAATATCAATAGTGTTCTTGCTTATGGTTCCGCTATCACTACAGGATTAGTTACCGAAACTATCCTTGTTGTGAATTCATCGGATTCAATCATTGAACAGGTACCAATGAGGGAATGCTCAAGAGTTGCGAAAGCGCCTCAAAGCTTTTGGCTAAGGGATATTCTGGCAGCACACGAAAAGTTCCTTGCGGAAGGCCAGAACAACATTATTGATTCATGCACAATGATGCAAAGCTGGGGGATGTACCTTCATCTGATTGACGGACCTATCGAGAATATCAAAATCACAACGCCGGCAGATTTTTATATTGCGAGGGCTATCCTTGAGGCAAAAGAGAACGCCCAAATCTATGGATTGGATGAGTAGAGCATGACGAACATACTGACGGAAGATCTGGAGAGAATAAACGAAGCGGATTTTATTCCCTGGGAGGATTTGCGCGGCAGAACCATTTTTATCACTGGGGCAACCGGGCTTATCGGAAAGACCCTGGTCAAGGCATTGCATCGCGCGAATAAGCTGCGCGGTTTGCGGATGAAGCTTCTTTTACTGGTTCGCGACCTGGATCGAGCAAGGTCAGTTTTTGAGGGATTTCTCGATGATGATGCGATCAGTTTTACCGTCGGAAATGTTGAAGACGATTTCCATATAGCCGATTCGATTGATTTTATCATCCACTGCGCGAGTCAAACTGCTTCCCGGGATTTTGTTGAGCATGCGGTGGAAACCATACAGACGATAGTTTTCGGTACTGATCATACTTTGAAGCTGGCTCTGGAAAAAAAAGTAAAGTCTTATGTTTTCCTGTCCAGTATGGAGGTGTACGGTTATCCTGAAAGAGGCCATTGCGTTTCAGAAAAGGATATAGGCTGTTTTTCACCCAGTAATCTTCGGAACAGTTACCCAATCAGTAAAATTGCGGGAGAGGCATTGTGTCAGGCTTATGCAAGCGAATACGGAGTACCGGCAAAAGTCGTCAGACTAACGCAGACATTCGGTCCCGGCGTATATTACGGGGATCAACGTCTTTTTGCATACATGGCAAGATGTGTAATTGAGAAAAAGGATATTGTACTGAAGACCCGGGGAGAAACAGAACGGAGTTATCTGTATACGACTGATGCAGTTACAGCAATTCTTACCGTCTTATTGAAGGGAAAAGAGAACGGAATTTACAATGCTGCTGATGAAGAAACATACTGTTCCATTGCTGATATGGCTGATAGGGTTGCCAAAGAAAACGGTATAGGAGTTGTATTTGATATACAGAAAGAAAAAGAGAGGGCGTTTCCGGATACGTTATATATGGACCTTGACACACGTGCCTTAAGAGAGCTAGGCTGGGTGCCATCGAGAAGAGACAGTGACAGGACGATTCAGGAAATGATGCGAAGGATGATCAGTGCAATGTTGACAGACTCTGCATCTGGTATTGGCTGCACACAACATCAGAGTGTTTTCCCAAATTGAACGTCTGCAATTAGAAGATTGGTAAGGTTTGGAATGCAAAAACAAGCAATCGATTTACTGGGAAAAAGAATCCTGGTGACCGGGTCTCCGGGATTTATTGGGGCGAATCTGGTTATGCGGCTGGCGAAGGAGATGGGGACGGGTGTTCTTGTCAGCCTGGATAATATGAATGATTATTATGATCCGGTACTGAAGGAGTACCGGCTTGACCAGATTGAGCGGCTGACAGAGGAACTACCGGTCAGGCATGTATTCGTGAAGGAATCGATTGCAAACCTTAAACTGATTGAGATGCTTTTCGAACAGTACCGGTTTGATCTTGTCGTCCATCTGGCGGCGCAGGCAGGAGTTCGGTATTCGATTGACCATCCAGAAGAAAGCCTCGAGAATAACCTGACGGGATTCTGCAACATTCTGGAAGCGTGCAGGAAACATCCGGTCAAGCATCTGGTTTTCGCTTCTTCTTCCTCGATTTATGGGGAGAATCCTCATATTCCGTTTTCCACAGATGACCGGACGGACGAGCCCATGTCTCTTTACGCGGCGACAAAGAAGTGCGATGAACTGCTGGCGTATGCTTACGCAAAGATCTACGGGGTCCCGGCGACTGGGCTGCGTTTTTTCACTGTCTACGGACCCGCCGGGCGGCCGGACATGTTTTATTTTTCCGCCGCGAAAAAACTGGTGGCGGGGGAGAGGATCCGGGTTTTCAACCACGGGGAGTGTGAACGAGATTTTACCTATATAGATGATATTATTGAAGGGATTTTCCGTGTGATGCAGGGGGCTCCTGTTGCGGAGCCTATGGCGGACGGACGAAAAACCGCGCCGTACGCAATTTATAATATCGGGCGGGGAAGCCCGGTGAACCTGATGAAGTTTCTGGAGATCCTGCAGGAGGAACTGGTTCGGGCCGGGATTATGCCGGCGGACACTGATTTTGAGTCTCTGCGGGAGTATGTCGGGATGCAGCTGGGGGATGTGACGGTGACGTATGCGGATACGGGACCGCTCGCCCGGGATTATGGGTATGAGCCGAGGACAGATGTGAGGGAAGGCTTGAGGGCGTTCTGTGAATGGTTTGCAGATTATAAGGGGGCTTTCCGGTCTTCCTGGGCTGCCGCCCGTTCTTCGCTGAAATAAAGCCACTGGCTTTATTTCCGGGCGCTACGAACCCCTGAACCCCTTCGGCCGATTGCTTTAAACCTTCGGGATTTATAAGATAGATGGGTGAAAACGGGCATGAAACGGCACATTTTGTGCATTATAACCCCCAAATGGCACAAAATAAGGCATTCCGGCGAAAAAAGACTTGACAGGAGTATTTCTTTGGATATACTGATAACGCAATATCAATCAAGGAGGGAACCCATCAATGAATAAGGGTGAACTGATTACTGCTCTGGCAGCCAAAACCGAAATGACCAAGAAAGAATCCGAAGCTGCTCTGAACGCCGTTCTGGACGTGATTGCTGAGAGCATGGCCAAGGGTGAAAAAGTTCAGCTGATCGGCTTCGGCACCTTCGAAGCGAAGACCCGTCCCGCGCGCGTTGCCCGCAACCCCCGCACCGGCGATTCCGTGAAGATCGCTGCCTGCAAGGCCCCCGCTTTCAAGGCCGGCAAGGCGCTGAAGGACGCTGTAAACAAGTAATTCCGATTCACAGAGCCGCGGTTTCAACAAGCCGCGGTTTTTTTTGCGCCATTTTTTAAAACGGTTGCAAAAGGGATGGTAATGTGATAGAATCATATCACTAATAGGGTATCAGAGACTGGCTTGGGCTTTCCGAGTGCCCATGGCTGCCGCCCGTTTCTTACTGAAAACTGTCCACCGGACAGTTTTCCGGGCGCGCGAACCCCCTGGACCTTCGGGCAACATGGGGTTTTTGGTACTGTGCTACAGGAGGGAATAGCTATGATCGCGAGAATGGGCAAAAAGCGTATTATCATATGCGCTGCGCTGATTCTTGCTGCCTGTGCGGTTTTCATGGCAATCGCGATCGGGCTCAATCTTCCGGAGGCCAGCGGCAAAACGGTCAAGAAAGACGGGAAGATGACCATTGACTGCAGCCATATGGACCAGGGTTATATCATGGTCAAGGGCAAAAAGTCCAACAAGCGGCTGAAGCTTCAGGTGTCCACCGCGGGCGCCAAGCTGAATTACGACCTGAACGGCGAAGGCAACTACGAAGTTTTCCCGCTCCAGTTCGGAAGCGGAAAATACCAGGTTGCCCTGTTCGAGAACGCGAGCGGCAAGAAATACGCCAAAGAGGGCACCGTGAAGCTGAACGTCAAGATGCCCGACGAACTGAGCTGCTTCCTTTATCCGAACCAGTATGTGAACTATGACGAGAATACCGCCTGCGTCCAGTACGCAACAGAGATGTGCAAGGACATGACGGACCAGGCGGAGATCTATAAAGCAGTCTGCAATTACGTTACCAGCAATTTCGTGTACGACTTTATCAAGAGCGTGACGGTGAAACCCGGACAGCTGCCGCAGATCGACGAGTGCTGGAATACCAAGATGGGTATCTGCCAGGATCTGTCCGCCATGACCTGTGCGATGCTGCGGTCCCAGGGGGTCCCGGCCCGCCTGATGATCGGAACCGTCGGCGCGAATACCTATCACGCCTGGGTGGTTGCCGTTGTGAACGGGGAAGAGAAGTTCTTCGATCCCACGGCTGAACTGAACGCCAGTTCCAAGACGGACACCTATACCACGGAACGTTACTATTAAAGCAAGCTGAGCAATAAGCCTTTTAAGCATAAAGCGGCAAATGGAGGGATCGCATAATGGCAGACGGAGCGAAAAAGAAAAAAAGGATTATGTCCTCTGAAGAGCTGAGCAGCTTCTGCGACCAGATCGCGCTGATGCTCAGTTCCGGCATGACGCTCCGGGACGGCATCGAGATGCTGGCCGAAGACGAGATGAAGGGGAACGACAAGAGCAAGCATCATCCCTATACCAACCTGTACAAGGTGGTGGATGAGACCGGTTCCCTTTACGTCGCCATGAAGGAGAACGAAGAGGACTGGCCGTCCTACATGATCGAAATGGTGGACATCGGTGAACAGACCGGCCGCCTGGAAGACATCATGGTCAGCCTGTCGACTTACTATCAGCGGGAGGGCCGGATCCGGTCCGCCGCGGTCAGCGCCATCACTTATCCGCTGGTGCTGGGCGTGATGCTGGTTGTGATCATCGGCATCCTGCTCTGGCGGGTTCTGCCGATTTTCCGCCGGGTGCTGGCTTCCCTGGGTGTGGATTCGACGAGCAGCGGCTCCGTGCTGATGTCCGTCGGCTCCTGGGTCGGCTGGATCGTGCTGGCCCTGATCGCTGTGATCGTGATCTGCGCAATCGTGATCTTCATCCTGCTGAAGACGAAGCACAAGGAAAAGGTCATGACCTTCCTCAAGAACCTGTTCCCGCCGGTGCGCAGACTGGCGCAGAAGCTGTCCGCCTCCCGCGTTGCCGGCATCCTGGGCCTGATGCTCCAGAGCGGCTTCCCCATCGAGAACGCGCTGGAAATGGCGCCCGCTGCGCTGGCCGACCAGGAATCCATCGACAAAGTGAACTTCATCCGCGAAGAGATGAAGAAGGACAAGACATTCTCCGACGCCATGTCCGAAAGCGGACTGTTTGCGGACTTCCATAACCGGATGCTGAAAGTCGGCGCCGCCTCGGGTCATGAACCCCAGGTCATGGAAAAGATTGCCGAGATCTACGAGCAGCAGGTTGAAGACGGACTGGATCACCTGATCTCCATCGTCGAACCCACCCTGGTGGCGCTGCTCTCCATCGTCATCGGTGCGATCCTGCTGAGCGTCATGCTGCCGATGGCAGGTGTATTGAGTTCAATGTAAGGGGGCTTTCCGATCGTCCCCACACCCCTTCGGTCTTAAAGTGAAAGATTTTTAACAGAAAGGAGCGAAAAAGATGAGCATCAACAAGAAAGACGTTGCGGCGATCCTCATTTTTGTCGCTCTGATTTTGGCTTTTGTGCTGCTGATCAACAACATCACCACGAAGAACAGCGGGCGCGAGCTCCAGATCGTCCGGGACGCCGTGAAAAACGCGGCGCTGACCTGCTATGCCGTGGAAGGCATGTATCCCGAAGATCTGACCTATCTGCGCGAGCATTACAACCTTTCTTACAACGAGGAGCGATACCACGTCTTCTATGAACCGATTGCGTCCAATCTGATGCCTTCCATCAAGGTCGCTGAGAGGGGAGGGAAGATGGACAAGTGAGAAAGCCTGCGGTCGGGCATTCGCCCCGGATCATTCAGAGCGTTTTCGTGCTGCTTCTTCTTGCCCTGTTTGCCTGCCTGAGCACCTTCCTGGTGACGATGGGCGCACAGATCTACCGGAACACGATCGACAGCTCCGAGCATAACAGTGAATCCCGCGTGATGACCGCGGTCCTCCGCAGCGCCGTATGGGCCGAGGACGGCGGCGAGGTGCGCATCGAGCATTTCGACAACCTGGGGATTACCGCCCTGTGCGTTGTCAACGATTACAACGGAGAGACCTATCTCAAGCGCTTGTACTGCGCAGTGGACGAGGATCCGCTGGACGGTGAGCCGCGCTCTTATCTGTGGGAAAGCTATACCAGCGAGGATACGGAATTTACCGTAGAATCCGGTGAAACGCTGTGTGAGCTGAAGAGCTTTGTTCCTTCAATTGAAGGAAAGACCCTGAAGGCAGAAGTGGAATCCAAGGACGGCACCAAGAGTACCATCCGGATGTATCTGCGTGCGGGAGGTGCCGAAGAATGAAAGAAGGAGGCCGCGCAAACGCCCTGCTGGTGGAACTGCTGCTGGTGATCTTTTTCTTCATGATCTCCGCGGCGATCCTGGTGCAGGTATTTGCGGACGCGAAACTGAAGAGCCGGACGGCGGCGGCAACCAACTCCGCCATGCTGGAAGGACAGAACATTGCCGAGGATCTGTACGGAACGGACGATCCCGAAGCGGTGCTGGCCGGATACGGCTTCACCAGCGAAGGCGATGTCTGGGTACTTGAAAGAAAAGGCTATACGCTGAAAGTGACCCCGAAGAGCGAGGAAACAGAATCCGGTACGCTTCGCACGTATGAAGTGTCCGGAATCGAAGGGGAAAAGACCCTGATTACCCTGCCCGCCACGCGGTTCATCCCGAAGGAGGTGAGCCCGTGAACAAACGCAAGATCGCACTGGGACCGGGCGCCGCATCCCTGATCCTGATCATCGTGGTGCTGGCCCTCTGTATGATGAGCATGCTGAACCAGATCAGCGCCAGAAGCGATTACAACCTCTGCACCCGCAGCGCCGAAATGGTGCAGCGCGTGTATGAACTGAATGCCCAGAGCGAACAGAAACTCGCGGAGCTGGACAAAGTGCTGGCGGAAGCCCGGAAAGACGCGGGCAGCATGGACGCCTACCTGAAAAAGGTCGGCGCCGCGCTTCCCGAAGGCATGACGCTGGAAGAGGACAAGGTCCAGTGGACCGAGCCCCTGGACAACCGCAATCTGGAATGCATTGTCCAGGTGCTTCCGCTTGAAGAGAAACAGCGGACCAAATGGATTTCCCATAAACTGGTAGTAGATGAGCCGGAGGAAGATTGGGAATGGTAGAGACACTTGATGATATCCTGAGAAAAGCGCTTGAGTATCACGGTTCCGATATCTTTGTCGTTCCCGGTTCCCAGATCATGACCAAGTCGAGCGGAAAGATGATCCCTGTCACGCAGGAGAAAGCCCTGCCGGCGGACATCGCCGTGCTGGTCGACCGGGCATACGAACTGGCCCGGCGTGACCGGGAAACCCTGCAGATCGAGGGCGACGACGACTTCTCCTTCGCCGTGCGCGATCTGAGCCGCTTCCGCTGCAACACCTACCGTCAGCGCGGCTCCCTGGCCATGACCTGCCGTACGGTTGCGTTCGGCATCCCGGATCCCAAGGACTGCAACATTCCGGACGTCGTGATGCGCCTGGCCGGAAACCGCAGCGGCATGATCCTGGTCACAGGCCCTGCCGGCAACGGTAAGAGTACAACCCTGGCCTGCCTGGTGGACCAGATCAACACCACCCGCAGCGGCCACATCATCACGATCGAAGACCCGATCGAATACCTGCATCCGCATAAGCAGTGTATCGTCAGCCAGCGCGAAGTGCCCGGCGACGCCTCCAGCTTTGCCCGCGCCCTGCGTGCGGCCCTGCGCCAGGCGCCGGACGTCATCATGCTCGGTGAAATGCGTGATATCGAGACCATTTCGACGGCCATCACCGCAGCCGAGACCGGACACCTGCTCCTGTCCTCCCTGCACACCCTGGGCGCCGCCAAGACGATCGACCGTGTGATCGACGCCTTCCCGGCCAACCAGCAGAACCAGATCCGCGCCCAGCTCTCCATGGTGCTGCGCGCCGTGGTCTCCCAGCGCCTGATCCTGACCAAGGACGGAACGCTGCACCCGGTCTTCGAAGTCATGTGCGTGAACCCCGCCATCCAGAACCTGATCCGTGAAGGCAAAACCCACCAGATCGACAACGCCATCTTCGGCGGCGGCGCGGACATGCTCTCGATGGACACCGAACTGGCCCGCCTGCTGCGCGACGGCCGGATCGACAAGGAACAGGCCGCCCTGTACGCCATCCACCCCGAAACAGTGGAACGCCAGGCACGGTTCATGAAGGACTAAAAAACAGAAAACATTCACCGCCATCCGACCGGATGGCGGTTTTTAAACGAATCAATCTAACCAATCTATTCAAACTGGCTTTTATCCTTGATGAATTGATCAAAAAGCGGAAGTGTCAGGCGAACAAGTCCACGCTGGCTGCCATCGATTAAGCCCTTTCGGATCAGTCTCTGCCGGTAGGGATTCCATTCATTGTCAGAGATCTGTAAATGGGCTTTAATGGCGCTGACGGAAGGATCATCTGTTTCAGCAATCCCTTTCAGTACCTTTTTGTCATTTTCAGAGAGCTCCGTCCATATTTTATTATACACAAAGTCATATAGCGACAGTTTATAATCCGGCAAAATACCGCGGAAGTTGCCTTTGTTCTCCCATGACAGATATCCCAAAAGTTGAAAGGCAAAAGGATATCCGCCTGTCAGTTTTGTCATTTCCACAGCATCGGCATCGTCAAGATGAAAAACAGATTGGTATCGAAGTTTAATTGCAGTTAATTCAAGGGCAGGAAGCTGTATCTTTGGCGCACGATAGAGAAAGGTGAGGCTCTTCTCATTCTGCAGTTCATAGATGTTCTCATAGAGCCCGGTCATCAGGATAAAGACAGGAAGTTCACGCCTGATCATAATCTGGAAAGATGCAGCAAATACTCTCATCTGCTGGCTGTTTGTTGCCTCATCAATGGTGATCAGCAGCCGTTTTCCATGCTTCTGAATGCTTTCAAGCATCCGGATGATGGCTGTTTCCAAATCCGTAATCGGTGGCTCGCCGGAAATTTCAAGACCAAGTCCCAGATAAGACAGATTCAGTTTTGCACGGCGGAACCAGTCCTGACAGAGAGCATGACTGGACAGTTTGGAAGCCAGATTCTGCAGGAGGTCCAGCTCCGGATTTAATTCAGTCACGATCCAATCCTTCTCATGCCCCAGGGTATCCGCGATAGAAGTCATCAGAACTGTTTTTCCCGATCCGCGAACGCCTGTAATAATATAGAGCTGTTGGTTTGCGTTTTGTGAGGTAAAGTTTTCCAGAATCTCATGCCGCTCCGGGAAACGCTCAATCATCTCAATCGGTTTCCGACCGAAGAGAATTGTAAACGGGTTTGCCATCTGCACAATCATCTCCCTGTTTGTTCGATTTCTCAAATCTTTTTTACTATTTCCAATTTCTTTTACTATTCTTTACTATTTCCAATTTGATTTACTATTCTTTACTATTTTATCGCATATCACAATTTTGTCAACCTCACCCCATTCAGGACAGAACTGGCCCGCTTGCTGCGCGACGGCCGGATCGACAAGGAACAGGCCGCCCTGTATGCCATCGTTCTTTACCCCACGCGAAGAAAAAAATATTTTGTTCACCTTCACTTCCGACAGACTATATGCTAAAATTTCTGTATCAAAGGACCAGCAGTCCAAACCGGAGTCCGGACGACCGGGGGAGAAGCAGCGAATGAAACAAAACGCAGAGGTTTTCCTGTCCCTTCGAAACGGAACAGTTGACTTTCTGCTGTATCCGCGGGGAGCAGGTGAACAGGGCATCGAAGTCCGGGTCCAGGACGGAACTGTCTGGCTGAACCAGGCTGGGATAGCGGAACTATATCATATTGATCGGTCTGTTACTACAAAGCATATCAGACAGATATATGCGTCAAAAGAACAGGACAAGCAATCAACTTGTGCAAAAATTGCACAAGTTGCCGATAACGGGAAACATAATGTCCGCGCAAAAGTCGAACTGGCAAAAGCATTCGCGGAGAAAGAATATGAACTGTACCGTCCGATTCAGGACAGGCTTTATCAAAGCGACTTTGACCGATTCCTGAAAGAAAGCGAAATCACTTTCAATAAGGAATAGCCGACCGACTGACTTTTCAGTCAATGCAAAAACAGCGTTGAGAAGCATAACTGAAAAGCATGCTGAAAAACATGTTATGCCAGATTGCGGAAAAAGGAGTCTGGCGATATAGGTTGCATGTAACTCCGGATGCCGTCAATCTGAACCGAAACGATTCCTTCCAATATAAATATATGTGAACTGCAAAAAGCCGGAAAGAAAGCAAACAAAAGACTTTCCGCAGATTTGTATTTGTGGTAAAATACGAAAAAAGAAAGAAGACGTGAGGCACAAAAAGACAAACAAATAAAAAACAAGATGTAACCTGAAAATAACCCCGGATGAGTATAATAATAGTAGGTCAAACCATGCGGAAATCGCATGCCGAGATGCCATGGATGGACCGCGAAGCAGGTAAATTCAAGGCGGGGGGAAACGATCCGGATCCCAGATTCCAAAAGGATCCGACCCGGCCGGGAGACTTCGACGGTGACACGGGGATGCAAGACAGACTTCTCTTGAGTGTAACCAACCAGGGTAACAGAGGCATTCCAGCATGTAACTTTAATGATAGATGTCGGATAAGGACCTAACGAACGAAACCAGATGAGGTGAGATCACATGAAGAACCAGAAGAAACTGATCATGATTGCGACCATTATCGCACTGCTGATCTGCGCGGCCCTGATGTCCTGCGCAATGGCAGATGAAAAGATCTATACGTCTCCGACGTTCAAACTTCCGGCGGAGAAGATCCAGGAATGGACTGATGCCCTGCCGGAGGAAGAAACACCCGAAGAGGTGAAGCCTGAGGAAAGAACTCCCGAAGAGGGAGAACCGGAAGACGAATGGCCGGATGAGGATCCACGAGATGAGGAAGACCTCGAAGGCCAGCCTGAAGGCGAAACCCCGGCCGAAGGCCAGGAGGGTGAAGGCGGCGAGGTAGTCGGTGAAGCCGAGACTAAGGTTCCCGAGCGCAGCGTCACGATCCGCTCCTCCCAGGGCGATGTGGTCACCGAAGGCGAGATCATCTACCTCACCAGCAAGCTGAAAGGATTCGACGGACTCGACATTGCCTACCAGTGGCAGGTCGACCGCGGAGACGGCCAGGGCTGGGTCGATGTGGAAGGTGCGAACCGCTCCAAGCACATGTTTGTAGCCGACAAGGAAACCATCCAGTACAGCTGGCGGCTGATTGTTACCGTCATGGGCGAGGAATGATAAAACAGACCGAAGTCCAAAACGACCAAGGATAATCCCCAAACTGAGAGGGAGGAAGAGAGCATGAAAATCAACATGAAGAAATTAGCCGCCTGGATGCTGGCCCTGCTGCTGGTCTTCCAGATGATCCCGGCGATGGCGGATGGAGAAACTGACGGCGAAAACATCAGTAATATTATTGAAGGTTCTTCTCCTGATGCACTCCGCACGAAACTGGAGGTTAAGTCGCCGCAGAAATTCATTAAGATCGGCGAGACTTACGAGATGGAGTATTCTTCAGATTATACTCTGAAGTGGTCCAGTAGTGACGAAACAATTGCTACCGTGGACGAAGATGGTGTTGTTACACCGCTGAGTACCGGTACAGTTACTATTACTGCAGCAGAACAGAACAGGGATACCACCTACACTGATAGCGTGAAGCTGCGTGTCATAGCCGGGACGGAAAAAGCAGAGGGGACAGAAGAAACCTCTGAGGAACCGGATGAAGATGTTTATATTCTGATCTCTGGTAATCATCAGACATATACATATAATGGAGAGGAACAGACAGCCGGATATTCAATAACGGCAAATGGACCTTATGATGAAGACAAGTTGAGCATTATAAATGACAGAACTGTCAAAGCAAAGGACTGCGGAGTATATCCGATCAAGTTTGAAGATGGCGACTTCATTTATGATACCAATGGTGACGGACAAAATGATGCCACCATTGAATACAGCAATGGATGGATGAAGATCAATCGTGCTGAAGCAACTTTGACTATTGATGATGTAACGGTTAAAGAGGGCGAGACGCCCGTATTTACAGCAACTGTGACCGGGCTCTTTGGTGAAGATAAAATTGATTATGAATTGACAACGCTTGAACAGGATGGCGTAAAGTATATTGTTCCGAATGAGAATATCTCGGAAAAGGGCAACTATCGTGTTACAGTGACAAAAGGAATACTGACGGTCGAAGAGGTAGATGGCATCAGCGGATCGTATGTACTCGGTACTTTGAATGTAAACGGTAATGCTTTACTGACTGCCACCGAAAGAAGCGACAATCGTTTGGCTGGTGCAAAGTATAAAGAAGTCGGCGATGGATTAATCGAGACGGATCTGGAGTCTGTTGATTATTGGAAATTTGAGAAACAGAGCGATGGCACATACTATATATCAAGCAATGGTAAGTATTTGTTTATCGACGGAAAAACAAAAAGAGTGAAAATGAGAACCAGTCCGCAATCGTTGATCGTAACGGAGATGTCCAATGGTAGGATTGGAATAAAGAATAGCGATAATTATGCGCTCAATCTTAAATCACATAATGCGAATAATGGATTCCAGGGAGCGGAATCAAAAGGAGATCCGGCATCGAATGAGCAGTTCGTGCTTTACCGCGGCAAACGTGAGGAAGTACGCCTTGAACCCGTAGAACAGGATCTTTATAACTTCCTCATAATCAATGGAACTTACTATAGACTTAAGAAAACGACAGTCGTTGCTGCACCGCTTGAAGATGTACTGGATGAGGTGATGAATAGTAGTGATAGCAAAGCTGCTACGAAGAAACATGTTCTTAAGTGCAATCCTGAGGAATATGACTTCAATGGTGTTGTGTTGAATCTTGATGGGAAGAAGTATGTTTACAGGGATAGTTCATATGTTGCACCTGAAAAATTTGTGTCATATTACACAGTGACGTATGAATCTGTTGATATTCCCAAAAGCCGTGTGATGAATAAAGTCCTATCCTGGTATAATGATCCTAAGGGATGGCTGGATGGACCTGCCTGGGATGTTCCGAATAATACAGATGCTTACCACAGAAATTATACAGCCATGCTCCATGAAGGGAATCTTGAGTATTATACAGTCAGTTTCCAGGGAACAGAGGAAGCAATAGATGAAATCAATGAAGCAGAAAGCACAATGATTACACTTCCTGCCCCGACCAAAGAAGGTTTCACCTTTGCGGGTTGGAATACTGTGAGTGATGGTACAGGAACTACTTACGCTGCGAATGATACGTTTGAGATAAAAGAAGATATTACTTTGTATGCGCAGTGGAATGAACAGGCGGCGGCAGTCCCAATGAGCATCTACATTGAATCTGATTGGCCTGACGGACAAGAAGGTTATGAAGGTGCCCGTATAACATTGACAGCAAAACTAACTGGTTTTGAAGGTAAATCATATACACTTCAGTGGCAGTACTCGACGGACCGTGAAGACTGGGTAAATATTCCTGGTGCAAATGCAAGACGTTATACGTACACGTTAAACTCGGAAACGACCAATTACATCTGGAGAGCTATTGCTGTGGATGTACAATAACGGTAAGAAACCCAGCATTGTAATACAGAACGGATTCAATGATTGAGCCTAAATGAGCCACTCGCGTGATGAAAGGAAGATCCGCATGATGAACAAGAGCAAGACCAGAATAGTAGCATGGTTGCTGACCCTGGTAATGGTACTGAATCTGTCACCAGTACCAGTGTTTGCCGAGGAAGTGCTGCCAGTAAATGATAAACCGGCTCCTACGCTTGGAGCAGGTTATAAAGAGCTGGAAACGGTGAGTGAGGGGACACCCCCTAATGAGGACAAGACTTTTGATGTTCAGTACGTTATAGAGGGTACTTATACCTATAACGGAAAGAACCTCATTCTTGAAAAATACGGTGAAACGGGAGTGAAAGGAAATCCTTCCAGTTATTCACCGAAACACATTCCGGAATGCAATGATGATATGAAGAGAACCTGGGAAGAAGGAAAACTGACTTTCCTTGTTCAGCCCAATCAAGGGGTTTCCATTCACATTCGCTATATGATGATCTATACAAAGAGAAATAGCGAAGAACTTGAAAAAAGAACATTTGGCGAAATTTCAGATGGACTTGCAGGTCTATTCTGGGATGGTGAGCATAATGACACAAAAGACAGTCTCGATTCGCAGGAGGCTCTTAAACCAATCAATAATGATTTACCAGGAGAGAAAATTGAACTTAAACAGTATAACGGAAAAGATATAAGAAAAGCGTTATCATTCTATCTTCCTGAAAAGTATATGACGGGTCTTGAATCGACCATAAAATCAGCTAAGAATGTAGACTATAATATTAGTTATTATGGATATAGTTTTGATCAGAACACCACAATACCCAATATTACCACTGAGAACAAAATGAATATCTACTGGCAAGGTTCAGGAGATATTGTTCTTTATTATTTGGTTGGTCCGAAGGATGGCCAGACAACAGGGCAAGAGGAAACAACAAAGTATACAATAACCTGGGTTGATGGCAACGGAGACACTCTATACACAGAAAAAGTAAACAAAGGCACTGTACCGGTTTATACCGGTGACACACCGACCAAAAATTCTGATACAGAATACAATTATTCTTTCAATGGACAATGGTCGCCAAACATTGTTGCAGCCAATGATAATGCAACATATACAGCGCGGTTTAGTTCAACAGAGATTCAGAGACCTACTGGAAATGCCACTGTAGTGGTAACTATCATATTAAATGCTGTCACACAAGGGGCAACAGTAGGGCCGCACAGCTTTACAGAAGTAAATGAGTGGGGAAAAGATTGGAACAAGAAGGTAACGACACAGAATATTGAAATAAACAATCCTTTAGTACTGACGTTAAAAGCGAACCAAAAATACGATTTTACAGTGAATCCGTTTAATGGCCTTGTTATCAATACAATTGCAACCAAGAGCATTCCGGAATCGAGGCTCAATAATGGGGCAGTTAGCTTTACAACAGGAACAGATAATGGAACAATCTACCTCAACGAGGCTGGAGCACCTAATCCAATAAATGCAGTCAAGCACAAAGTCACATATGTTTATGCTGGTGATGTACCCACAGGTATAACACCGCCCGCAGAAGCAGAGTACGCAAAGGACGAGGCAGTCACGATTGCGGATGCACCAGTTGCAGTTGACGGCTACACTTTCACGGGGTGGAAGATCGGAGATGCTGCAGCTGCCAATTTCACGATGGGTGAAGAAGATGTAACAATCACCGGCACATGGAAGCAAAACAAAGAATATACGATTCATCATTACCTGAAGGATACTACGATCCCGGTAAAAGCTGATGAAACTGGTAATGCATCTGAGGGCTCAACAGTATCTGCCACACTGGCAACAACTTACAGCGAAAAGGACCTGACAACCGCAGATAGGAATCCAACTACTAGTATCACTATAACTGATGGCGATAATGTACTGACTATCTACTATACACTGCCTCTGACAATTACTGCCAAGACAGACAGCAAGACGTATGATGAGCAGCCGCTGAATGGTAGCTACACGATTACTGGAGCTTTGAATGATGATGTAGCAACCATTGAAACAGCACTTGGAGCAGCTCCTTCCATCACAAATGTATCTGAGAGCCCCAAGTCCTATCTGACAGAGGCTGATCAAGCTGGAATCACCGGAATTCCTACATATTATGATGTAACATACACGCCTGGCAGCCTGACAATCACGCTGACAATCACGAAGACGAATGCGACGTTCGGAGTAACCTTCAATGGCGACAGCTTCGTGTACGACGGAGAACCGCATAACCTGGAGAACGAAGCGACAGCCAATGCCGCAACGGGAACGACGACAATCGAATACAGCGCAGACGGCGAGAACTGGACGACTAATCTGAGCAGTCTGACCGCGACGAATGCGGGAGACACGACGATTCGTTATCGTGCGACGAACCCTAACTACAATAATCCTGTAACGGGCGAAGTGACGCTGAGCATCACGGCACGTCCGGTACTGATCGCGGGCACAAGCGAGACGAAAGAGTACACTAACGAAGCCCGAGACGGCAATAGTTGGCGGATTGCTGGATGGCCATACGCACAATGCGGTCTTCAGCGCCAGCGGTGTGGAAGCGAGCACGACGGCATACGCCGGAACAATCACGGCAGCTGACGAAGTCGTAATCACGAATGCTGACGGCGAAGACGTCACGACGAACTATGCGATCAGCGTAGCGGCCGGAGATCTGACCGTCAACGCGAAGGCTGTTACGATCACGACCGGATCTGCGAGCAAGGCATATGATGGAGCACCGCTGACGAACAGCGAAGCGGGCATCACAGGCCTGATTAATGGCGAGAACGCGGAAGTGATCGCGACGGGCACGATCACGGAAGTAGGCAGCACCAGCAATACCTACAGCATTGACTGGGGCACCACCAATGCGGACAACTACACAATCAGCGAAGAACTGGGCACGCTGACAGTCAATGAGAACGCTACAGCGATCGTAGTGACCGCAGGCAGCGGTAGCAAGGACTATGATGGCAGCGAGCTGACGAATAACAGCGTGAGCGCGACAGGCCTGCCAGATGGCTTCACGATTGAAGGCACCGCGACGGGCAACCAGCTGAATGCTGGCAGCAGTGCCAATGCAGTGAACAGCTACGTGATCAAGAACGCGGCCGGTGAAGACAAGACTGCGAACTTCACGAACATCACGACAGCGGATGGCACGCTGACCGTCAACGCGAAGGCTGTTACGATCACGGTGGAAGCTGCCAGCAAGACCTATGGCGAAGCGGATCCTGAATTCACCGGCACGGTTGATGGCCTGGTGAACGATACAGATCTCGGCACAATCTCTTTCGTCCGGACGAATACGGATGAGAACAATGCCGGCAGTTATCCCAGCGCTCTCACCGCGGACTTCATGGCAAACGATAACTATGCGGTGACCGTGAACAAAGCTGACTTCACCATCAATACCAGAAAGGTTACTGTTGAAATCAGCGGTAAAGCGGATTCCAAATCTTACAACGGAACTGAGCAGACAATTGAAGACTACGATACTCATATCAGTGACAGCCTTTACACCGTGAACGACATCTCCTTCAATGGCGAAGCAATTGCCAAGGGCACTGATGCGGGTACCTACAAGATGGGGCTGAAGGCTGATCAGTTCAGCAACAATAATGCCAACTTCGATGTCACCTTCACAGTGACAGAAGATGGCTGGATGACGATCGAACCGATCGACGCGAAGGTAACCATCATCGGCAACAACAGCACGCTGCCTTACGATGGTGAAGCCCATACCGTGTCCGGCTACACCGCGAAAGCGGAAGGCGATCTCTACAATGTTGCTGACATCACCTTCAGCGGAACGGCTTCCGCCACACGGACTGACGCAGATACCACATACATGGGCCTGAAGGCCGAACAGTTTGGCAACAAGAGCAAGAACTTCAAGAAGGTGACCTTCGAAGTGGCTGATGGTTACCAGACAATCGAACCGATCGAAACGACGGTGACCATCGTCGGTAACAACAGCACACTGCCTTATGATGGTGAAGCCCATACTGTGACAGGCTATACCGCGACTGCTGATAGCGATCTGTACGATGTTGATCGTGACATCTCCTTCAGCAGCGAGAAAGAAGCCACCGCAACACAACAGGATGCCGGTACCACCTACATGGGCTTGACTGAAGAAGGCCTGTTCGGCAACAATAACAAGAACTTCAGCAAAGTGAACTTCATCATCAATGATGGTTACCAGAAGATCACCCCGATCGACGTGACAGTAACTATCACTGAGCACGGCGACGAAGTCGATTACGACGGTGAAGAACATACCGTGACCGGCTATGATGTGAAGAACATCAGCAATGCGCTGTATACCACGGCTGACTACACTTTCAGCGGAAATGACAGTGTGAGCGGCACCAATGCTACCAGTTATGACATGGAGCTGAAGCCTGAAGACTTCACAAACACCAATAACAACTTCGCAAACGTGACCTTCACGATTGAGGATGGGCAGCTGGTGATCAAGCCGATCGCAACGACGGTGACCATTACCGGAAATTATAACACCACGATCTATAATGGTGCTGAACACAGCGTCAGCGGCTATGTCGCTGAAGCGGACAGTACGCTGTACAATGTCAGCAGCGACATCAACTTCACCGGAACGGCTGCGGCGGCACAGACTGAAGTAGGTACCAAGGAAATGGGCCTGACCGCCGACAACTTTGCGAACAACAATACCAACTTCTCTAAGGTCACCTTCAACGTGACCGACGGTTACCAGGCTATCACGCCGGTGGAAGAAGTGGTTGTAACTATCACCGGACACAACAACACGATTGCCTACGACGGCGAAGAGCATAGTGTGAGCGGCTATGAGGTTGAGATCAGCAATCCGCTGTACACTGAAGATTACTTCACCTTCAGCGGAACTTCCACGGAAGCGAAGCTGACCGACGCGGGCACTGAATACATGGGTCTGGCTGAAGGACAGTTCACCAATACGAACGGCAACTTCAAGGATGTTACGTTCAACGTGATCGACGGCTACCAGACAATCACCCCGATCAACACGACGGTGACGATCACCGAACATAGTGATAAGATCAATTATGATGGCACTGGACATACCGTGACCGGCTATGACGTAGCGATCAGCAACCCGCTGTATAAGGAATCTGACTTCACCTTCAACGGAACGGCCAGTGTCAGCGGCACCAACGCCGGCAGCTACGACATGGAACTGAAGTCTACCGACTTCACGAACACCAACCCGAACTTCGCGAAGGTCGACTTTGTGATCAAAGACGGCCAGCTGGTAATCAACCCGATCAGCGCAACCGTGACCATCACTGAGCATGATGATAAAGTTGATTACGACGGCAAAGAGCATACCGTGACCGGGTATGACGTCGATATCAGTACTGCGCTGTACACCGAGGATGACTTCACCTTCAGCGGAAATGCCAGCGTCAGCGGCACCGATGCCGGTAGCTATGACATGGAACTGACGGCGAACGACTTCACGAATACCAACCCGAACTTCGAGAATGTTGAATTCGTGATTGAAGACGGTCAGCTAGTGATCGATCCAATCGATGTGACAGTGACCGTGGTCGGCGCGAACAACAGCACCGATTATGACGGTAAAGGCCACAGTGTCAGCGGCTATACTGCAACAGCGAGCAGCGAGCTGTATAACGTTGACAAAGATATCAAGTTCAACGGAACAGTCGCAGCGGAACGGACTGACGCCGGCAAGACCGGAATGGGCCTGACGAAGGAACAGTTTACCAATACCAATAAGAATTTTGGTACCGTGACCTTTGAAGTGACCGACGGTTATCAGGAGATCAAACCGATCGATGTGACCGTGACCGTGGTCGGCGCGAACAATACTACCGACTATAACGGCGAAGACCACAGCGTCAGCGGCTACACCGCAACAGCGAGCAACGAGCTGTATGACGTGAATACGAACATCAAGTTCAACGGAACAGCCTCTGCGACCAGGACTGACGCCGGCAAGACCGAGATGGGCCTGACGAAGGACCTGTTTACCAACACCAATACGAACTTTGGCACGGTGACATTCGATGTGACCGACGGCTACCAGAAGATCAACCCGATCACCGCGAAAGTAACAATCACCGAACACAGCACTAAAGTGGACTATGACGGCGCAGAACATACCGTGACCGGTTACGATGTTAGTATTGACAATCCGCTGTATACCGAGGCAGATTTCACCTTCAGCGGAACTGATAGCGTGAGCGGCACCAACGCCACCAGTTATGACATGGCACTGAAGGCCAGTGACTTCACGAACACCAACCCGAATTTTGAAAACGTTGAGTTCGAGATCGTGGACGGCCAGTTGGTGATTAATCCGATCGATGTGACCGTGACCATCACTGAGCATAAAGGCGAAGCTAACTATGACGGCGAAGAGCATACCGTGTCCGGTTATGATGTGGCGTTCAACAACGCTCTGTACACTGAGGACGACTTCACCTTCAGCGGAAATGACAGCGTGAGCGGTACCGATGCCGCCAGCTATGACATGGAACTGAAGGCTGCCGACTTCACGAACATCAATAACAACTTCGCGAACGTGATATTCACCATCGTGGATGGTCAGTTGGTGATCAAGCCGATCGAAGCGACGGTGACCATTACCGGTGCTGCCGATAACTCGACCTATGACGGCAAAGAACACAGTGTGAGCGGCTATAATGTTGAGATCAGCAACAGCCTGTACACTGAAGACGATTTCGACTTCACCGGTACAGCAGCGGCAGTACGGACCAACAATGGCAAGACTCCGATGGGGCTTACTGCTGACGACTTTGCTAATACCAATAACAACTTCTCCAAGGTCAACTTCTTGGTGACCGATGGCTATCAGGAGATTGTTCCGGTGGATGAAGTGGTTGTGACCATTACCGGACACAAGAACACCACGCCTTACGACGGTAAAGAGCACAGCGTGAGCGGCTACGATGTTGCGATCAGCAGCCCGCTGTATACTGAAGATGACTTCACCTTCAGCGAAACAGCTACTGCAACAGCGGCACGGACCGATTCCGGCACAACCTATATGGGTCTGGATGCCGAGCAGTTCACCAACACCAATACAAACTTTACCAAGGTCATCTTCAACGTGACGGATGGCTACCAGACAATTGATCAGATTAACACGACGGTAACCATCACCGAGCACAGTGACATACTTGACTACGACGGCAAAGAGCATACCGTGACCGGCTACGAGGTCGAGACCGGCACACCGCTGTACACTGAAGCCGACTTTACCTTCAGCGGAACGGCCAGCGTGAGCGGAACCGACGCCAACAGCTACGACATGGAACTGAAGGCCAGTGACTTCACGAACACCAACGACAACTTCAAGGATGTCACCTTCGTGATCGTGGACGGTCAGTTGGTAATCAACCCGATCGATGCGATTGTCACCATCGTCGGAAAGAGCAATACGGCTGATTATGACGGTGAAGAACATAGCGTCAGCGGCTATACAGCGACAGCGAGCAGTGATCTGTACGATGTAACCAAGGACTTCACCTACGCTGTTGCTACCAAGGCGGACGGCGAGGCTACAGCAAAACGGACTGATGTCGGCCAGACTGACATGAACCTGCTGAAGGGCACATTCACGAACATCAATCCGAACTTCAAGTCCGTAACCTTCAATGTGACTGAAGGTTACCAGAAGATTAATGCGATCAACGTGAACGTGGAGATCACCGGCGCGAACAGTACCGTTGATTACGACGGTGAAGAGCACAGCGTGAACGGCTATACCGCAAAAGCGGACAACAAGCTGTATGATGTTGATCAGTACATCGGCATCAACGGAACAGCTGCCGCGGCACGAACTGACGCCGGCACCACGTATATGAAGCTGGATGCTGACCAGTTCAGCAACAATAGCGACAACTTCATCGTTATCTTCACGGTGAAGGAAGATGGTTACCAAACAGTTAACAAGCTGCCAGTGATCGTCAAGGCTAACGATGTTGAACGGTCGAACAGGCTGCATGTGACGGATCCTGATCCGCTGACTGCCACTGTGACCGGTATGATTGAAGGCGAATCTGAGAGCCTGATCGGCTATACGGTGTCCCGTGCACCCGGCGAAGAACCTACAGACTATGTTATCACAGTTACGGGTCCTGCAGAGATTACCAACTATACGATCACGTACGAACCAGGCACGCTGACCATCAAAGACGCGACCGAACCGCTGTACAACCTGGCTGAAGTCGACTACAACGGCACTAAGACCTGGTACAGACTGAAGAAGACCACTGCCAGGACGGCCTATGATCTGGATTACTACCTGGCAGGCGAAACAAGCAGCAGCACGAACCATGACGTGGCTGACGGTGACTGGGAAGCCGATCCGTATCCCTTCGAAGATATCATCTTCAACGGCACGACTTATACCTACTGGGATACGAATGTACGCGGACCGTTCAAACCGGATACCAACGACACTACAAACTACTATACGGCCACGCTGGGCGCAGGTAATCCGTCTCATGTGTTCGTAGCGATTTACAAAAAGATCGGCGGCAGCTATGACACGAAAACAAAGCAAGCCAAATGGCTGATCCCCGAATCAGATCGTTACAGAGACGAGAATGAGACCAGCAGCTTCCACCGTAACTATGCCATCAAGCTGTATGACGGACAGAAGGATCAGCCGCTGTACAACATGATTACCTTCTCGACCCAGGAAAGTCCGCCCAGTAAGGATTGGTATCGTCTGAGCAAGACCGGTATCAACGAGAGACCGGCGACTCAGTATGATAAGAATACCATTATTACGAAAGTAGAAGATGATCAGATACTCATCCCGGCTGCACCTTATGACTTTACCGGTTATGTGTATCACACGGATGAAGTTGACTATGTCTACAAGGCAGACGATGAAACTGTTGATGATACCGTATCCTACTTTACGACTCGATTCGAATATGTTGTCGTAAGGGATAGACTTGGTACGACTCAGTACCTTGATCCGTCGAAGAACGATACCTATAATGATAAGAGCGCTCAAGGCTACCACCGTGATTATAGGGGAACCCTCGTCAAGGCGAGCAAGGCTTATTACACGATCCGTTATATCCTGAACGGCACGGATACCGAGATCGCGACAGCGACAAGGGAAAAAGCTGATATCAAAACTACGATTACAGCCCCGAGCTTCCCGATCTCCGGATACACGCAGGTAGGCGACAGCGGTGAAATCACAATTGGTTACAAGGAAGACGAAAACGTCATCGAGGTATACTACAAAAAGAACCTGACTGTGACGGCGGATGACAAATCCAAGGACTACAGCAATGACTCTTCCACCGATCCTGCCCTGACGGCGACAATCACCGGCAAACTGTCGGCGGACGAAGACGACGAGACCGCCCTGCGTAAACTGCTGAACATCAGTCTGAGCCGCGAGGAAGGCGAGGATGTGAAGGCGGGCGGATACACGATCACCGCCAGCGGCAATAGCGACCTGGATCAGTACATAGTCGACTATGTGAATGGTACCTTCACCATCAACCCGAAAGCTGTGACGATCACTGCAAAGGACGCGAACAAGGACTACGACGGCACAGAGCTGACGCAGGCTGAGTTCACGGTAAGCGGCCAGGCGGATACTGACAAGCATGAG
>OMYT01000142.1 GCA_900315315.1 uncultured Eubacteriales bacterium | reverse complement strand
CCTGAACTTCCATGACATTTCCGACTAAACGGGTTTCCCACTAAAAAATCAGTATGAAGAGAAATGGCGCGAGACCAGTAAAATCAACGGGTTTCGGCCATTTTCCTGTTGACGAAGGTGTGTTTTTGTGGTACAATGACTTTAGACGGAATTCCGACTAAATGAGGTGCCACAAATTGTACCTGGATGCGATGGTCAAAATCCCGGATGCGCCCGGGAAAATCACCTACCGAACCAAGGGAAACACTACTTATGTCGAGTATGAATACGGAAGGGTTTATGACAAAGAACGACAGTTCACCATAGCTAATCGGAAGACGATCGGGAAACGATCTGGAACCGATTTGAGCATGATGCAGCCCAACGAAAACTATATGAAATTCTTTCCGGATGTGGAGATGCCGGACCGGACGGAGAGAAGCTGCGGACTGCAGATCGGGACGTGGGTTGTAATCCGGAAGATTGTCAATGATTACAACTTGCCGGAGATACTGGGAAGATATCTTCCGGGCAAGGATGTAGGATTGTTCCTGGATCTGGCCGCTTATTCTATTGTTGAAGAAGATAACCGAGCACAGCATTATCCGAACTACGCATTCAAACATCCGTTGTTTGCTCAGGGAATGCGGATCTACAGCGATTCCAGGGTCAGTGATTTCCTGAAGACCATGGATGAAGGTGTCAGCGCATCATTCCTGAATGCCTGGAATGAAGGCAGGAATCACCGGGAGAGGATCTACTTCTCATACGATTCCACTGACAAAAAGTGTCAGGCCGGCGATCTGCGGGTCGTGGAGACAGGCCATTCAAAGAGCGGAGAAGAAACCAGCATATTCAACTATGCGATTGCATATGACACTCACAACCAGGAACCGTTGTTCTATGAGGTATATCCCGGCAGTATCAATGACGTATCCCAGTTGCAGTGCATGGTGGATAAATCGGTAGGATACGGATACAAACAGATCGGTTTCGTGCTGGACCGCGGCTACTTCAGCAAAGAGAATATTGATTATCTTGAGGCAAACAAATACAGCTTCGTGATGATGCTGAAGGGCAAAGCAGATTTGGTTCAGCAATGGGTGCTGGAGAATAAGGGAAGCTTTGAGGAGAAGCGTCTTTACAATATCCCGGCATATGAGGTTTATGGGAAGACTATTGAGAAGAAGCTGTTCGCAACGGACAGGAAGCCGAGATATATTCATTTGTATCACAGCGTCGATCTGGAAGCGAATGAGAAGCGGGATGTTGAGAAAAAGATTAACCAGCTGACGAGCTTCCTGAACAGCCATATTAACCAGTTCAAGGAATTCAGGCCTGGACTGGAACAATATTTCTTGCTGCATTATGATGAGAAAGCAAAAAAGAAGGAGCCGAAAAAGAAACGGGATCCACTGAAAGGGGAGACGAACGAACAGGAAAAAGCGGAACGAAAATTCGTTTTCTTTGAGGAAAAGGCAGCGGTCATTGAACTGGAACTGGCGCTGTGTGGATACTTTGTGATTATTACTTCGGAGAAGATGACTGCAAAGGAAGCCATTGAGATCTACAAGGGCCGGGACGCTTCAGAGAAACTGTTCCTTTCTGACAAAACGTTCCTGGGAAATCATTGCCTGAGGGTTGATTCAGATGAATCAGCTGCCTCCAAGATATTCATTGAATTTGTGGCGCTGATTATCCGGAATCGGATGTACAACTATCTGAAGGAAGAAAAGAAAAAGCTGGACAAAAAACCAAACTTTATGACAGTGCCGGCGGCAATCCGGGAACTGGACAAAATAGAGATGGCGCGCCAGCTGGATGGTGTATACCGATTTGATCACGCGATAACGGCGACACAGAAGACGATTCTGAAAGCATTCGGAATGACAGACAGCTATGTGAAACACATAGCGAAAGAAATCAGTCTGAAGCTCCAGAGCGGAATATGAGGAGGGAAACGAAATGGCGCGCGTGACGGCAATGAAAGCGTTGGAAACAGAGATTGAAAAAGCCCAGGCAGTTGTGAGTAAAAAGAAGAAGGAATATGACGCGGCAATCGCTGTACTGAGCGATTTACTGGACAAGCAGGATGCACTTCGTCGGGATGAACTGGTAAAAGCCATTATGAAGAGTGACAAGACATATGAGGAAGTATTGGAATTTCTAAACTCCGATACTGAAGGTGAAGAATGATGGCCAGGAAAGAAAAACAGCACAGAGACTGTGAGGAGTGTATCGCATACTACAATATGCTTGGTGGCAGGGAATATCGTTGTGGACTTGGGTTTCAGGTCTCAGAAGAAATTGAGACAGATGAACGGCAACGATGGTGCATGTATGTTCGCCCATATCAGGATGAATGTGAAGTTGTTCCGCAGCCAAAGACAAAAGAGGAGTTAGTCGAGACTGCCCGAACGCTCGGAATTGATTGGGATATAAATGAGGTTTTGGATCTGGGGGAGAATATATTCGAGTAGTGATGGATTCCTCGGGTTAGGAAAACGAGCAATAAAAAACTGCTCAGAAGAGCAGGGAAATTGTCAGATATTGGGATTTAGTCGGAAAATCTCAGGAAAATGAGGGATTGACAGTCATAACAAAAGCGGATATACTATGTATATCCGTGAATGGAGGTGCCAGTAATGGAAGTACAGGTAAAAGAATGGGGAAACAGCCAGGGAATCCGCCTCCCGAAATCCGTTTTGCAGGAAGCCGGATTTGCTCTGGATGAAAACCTGACAGTGGAAGTGGATAAAGGAAAGATTATTTTATCCCGTCCGTTTCGGCATAAAACCCTTGAAGAGCGCATCCGCGAATCCGGATGCGAATTGACCGGAATCGGTGAAATCGACTGGGGCGAGCCTCAGGGAAATGAGGTCTGGTAAAATGATCAAAGCCGAACAGGGGAGCATTCTGCGCGTTCAGGGAATCAATTGGCCGGTCATCGTTGTCAGCAATGATCATTTCAATGCGATCGGGGAGGCTGTTGTCTGCCCGATCCTGAATAATATTGCTCCAAATGCGATCCATCTTCCGATCTGTGTTTCTACTCCTTCAGGGGAGATTAAAGGGCTCATTGCCTGTGAACATGTGCGCCATGTGGATCTGAATGTAAGAAGATTCAAAAAGCTGGGTTCCTTGCTTCTGACTGAATATCTTGATATATCCGATACACTGATTGCTTTGTTTGATTTCCGGTAAACCCGAGCTTGTGAAAAAAAAGTCTGTAAATAGCTGAAAGGCAACGGCCTTCTATGATAAGATAAAAAATCATAGGAGGCCGATTTTATGGCGAACAAGAAAAAAGAGTACTA
>OMYT01000029.1 GCA_900315315.1 uncultured Eubacteriales bacterium | reverse complement strand
TTTACAGATAATGTTCATAAACGAATCTATTTCTCCTCATCCTGAGATAAAGTCCCGGCTGTGTTTTTTCAGATGGTTTTGCCGGAATGGGGAGCCTGCATCGCCCGGATTATTTCTGCTGATATTCGTCCCCAAGCACAGCCTTCAGAATCTCCTGTTCTTCCTCGTCCGGCGTATAGCCGGCTTCCGCAGCCTGCTGATAATACTCCAGTGCCTTCCCGTAATCTTCCGCGTCCAAGGCTTCCAGGCCTGCCTGGTAAAGCTCCGCCGCAGGTTTTTCCGTCGCCGCGGCTTCAGCAAAAACCGATCCGCCGAAAACAGCGAAACACAGGCAAAGGACCAGGTCTTCTTCATCTTTCTCTCCTCCTTCTATCCTGTCATACCACATTCTCTCTTGTGATATTCTTCAGCCACTTTTTGCTTCTGTAATGTCTGATCACCCACGGCCATTTCACAAACTCATCCGTACACAGCAGGAAATAAACCCACATCGGCGGCAGCTTCAGCACTGCCGCGGCCAGGAAGCCAAGCGGCACCGCATAGCACCACATGTCGATCGTGTCGCAGATAAAGCCGAAGCGGCTGTCCCCGCCTGCCCGGAAAACGCCGGCGATCAGCGTGGTATTGACCGCCTGGCCCATCACGTAATAGGTATTGATCAGCAGCATTCCTTTCAGGAAGCCTTTGCCCGTCTCCGTCAGGTTGGCAAACCGCAGCACGAAAGGCATCGCCGCCAGCACGATCAGCCCGCCGATGATCCCGGAAATAACCGTCAGTTTCATCAGCACGCTCGCGCACTTTTCCGCTTCCTCCATCCGGCCGTTGCCCATGATCTGCCCCAGCAGGATCCCGCCGCCGCTGGCCACACTGAAGCACAGTACCGTGCCGAACGTCCGCACCAGCGACGTAAAGGAATTGGCCGCCACCATATCCGTCCCCAGAAACTGCCCGATGATCACCGAGTACATCGAGAAAGCCAGCCCCCAGCTGACGTCGTTCAGCGTCGCCGGCATTGCCATTCTCAGGAAATCCTTAAACAGCACCTTGCTCCGGATGAACATGTAGGAAAGTTTCAGCTTGACATCCCTGCTCCGCGCCGAAACAATCAGCGTCAGGATCAGTTCGACCACGCGGGAAATGGAGGTCGCCAGCGCGACGCCCGCCGCCCCGAGCTTCGGCGCGCCGAACAGGCCGAAGATAAAGACGGCGTTCAGCAGGATGTTCAGCGCAAAAGCAACCATGTTCAGTGCCGTGCTGACCGCCACCCGTCCCACCGAGCGCAGCGTGGCCAGGTAGATCTCGATCAGGCCCCAGCAGATATAAGCAACGGATACATTCCGCAGATAGCCTGCGCCGATCTCAACCAGCTGCGGATCCGGTGTAAAAATCCGCATCATGAATTCCGGCACAGTCAGCGCCGCCAGTCCGAACAGCAGCGTCACGCCGATGGAAAACCGCAGTGCGATCCCCTCCACCGCGTCGATGGCGCGCATATCGCCCTTGCCGAAATACTGGGCGCTCAGCATCGTCACGCCTGTCCCGAGTCCGTAAAGCAGCATGAACAGCACCGTCGCATACTGCGTCGCCAGCGACACGGCCGAGATATGCTCCTGCCCCACAAAGTTCAGCATCACCACGTCCGCCGAGGTGACAAACGCGCTCAGCAGGTTCTGCAGAATAATCGGCCCGGTCAGCTTCAGGATCCGGCCGTACACCGCTTTATCATCCTGTGAAATCTTCAGCAGATTCATTGATTATTCCTGAAAAACATCATTCGAAGAACGATCGGAAAGCCCCCAATCAATTATCTCAGGAAGATCTGAAATAATCAGATCTTCCTGCCCGGTCGGCTCCACACATCCGTCAGCCGGCCGGAACAGCACCGCCGTCACCCCGGCGTCCCGGGCGCAAAGAACATCCATCGGCCTGTCGCCGATATAGCAGCTTTCCTCCGGCTCCAGCCCGTGCCTGCGCATCAGTTCCCGGATCCCGTCCCCGGAAGGTTTCGGCGCAAACCCGTCCTCATTCGTAATCAGGTCATCGAACTCGCCCAGAACGCCAAGTCGCTCCAGAACCGTATAGGCGGATTTCCCCCGGTGGGTATACACGTAATTGGCGCCGCCGCCTTTCCGCAGCCCGCGCAGCGTTTCTGCCGCTCCGCTCATCAGCGTAATCCGGTCGTCCCGCTCATGGGTGATTTCCGCATACCGGCCGATCAGTTTTTCAAAAGGAACGCCGCTTTCCCCGGACGCATTCCGCAGCCAGGAAGTCAGGGACCGGTTCTTCATATACCGGAGCAGTTCCTCCGGATCGGCCGAAATCCCGTATTCCTTCAGCGCGTCAACGGCGCTGGAAGTGATCACCCCGTAGGAATCCAGCAGCGTTCCGTCCAGGTCCCAGATAAATGCCCTCATCCCGTCTCTCCTGTTCCGTTATCCTCATTCATGCCTCCGCGGCTATCATATCATGTTGCCCGGGATAACACAACGTGGTAAAATACTCCGGAATCTGTTGAAGGAGCTTTCCTATGGATATTCAGGACCTGCGCCAACGCATCGACGCCATCGACCGCGAACTGGTCGACCTCTACTGCAAGCGAATGGAAACCTCCCGCCTCATCGGGGAATATAAACGTCAAAACAACCTTCCCGTCCGGGACAGCGAAAGGGAGCGTGCGCTTCTAAACAAGGTTGTCGACCTGGCCGGCGAGGAGAATGAACAGGGCATCCGCGCCCTGTATCAGCTGATTCTCGACCAGAGCAGGCTCCGTCAGCAGATGGATGCCCGTCCGCAAAGCGCCCTTGGTCAGATGATCGGGGAAACATTCGCCCGTACGCCGTCTCTTTTCCCGGAAAAGGCTCCCGTTGCCTGTCAGGGTGTGGAAGGCGCATACTCCCAGCTGGCCTGCGAAAAGATCTTCCGTTATCCTTCGATCACTTATTTCCGTACCTTCGCGGATGTCTTCACCGCTATTGAAAACGGGCAGTGCCGCTACGGCATCCTGCCCATCGAAAACAGCCTGGCCGGCTCCGTCAACAGCGTTTACGACCAGATGATCCGGCATCACTGTTATATTGTCCGTTCCGCCCGGATCAGGATTGATCACACCCTGCTTGCCCTGCCCGGCACGAAACCGGACCGGATCCGCGAAGTCTGCTCCCATGAGCAGGCCCTCCAGCAGTGTTCCGCTTTCCTGGCCGCCCGCCCGGAATGGCGCGTGAACGTCTGCTCCAACACTGCCGCGGCCGCGCGGATGGTCCGGGACAGCGGGCGGACGGATATGGCCGCCATCTCCTCCGCGCACTGCGCGCCGCTGTACGGTCTGGACATTCTGGAGACCGGAATCCAGAACAACAGCAATAATCATACCCGCTTTATCTGCATTTCCAAAAAACCGGAAATCTTCCCCGGCGCAAACCGCACTTCCCTGATGCTCGTGCTTCAGGACCGTCCGGGTGCCCTGTATCAGCTGCTGAGCCGTTTCAACGCCCAGGGCATCAACCTGACCAAGCTGGAAAGCCGGCCGATCCCGGGCAGGGATTTCGAGTTCATGTTCTATTTTGACCTGGATGTCTCTGTCGCTTCTCCGTCCTTCACCCGGCTCATTGAGGAACTGGACGCGACGCTGGATCAGTTCACGTACCTCGGCAGTTATTCCGAGGTCATCTGACCGCATCTTTCATCTCTTTCACAAACGCGCCGACATAAGGCGCCGCATCCTTTCCATACTGTGCGATGATCTTCACGATGGCCGAGCCGACGATGACCCCGTCCGCCTTCTCCGCCATCTTTTTGGCCTGTTCGGGGTTTGAGATGCCGAAGCCGATCGCGCAGGGAACATCCGTGTTCGCGCGGATGGTGCGGACAATCGGTTCAAGATCGGTGGTAATGCTGCTGCGCACACCCGTCACGCCCAGGCTGGAAACCAGATAGATAAATCCCTCCGCCTCCCCGGCAATCATGGCGACCCGGTTCTCGCTGGTCGGGGCAATCAGGCTGATCAGCGCGACCCCGTGCTCCCGGCAAACGCTCAGGAACTCTTCCTTTTCCTCAAAGGGGAGATCCGGCAGGATCAGTCCGTCAATCCCCGTTTCCGCGCAGGCCCCCAAAAAGCGTTCCGCGCCGTAGGAAAAAACAACATTGGCATAGGTCATGAACACAAGCGGAACCGTCACGTCCCGGCGCAGTTCCCGCACCAGGTCAAAAATCCGGTCCGTCGTCACGCCGCCGGTCAGGGCACGCAGATTGGCGCCCTGGATCACCGGTCCCTCGGCTGTCGGATCCGAAAAAGGAATCCCGAGCTCGATCAGGTCTGCGCCGCTGCGGACCATCTCCCGCACGCACGCCGCGGTCGTCTGCAGATCCGGGTCACCGCAGGTGATAAACGGAATAAAGGCTTTTCCCTTGCCGAATGCCTCTCTGATTCTTTCTTTCCCGGCCTTATTCATGCAGATCCTCCCCCCTGTACCGCGCGATCGCGGCGCAGTCCTTGTCGCCTCTTCCCGAGATTGTGATCACGATAATCCGGTCCTTTCCCATTTCCGGCGCCAGCCTTTGCGCGTACGCCACCGCGTGTGCGGATTCGATCGCCGGGATAATCCCTTCCGTCCGTGCCAGGTATTCGAACGCGCACACCGCTTCCTCATCCGTCACCGGCACATATTCCGCCCGCCCGATATCATGCAGCCACGCATGCTCCGGCCCGATGCCCGGATAGTCAAGCCCCGCAGAAATGGAATAGACCGGCGCAATCTGCCCGTATTCATCCTGGCAGAAATAGCTCTTCATCCCGTGGAAAATGCCCACTCTGCCGGTGTTGACCGTGGCCGCGGTCTCGAAGGTGTCAATTCCCCGGCCCGCCGCTTCACAGCCGATCAGCCGTACGCTTTCATCCCCGATAAAGTGGTAAAAACTGCCGATGGCGTTCGATCCGCCGCCCACGCAGGCAATCACGGCGTCCGGCAGCCGTCCTTCCTTCTCCTGCATCTGCGCTTTGATCTCCCGGCTGATCACCGCCTGGAAGTCCCGCACAATCGTCGGGAAGGGATGCGGCCCCATCACGGAGCCCAGGCAGTAATGCGTGTCGCTGATCCGCTTTGTCCATTCCCGCATCGCCTCGGATACGGCGTCCTTGAGCGTGGCGGTCCCGGTCGTAACGGGGATGACCTCCGCCCCCAGCAGCCGCATCCGGTATACGTTCAGCGCCTGGCGTTTCGTGTCTTCCTCTCCCATGAACACCACGCATTCCATCCCCATCAGGGCCGCCGCCGTGGCGGTCGCCACCCCGTGCTGCCCCGCGCCCGTTTCGGCGATCAGGCGGGTCTTGCCCATTTTCTTCGCCAGCAGCGCCTGTCCGAGCACGTTGTTGATCTTGTGGGCCCCGGTATGGTTCAGGTCCTCGCGTTTGAGATAGATCTTCGCCCCGCCCAGGTCCTTCGTCATCTTTTCGGCGAAGTACAGGCGGGAGGGTCTCCCGGCGTACTCGTTGAACAGTGTTTCCAGTTCCCGGTTAAACGCCGGGTCCTCCCGGTACCGGTCGTATGCTTCCTCCAGCTCGATCACGGCGTTCATCAGCGTTTCCGGGATATACTGCCCCCCGTGGATCCCGAATCTTCCTCTCGGATTGGTCATTCTTTTTCCCTCCTTCTTACAGCCTCTGCAAACGCGCGCATCTTTGCCGGGTCCTTCCATCCGTCCGTCTCGATGCCGCTCGATACGTCCAGCGCAAAGGGATGCAGGCGTTCCGCCGCTTCCCCCGCGTTTTCCGGTGTCAGCCCGCCGGCCAGGAAATACGGCCTTCCCACGCTTTCGGCCAGTTCCCATTCAAACGTCTTCCCGTCCCCTGCCCCGGCATCCAGCAGGATATATTCCGCGGGGCTTTTTTCCGCCCGTCTCGCATCTTCGGCGGTTCGGATCCGGAACGCCTGAATCAGGGGTTTGTCCGTCATCTCCCGCAGCCTTGCTATGTATTCCGCGTCCTCCTGCCCGTGCAGCTGGGCGAGGTCGATCACTTCCTCCTCCAGCAGGAAGGCCACCGTTTCCGGCTGCGCGTTCACGAACACGCCGACTGCCTGAATGTCCCTGTTCAGCAGTCTCTTCAGTCTGCCCGCCGTTTCCCGGTCAACCGCCCGCCGGCTCTTCTTGGCAAACACAAAGCCGATGTAGTCTGGCCGCAGTTCGTTGGCCGCCTCGATATCCGCCTCCCGGCGCAGTCCGCAAAGCTTGATCTTTGTCATTCCGTTCTCCCTGCTCTCATGGCATTCAGCATGGCCTTTTTATCTTTGGCGCGCATCAGCGCCTCGCCCACCAGCGCCGCGTCCGCACCGGACCGGCGGATCCGCTCCGCGTCCTCCGGCCCGCTCACGCCGCTTTCCGCCACAAACAGGCAGTCCGCCGGCACCTTTTCCCGCAGGCGTTCCGCATTGGCGATATTCACGGAGAAATCCTTCAGGTTCCGGTTGTTCACTCCGATGATCTTCGCGCCGCACTTCACGGCTTTTTCAATCTCCGCCTCGTCATGCGTCTCCGTCAGCGCCGCCAGTCCCAGTTCCCTGCTCAGCGCGAGATACGTTTCCAGCTCCCGCTCATCCAGGATCGCGCAGATCAGCAGCACCGCGTTCGCGCCCATCACGCGCGCCTGGTAAATCTGGTACGCGCTGACGGTAAAATCCTTCCGGAGCATCGGTGTCCCGACCGCCTGCCGGATCTCCTGAAAGATCCGGTCTGATCCGAGGAACCACTTCGGTTCCGTCAGGCAGGAGATCGCCTCTGCCCCCGCGGCTTCATACTCCTCCGCGATCCGGACATACGGGAACTCCTCCGCGATGATTCCCTTCGAGGGGGAGGCCTTCTTGACTTCACAGATGAAGGACAGCCCGGGCTTCTTCAGTGCCTGCGTGAACTGATCCCCGTTTCCCGGGCCCAGCAGCGCGCACTGCTCCTTCAGCGCTTCTTCCGGTACTTTGCCCCGATCCGCAGCCACCCGCTCCCGGGCATGGACTGCCAGCTGGTCCAGAATATTCATCGGTTGCTGACCTCGATCACTTTCTCCAGGGTCCGTTCCGCTGCGCCGCTGTCCAGCAGTTCGCCGGCCAGCGCAATGCCGCTCTGCAGGCTTTCCGCCTTTCCGCCGATCATCAGGGCCGCGCCGGCGTTCATCAGCACCGCGGTCCGCTTCGGCCCGCGTTCTTCTCCCGCAAGAATGGCCCGGGTGATTGCCGCGTTCCGGTCCGGCGTTCCGCCCACCAGGTCCGCCTTGACGCAGCGTTTCAGTCCGAAATCTTCCGGCCTGATCACGCTTTTGCGGTACCATCCGTCCCGGAATTCGCACACCGTCGTCTCCGCGCTGGCGGAAATCTCGTCCAGCTTGTCCTGTCCGTAGACTACCATGCCCTTCTTCACGCCCAGGCTGATCAGCACCTGCGCCAGGGGCTCCGCCAGATATTCGTCATAAACCCCCAGCAGCTGCATCGACGGGCTGGCGGGATTGGTCAGCGGTCCCAGGATGTTGAACACGGTGCGGAACCCCAGTTCCTTCCGGATCGCGCCCACATACTTCATGGACGTATGATACTTCTGCGCGAAGAAGAAGCACATCCCGGCTTCCTTCAGCATCTCGATGCATTTCTCCGGGCTCTGGGCGATGTTCACCCCCAGCGCCTCCAGGCAGTCCGCCGTTCCGCATTTGGAGGATGCCGCCCGGTTTCCGTGCTTGGCGACCTTCACGCCGCCCGCCGCCGCAACCAGCGCGGAGGTTGTGGAAATGTTGAAGCTGTGGGCGTTATCCCCGCCGGTTCCGACGATCTCCAGCACGTCCATCCCTGTCTCCACCTTGATCGCGTGGTCCCGCATCGCCGCCGCACAGCCGGCAATCTCGTCCCGGGTCTCCGCCCGCGCGCTCTTGGTGCTCAGCGCCGCCAGGAAAGCCGCGTTCTGGGTCGCGGTCGTCTCGCCGCTCATGATCTCGTTCATCACGGCATAGGCCTCGTCATAACTCAGATCTCCCTTGTTCACGATCTTCACAATAGCTTCCTTGATCATTTTTCCTTTTTCTCCCTTACAAACTCAAAAAATTTTTCAACATCCGCTTTCCATCCGGCGTCATGATGCTCTCCGGATGAAACTGCACCCCGTAAATCGGCGCGTCCCTGTGCATAACCCCCATAATCTCCCCTTCAACCGTCCTGGCCGTCACCTTCAGGCACTCCGGCAGGCTTCCTTCCTCCGCCGCCAGCGAATGATATCTGGCCACCGGTGCCTTCTCCGGCACCCCGGCAAACAGCGGGCAGTCCGGATCAAACCGAGTCACGGACTGCTTTCCGTGCATCAGCCGCGAAGCGTAGGTGACCTTCCCGCCATAGGCCAGGCAGATCGCCTGGTGCCCGAGGCAAACGCCCAGTGTCGGGATCTCCCGGCATACCGTGGCAGCCGCCTCCACGATGATCCCCGCGTTCTCCGGCCGCCCCGGTCCGGGACTCAGGATGATGTGGTTCGGTTTCAGTTCCCGGATCTCCTCCACCGTCATCGCGTCGTTCCGGATTACCCGGATGTCCGGGTTCAGCGCGCCGATCATCTGATACAGGTTATAGGAAAAACTGTCATAATTGTCGATCAGCAGGATCATCCTTCCACCTCCCCTGCCGTTTCCAGCGCCCTGAGCGATGCCCGGGCCTTGTTCAGGCACTCTTCATATTCCTTTTCCGGCACCGAATCCGCCACGATCCCCGCCCCGCTGCGGACGAACACCTTTCCGTTTTTCTTATAGGCGATCCGGATCGCGATGCAGGTGTCCATGTTGCCGGTAAAGTCGATATAGCCGATCGCCCCGCCGTAAATTCCCCGCTTGTTGTTCTCCAGCTCGCCGATCAGCTGGCAGGCCCGGATTTTCGGCGCACCGCTCAGCGTGCCCGCGGGCAGCACCGCCTCGATGGCGTCCAGCGCGTCGCGGTCCTCCCGGATCTCTCCCCGGACCGTGGACCCGATATGCATCACATGGGAGTATCGCTCGATCGAGTGCAGCTTCTCCACTTCCACCGTCCCGAAACGGGAGATCCGCCCCAGGTCGTTGCGCCCCAGGTCGACCAGCATGTTGTGTTCCGCCAGTTCCTTCTCGTCCGCCAGCAGTTCCTTCTCCAGCGCCCTGTCCTCTTCCTCCGTCCGTCCCCGGGGGCGGGTGCCGGCCAGCGGGAAGGTGTGCAGCACGCCGTTTTCCAGCTTCACCAGCGTCTCCGGGCTTGCCCCGGCCACCTCCACGTCCGTTCCGGAGAAGTAGAACATATAGGGGCTCGGGTTCAGCGTCCGCAGCACCCGGTAGGTGTTCAGCAGGCTGCCCTCAAAAGGCGCTTCCAGCCGGTTGCTCAGCACGATCTGGAAAATATCCCCTTCGCAGATATAGTGCTTAGCCTTCTCCACCATCGCGCAGTACTTCTCCCGGTCAAACAGGGCCCGGACCTCTCCGGTCATCCGCCCGCCCGGTTCTGTCTTCGCCTCCCCGTGCAGGATCAGGTTGCGCAGGCTCTCCAGTTCCATGACCGCCCTGTTATATCCGGTTTCGGGATCCTTCAGGGATACGTTCGCGATCAGGAGAATCTTCTGCTGATAGTTGTCGTAGCAGATCACCTTGTCGAACAGCATCAGGTCAACGTCCTTGAAGTCCTCGCTGTCCGGAACCTCCCGCTTTGCCGTCGGTTCGCTGTATGTCAGATAGTCGTAGGCAAAGTAGCCCACCAGTCCGCCCGTGAACGGCGGCATCCCCTCCAGCCGCGGGCTTTTGTATCCCGAAAGGATCTGCCGCAGGCAGGCGGAAGGATCCTTTGTTTCCAGCGTCAGGCTGCCGGCTTCCATCTTCCCGTCCGTGCAGGTAATGCTCATCTTCGGGTCAAATCCGAGGAAGGTGTAGCGTCCCCATTTTTCCCGCTCCGCCACGCTTTCCAGCATGAAACAGTGGGTGGACACGTTTTTCAGGATTTTCAGCGCCTCGATGGGCGTCCGGATATCGCTCAGCAGCTCGCACCGCACCGGCGCCACATCATACTTTCCTTCCCGCGCCAGCGCCTTCAGCGTTTCCAGATCAGGCAAAACTTTCATTCTCTCCACTCCCGCTCTTCATTCTGAATTCTGACCTCTCCACTCTCCACTCTTCACTCTCCACTCTCCACTCTCCACTCTCCACTCTCTATTCAACCCTTTCCAGCATTCTGTACCCTTTCCCCTTCAGAAACTCCTCCACCTCCATCATATCCACCGACCGCAGGATTGCCACCGGCTTCCTGCTCAGTCCGGAATATGTCACATAGAGGTAATCCAGGTTGATATTCCCCCGGTTCAGGATTTCCAGCAGCGCGTTCAGGCTCCCGCACTCATCCCCGATCTCCGCCGCCGCCACCGCGTCGCAGTGGCACAGATAGCCGGCTTCCTTCAGGCTGTCGAACGCTTTGTCCGTATCCGATACCAGCATGCGGATAATCCCGAATTCTGCGCTGTCGTTGGTCACCAGCGTGTTCATGTTGATCTGGGCCTCCGTCAGCACCTTTGTAATCTCGTTCATGGCGCCCCGTTTGTTTTCCGCAAAAATCGATAACTGCCGGATCATGTTTTCCCTCCTGTGATCTGTTCTGCCAGTTCGGCCAGTTTCAGGATCAGCTCCCTCGTTTTCTCCCAGCCCAGGCAGGGGTCGGTAATGGATTTCCCGAAAACGCCGCCGCCCACTTCCTGGCTCCCGTCTTCCAGATAACTCTCCACCATCAGTCCCTTGACAAGGGCCCGGATGTCGCTGTCCAGTGCGCGGCTGTGCATCACGTCCTTGCAGATCCGGATCTGTTCCAGATACTGCTTGCCGGAGTTGTTGTGGTTTGCGTCCACGATCACCGCCGGGTTCTGCAGTCCGCTTTCCCCGTACAGGTTCAGCAGCTCCCGCAGGTTCTCATAGTGATAGTTCGCGTGGCTCCGTCCGAAGTTGTCCACATATCCCCGCAGAATCGCGTGCGCCAGCGGGTTCCCGGGCGTATGCACTTCCCACGTGCGGTAAATGAATTCCTGCGGGCTCTGGGCCGCCGCGATCGAGTTCATCATCACGCGGATGTCCCCCGCGCTGGGGTTCTTCATCCCGACCGGTACCCCCAGGCCGCTCGCGACCAGTCTGTGTTCCTGGTTTTCCACGCTTCTCGCGCCCACCGCCACATAGCTCAGCAGGTCCGACAGGTAGCTGTAGTTGGAAGGATACAGCATCTCATCCGCGCAGCTGAAACCCGTCTCTTCCAGGATCCGCGTATGCAGCCGACGGATCGCGATGATTCCCGCCAGCAGGTCTTCTTCCTTGCCCACGTCCGGCTGGTGCAGCATTCCCTTGTAGCCGACGCCGCGGGTCCGGGGCTTGTTGGTGTAAACCCGGGGAATGATCATCAGCCGGCTGCTGACCTGCTTCTCCACCTCCGCCAGCCGGTGCATGTATTCCAGCACCGCGTCCTCCCGGTCCGCCGAGCAGGGACCGATGATCAGCAGAAACCTCGGATCCTTTCCGGTCAGGATCTCCGTGATCCGTCTGTCCCGCTCCGCCTTCCGTGCTTTCAGTCCGGCGCTCACGGGATGGTCCCGCATCAGTTCCTGGGGCTGCGGCATTCGCCTTACAAACTCCATCTGCACTGTCTTTTTCCCCTCCTCTGCGTCCATCCGTCAATCCATTTGATCAAAGGTTCAAAGCACTGAAAAAAGCGGCCTTTCCGCCTGGAAGAGCCGCTTCGATACTCCGGTAGACTCAGCAGTTCTCACAGACGGGCAGACTGCCCCGCCAGGACCACCAGCCAAAAAAGAAACGCGCAGCACGTTCTGCGGTCCCATTCATCTGTGCAACTGTCAGGCGGAAGGATTCGAGACCGGTATTCATGTTCCGCATCATCTGCTCCGCCGCCTTTCTCTTCGTTTGCCGGGATTTTATATCATGATCCGGACCCTTGTCAACGGGGTTTATCGCTTTACCGCGCTAAAAACATTTGAAAAACAATCCGCCCTCTTGAAAACCAAAACCGGGTATGCTATGCTTTGCTAAACCGTTGAGGAAGAGTGAGTACTTTCCCTCCGTTCTTCGCAGAGAGCCGCCGGCGGTGGAAGCGCGGCAGGAACCGGGAAAAGGAATGGACTTCTGAGGGCGAGCAGAAAGGGCGTCAGCCTGAGTATGGGAGACGGAGCCGACCCTCCGTCATCAAAGGTCCGCGTATGATTAGTGTACGCAGTGAGCGGGCGCGCAAGCGCCAAGCCGGGTGGCACCGCAGGTTGATTGATCAGACCTGTCCCAGCGAAAATACTGGGACAGGTTATTATTTTGTCCCGACAAAAAGAAAGGAGCCTGCACCATGTCCAAGAACGAAATCCCCTACAAAATCTACCTGAACGAAAACGAGATGCCCAAATTCTGGTACAACCTGCGGGCCGATATGAAGAACAAGCCCGCTCCCCTGCTGAACCCCGGCACCCATCAGCCCATGACCGCTGAGGAGCTTTCCGGTGTCTTCTGCGAAGACCTGGTCAAACAGGAACTGGACAACGACACCCGCGAGTACCCGGTGCCCCAGGAGATTCTGGATTTCTACAAGATGTACCGCCCCTCTCCCCTGGTCCGGGCCTACTGTCTGGAAAGGAAGCTGAACACCCCAGCGAAGATCTATTACAAGTTCGAGGGAAACAACACCAGCGGCAGCCATAAGCTGAACTCCGCCATCGCCCAGGCCTATTATGCCAAGAAGCAGGGCCTCAAGGGCGTCACCACCGAGACCGGCGCCGGCCAGTGGGGCACCGCCCTTTCGATGGCCTGCGCGTATTTCGAGCTGGACTGCAAGGTCTTCATGGTGAAGGTCTCCTATGAGCAGAAGCCCTTCCGCCGGGAGGTCATGCGCGTCTACGGCGCGTCCGTCACGCCCTCTCCCTCCATGACCACCCAGGTCGGCCGGAAGATCCTCGCCGAGCATCCCGGCACCACCGGTTCCCTCGGCTGCGCGATCTCCGAGGCGGTGGAAGTAGCCGTCGGCACCCCCGGTTACCGCTATGTGCTCGGCAGCGTCCTGAACCAGGTGCTCCTGCATCAGTCGGTCATCGGCATGGAAACCAAAATCGCCATGGATAAGTACGGCATCAAACCCGATGTCATCATCGGCTGCGCCGGCGGCGGCAGCAACCTCGGCGGTCTCATCGCCCCCTTCATGGGCGAAAAGCTCCGGGGCGAGGCGGATTACCGCTTCATCGCCGTGGAGCCCGCTTCCTGCCCGAGCCTGACCCGCGGCGTCTATGCCTATGACTTCTGCGACACCGGCATGGTCTGCCCCCTGGCAAAGATGTACACCCTGGGTTCCGATTTCATCCCCGCCCCGAACCATGCCGGCGGCCTGCGCTATCACGGCATGAGCCCCATCCTGTCCCAGCTCTATGATGACAAGATGATGGAAGCCGTCTCTGTGCCCCAGACCCGTGTCTTCGAAGCTGCGGAAACCTTTGCCCGCACCGAGGGCATCCTGCCCGCCCCGGAAAGCAGCCACGCCATCTGCGCGGCCATCGACGAAGCCATGAAGTGCAGGGAAACCGGCGAAGAGAAAACCATCCTCTTCGGCCTCACCGGCACCGGCTACTTCGATCTCGTGGCCTATGAGAAATTCCACGACGGCAAGATGGACGACTATATCCCCACCGACGAAGAGCTCAAAGCCTTCCGCGCCCGTCTGCCAAAAGTTTGATCCGAAGGAGCGCGAGGGCGATCGGAAAGCCCTCGCATTCCTTACGGGATGCATTTTCATCGCATCCCGCTTTTCTTTTGCCCCCATTGCGTTTATAATGCTGTCATTCGACAAAACGGGAGGGCGGCTATGAATAAGAACTACAACAAAACCCTGCTGGCCTGCTACCTGGGCTTCATCACCCAGGCCATCTGCGCCAACTTCGCCCCGCTCCTCTTTCTCAAATTCCACTCCGACTACGCCATTTCCCTGGGCCGGATCGCCCTGATCCCCACGGCTTTCTTCCTGACCCAGCTGGTCATCGATGTCTTCTGCGCCAAATTTGTGGACCGCATCGGCTACCGCCGCAGCGTCATCACCTCCGCCCTCACCAGCGCCCTCGGCCTGGCCGGCCTGGCTTTCATCCCGGATCTCTTCGCCGATCCCTTCGTCGGCATCATGATCTGCGTCGTCGTCTATGCCGTCGGCAGCGGCCTCCTGGAGGTCCTCGGCAGTCCCATCGTGGAAGCCTGCCCCTTCGAGCATAAAGACGCCGTCATGAGCACCCTGCATTCCTTCTACTGCTGGGGCTGCGTCGGGGTCATTCTCCTTTCGACCCTCTTCTTCGCCGCCTTCGGCATTGAGCACTGGCGCTGGCTGGCCTGCATCTGGGCGCTGATTCCCCTGTATAATATTTACAATTTCGCCACATGCCCCATCGAGCACCTGACGGAAAAGGGCGAAGGCATGACTCTCCGCGAGCTCTTCAAAGTCCCCGTTTTCTGGCTGGCCGTCATCCTGATGGTCTGCGCCGGCGCCTCCGAGCTGTCCATGGCCCAGTGGGCCTCCGCCTTCACCGAGGCCGCCCTCGGCTTTTCCAAGACGGTCGGCGATCTGGTCGGTCCCTGCCTCTTTGCCGTAACCATGGGCATCTGCCGCGTCCTCTACGGGAAATTCGGGCCGAAAATGAACCTGACCCGCTTTATGCTCGGGTCAGGTGTCCTGTGTCTGTGCTGTTATCTGCTGGCCAGCCTGTCTTCCAGTCCCGTCCTGGGGCTGATCGGCTGTGTGCTCTGCGGTTTCTCCGTGGGCATCATGTGGCCCGGCACCATCAGCCTCACCTCGCCCCGCCTGCCGCGGGGCGGCACGGCGCTTTTTGCCATGCTGGCCATGGCCGGCGATCTGGGCGGTGCCTTCGGGCCGAGCCTCGTCGGGACGATTACCCAGCAGTCCGGGGACCGTCTTCAGTCCGGCATGCTCGCCGGCAGCGTCTTCCCCCTGCTCCTGATCGTCGTCCTGATCCTCATGTCCCGGAATACAAAATCATAAACCTTCTTCCGTCCTGCGTCACTCCTGCGGCACGTTGATCCCGTAGAGAATGTTGCACGCCGTATCCGTTCCGCCGAGTTCGACCACGGTCCCGTTGTCCCCGTTCCAGAAGGTGTTGACATACCATTCTGTGCCTTCTCCGAGCACGCTTTCCATTTTCTGTTTCAGGTCTGCCCGCGCCGCGTTGCCGTCCGTCACGTCCAGATACATATTGGCGTTCTTGAACTGCGCGTTTCCGTTTTCCAGCTTGAATGTCAGGCAGATCGACTGGATCGGGTATCCGCCGAACGTCTTTCCGGTAATGTCCCTGGTGCTGAAAAACAGCATGCCGTAAGTATTGCCTTTGTCGACAAAATTCATGTCCCAGTGATTCCCTGCGTCGCTGAGCACCAGGCCGTACTGGGTAACATAATCCTCCAGCGTCTGCCGGACCGTTTCGCCGATCAGTTCCTGCGCGATCATCGCGTCGACGGCCTCTTCCGCTTCGCTGTCCCACGGGATTCCCAGGAAGGTCTTTTCACCCTTGCCGAGATAGTCCAGCAGGTCCGTGCTCGCCACGTCCGGCTTTTCGGTGGGTTCCGGGGCCGGCTGTTCTGCGGGCCCGGGCTTGCCCGTCGGCTCCTCGTTGATCCTCTCGGAGCCGTCCATAATCTCCTTCGTGTTCAGCAGGCCGAAGGCCACGTCCGTCTGGGTATAAAGCGCGGCCGTCTGGTTCTCTCCCACCCAGAATGCGTAGTAATCCTCCTCGGCCCGGTCCGGCGTGCCCAGCAGCTCTTCCATCTGCGGCTGCAGGTTCTCCCGGTTGACCATCAGGCTGACTTCGACCATGACCAGCTTCTCGGTATCGCCGTCCAGCGCGAACGCCAGGCCGATGTTATGCACTTCCACACCCATCCAGGTTTGTGTCACCATGTCGGACATCAGTCTGACTTCTACAGCATTAACTGAAGTGTCTTCCCGATCCACGATGGGATAGCCGTCCTCCTCGCCGAAATAGATGTAGCGTTTCTCCCGTCCGCGGTCGAAACCCTTCTCCAGCATTTCCTTGGTCTGCTTAAAGCGTTTCACGCCGCCCTCGTTGATCCAGCCCGTCTCCTGCAGTGCCCGGCACACCGTGTCCATGTCGGATCCCCACGGGATCCCCAGGAAGCGGATCTCTTCCCTTCCGCCCGCCGGAACCGTCATGGTCGATGCCTTGCCGGAGGCTTCCGCGTCAGCCCGGACCATGTACATGTCCGCGTCGATGCCCATCATGGTTGTGTGGTAGCAGAGGGTTCCGTCTTCCGTCAGCTCGGCCGTTGCCTTGTCCAGGCCGTATTCCTTCGCGATCTGCTCCAGATCCTCCGGAAGCTGGTAGGTGATCTGCAGTTTCCCGTCTTCAAAGCGGGTCGTCCCGGTCATCGTCTGCGGGCCGTTGCCGTCGCCCGCGTCCGTCACGCTGGTAATGCTGCCGGCTTCGATGGTGATCACGCTGTCATAGTCTTCCGATACGCCGAGGCTGGGAAACATGTCCTTCGTCAGCGTGATCCCCAGCACCTCCATCCGGTCCAGGCGCCAGCTGCCGAAGAAATCGTCTTCTTTCCCGGCCGCGACGGTTTTGGCCTTTTCCGTTTTTTCGTCCTGGGCCGCCGGTATTTCCTTCACGAAAACAGCCTCCTGGCCGTCCTGCTCCAGGGTCAGCCTGCCGTCGGCAAGGGTGTAAGTCCTGGGCGTTTTGCCAAAGGAGATGGTCAGCTGGTTCCCTTCCAGGGTCCACGTGCCCGTGCCGTCCATGTTCTGGCCCTGAATCTCGCCCTTCTGTTCCAGGGTGCCGTCCGCCTTGAGGTTCATGACGACGTTCATCCCGAGCGTTTTCGCGTCAAACATGGTGCCGCCCATCCCCATCTGGTACAGCGTCCATTCGCCGGTAACGTCTTCCTCCGCCCAGGCGGGGATCAGCGCACAGGCCATGCAAAGGATCAGGAATAATGCAATCAGTTTCTTCATTTCGGGTAACTCTCCTTTTCTTTATTTTCTGTATTGTCTTTCCCCTGGTCAGTCTTTGTTTTCGCTCTCTCCCCAGAGGGACAGGTTGATCGGGGAGGCCGCTGCATGCATGTACAGCGTGCGCCCGTCGCTGAGTTTTACTTCAGCCTCCGGGCCGTTGTCGATGGCCACGCCGCCCATCTCCTGCTTCAGCCATTCCGTCATCGGGTTCCAGTTCCGGCCGTCATCTTCCTCATCCGGATCGGGCTCGTCGTCCTCGTCGTCGTCCCGTGCAACGTCGTATCCTTCCGCTTCCAGCCTGTCCAGATATTTGTTTCTCCAGATCGTGTCCATGTCCGCCTCGTTATCCGGATCCGCGATCCCGTCAAACCCGTAGTAGCTGATGTCCAGCTCGTAGGCGAACTGGGAGGAAATCGCGCTGATCGGTTCGTCGATGCTGCCTCCCCCGGTCCACACCAGAATCGAGGAATAACCCTCCGCGTCCGAAAAGCTCAGCGTACCGTCCCATTCCTGGAAGCAGTTCCACCCGTTGTTGATCATGTCCCGGGGCGTGCTCTTTCCGATCGTGTAATCCACCCCGTCCAGCGTAAAGGTCAGCAGCCGCTGTTCCTTCTCCGTCAGCGTATCGACCGGTTCCGGCTTCACCGCGATGATGTACATGCCGTCGTTTGCCACGGCCAGCAGGTTCGTCGTCTTCTCTTCCCCGTCTTCGTCCCGGGCCGTCCGCTCATAGGTTTCAATCGTACCCAGGTCGTTTCCTTCCGCGTCCCGGAAGTGATAGCGCATTGTTCCGCCGGTCACCTGCATGCTGTTCCTTTTGCCGGTGATCAGGCCCAGCCGGGCGATTTTCCGGATCTGCTCCGTTTCCTCCTTCGTCATCTCCGCCGGAATGAGTCCCTCCTCACAGTCCGTCATCTCCGCGGTGATCTCCGCTTCCTCCGCGCCTTCCTTCAGGCCGAAGAAATCCTTCACGGAAACCGCTTCAAATCCTTTCGGTTCGATGGCCGAGGCAACTCCGGCGGAATTCCCGAAAATTTCGACCAGGTTCAGCTGCCGCCACATCCAGCGGTACATCTCCTGGGCCCCCGGGTCTTTGTTCTCGAACAGGGAACTCCCGCCCATGCCGAGCAGCACCGATTCCGGCTTGTTGTTTTCCCCGGGCCGCATCGCGTAAACCGCCTGTTCCCTGATGTCGATGCCGGTCTTCTTCGGCTGTCCTTCCTGCGCGGGAACCGTTTCCGCCATGATCTTCATGTCCCGCAGCCATTCTTTGTCCATGATGAACCCGTCGCAGCGCGAGCCCAGCACGTTGTACATCAGCTTCATTCCCCGGCGTTCCTTCAGCATTTCCATGATGCGCTCGGTTGTCGCCGGCCACGGTACGTCCGCCTTTTCCGCGATCCACAGGTCTCCGGCCGAGTCCAGCGCGCCGACCGCAACCCATCCCATGCCGGGATTCGGCCGGTATACGCCGTAGAGGAAGACGTCTCCGCGGATCTCCGGCGCGGCCGTGGGTTCGGGCGTGGGTTCAGGCGTCGGTTCCGCTGAGGGCCCGGCACTTTCCGCCGCCTTTGAAACAATCTTCTTCGAGAAGTTCTTGATATGGGAACTCATCTCTCCGTTTTCGTTTGTCTCATAATACCTTACAGCGAAGGTGATCCTTCCCTCTTCCACCTGCTTTTCGGTCACGGTCCAGTCCCCGGCCCAGGAGATTCCTTCCCCGTCTTTCAGCACCGGTTTCCCGAACTCCGCAATCAGCTTCTTGCCCGGGTCATACAGCATGACCGGGGTTTCATCTCCCGTCAGATTGGTCAGGCCGATCTCAACGTGAATCGTATCCCCCGCCTCCACCTGCTTGGTGGAAAACTGCATCGTTACCTTCATGTACTTGTCTCCCGCACCCGTCTCCGCGCCGGCGGCGGAGAGCCCCAGAGCCAGGATCATCACCAGGAGCATCGGGATCAAAAACCGTTTTTTCATCGTCATTTCTCCTTGTCCCTTCAGCCCGCGTCCTTTTCCGCGCGCATATGTTCGCTTTCATGCTGTCAGACGCGGCCCTCCCGGAAAAAGTTCCCGCCTGCTGCGCGTTTTTTTGTCCGGGTCTTTTCCCCGGGCGCGTTTTAAAGGCAGAGGAGGCCCCGCCCGGAGGCCTCCCCCTGTTTTGCTTTATTGTGAATCGTCGCTGTAGGATACGATGATTTCATCCCCCACCACGATAAACGTTTTTCCCCGCTGAAAAGCAAGCTCTTTCCCCGTCTCGTCCAGGAAAACCAGCCGGTCCGTATCATTCGGGTGCGTCCATGCTCCCTGGATATAGCGGCCGTTCTGGAAGATGTCCGCCTGCCCGCTGCCCTGCATCTGGGCTGCGTAATAGGGATAGCTCTTTTCCCATTGCAGCGGAACCCGCATGATGATCACATTGGCGAACGGGATCGCTTCGCCGCCGTTCCTGTCCGTCGTCTCGCCGGCCGCGGAAGTGCGGATGTATCCCTTTTCCGGGTTCCAGGTAAAGGTGCTTGCGCTGTTGGGGCTGGTTTTGGAGGGGCTCTTATGGTTCCTGTACTGGACGGAGATCACCGCGGCTTTCTCTCCCCTGTCCAGCGGCTCATCGGTGAACAGGAACGCCCTGCCTTCATAATCCATCTGTCTCTGGGTCAGGTGAATGTGAAGATCTTTTACATGGGCGCTCAGGTTGTGCGGATCTGCAACGAAGGACACGCGCTCCCGGTATTCGTCGCCCAGCAGGTTATAGTGGCGCGTCGGTTTTCGGAATCCCCATTCCGTCATCCACGTGTCCACGCTGACCGGCCCGGTTTTGATCGGCGGCATTCCCGCGTAGGCGAAAACCGCGTTGAAGGCCCTGACCAGGGGGAGCATCGTCATGCGGGCGGAACGGACGCCGCCCACCTGTTCCGGATAAGTGTCCCCGAAAAGGGCCATCAGCCTCGTGGATCCGTTGTCCGACAGCGGAATCTGGAAAAGAACACTGGCATCGCCGATTCCCCACAGCGGATGTCCTTCCGGGGAATTGTCCAGCGGAACCATGATCGGCGTATAGGCCTCTCCGCTGGCCGGCAGGCCGGTAAACGGGCTCTCTCCCGCTGCCGCCGCGCGGTCTTTGGGGGCCAGCTTGGGAATAGGCACCTTGTTCTCAACCTCGATGATCTTCTCTTCCGCGCAGGCGATGCAGACCCCGGCCAGCAGCATCACCGCCAGGCAGACACAAATCAGTTTTCGCATACCGTTTCTCCTTCTATGTCAGACTGCTCCGTTTCCCGCAGTCTGTTCTTCGTTTTTTCGTCGTGATTACTATACCACATTCCAGTCCCGTTATCAATTCTGCTGCTTTTGTTTTCTCCATGCGTCTTTATACAGCCGTTCCAGGGACCGTTCACTCCCCGGGCGGTTGTTCTTCTCAATGAATTCCCGGATGCTTCCCTGCACCTGTTCCACTTCCCGGCGGAATTCCCTCGCCGAGGTTCTCATCGCTTCGTTTCCCAGGGCGATCAGCTGTTCCGGCCGATCGGAGGTCACCACGCGCACCCGCGCCTTCTGCCGGGCCAGCAGCGTTGTTTTTTCGATATAGGCGTCGGCCGTCTGCGCTTCCCTTGTGTAGACCACATAGATGTTCCTCCGCTTTTCCGCGGATCCGGGGTTCCCCTTCACCTTGTACGCGTCGAACACGAGGATCACATCCTTACCCGTCATCCCGGCATAGTCGCACATCAGGTCCGTCAGCTGCTCTCTCGCCGCGTCGAAATGCTCCGGCAGCAGCGGTTTCCATTCCTCCCACGCGAACAATACGTTGTACCCGTCCACCAGCAGGATCTCCCGCTCCGGCGGCAGCGCTTTCCGCTCTTCCGGCCCGGTCTCCGCCGGCGCTTCCTTCGGCACCGGCGCCATCAGCTGCCTGGTCTTCGCCGGCCCGTATGTTTTCTCGAAGATCACCCGCAGCGCCTCATCTTCCTCATGCGGCAGCAGTGCAGCTTTTCCGGTCCCTTTGGCTGCCGAACCGGCAACACCGTCCCCGGGATTTTTGGCTGCTGAATTGCTTCTCATCGGCAGGTGCATATACTGCTCCGCCTGATCCCAGGGAACAGTCACCCCTGCGCCGTGGGAGCAGAATACGGAGTCCGGGCTGTTCATCACGTCCCGCACAGGATCATATCCCCGCGCGGCAATCACGCTCTCCGCGTCCGCGCAGGGCAGGTATGCGTGGAAAGCCGCCGTCATCCGGCCCTGTCCCTTCGTCTGGGCGCTCAGCTCCCGCCCGTAGTTCCGGCACGCGCCTGCCGGCACAATCGCCCGGATCCGTCGGGTTCCCTCTTCCGCGTCCTCCGGTGCCTCGGGTTTCCCGCCCATCAGGGAAAGATCGTTCATGATCCGCCCGAGGAATTCCGCCGGCGCGGTGATCTCCAGCTGCACATACGGTTCCAGCAGCACACTTTCCGCTTTCATCAGTCCCTGGCGCAGGGCCCGGTATGTCGCCTGGCGGAAATCCCCGCCCTCCGTGTGCTTCAGATGGGCCTTCCCGTTCACCAGCGTGATCCGCATATCTGTGATCGGCGATCCGGTCAGCACGCCGCGATGCGTCTTCTCCTGCAGGTGGGTCAGGATCAGCCGCTGCCAGTTCAGCGCCAGATCGTCCGTGGAGATGTCCGCCGCGAATGCCAGCCCGCTCCCCGCCGGCAGCGGTTCCAGCCACAGGTGTACCTCCGCGTAGTGGCGCAGGGGCTCATAGTGGCCGACGCCTTCCACCGGCCCGGCGATCGTCTCGCGGTACAGCACGCTGCTGTCCTCGAAGGAGATGCCGATCCCGAAGCGGTCCTGCATCTGCCGGCGCAGCACCTCCAGGTAGATGTCCCCCATGGAATGCACGCGGATCTCCCGTTTTGCTTCAATGTATTCCGTCTGCAGAAGGGGTTCTTCCTCCTCCAGCGTTTTCAGGCAGTCCAGCACCCGGTGGATGTCCGCGCCCCTTTCCGGGACCACCCGGCATGCGTAGCAGGGGCGCAGCGTCTGCCCGCTCCCGCGCGCTTCGGCGCCGAACCCGTCCCCGGGTATCGCCTTCGTCAGCCCGGTCACGCAGCAGACCTCGCCCGCCTCCGCCTTCGGCACCGCCGTGAACCGCGCCCCGGAGTACAGGCGGATCTCCGCGATCTTTTCCGTCCAGGGGTCTTCACCGGTTCCGCCGCTCAGCGGATCCCGGGCTTTCAGGCATCCGCCCGTCACCTTCAGGAAGGTCAGCCGGGCGCCCTGCGGATCCCTCGCGACCTTGTATACCTTCGCGCCGAATTCCTTCGGCCTCTCCATGCCCTCCGCGAACCCGGCCAGGAAGTCCAGCAGCGGTTCGATGCCTTCGTTGCGCAGCGCCGCGCCGAAAAAGCAGGGAAACAGTTTTCTCTCCCGCGTCATGGAACGGATCCGGCTTTCCGGAATCCCGCCTTCCCGCAGATACAGGTCCAGGCACGTTTCATCGCACAGGGCGATCTTTTCCGCCGGATCCTCCGTAAAGTCGATGATCTGCTCGCTCAGGGAAGCCAGGGACGAGATCATTTCCTCCCGGCTCCCCGTATATCGGTCTGTCTTGTTTGCAAACAGAATCACCGGAATCCCGTTTTTCTCCAGCAGTTTCCAGATCGTGCGCGTATGGCTCTGGATCCCGTCCGGCGCGCTGATCACCAGCACCGCCGCGTCCATGACGCCTACCGCCCGTTCCGCCTCACCGGCAAAGTCCGTATGCCCGGGCGTATCCACCAGCGTGATGTCCGTCTTCTTCCATGTCAGCCGCGCTTCCTTGGAGAAGATCGTGATGCCCCGCTCTTTTTCCATCTGCTCGGTGTCCAGGAAGGCGTCCCCGTGGTCCACCCTTCCCTGCCTGCGCACGCTCCCGCTGAGGAACAGCATCGCTTCCGACAGGGTGGTTTTCCCGGCGTCCACGTGCGCCGCCAGCCCGACTGTCAGCTTCCCGCCCATCGCTGTTCCTCCTCTGCAAATGGATTTCATGAATTGATCCGGATCCGGGATATGAATATACATTTGATGTCTTTGCGGTATTCATCTTATCCGAATACGGTTTTTCAGTCAACGGGAAATCATCGCTCATGCCCGGCAGCAACAAGTTGAGAACTGTTCCTGAGGCTGTTATAATGAATCCCGATGATGCAGAGGGGCATGATCGGGTCAGAGTATCTGGGCGCTGAACACAAGATGTGCAGGATTTTTCGTGCCGTGCGTCGAAAATATGATAATTATCCCTTTCCTTATTCATATCGCTTTTCTGTTTCATCTGCCGTCAATACAAGGAGGGCCGTGGATCGTGGAATTTCTGAAATCAATTCAGGCAGATATCATGATGATTCTGACCGGTATCTGCGGAATCCTGGCATTGCTCGTGCACCTGACGGACACGATGTCCAAGCCGCGCAAAAAAGCACTGATGCTGCTGGAAATCAGCGCCATGTTCCTGATGATTGCCGACCGTCGTGCTTATATGTTCAGAGGCGATACCAGCACCACAGGCTGGTGGATGGTGCGGATCTGCAATTTCCTGGTGTTTTTCCTGATGCTTGTGGTGATCTACGCGCTTAACATGTACCTGATCGATCTGTTTACCCACGAAGGGAAACTGGATGCTGTTCCGAAACGCCTGAAAGCCGCAAAGATTCTGGCGCTTGTGGGAATTGCACTGGTGATCATCTCACAGTTCACCGGATTCTATTACACCTTTGATGAGATGAACCGTTACCAGCGCGCGCCGGGATACCTCCTTTGCTATGCGATTCCCTTTATCATTCTGGTTTTGCAAATGACTGTTACACTTCAGTATTACAGACGGCTAAGCCGAAGCGTAGGGCTTTCACTGCTTCTGTTTACCGGACTGACCATTGCGGCTTCCGTGCTTCAATTATTCATGTACGGCCTCTCGCTGAATAATATCTCGGTTGCCGTAGGTGCCGCGCTGCTTTATATTTTCGCTCTGCGGGACCTGAATAAGGAAGTGGCACGCAGCCGAGCACTGGAGATCAAACATTATAAAGAAGAACGGGAAAGAGAACATCTCCTCTTCGAGCAGACGGCGGAAGCGCTGGCCTCGGCAATTGACGCCAAAGATCCTTACACCCACGGCCATTCGGCCCGGGTTGCCATGTATTCCACCCAGATTGCGCGGGAAGCCGGGCTTTCCGAGGAGGAGTGCGAGCAGGTGTATTTTGCCGCGCTGCTGCATGATGTCGGCAAGATCGGGGTGCCCAGCGCCGTCATCAATAAACCCGGCCGGCTGACTGATGAAGAATATGATATGATCAAGCAGCATCCGGTCACGGGCAATCAGATTCTGTCCAGCATTCAGCAGTCGCCTTATCTGAGCATCGGGGCGCATTATCATCATGAACGCTATGACGGCCGCGGCTATCCGACAGGACTGAAAGGCAATGATATCCCGGATATTGCGCGGATTATCGGGGTTGCGGACGCATACGACGCGATGACATCAAAACGCAGCTATCGCGATCCTATCCCACAGCAGACGGTGCGCGAGGAGATCGTAAAAGGAAGCGGCACACAGTTCGACCCTGAATACGCGAAGATCATGGTCCACCTGATTGATCTTGATATGGAATACACCATGCGGGAAAGAGAGAGCGGAACCGATGACTCGGTCGCAACCCGGTTAAAATGCGAAGAGATCTTCCATGAGTGTACGACAGGGATCCCGGTCACGCAGAAGAAAACCACGATTCAGCTTTACAGCAAACCGGACGAAATCCTGCCCGAAGAAAACTGCCTGCCGACGCTGGTGCTCTTCGACGCCCTGGATGCCAGAATTCACGAAGAGGAAGCCAAAAAGAGGGATCTGCTCTATTTCGAGTATGCCCGCATCCGCTTTGACGGCAAGGTCGTCTGTGACGGCGCCCGAAAAGCCGAAACAAGGGAAAAGCCGATGGATCCCGGGGCTGAGAACAATTCCGGAAAGCAATATGTCAGTTATGCTGTCGAAGCCACAAGGGTGAAGGATCACGTGCTCATCCGCATTTCCGGCAAAGGCAGAACCGTCGAATGCATTATCGCGCTGCCGGACAGTGCGCGTTTTTCCTATCTCTCCCTCACCGGGGAACACTGCATGATCAGCAATATCCGGGTAGACCGGGAAGACACTGACGCGGACGAGGGATCCATCCCGCGGATCGCTGAGGAGATCAGTTATATCCGCGGCTGCCCGGAAGGAGATATCCCGAATCTGCAAATCGACGGCTGGCGTTCACAGACGACAAAAGGGATCCCGGTCACGGACAGCATGGAACTCACTTTCCACACGCAGAGTCTGCCGACCGCGCGCCTGATCTGGCATTGTCCGTTCATCACCCTTTTCACTTCGGAAGACGGAAACGCTGACGGACCCGGTTTCCGGGAATTCGTCCTCCTTCGCCTGGACGGGGAAAACTGGGAATCCGATATGCATGCCGAAAACGATGCGCATATCGACCACACAAGGGATTTCCCCGGATGGAATGTCTGGAAAGAGACCAATAAAAACGGGATGGACTGTACCGTGAAGATCCGGCGTGACGGCAGCCGGGTTACGATGGAAACATGCAACCTCGGCATAGCGATCTACACCGCCACGACCATTCTGGATCATGTCAGTGAGATCTATGTCGCGCTGACCGGAGACCAGTGCGCCCTGACCAATATCCGGATTGAGAAATAATACTCACATTACACTCTTGATTCCGAAGGGGTTCAAGGGGTTCGCAGCGCCCGGAAAACTGTCCAGTGGACAGTTTTCAGCGGAACGATGCCGCGCGCGGTGCGCGAGCTGCACATATTGGGCCGCCGCCAGTGGCGGATAAAGGCCCATTGTGTGTTGAGTCACCGGCCGCGGTGCGCGTGCGATTCCTTGCGGCAGCCCAGGAAGATCGGAAAGCCCCCTTGACTTACTCATACTACACTTTTGATTCCGAAGGGGTTTAAGGGGGCGATCGGAAAGCCCCCTTGACTATTTTTAGTTCTTTGATTATGATATCCTCATAATCAGAGCGTAGTAACGCGCTCAACAATCGAACATAAGGAGGATTCATCATGAAGTACGAATGTCCCTGTGGCTATATCTATGATCCGGAAGTCGGCGATCCCGACAGCGGCATCGCCCCCGGCACCGCCTGGGAAGATATCCCGGAAGACTGGGTATGCCCCGTCTGCGGGCTCGGCAAGGACGCTTTTACCCCTGCCTGATCCATCCGGCAGCAAAATCCCCGCTTTGCGGGGATTTTTAACTTGACGCCGCTTTTCTGCATATGTTATTTTTGCATAAGAATATTTCAATCTCTTCTTGAAGGCCGAAGGGGGTATTCCTCTCAATGAAGGCCGAAGGGGTTTAAGGGGGCGATCGGAAAGCCCCCTTTAAAAGGAGGTTTACTTTATGAATATTGTTTGTTTGGATCTGGAGGGCGTCCTCGTCCCCGAAATCTGGATCGCTTTTTCCCAGGCCAGCGGCATTCCGGAGCTGAAGCGCACCACCCGGGATGAGCCGGACTATGACAAGCTGATGAAGTGGCGTCTCGGCATCCTGCGTGAGCACGGTCTGGGTCTGAAAGATATTCAGGACACGATAGCCACCATCGATCCCATGCCCGGCGCGAAGGAGTTCCTGGACACCCTGCGCAGCGAAACCCAGGCGCTCATTCTCTCCGATACCTTTACGCAGTTTGCCTCCCCCCTGATGAAAAAGCTCGGCTGGCCGACGATCTTCTGCAACGAGCTGGAAGTCGGGGAAGACGGGATGATCACCGACTACCGCATCCGTGTGGAAAAGAGCAAGCTGACCACGGTCAGGGCGCTGCAGTCCATCGGCTTTGAAACCATCGCCGCCGGGGACAGCTTCAATGACCTGGGAATGATCCAGGCCAGCAAGGCCGGCATCCTCTTCCGCAGTACGGAGCAGATCAAAAAGGACCATCCGGAGCTGCCCGCCTGCGAGTCCTATGACGACCTGCTTTCCCTGATCCGCCGCGCTTACTGACCGAAATTCCGTTAAGAAACCCCGAGGCTCTTTTCCGGGCCTCGGGGTTGTCTTTTGTCTTCTCTTTTTCCCGCGGATTGCTTATTGCTCAAAAGAACCGTATTTGATCACAGCCTCGTCAACGGTGATTTTCCCGGCCCCGACCTCATAGGCCGCGGTCCGGATCTGTGCGGCAAGCGGATCCGTGATCCCGATCGCTTCCGGAGACAGAATCCGTTCGGCGGGCACCTGCCCAAACGGCGCGTACACGGCGTCGAAGGACAGATCCGTCGTCGGTGTCACCAGCCGCTTCACGGAAGCCATCCTGTTCAGTTCCTGCCGGCTGACCAGGAAACGCATAAACTCGTTTGTCATCTCCAGGTTGTCGCAGGTCTTGTTGACCGAAAACTGGATCGAGGGACTGTCGATAAAATATCCTCCGGCTTCCGACAGCGGAACGGGGGTAAAGGAATAGGTGAAAGGCGCTTTGGAAAATGTCTCGGACTGGCTTTCCCGTTTTCCGGTTCCGGACACGGTATCTCCCGTGCAGATCATCATGGGGACATCCCCTTCAAAGAACCGGAGAATGACCTCGGTATAGTTGTCGCTGATCTCACCGCATTTTTCCAGATTGATGTATCCCTTTTCAATCAGCTGCATCATCGCCTCCAGCGCCGGGCGCATGTACTCGCCCGCGGAAGGCTCCATTTCGTTCGCCGCCCGCAGCGCTTCGGCGTCTCCCGCCAGCGTGGCCACGACTTCCGGATACACCAGGATGTTCATGAAGCAGCCGGAAGCGTCCGCGCTGTAGCCCATGATCGGGCTGGCATATCCCTTGCTGAGGAATGCCTCGCACACGGTCTGCAGCTCTTCCCATGTCGTCGGAATCTCCAGTCCTTCCTTCGCGAACAGGTCGTTGTTCACCAGCATGCCGTAGTTCCTGGCGAAAATCGGCACCATCGGCAGATGGCCCTCCGTGTCCCGGCTCAGCAGTCCCGGACGCAGGCAGTCCAGTTCCAGGCCCAGCTGCGGGTCTGAAAGATCCTCCATATGGTCGCAGATCTGCCGGTATTTTTCATTTCCCAGCATCCATTGACTGGAGAAAAAGATGTTCGGCGCGTTGTTGCTTTCCAGTACCGTCCCCAGCAGGTTGTTGTAGTCGTCCGGCTTCGTGTAGCTCAGCTCGACATCCGGATAATACTCATTGAATCTGTCGAACTCCGCTTCCAGCGCTTCGAAGTTGGAATAGCTCCCAATCACGCTGATGGTGCATTCGGTGTCCGGATCCAGCCTCGGCTGGAACGCGCCGGCGGATTCCGCCAGTGCCGAGAAAGCATAGGCCGCCGGAACAATCGCGAGCAGGGCAGCCAGGACGGCGCAAAGCATTTTTCTCATTTTCTCTTTTCCTCCTTGATTCTGCGGATTTCTTTGATCACCAGTTTGATGTCCACCGGTTTTGCAATATGTCCGTTCATGCCCGCCTCCAGACATTCCGCGATGTTTTCGGAGAATGCATCGGCGGTCATGGCGATGATGGGAATGGAAGCAGCCCATTTGTTTTCCAGCATGCGGATGTTCCGCGTAGCGTCCAGGCCGTTCATTTCCGGCATTTGAATATCCATGAAAATCAGCTCATAGCTTCCCTCCCCGGCCGCTGCCATTTTGTCCACGCAGATCCGTCCGTTCTCGGCCCGTTCGCTCGTGATGCCGAACATGCCCAGCATCGCGGAGATGATCTCCCAGTTAATGTCGTTGTCTTCCGCGATCAGGATATTCATTCCCGCCAGGTCGGCATAGTTATCCTCCGGCTCCGTTGTCTTTGTTTCCTTCCCGAACAGCGCGTTGATTTTCTCATACAGTCTGGAGCGGAACAGCGGTTTGCCGATGAATCCGTTTGCTCCCGCCGCCTTCGCCTCGTCTTCGATTTCGCTCCAGTCGTAGGCCGAAGTCAGCAGGATAGGGATCTCCGCGTCGATCTCCGCCCGGATTCGCCTGGTGATCTCGATCCCGCTCATGTCCGGCATCTTCCAGTCCAGGATGACCACGTCGTAATTCTTTCCGCTTTCATGCCGGCGGCGGATCTTCTCCAGCGCCTCCGGACCGTTGCTCGCCCGTTCCGCGGTGATCCCCAGCGATTCCAGCGCGTCCGCCGCCGTATCCAGCAGGATCGGGTCGTCGTCGGCGATCAGGGCGTCAACATTCTCGAACCGCATCTCTTCCGGCTGCCTCTCGGCGATGGGAATATCCAGCGTGATGGTGAACGTAGTGCCTTTTCCGACTTCGCTCTGGCACTCGATGGTTCCGTTCATCAGTTCGACCATCTGTTTCGTAATCGCCAGTCCCAGCCCGGTCCCCTGGATGCTGTTGACCCGGCTGTCCGTCTGCCGGGAAAAAGGCTCGAACATCTTTTCCATGAATTCGGGAGTCATCCCGATGCCGGTGTCCGAAACCACGTAGACCAGCCTGACGCAGCCTTCCTTTTCGCTTTCTTCTTCCCGCAGATCCACGGTGACGCTGCCGCCCGGCTCCGTGTATTTGATCGCGTTGGAAAGGATATTGATGTATATCTGGTTTAGCCGCAGTTGGTCCGCGTAAAGATATTCTTTCTCCATGCGGTTGATGCGGAAGCTGAAATGGATGTTTTTCTCCTTGATCATGGGCTGGGAAATGTTCACCAGGTTCTCCGCCGTTTCCACGATGGAGAAGGTCAGCGGGCTCAGGCTGAGTTTCCCGCTTTCCACCTTGGAAATATCCAGAATATCATTGATCAGCGTCAGCAGGTGGTTGCTGGCCAGGCTGATCTTTCTCAGGTTTTCACCGACCGCTTCCCGGTCGTCCAGGTTCTTTTCGGCGATCGTGGTCAGCCCGACAATCGCGTTCATCGGCGTGCGGATATCATGGGACATGGTGGAGAGGAAATCGGTTTTGGCCTTGTTGGCGGATTCGGCCTCTCTGGCCATGGCCCGAAGCTTCCGGTTCACGGATTGCATGTACAGGAAGTCCATCACCAGCAGCAGCAGCAGTCCGGCGGTTACCACCCCGATCAGCATCCAGTCCTCCGTCTCCGCCTTCAGGTTGCTGACCGGCACTGTACTCAGCAGCACCCATCCTTTCGTGGAAGTAATGGGCGTATGGGCGACAACGCGCTCCCGCCCCTTTGAATCCTGCATGACAAACGAACCCGTTCCGCTCAGGATATCCGCGAACAACTGCTGCTGCGCCGCGACGCCCGTCTGGTTGTAGGATTTGTAGAACTCGAAGAAGCTGGAATTCTTGAAAGAACGTCCCCGGATGATATAGTTTCCCTCATCGTCGATCATGGAAAGCTCTTCATCCGCGTATTCTTCCTGAGGGAAAACCCATTTTTCAGCCAGTTCGCTCGTGGGAACGACGCGCAGCAGGTAAGCCTGTTTCTTTTCTCCCGTTTCCGCGTCCCGCACCGTAATCCGGTTGCAGAAAGCCAGGGACTGTTCCCCGTTGATGGGGTTTGTATAGGTCCGGGTAATGTTGATCGCCGTGCCCAGGTCCGCAATCCAGGTCCCGTCCCCCAACAGGTCCATTCGCCGATAGGATACGCCGTAGTCGTCCTCAGTGTTCAGCCTCGGCCGTGTGGAATATCCTTCCAGGGTTTCCGCGTCGATCAGGTGAGCGCTCGTGGCAGGCTTCGCATGGGTAGCCCTGACGTATGCCGCGGCTTCTTCCAGGGTCATCTCCCGGCTGTTGATATACTGTGCCCAGTTGTCGCATATTCCCTGCTCCCCTTCCAGGTAGTTTCCCGTCACCCGTTCCAGGGCAGCGGTCGTGTTGACGAAATGCTCCACCTGGTGTGCATAGTTTTCTTTCTTCTCACGGTTGGAATAAAGCACGACAAAGACCAGTATGGCAGCCATCAGCGCCACATTCGCCATGACGATCCATGATCTTTTCAGTCGGCCCATTCTGCACGTCCCCTGTCGTCAGCTGTTTTTACGGTATCTTTCGTTTATTATAGCACATCTTTTCCCCGGAAAGAACCCCCCTTGTCAATCATAACCACCCCTTCGGGGGATCTGCTCCCCCTTGCCGTCTTTTCTCCCAAAACCGATATTGGAGACAGCATAAAAAAGCAACTATTTTCCATAATGTGTTGCCACAATGCCTTGACCGTGCTATAATCCCTGCGTTGCAAGCCCTTGAGGGCAGAAAGAGAAAGTTGTGAAGTAAGGAGTATCAAGATTATGGCAACGAAGAAGAAAGTCACAGAAGAAGTGAAGGCGACCGCGAAGAAGGTTTCCGACAAGGCTGCCGCTGAGAAGATTGAAGCGAAGAAGACCGTCCGCGCCGCCGCCCGGAACACGAAGGCCAAGGCTGCTGCCTCCAAGGAAAAGGCTGCTGTGAAGAAGGCCGAAAAGCAGGAAGTCAAGGCTGCCGTTTCCGCCGAAGTGAAGGATAAAAAGGACGCTGTGAAGATCGAAGCAGCGAAAAAGACCAGGGCCGCCGGCCGGAAGGTCAAGGAAGCTGTTGCTCCCGCCAAGGAAGCCGTGAAGAAGCCCGTCGCCAAGGCGAAGGCTGCCAAGGTCAATCTCGTCTTCGAGAGCCTTCTGGGTGGCACCGTCACGCCGGAAGACATCATCAGCAAGCTTCCGAAGGAAGCCGTCAGCGCCTATGTAAAGATCGAAGAAAACACGATTTACTGGGTTGGCAAGAATGGTGAAATGGGCAGCGTGGAAATCTGGTAATCGCTGCAGGCATGGATTGAATCAGGCCCCGTCTTTTGAAGGCGGAGCCTGTTTGATTTCTGTGATATCCTGTTTACGAAATCCCGGTTTCGCTGTGTGCTCTTTTCATAAACCAGTCAAAACAGGAGGGTTCCGCTATGTTTTCCTACATCTGGCCGATCGCGCTGGTGATTCTCTCCAACACGCTGTATCAGGTCTGCGCAAAATCCGTACCGGAAGGAATGAATCCCCTGGCATCCCTGACAATAACGTATCTGATCGGGGCAGTTCTGTCCTGCGCCTTGTACTACATCCTGAACCGGGACGCAAACCTTTTCCGGGAGATCCGGCTGACGAACTGGGCGCCGATTGTTCTGGGCATTGTCATCGTCGGTCTGGAAGTCGGGTTCATTTACGCTTTCCGTGCCGGATGGCAGGTCAGCGTGGCTCAGATTGTTTCATCTGCCGTAGTGGCTGTTATGATGATTTTTGTCGGATACCTGCTTTACCATGAAGCCGTCACCTGGAACAAGATCGTCGGGATCATCATTTGCCTCGCCGGTCTTGTTCTGATCAATTACCGCTGAAGCGGAGTGCAGTCAGCCATTTATCCGCTTCAGCCAGGTCTCGGCCCGGAGCCGGGCGTTTTCACGGATGTTCAGGTAGAAGAACGAATAATCACACCCGTGATAGCTGGCCGGGCCGAAGACGGATTCCAGGTCTTCCATGCCTGTCAGCGCGGTAATCGTATACTTTTCGAAAGCGGGGTCCGTCACCATGACGGTCCCTCTTTCCATGTCGATCACGGCATCGGCCCTGATCGGGAGTTCGTCCATGCCGGCATTCAGCAGATGCGGCACGTAGGATCCCAGATTCATCTCCGGTCCCGCCGGGGTTTCATCCGTGCGCCAGTTAAGTGGATTGATGGAGACCGCCCCCGGGGAAACCACCAGAGAAGGCTTTCCTTTATTCGCCGGGCTTTCGGTATTCCAGGAAACGACGACGCCCAGATCGTCTGCTGCCTGTGCTGCCTTCACATGGGGATTCTCTTCCAGGTACTGCCGGGTCAGGGAGTCCCCGATGCAGTAAGCAGCAATCATGTTCGCGTAGTAATCCGGATGCTCCTTCATATAGTCCGACAGGGTAATGTAGCTCAGTCGGGATCCCTGGGAATGCCCGGCCAGAAAATACGGCCGTCCCTGGTTCAGGTTTTCGAAATAATAATCCAGGGCAGCGTAAACATCCGTCCGCGGTTCGGCCCATTCAGCTTCATCCACTTCCTCAAAGGTCATTTTGGAAAGCTTCGTCGCGTTCACCTGGCGCCAGTAGGGAGTAAAAATATTGGCGACCGGTTCAAAGGCGCTGGCCTCCTGTTTGAAATTCTTTCTGGCCGTAACCCGCATGATGACATTGTTGACCGGGGAGATGGTGTCCGCCAGAGGATCCTCGCAGCTTGAGGGATAGAGGAAAAGAAGATCCACCGGTTTGTCCGCGGTTTTCGGCAGGGAGAGCCAGTTCCTCTTTTTGGAATAATCCGTCGCCGTTCCGATGATTGGTTTCCGATACATATAAACACCGTCCTCTTTTACATCCTGCAAGTATACATTATTGAATAAGCGTCCCTTCCGCAGAAAGGACGCATGGAAATCCGGATGATTCCGGCCGGGCCTGCCTGGGCCGGCCGTTTTGCTGCAACAGCTATTCCGGAAATGTTAAGCGGCAGAGATAAACGCCGCAGTCAGATCGACATAGGTGACTTCAACTTCATCCTCGTCTTCTTCGATGACAACCATCATGTTATCTGCAATGATGGCCGCAGCTTTGCCTTCCAGCCTGCCGTCGTCGTCGACAGCATAGATTCCGTTGGCCAGAACCGCCAGATCCGGTTCCGCAGCTTCTCCGTACATTTTGGCCAGATCCGCCACAACCTGATCAAAAGTCACGGTTCCTTTATCGAAGCAAATGCGGATCGCAACCAGCTCGTCTCCGGCAAACAGATAGTGCTCATCGGCGCGCTGGCCGTCCGTCGAGACATGATCATACTCCAGTTCCGTAAAGGTCACCGGTCCATGAGTATGCTCCTTGTCGATCTCATAATCGCTCCTGCCGATGGCGGCAATCACATCATCCATTTTCATGCCAAAGGCCGCACCGGCCGCGAAGGAAGCCGATTTCTTCGCGGTGTCTTCATGAGAGTGCCCGTCGATAGCTTTGTGAATGTCGTCCACATACTCATGGAGCAGGTCCAGCAGACCAAGCGCCCTTTCGTGGTGTTCCCCTTCCAGGCCTGCGATGTAGTCATGCAGCTTGGCGAATTCAGCCTCGAAAGCGACGAAGGGCGCTTCGTCTGAGTCATCCACCTCATGCAGGGTTCCGTTTTCTTCCAGGTACTTCTGCAGCCTTTCGTTGGAATTCTTCAGCATCTCCGGCAGGCGGGAACCGGTGGCTTCCACCGCGGCGGTCAGCGTATTGTTCTCCAGCATGGTGTCATAGGCGGCTTTCATGATGGAACTGGCTCTGCGGAAATCCGCTGCAGGATCAGCCGCCTGTGCCGCTGCCTCGATTTCCTCATCGGAGAGCGCGGCCCCGACAAACAACAGCGCAAACAGGGCTTCGGCTTCCTCTTCCGTTACGTCTTTCTCATTCACCTTGCCGATCATCTCGAGAATCTTGTTTAACGTTTCTTCCGATTCTTTCTTTTCGGCGGCTTCATCGGCAAGGATATTCTTCACGACCTTCTCAAACACGGCGTACACACTGCCGGCCGTATCGAAGTTTCCTCCGGTCTTCTCCTTGATTTCGTCCAGGTCGATTTTACTGATCGCCTCTCCGAGATCGTTGAGCATTTCGCCGACCAGGGAAAAACCGCTTACTGCCACAGCGTCATCACGGGAATGGCCGTCAATGGCTCCATGAATATCGTCCATCACCGCATGGAGCAGGGAGAGCAGATCCAGGGCGCCCTGTTTCAGGCCCTCGGTTCCCTTCAGGTAGTCTTCCACTTTTTTGATCTCGGCTTCGAATTCCGCATAGGACTTCTCATCAATTTCGATCATCACCACAGTCAGGGCGCCGTTCTTTTCCACATATTCCTTGATGCGCTTGTTGTTTTCCTCAAGCATTTCAAACAGTTTGGAATCGGTGGCCTTGACGGCGGCGGCCAGGGTCTCGTTTGCCTTGCAGCCTTCATAAACCGCCTTCAGAATGTTGTTGGCGTTCGCAATCGAGACCGCGGGATCGGTTTCTCCTTCTTTGGCCGCTTTTTCATCCGCTTCGGCGATGAGTCCAAGGAGCACCAGGGCGGACAGCGCTTCGATTTCCTTTTCATCCGCGTCGGGATCAAGGATGAGCAGTTTTTGCAGGTCTTCATTTTCCTTTCCCTGCTTCGCCTTGGCTTCGGCAATATCGCTAAGCACCTTATTCAGAACGGTGAAGACGTTTCCTTTGGAAGATTCCGGCGTTGCGCCGGCCTTTTTGGCTTCTTCCACGTCAACCCGCACGGTGGCATTGATGACATCGTTCAGGAGCTGGTCGATCAGTCGGTTCATATCGACTTTTTCGGTTTCAGCGGGTGCCTCGGCAGCCGTTTCGGCCATCACGGGGAGCATGCCCGCCAGCATGCACAGAGCTACGATCAGAGCAATCAGTTTCTTCATTGAGTGGTTCTCCTCTCTTTGTTGTGTTTCCTGATTTCCGACGTTTCGGTACCGAGCGGTGTTACATCCGTTTTGGAAACGCGTGCAGCAGTGTAACACACAAAAGCAAAACATAACAGGGGGTGTTCCAGAATGTCACACCTCTTTACAAATCTTCGGCCAGAAGCAGACCGTAATGATCGTTGTAACTGATCGACTGGACGGAGAACCCCGCATTTTGCAGCAGCGTGAAAAAGCGGGAAGACTGGTTGTCATATAAAGAGGCATAGAGCGCGGGCGTGCAGTAAATCCGTATCTCTTTCATTCCGGACTTCCGCGCCTTTTGCAGATAATCGGCAACTTCCTTCTCCGAGGAAGCAAGACAGAAGTTGTCATAATAGGTGATATCGCTGATTTTCACCCGGGAGCCGATGGTCCCGGACCGGAAGGAGGAAGCGCCGTGGGAATAAACGGCCTCGCTTATTGTTTCCGCGAGCTCGTCCGGAGTATACCCGTCTCCCGGGATGAATTCCAGCTCATCCGGACGCCCGGGCAATGCGCTGTTCAGGAAAGAAAGAATCTCCTCCCGGGAAGAACATACGGGCAGCGGGTCAATATAGGCGGCGCCGGATAGGGTGACAGACCCGCTTTGTTCGGAATACTGGATGGCCATTCCCGGATTTTCCAGTCTGGAGAAGGAAAAAGTATTGCGGAGCTGCCTGCAGTCGTCCGCCAGCATGGTTCCGGAAACGGCCGGGGACAGATAAAGCGTGAATTTGCTGACGTTCCGGTCCGCACACCCATCAATCATGGAAAGGATATCCGCTTCGGTATCGCAGAAACCGAACGTCTCCGGGATGGATTGGTTGATCATCTCGAACAGGCGTCCGGTCCTGTTATATGAGATCTGGTCCATTCCGCCATGGGAAACCATTGTGCGGAATGTGTCCCAGTCCGTTTCCCACAGGCGCTGCCCGGGGCAGAATAAAGTCAGACGCTCCTGCCGGGCGGAGGTGGCCGACCGCGCGGCCTGATAAACATCCTCCTGCGTGAGCACCGTCACCGGTCGCTGATCCGCCATCATATGACGGTCGAAATCAGCCGATTCCGCCACATCGGTCAGCAGGGTTTCAGGGCACCATTCATATGATTCTTCAGCATCCTGTCTGCCGATATTGAAATACAGATAACTGACGGTTTCCTGATCTCCCCAGGTGGCGTCGCACATCAGCCAGGTACCGTCCACGCAGACAAGATTCCACATGTGGCTTCCCTCGGGCTCATCCGGAAGCCCCGGTTTCCGCGAATCCCCATGCATATACCGGCACGGAATTCCCGCCAGAGCGCAGCACAAAACCATCGCGTCCGCATATCCGTCGCAGTCGGCCGAACCGTTCAGCAAAGCGCCGACCGCGCAGTCGTTTTCACTGAAGTTTTCCGTTTCTCCCCCGGCATGATACGTGATCCGGTCGCATAACGCGTCATAGATATATCTTTCTTTCTCAAGATCCGTTCCGGAAGCGCCCGCAGCAATTGCCTGCGCAGCCTCCAGCGTCTGTCTCTCCCGGTCTGACAGTTCCTCTGTCCGGCCGTTCTGCCAAAGCCTCAGGATACGCCATCCCGGATAATACGAAAGATCTGAGATCCGGACTCCGCCTTTTTTCCAGGAATACTGGTAACGCCCCGTAGAGCCTGCCATCCCCAGAAGCTCGGATAAAAGGGTGCCGTCCTCCCCGATGGGAGACGGCTGCTTCAGCTGCCGGATGACGGAAGCGTCGCAGGAAATGGTAAAGTCATCATCCAGCTGCATCGTATGTGTTTCCACTGCCGCGGCAAAGTCCTGCAGAGAGGCAGCTCTCCCCGAATCCGCGTATCCTGTTCCGCAGAAACAGATCAGCAGGGCAGTCAGCACCGCTGCGGCCTTCCCCGGCAGCGTGAACACGGTCCGTTCTCCTTCAGTCCCCATGCGGCGGATCATCTTTTATCTCCAGTACCGGTCGTTCTGGGATACCTCTTTTTTGCAGTTCGGGCAGTCGGCATACCAGGTATGATAGTGGTAGCGTTCAAAGCACTCTTTGTCTTCCCGGGCATCTGCCCGGAAGCTCTTCCCGCAGTCCGGGCAGTAGAACAGCGTCCGGCCTTTTTCGTCCTGTGTGCTGTGGCTGATTTCTTTGGATCCGGATAACATCCGGATGATCTCAACAGCGGCCTGCTTGGAAATCGGGACATAGTCCCGGTTCAGGGCATCCGTTTCTTCCAGCTGGTAAAGCAGGCTGTCAATGATTTCTTCTCTGGTCATATCTGTCTCCCTGTCAGGTGGTTTGGGCAGTGCGTGTGTTGACGGTGTGTATCGGCAGTATGAGAATCGAATCAGCGTTTGTAAGATTATATCATTTCAGAAGTTTTTCCTCAATATCCAAAACGGATCGGGGGGCATCCGGATCCATATTTACGAACAATCCCCCGGCACCTGTCTTTTTCCGGGACAGCCCTCCGGAGATGGCCCGAATAGTTGCCCGGAGAACAGGTTCTGTGGCATAATAAGCAGCAGAGCAAAAAAACGGAGGAACCCGATTGACGATTTATTTTGCCCCCATGGAGGGCATTACAGACGGAATACTGCGGCAAACCCACAACCGGATCTTCGGAGGGGTCGATATCTACTGCCTGCCTTTTCATAAACTGACCCAGTCCATGTCCCTGCTGACCCGTGAGGAAAGAGATATTTCCCCGGAAGAAAATGAAGGCCTGAAGATCCTGCCGCAGGCGCTCACGAAAGATCCCGATCAGTTATCCGCCTGGTTATACTATGTCAGCGAATGCGGATACTCATGCGCCGACCTGAATATCGGGTGCCCGTCTCCGACCGTGACGAAGCGGGGACGGGGAAGCGGTATGCTTCGTGATCCCGGAGATCTTCGGACTTTTTTCGACCGCCTGTTTTCGAACACGCTTCCCGTTTCGCTTTCTGTCAAAACGCGAATCGGGTATGACAGCGCGGAAGAGTGGCCGGTGATTCTGTCGGTCCTTGCCGGTTATCCCTTCGCACATGTGACAATCCATGTCCGGACCATGCGGGAACAGTATACCGGAACGGTTCATCCGGAGGCTTTCGAACTGGCTGTGCAGAGGGGCCTGCCGCACCCGGTTTATAACGGTGATCTCCGGACGCCGGAGGATGTGGAGGAAATCGTCCGGCGCTGTCCCGGGACGGAAGGCATCATGATCGGCCGCGGTTTATTGGCTGACCCGTCGCTGGCCCGCAGACTCCAGGGCGGGCCCGCGGCAGGCCGGGATGAGTTGACTGCCTGGTATTCAGCTCTTTACGAAGGCTGGAAAAACCGGTTTGACGCGACGGTTGCGCTCGGGAGAATCAAAAAGCTGATGGAGTTTCCCGTCGGTGATGAGATCAGGCGGAAAAGACTGCTGCGGAGAGCAAACGACATCGAAAGCTGCATCGGTGCGGTCATCAGCGAAATGGCGGATCAACAGGCTTTCAGGCCGTTCCCTGCAGCAAATGAAGCGGAGAAATAAACAATACCGGGGCTTTCCTGTTGCCACAGCGCCTTAACCGTGCTATAATCCTTGCGGTTCGGGCCCCCGGCGGGCCAGAGGAACCCAATGCGAAGCAAGAAAGAAGGAAAAAGCCATGGCAACGAAAAAGAAAGTCACCGAAGAAGTAAAGGACACCGCGAAGAAGGTCTCCGCCACGGCCGCTGCAAAGAAGACCGAAGCGAAGAAAGCCGTCAGCACCGCCGCCGCGAAGACGAAGGCAAAGGCTGCTGAGACCAAGGCGAAGGCTGAAGCGAAGAAGCCCGCTGCGAAAAAGCCCGCCGCGAAGGCTGCTCCCGCCCCGAAGGCCGAGAAGAAGCCTGCTGCCAAGCCCGCCGTGAAAAAGCCCGCTGCCAAGGCTGCTGCCGGCAAGGTGAATCTCGTGTTCGAGAGCCTGCTGGGCGGTGTCATCACACCCGAAGCGATCATCAAAATGCTGCCGAAGGAAGCTGTCAGCGCCTATGTCAAGATCGAAGAGAACGCGATCTACTGGGTCGGCAAGAACGGCGAAACGGGCAGTATCGAAATCTGGTAAGTGCTGCGTATAAAATGCCGTGGGGACGTTCCCCGCGGCGTTTTTTTATTGGTTCCCCTGCCGGATCATCCCCAGCGTCTGCCTGAGCTGTTCCTCCTTGGGAACCCCGGCCAGTCTCAGTTTATGCGCATAGGCCAGCGCGTCGGAGAAAACCGGGCCCGGCGTCAGGCCTGCTTCGATCAGATCCCTCCCCATCACATAGGGGCGGCTCATTCTGTCCTCGTATTCCCGGAGCATCTCCCGCAGTACGCTTTCGGTTTTTTCATATTTTGCTGCCGCCGTCTCCCGGTCTGTTCCTTCGCCGATTCTCCCCAGGTGATCCGCCTTGGCAAGGAGAATCAGGTCCCCCGGACAGACGGAGCGGTCAAACATCTTCATGAAGGACTTGACGCCGGAGGCGTCCTGCACCTTCCGGTTCGGTTCCATGTGCAGTTCCGTCATGTTCAGCACATACTCCGTCAGCTTCACTTCCTTCGTCATCCGGCCCAGGAATCTCCGGACAAGGGGAAGCCCGTCCTTTTCATGGTTGTATGCGTGAACGGCATCTTCCCCGACAAAGGTGCTGATCTGCTTTCCGTAGTCATGGCAGAGGGCGGACAGCATAAACCATAACGGTTCGGCCGCGTCCTTCCGCATGCCGGCCGCCGCGTCGGTCACCTGCATGGTGTGAATCCACACGTCGCCTTCCGGATGATACCGGGCCGGCTGCGGCACCCCGATCAGGCCTTCCGCTTCGGGAAACCACACCGACAGCTGCTTCATTCTTCTCAGTTCTTCGAAAAAAACGGAGGGTTTTTCCGCTTTCAGCAGCGCCTTCTCCAGTTCCGGCAGAATCCGCTCCCCGGGCAGGGCTGTCACGTCCATCGAGGCGGACAGCGCCGCCGTCTCCCCGGCCACCTCAAAGCCGAACCGCGCCGCAAACTGAGCGGCCCGGAATACCCGGAGAGGATCTTCCGCAAAGCTCCGGTCGTTTACATGCCGGATGCGCCGGCGGGCCATATCCTCCCGCCCGCCGAAAAAGTCCAGGATCTCGCCTGTCAGAACGTCCTGCATCAGTGCGTTCATGGTGAAATCCCGCCGGCTTGCCGCCTTTTCCTCTCCCAGGAAAGGATCCACTGACACGGCAAAATCCTTATGTCCGCGCCCGGTAGCCGTTTCCGAGCGGGGCATGGCGATGTCCAGGTCATAATGTCTCAGGCTCATGATGCCGAAGCTGGCTCCCATGGAAAGGCGTTCACCCAGGCTGTCCAGAATCGCTTCCAGGCATGACACGGAAATGCCGTGGACCTCGAGATCGATATCCTTGTTTTCCCTTCCGAGAAACTGATCCCGTACACAGCCGCCCACATAGTAAGTCCGTCCGCCTTCCCGCCGGACAGCTTCCGCGACCCTGCGGGCCATTTCGATATTCCTGTCAGTCATTCCCTCTCACCGCTTTCGTCCTGTACCTGCCGGTCCGCTGCTTTCTCTGCCTGCCGTTTATTATAGATGGTTTTGAACCGCAGGGCAACTTGCAATCACACGGTGCCCTTCCTCCCGTTATTGTTCCCCGATCAGTTGAATTTGACGGGCGGGAAGAGTATAATAGAGTGTGCTCCGTAAGCACCCCTATTTTCAGGCAACAGCCTGAATAGCGAGTGCAGATAATTGGTTTTCGAACCAGTAGCAAAGAAGGTGAAAACA
>OMYT01000007.1 GCA_900315315.1 uncultured Eubacteriales bacterium | reverse complement strand
CTCCAGCATCCGGCGGGTACCGATCCGGCAGGGGGTGCACTTGCCGCAGCTCTCGTCCACGGTGAAGTCCAGGAAGAAGCGGGCGATGTCAACCATACAGTTGTCTTCGTCCATGACGATCATACCGCCGGAACCCATCATGGCGCCGATGGCGGTCAGCGTGTCGTACTCAACGGGGGTATCCAGCAGCTCGGCCGGGATACATCCGCCGGAAGGACCGCCGGTCTGCACAGCCTTGAACTTCTTGCCGTTCGGGCAGCCGCCGCCGATGTCCTCGATGATGGTCCGCAGCGGAATACCCATGGGTACTTCCACCAGACCGGTGTTGTTGATCTTGCCGCCCAGCGCGAATACCTTCGTACCGGTGGAGCGTTCGGTACCGATGCTCTTGAACCAGTCGGCACCCTTCAGGATGATCTGGGCCACGTTGCCCAGGGTTTCAACGTTGTTGATGTTGGTGGGGCTCTCGAACAGGCCCTTCACCGCCGGGAACGGGGGCTTCGGCCGGGGTTCGCCGCGCTTGCCTTCGATGGAGGCCATCAGGGCGGTTTCCTCGCCGCACACGAACGCGCCGGCGCCCAGGCGGATATGAATATCGAAGTTGAAGCCGGTGCCGAAGATGTTCTCACCCAGCAGGCCATACTCATGGGCCTGCTCGATGGCCTTCTCCAGGCGCTTCACGGCGATGGGGTATTCGGCACGGACGTAGATCCAGCCTTCGCTGGCGCCGATGGCATAGCCGCCGATCGCCATGGCTTCCAGGATCGCATGGGGATCGCCTTCCAGCAGGGAGCGGTCCATGAAAGCACCGGGATCGCCTTCGTCAGCGTTACAGACAAAGTATTTGTTCTCCGCCTTGCTGGCGCGGGCAAACTGCCACTTCTTGCCGGTGGGGAATCCGGCGCCGCCGCGGCCGCGCAGGCCGGAATCCAGCACTTCCTGGATGACCTGCTCAGGGGTCATCTCGGTCAGGGCCTTGGCCAGGGCCTGATAGCCGTCAAAGGCGATGTATTCGTCAATATTCTCGGGATCGATCACGCCGCAGTTCCGCAGCGCGACGCGCTCCTGCTGCTTGTAGAAGCCGATCTCGTTCAGGCTCTTCTGGACGCTGGACTCATGGGTCTTGTGATCCACGTAGACCAGGTGCTGGACCTTGCGGCCCTTCAGCAGGTGCTCGGAAACGATCTCGTCCACGTCTTCCACCTTGACGCGGCTGTAGAAGGTTCCTTCGGGATAAACAATGACAACGGGACCCGCTTCGCAAAGACCGAAGCAGCCCGTGCGGACTACCTTGACTTCCTTGTCAAGGCCCTTTTCCTTCAGCTACCTTGACTTCCTTGTCAAGGCCCTTTTCCTTCAGCTGCTCCTCGAAGCGTTCAATCAGCTTCGCGGAACCGGAAGAAGAACAGCCGGTGCCGCCGCAGACCAGCACATGAGAACGATAAAGCTCCATCTGGGTTTTCCTCCTCTTTGTCGTTAATTAGTCTTTTGCGGCGCCGATGGTGTATTCTTCCACAGGCTGACCGTTAACAATGTGCTCTGCTACGATCCGCGGCACCATTTCAGGCTTCACGTGGATGTAGGTAACCTTTTCCTGGCCGGGCAGGATGACGTCCAGCATGGGCTCATAGCGGCACATACCGATGCAGCCGGTCTGGCTGACTTGCACATGCTGCAGGTTCCGTTTCTGGAGTTCCTCCATGAAGGCCAGCATTACGGGACGGGCGCCGGCAGCGATGCCGCAGGTGGCCATGCCGATGACAACGCGGGCCGCGTTCTCGTCTTTCCGCATGTTGATGTTTTCCAGCGTTTTCTCGCGGATGGCTTGCAGATCCGCCAAAGATTTCATATCAGTACACCTCCAAAGATTGAATTGATTTCTTCGTCCAGTGCCTCCTTCAGCCATGCGGCCACCGAAGGCTCGTTAAAAGGGATGTCGCTGCCCAGCGCCTGCCGCACTTCCCTCGTATCGAAGGATCCCTCTCCCTGCGGGCTTTTGCCCTCAAAGAGAAAATCCGGTGACAGCGGGTTCGTCAGCATCAGGCTCAGCAGCGTGCCGCTCAGATCCCCCAGCGGGAGACAGTCAATGTTGCCGGTGTCCATGGAGCAGGTCAGGGTTGTTCCCTCCCCTTCCACGCTTTCCAGGTTAAACGTACCGCCGGCTTTTTCAGCATTCTCCTTCATCATGGGGATCCCCAGCCCTACCTTCCGGGTTGTCCGGGTGGTGGCAAAGGGGCTGGTCACCTGCGCAAGCAGTTCCGGGCTCATGCCCTTGCCGTTGTCGATAAGCTCCATGGTCAGCATCTTGTCTTCCCCCAGGGTCAGACGTATGGTCACCAGGCTCGCTCCGGCGGTAATGCTGTTCTGCGCCAGGTCCAGCAGATGAAGACTCAGGTCACGCACGGAACTTGTCCAGAATGCCGGGCACCTGATCAGGCGTCAGGCGGCCGAACACATCCTCGCCGATCATCATGACCGGGGCCAGGCCGCAGGCGCCCAGGCAGCGGGTCGCGTTCAGGGTGAACAGTCCGTCATCCGTGGTGTCTCCGGGCTGGATCTTCAGCTCTTCGGAGATGGTGTCGATGATCTTCTGGCTGCCTTTGACATAGCAGGCGGTTCCAAGGCAGACACCGATCACGTGTTTTCCCTTGGGCTTCAGGGAGAACTGGGAGTAGAAGGTGGAAACGCCGTAGACCTCGGACAGGGTGGTTCCCAGTCCGTCCGCGATCATTTGCTGAACGTCTTCAGGCACATAGCCGAAGATGTTCATGGCTTCCTGCAGGCAGGGCATAACAGCGCCGCGCTCACCCTTGTGCTTTTCGATCACTTCCTGCAGCTTTGCGTACTTTTCCTTGTCAGGCATACAGTCCTTGACCTCCTTGGATTTAATTGTGGCTTATGTAAAGGCAAACCATGCCCGTTACAACATATCCAATCAATTTTACCATATCTGTAACCGGTTGAAAAGACATTTTATTCTCTTATTGACAAGTTTTTTGGTTAGTGAAAGCTAACAATGTCTTGTTTCTCCTGGTTTCCGGCTTAAAGGCCCAAAACCGCATCAAAAAGGCCACCTGATGAAAACCGGTTTGTCTCCAGCTCACTCACTGCCTCCAGAATGTCACCGAGATGATGCGCGTCAGACGACCACAGCCGCCGTTTCCCGGCAATCAGTTTCTCGTTCACCGGCAGTTCAGGCCGCACCTCCACCACCGGGAACTGCGGTTCTTCCGGAAACAGGCCCAGATTCACCAGCAGCCCGTGTCCCCGGTTGATGTGCGCCGGCACCGCCGCCCCGCCGTGATCCCGGATAATGGCCGTACATTCCGCCAGATCCAGGTCCGTCGCGCCGATCAGCAGCCGTTCCTCCACGTCCACAATCTCGTCGTCCGTGTTCATCACATACTGGTTTCCGAAGAAATCCGGTTTATTCTTCATCTTCGGAAGATGGGAGCAAAAGATCTCCCCGACCTCCACCGCTGTCTCAACGTCCCGGAAATAACCCAGCAGATGCACTTCTTCCTTCGTCGTGATCTCCATCCCCGGCAGCAGAATCATCCCGTAATAATCCGCCGCCTCCTTGACGTACGGCAGATTCCGGGCTGTGTTATGGTCGGTCACGGCAATTGCGTCCAGGCCCTTCAGATGTGCCATGCCGCAGATGTTTGCCGGCGTCATGTCGTCATCCGCACAGGGACTCAGGCAGGAGTGCATATGAAGATCAACGAACAATTCACTCCCACCTTTCCAAACACTTTCTTTTATTGCCTCCGAAGGGGGCTTGGGGGGCGATCGGAAAGCCCCCCAATCTCAATGATCACGGTCTTTGCCGGGCAGCCCGGCCTTGGACAGCCTCGCGCAGATCTCGTACGCGGTCAGAGATGTCTGCAGCACGGTAATACCTTCCTCCTTCGCTTTCTCCAGCGAAGGCGCCTCCATCTCAATGTCCTCCGGAATAATGACCGCTGCCATTTCCATCAGACTGGCCACCGCGATCACGTTCATATGCGTCTGAACCGTGACCCATGCCATGCCCGCCGCCCCGTGCGCCATCACCCAGCTCAGCAGATCGCACGTATATCCGCAGGATACCTCCGCACTCTTGTCCGCTTCCGGCGTCATGTCCTTTGCCTCAATCAGTTCAATCAGTTCCTGAACAGTCATCTTTTTGCTCCCCTCATTCTCTGCTTGTTTTCGCCAAATCCACCATCTGCTGCGCCATCACGCGCAGCCGGTCCTTCATCATATGAATACAATCCATCTTCGTCGCCACACCCTGCACCACGTCCTCCGCGAACGTCCGGCAGGTGGGGCTGCCGCAGCTGCCGCAGTCGAACCCGGGCAGTTCCTTGTAGATGGTCTCGATCCGTTCCATCTTCCGCATAGCTTCCACCAGATCATCATCCAGCTTCATCGCGGAGTTCGGCAGGATCCTCATGTCGTCATACAACTGATACTTTGTCATCATGCCGTTGGGCACATTCAGATCCGCGTCCGGATAGCGGCTGGACAGCCGGCGGATATTGGACCGCGCCACGTAGTTGTTCTCAAAATTCAGCGGCCCGCCGACACAGCCGCCCGTGCAGGCGGCGCCTTCAAAGAATTCCAGTCCCCTCAGGCGGTTGTCCTCGATTTCTTCCAGCACATGGATGCAATTTTCAATCCCGTCCACGGACATAGAGTTTTCGGGGCTTACAGCCATGCTTTCGCCGCCGCTTCGTGCCCAGCCGACGCCCAAATCTGAAGCCGTCTCCAGTGTCAGGTCCACCGGAGCATTCCGGATCTGGCTTGAAAGCAGTCCGTAGATCTCCAGTACGGAGATGGCGCCGTCCACCGCGCTTTTATCATGACCGATCGGCCGGCGGATTGCCGTCACTTTTGCCGGACAGGGAGTAATAAAGAAACAGCCGATCTCTTCTTCCTTCACCCCGTGGGTGCGTGCAAACTCCCGCTTGGCGATCATCGCGGCCACTTCCATCGGCTGGCGTACGTCCACGATGTGATCCAGCAAGTCCGGAAAGCGTACCTGAATCAGGCGAACGATGGCCGGACAGGCTGAAGAAATCACAGGCCGCGGCAAATCCGGGTTCTTCAGTCGCTCGCGAATCGCCCGGGAAACAACATCCGCACCCCGCGCCACTTCGAACACATCGTCAAAACCCATCTGCTTCAGGCCGTTCAATACCTGACTGATGCTTTTCAGATCGTGAAACTGGCCGTACACGCTCGGCGCCGGTAAAGCAATCTTGTACCTGAACCCGCTGATCGAAGACAGCGGATCCGTCACCGCCACCTTTGCGTGATAACTGCATACGCGGATACACTCGCCGCAGTCAATGCAGCGTTCGGAAATGATATGCGCACGCCCGCCCCGAACGCGGATCGCCTCCGTCGGGCACCGCTTCAGACAGTTCGTGCAGCCTCTGCACTTCTCGCCTTCCAGCCGCACCGAATGAAATCGTTTCTGTTCCATGCTTACCTAAGCCTTTCTAAGCAAACTTCAACCATTAACAAGATACATAGGCCGAAGGTCCAGGGCGATCGGAAAGCCCTGGTCGCGGCCGCAGCCGCGAAATCCTCATGTTTTAGATCACTATATCAGAGCAAATGACATAGTGATTGTCGTTCCGACCCCTACCTCGCTCTGAATATCAAACTCTGTCGCGTTCCGTTTCATGTTCGGCAATCCCATGCCGGCGCCGAACCCCAGCGTCCGCGCTTCCGCGCTGGCCGTGGAAAATCCCTCGGTCATTGCCTTTTCGATATCCGGAATGCCGGGTCCCACGTCCTTGGAGATCAGTGTCACCTTTTCCGGATCCACCAGCAGCGTCAGCGTCCCGCCGAGCGAGTGGATTACCAGGTTCAGTTCCACTTCATAGCAGGCCACGGAAACATGCCGCAGCACCTCCGCGCTGATGCCCAGCTGCTTCAGTGTCCGCTTGATCGTTGTGGACGCCTCGCCCGCTGTCGTATAAGCCCCCGCTTCCACCGGAAAACTCTTTTCCAGAAGGATCGCCACGCTTACACCTCCTCCGCTGCGCCGGTTTTCCGTTTCGTTCCCGGAAGCCCGTGAACATACAGTTCCCCGCAGGCTGTATAGGTGGTCAGCGGACTGGAGATGACGGTAATTCCGATCTCCTCGGCCATCTCCAGCATCTCATCGCTGGGCATCTTGCCCCGTGAAAACACGATGCAGATAATGTCCAGCATCTCTGCTGTCCGAAGCACATGCGGATTAATCAGCCCGGTAATCAGGACAGTCTTTTCTTTTACAAACGCCAGTACATCGCTCATGAGATCAGAGCCGCAGGCTGTATCCACCCTGGAATCCAGCCGTTCCTCCCCGACCAGCACCTTCCCTTCCACGATCTCCATTACTTCCCGTATGGTCATCATACTTCAATCACTCCTCATTCGGTTCTTTCCCCACGCACCAGCCCCTGACCTTGTTGACCGTGCGCTCCACCGCATCCTTGCTGTTCTTCCAGCTTTCGTTCTCGAACCGGTAATCAAACTTTTTGATAAACCATGAGATATCCTCCTGAATCCGGTCCATGTTCTCCTTCTCCAGTTTCACCACCGTCTCGGTGAAACAGCCCAGATCTTTTGCGCCAAGCTCCTCCGCTGCGGTTTCCAGCAGCTTCCCCAGGTGGGGCAGGCATACGCCTTTGGAGTGCTCAAACTTTGTCCGGAAATCGCTGTCGTGCTGATACAGATGGAAGAAGGTATGGTAGTAACGGCCCATATTTTCTTCGATCGTCTCGCACATCAGGCAGCTTCCGGCCATCTCACTGATCAATCCCGCCTGTTTTGCGATCTCTGCTGAAGCGTTCTTTGCTTTTCCGCTCAGCTTGTCGCCAATCCCGGCGTCTTTCAACTGGGCAGCATTCTTCTCCAGTGTCCCGGAGATTTTCGCCAGCTTTTCCCGGATTTCGATCATATGGCTTTCCAGCATCAGTGCGTGCCCCAGCCGGTTGCTCATGGAGAACAGCATTCCGTGGTGTTTCCGGCAGAAACCTTTGCTGTTCACCTTGATCCGTACGTCCGGTTCCATGACCGAAGCCCCGAGATAGCGTTCCGCTTCTCCCAGTTCCGTCTTCCGTTCCAGCGCGCAAAGGAAGCATTCGCCGTCCAGCTTCATCGCATCCCACACCGGGATCGTATCAATGTGGTATCTCAAAGAAACAGTCACTACCTTCCATCATTCGTTCAAACTTTCCTGCCTTAACATCCGCTCTCCGTGTCATTTCGACCGGAGCCGCAGGCGGAGTGGAGAAATCTCCCTGCTGCTTACTCAAACTTCTCCACCTTTACACCGGCTTCAGCAAACAGTTCAATCGTAAACTCATCCGGATACCCTTCCTTATAAACCACCCTTTTGATCCCGCTGTTAATGATCATCTTGCAGCACATGGAACACGGCTGATGCGTGCAGTACAGCGTAGCCCCTTCAATGGACACCCCCAGCTTCGCCGCCTGAACAATCGCGTTCTGCTCCGCATGCACGGCATAGCAGGTTTCCATTCTGGTTCCGCTGGCAATTCCCAGCTTATCCCGCAGGCACTCGCCTTTCTCCCTGCAGGTTTTAATCCCTGCCGGCGCACCGTTATAGCCTGTCGTCATAATCCGTTTGTCCTTCACGATTACGCAGCCGATGCTGCGTCCCGCCCTGAAACAGCTGGACCATTCCGCAATCGTAAAAGCCATCTGCATAAACCGGCCGTCCCACTTGTCCATACTATCTCCTGCCTTTTTTGATTGTATCGAACCTGTTCGTCTTAACCTGTTTATTATAGAGGATAGAACATAAATGGTCAATAAAAAAACCTGACCTCTCATGAGATCAGGCGTATGTGGCTCAAATAGGACTCGAACCTATGACACTCCGGGTATGAACCGAATGCTCTAGCCAACTGAGCTATTGAGCCATATGGTTGCGGGGGTGGGATTTGAACCCACGACCTCCGGGTTATGAGCCCGACGAGCTGCCAGCTGCTCCACCCCGCGACGTTCCGCTCTTGCGAGCGCAAACGATATATTACATGACCTAAATCAAAAAGTCAAGCAAAAAATTTGTTTTATCCCTGTCAGACCGAAGCGCTTCCGATCCCCTCATGAAATTCCAGCCTGATTTTCCCGTCATACGTATAATACAGCACCAGCATATCGCCCTGCTGTATCCAGTAATAATAATCCTGTGTCCCTTTGATGACCGATTCCCCGTACTTTTCCGTCAGTTTCTCCAGCAGTCTTTTGAAAACCGGTCCCTGGTTGCTCATCGTGTATGTTTTTCCTCTTTCTTCCTCAAACACATGAGCTACAACAATCTCCTCCCCTTCCTTGATCTTTGCGACGCTGTAGTAAGTATTTTCGTCCAGAATAACAAAAGGATCAAAATGCTGATTATTTGTATCGAGCAAAGTATAAGAAGCTCCTGAAGGTTTCATCCCGGCTTTTTTCAGCATTGCTGTCATTTCCTTCAGGCTTTTTGCACCAGGGGTGCCAATCGGAGCTGCAAAAGCCCTCTCTGGCTTGGCCGGTATGGATTGCTGAGTAACAAGAACTACGGCCACGCAGGCGATCACAACGATTACGGCCGCCAGAATGGCAATTGTTCTTCCTCTCGATTGGACGTATACCGTTTCCGGATCCCAGCGCTGCCCGTCTTCCTTTTTGGCAGTGGCTTTTTCGTCCCTGACCGCTGTGCCGCCGGCCAGCGGATTACCGCAGAACATGCAGTATTTTCCCCGTGTGTTTTCCCGCCCGCAGAACGGACACTTAATCTCCTTCATTTTCTGCCCTCAATCATGCATTATTGTATACACGTCATATCAAAAAGGGAGCGACTGCTCCCAGGCATTCGCTCCCGTAATGACCATCGGGTATTATTCCGCCGCAGGTTCCGTCACAGTCACGCTGGTGATGTGGGGATTGGCGCCGTTGTACCAGTACAGGAAACCTTCGCAGTCGATCGTATCGCCGATCTTGAGCTCTTCCACGTTCGCGTATACTTCCGTCACAGCGCCGCACAGATAGGATTCCACTGTAAATGTATAGGTTTTCCCATCCTTCTCCACGTTGAAGTACAGGTCGCTGTTGGATTCCCGGCTGCCGGAGCCGTCCCAGGCATACAGGAAGGGGAATTCATCGTCTTTTCCTTCCACCTTGGAGGGAGCAACTTTCAGCCCTTTGAAGGCGACTTTTTCGTTCATATGGTTGATCAGTTCGTCTTTACCCAGCAGATCGGTCATATCCTCCGGTGCCGTAACAAAGGGCTCCGCTTCGAGAATCTCAAATTTCGCGTCGATGATCTCGATTTCACCGGACCACTCGGCCTTGTAGCCGCTCACGCGGATCTTGGTGCCGGGAACAGTCAGCTTTTCGGCTTCTTCTTCCGTGCAGGCCATGTCGTAAACAAAGTAGCCGGCATTGTTTTCGTCCTGCAGGTACAGTTTGATCTTCCCGTCCCACCAGGACTGATTGGCCTGTACATAAGCTTCAATGCAAACCGGATCATCGATCGCAGCCGCGTCGAACTCTTCCTTGGTCATAACTTTCACTTCATCGGCCAGAGCCAGAGACGCGCAGGCAACCAGCGCGAGGGCCAGTACCAGAGCCAGAATCTTTTTCATTTTTCGTTCTCCTTTCGTCCTTTGCGAATCCGCTCAGCGGATCCGTGGTTCCTTTGTCATCATACATCAAACGCAGCAAAAAGACAACGGATTCCCGCCTTTTTCATTGTTTTGTTTTGTTCTTTTTGGCTTCCCGCAGTTTAAATATAGCGATCACCACCCAGACTGCCGCGATTGTGCCCAGCAATACCCAGGATCCCGTTGGAATAGTCCTTGCCTGCTGGTTCCCGCTGATCTGGTCCAGCCGGTAAAGGCTGCTGACTTCACTGTACAGTTTCTCAATAAAGGCGTCGTTCATTTCCTGCTTCCGCCTGGCGCCCTTGACCGTGTTCTCGATAAGTTGTCCTGCCGCAGCCCGCAGGCTTGCGCTGCCGTTGAACACCGGAGTCACAAAGGTGTTTTTCGTATTTTCCATCAGGAGTTTGCTGGCTTCGATTTTTACACGGTAGTGTTCTTTGTTGTCCTCGCCCGCCCGGGCCAGATAATCTGTATATTCATCACTCTCAAGCGCTTTCCGGGTCACCGGTAGGTAGCCTTCCGTCTCGGCATAGCCCAGCTGGATCTCATTCGACAGCAGGTACTGCACAAACAGCCAGCTGGCAAGCACTTCCTGACTGTTTTCTTTGCTGAACACACAGACGCTCGGTCCCTGGCTGATCATTTTCGGTTTTTCCGGATCAAACTGCGGGATCATTGTCACTTTGGTATGGAACGGAACCACCTGTTCCTCGTGGATATCCAACATCGGGGCCTCGCTGCCCATCCAGGTCGCTCCTGCGGTGGAATCAATCGCAAAGATGCACTGCCCCGCGTTCAGAAAGTTGCCCGGATAGCTGCTGATCGCGAAAGTTGAAAATGCCCGGCTCTTCCCGTGAATGTAAATCTCTTCCAGCAGGCTTTGAGTCGTATCGTTGAAAATCAGGATTTCACCCTCATCCGTGGAGTAAGGTGCGTCCAGCTGCTTCAGCATGGAGATCATCATGTTGTCCGTGCTCTTGTAAATAAAGGGAATCAGTACTTTCTGGCCGTTGACCTTAAACAGGCCGTTCTCGTCCTGTTCCATGGCTTTTTCGCTGACTTCCCACACAAAGTCCCAGGTCGGCACCTCCGGCACCTCATACCCCAGTTTTTGAACATAATCCTCATTGATATACAGGGCTTCCGTGGAACGCATGTAAGGCATCGCATAAGTATGCTCTCCGATCTTGCACTCCTGCAGGAATTCCGGAACAATTTCCGCTTTCGTCGGCGCGTCAAAGCGGACCTCACTGCCGCCCAGGCCGTAGCGCGGATCGTCCATCAGGTCATCCAGTGCCGCTACGGTATTGCTGCCCGTCAGGTAAGTCGCGATATGATCCGGATAGGTAATGCAGACGTTCGGCGTCGTATTGGTTGAAATATTGGTAATCACGTCGTTATAGATCCGGCTGTAGTCGGTATAAAGGCGCATATTGACCGTCACATTCGGATAAAGTGCCTGAAAGCCGTCTATTGCCTGCTGATAGACTGCCACCTGATTCTTGTTGGTATCATTCTTCGCCCAGAACACAATCTCCACCGGCGTCTGATCATCAAAATGCTCCGGCACGGAAAATCCGCTCTTGCTCTGTTTCCCGTGGCATCCGGTTAAAACAAATAGCAAACAGATCAGCAGCAGACCTGCTGTAATTCTCTTCCTCATCCTTTCGTTCCCCCTCTTGACACCCCCGCCATGATCTTTTTCCGGAAGATCAGAAACAGCACGATCAGCGGCACACTGATCACCACTACCGCAGCCATCATCGCCGGCGTATTCTCCCGCCCGAAGCCGTTCTCCCGGATCTCCTGGATCCCGTTTGAAACAAGGTAATAATCGGGGTCATAAGTGATCAGCCTCGGCCATACATAACTGTTCCAGCATTCAATCACCTTCAGGATGACAATCGTCACCACAGTCGGCTGGCAGATCGGAAGCATAACCTTCACCAGATACTTAAGGTCCGAAGTCCCGTCCACCTTCGCTGCCTGATACAGTTCGTCCGGAATGGCCTCAAAGTTCTCCTTCAGCAGATAGATATAGAACACGCTGGTAACAGACGGCAGGATCAGACCAAGATAGGTGTTCCGCAGGTTCCAGTTGACAATCGTTACATAGTTGGTAATGATCACCAGCTCTGTCGGGATCATCATCAGGCTGAGGAACAGGGCAAACACCGCGTTTCTCCCTCTGAATTCAAGGCGTGCAAAGGCAAAGGACGCCGGCACAATCACCAGCATCATCAGTCCGGTCGTCGCGACGGTAAAGATCAGCGTATTCAGGAAATACCGTCCCAAAGGCACGGTCGTAAACGCATCTACGTAGTTCTGCAGCGTCGGTTCCGTTGTAAAGAACCGCGGAATATATTCACTGTTGTAGGAAGCAAAACTCTTCAGACTTGTCAGAACCATCCAGTAGAACGGAAACAGGACAATCACAGCCCAGATCGCCAGAAAAACATAGATCAGCACTCTGGAAAGGCTGGCGCTCTTTTTCTCTATCATAAGTCCCTCAACTAAGCCTTTATCTCTACAAACTCAATCATATGTTACCGAAGGTCCAGGGGTTCCGCGCGCCCGGAAAACGGGCCGGTGTGCCCGTTTTCAGTAAGGAACGGGCGGCAGCCCCGGGCACTCGGAAAGCCCTGGTCGCGGCCGCAGCCGCGAAATCCCCTCTACATATACTGAACCTTGTTCCTGCTGAACGTCAGGTTAATATAGGTGATCGTGAACACGATCCCGAACAGGATCAGCGCCGCCGCTGCCGCGTAGCTCGGATATCCGCCGCTGTCTCCATACAGCATGTCATAGACATAACCGACAATCGTGTTCATCCCGGCAGCATTCAGATTGGTGCCAAAGAGCGCCACCTCGTCGCTGTATGCCTTGAAAGCGCCGATAAACCCGGTAATAATCAGATAGAACACCGTCGGGCTGATCATCGGCAGCGTGATCTTCCGGAAAATCCGCCCGTTCGTCGCGCCGTCCACCTTGGCCGCCTTGTAATAGTCCTGGTTTACACTGGCCAGCGCGCTTGTCAGGATCAGGATTTTGAAGGGCATGACAATCCAGATCGTATAAAAGCACATCACAAACATCTTCGCCCAGTACGGGCCCTCGATGAAATCCACACTTGCCCCGCCGAGTTTATTGATCAGCAGGTTCACCATTCCGTCTGTGTAAGCCGTCTTTTTGAACAGGATCATGAACACCAGACCCACCGCCAGCGTATTCGTTACATAGGGCAGAAAATAGATCGTCTGGAAGGCATTCCGCAGTGTCTTGATGGAACTGAGCCCCAGAGAGATCAGCAGCGCTAAGCCGGTGGACAGCGGCACCGTAATTGCCACGATAATGAACGTGTTTTTCAGTGCCTGAACGAAATAAGGGTCGCTCAGCACAAACCGGAAGTTTCCCAGCCCTATGCCTGTAAAACTCTGGCTGGCAAAGTTGTAGTTTTCCTCCATCGAATAGACGCACACGTCAATTAGGGGGTACACCATGAACACGCTGAGAAACAGGATCGCCGGCAGCAGATAGAGCCAGGCTTTCAGATTGTTCTTCTTCATACCCGTTCCTCACTCTCCCGGTCAAACAGGAAAACCTTGTAAGGTTTCAGGCGGAACCGGACCGTTTTCTGACCCGGTTCAAAACGGTTTTCGGAGGAAACGATGGAACGGATACACCGGCCTGTCATCTGCGGATGGGTGGAAACTACGCTAACATCCCGTCCCATGACCTCGACCCGGTCCATGTTGCAGGTAAAAGGACCGTTATCGTCCGGAATAAAGCCTTCCGGACGGATGCCGGCCCAGACCGCCCGGTCCTCCCGCCCCGGAACATCCAGTACCGCCTCGTTTCCGATATACAGCTTTTCTCCCCGGATTTCCCCGGAGAATATGTTGATCTGCGGTGTGCCGAGGAACTGGGCGACAAACAGATTTGCCGGCTCGTCATAAACGTCCTGCGGCTTGCCGATCTGGTGTACCACGCCGTCTTTCATCACGATAATCAGGTCGCTGATACTCATAGCTTCTTCCTGATCATGCGTGACAAAGATCGTGGTCACACCGGTATCCCGCTGGATCCTCCGCAGTTCCTCCCGGGTCTGCAGCCGCAGGCGCGCGTCCAGATTGCTCAGCGGCTCATCCAGCAGAAGCACCCGCGGAATCTTGACCAGTGCCCGGGCAATAGCCACCCGCTGCTGCTGCCCGCCGGAGAGTTCCTTCGGCTTGCGTTCCATCAGGCTGTCAATCTGCACCAGTTTCGCGGTCTCGACCGCTTTCTGGTGCATGGCCTCTTTGCTCATCTTTTTATCGCCCTTCAGGTTCTGAAGCGGGAAGATGATGTTCTCCTCCACCGTCAGATGCGGATACAGGGCATAGTTCTGAAAAACCAGGCCGACTCCCCGCTCCTCCGGCGGAAGTTCCGTCACATCCTCATCCCCGAAGAAGATTTTTCCCTCTGTCGGCGTTTCCAGGCCGCTGATCAGGTTCAGTGTCGTGCTTTTGCCGCAGCCGCTGGGACCCAGCAGGCCAATCAGTTGTCCGTCCGGGATCTCAAAATCAAAATTGTTCACGGCAATAACGTCCTGCCCCTTCTTCGTTCGGGACGGAAACCGCTTTGTCAGGTTTTTCAGCACGACTTTCATGCCATCCGCTTCCTTTCACTGCTGTCCCGCGCTCTTGTGCCGGACAGATCGGATGATGTATACTGATAATTGATTATTTTATCATAATCAATCGTCAAAAACAACGGAAGGAGCGCCTGCAATTGCAACGGATACAAGCAAAAAACGGAATCGCCATGACGGTTGCCGCGTGCCTGTGGCTTGGCCTCTTTCCGCTGCTTCAGCGCTTTTCCTATGCCAGGATCACACTGGATAAATGGCTGTTCATGCTGGCGCTTTGCGGCGTAACGCTCCTTTGCTGCCTGATCGATATCATCTGCCGTTTCACAGCCGCTCGCCGGGACGGAAACAGAGCGCTGATCGCTTCAGGACCGGTTCTGCTTCTTCCCGTAATACTCGGCGGTCTCCTGCTGCTGTGGGTCGTTCTCAGTTGTCTGCTGAGTCCGTATGAGGCGGATATCTGGTGGATCGGCGCCTCCATGCGCCGGGAAGGTCTGGCAACGCAGCTGTGCTATCTGGGAATCTTCTTCTGTTTCATCTTTGGCCGCGTCCGCCTGAAACCGGTTTTATGGGCCGCATGCGGCGGTGTCGTTCTTTTTGCTGTCGTCGTGCTTCTTCAGCGTCACGGGGGGAATCCCCTCGGGCTTTATCCGGCCGGCAGGAGCTATGCGCTCAATCCGGAGTTTCAGGGAACCATCGGGAATATCGATATGGATACCGGTTATCTCTGTCTGCTGTCCGGGTTCTTTCTGTACGGGGGCATCCGGCAGTTCCGGGTTTACCGGCAAAATCCTTCCCGCTCAGCCCTTGCAACGGTCATCTGCTGCGCGGTTGGTTTCGGCATTTCAGTCTTTCTGATCCTGACAATGCAGGTTCAGTTCGGCGTGATCACCCTTTCCGCGCTCCTGCTTTTCACCCTTCCTCGCCTGCTGCCGAAAAAAGGACGCCTTGCCGCTTTTCTCCTGGTGTTGGTACTGGTGCTTCTGGTCGCATGGTTCTGGCCCGGTACCGGCGGCGGCCTCTGGGAACTGCATGAGATTCTCCATGGCCGCCTGCGCCTGTCGTTCGGCAGCAACCGGGTTGCTGTCTGGCTCTGGTCGCTTCAGCTTGCCCGGGAGCAGCTCCTGTTCGGCAGCGGGCCCGACACCTTTGTCCTGCGCTTTAACCAATACCTGCGGGATCACGGGCTTACCGTTCCGAATGAGCAGGACGGCGTAACCCTGCCGGCTTATTTTGACAATCCGCATAACGAGTATCTTTCACAGCTGCTGAATCATGGCCTTCCCGCCATGCTGCTGCTGATCCTGCTGATCGCCGCATCTGTGATGCGGAAGCAAGAAAGCCTTTTCCCGCTGCTTTCTCCGTGCTCTGCCGCTGTCCTCTGTTATGCGGTTCAGGCTTTCTTCTCCTTTCCCGTATGCCTGGTCTCCCCGATGTTCTGGGCCCTTCTGGGCATAAGTTTCCAACTTGATCAAAATTATTAAGAAATTATCTCATTTCTGATAAGAATTTGCTTGCAATGAAGCTTTTATTGCTTTATAATATACTGGATATACTATATGTAGTATTTTTATTGGAGGGATCAGGTGTTGAATATGAAGAGATGGACCGCCTTGCTGCTGGTGATCACCCTTCTGTCGGGGATCCTGTCTTTCGCCGCCGTCGCAGAGGACGCGGAAATGCAGCCTGCCAACGACAAGGCTGTCACCCGCACCCAGTGTAATGTCCGAGAGGACCGGGATGTGGATTCCGCCAAGCTGCGCAACCTCGAATGGGGCAAAAAGCTGACCGTCATCGGGTATTTTGATGACGGCTGGTGCAAAGTCATCTACAATGATTCCGGTGACACCGGCTATGTCAAGGAGTCCTGGCTGTACGTGACCCGGAGTGAGGAAAGCATTCCCGCTACGAAATCCGAGGCAAAGGACGCTAAAAAGGAAGAAACCGCCAAGCCGGAAGATCAGAAGGAAACCGCTTCCGAGGATGAAGAAGAAGAATCTTCAGCCGACACGGAGGAAGCTCTTGCCGAGCGGGATGATCCCCGTGAAGAAGAGAGTGAGGATGAAGAAGACACCGGATTCCCTGATGAGGTGGAAACAGATCCTTCCGTCGAAGAGAAAACAGAAACTGCCGCCTCAGAGGAAGAAAGTTCTCTTGTCGCCGTCCAGGCTGAAGACCGGGCCATCGTCAATACCCCCTGTAATGCCCGGGAGGCACATGATCTGGAGTCGAAAAAGATCCACAGCATGAGCAAAGGGGCCGTTGTAACCATCGTCGAATACTATAACGATGGTTGGTGCAAAATTGAGTATTCCAAGGAGCATTACGGCTACGCCCGGATCTCCTGGTTCGATATCCCCGGTAAAAACCCGGAAGATATCCCTCAGGATGTTACCCCCTCCGTGGAAGCAGATCCCGGCACACCCGTCTGGGATACGGAAGGTCGGGGTTCGGAAACACCCAAATTCACCGAGGCAGAACTGGAAAACACGGAAGAATCCACCTATGAAGGAATGGATATCCGGGACGCTCCCCTGGTTCCGGAAGGCGTCGAGATCGGCGAATCCGACACGGATGAGATGCGTTATATCGCCATGACTCTGAAAAAAGTCGCCATCTGGTCTGAACCCACCAACTCAAGCCGCCGGCTCGGTGAAATCAAGACAGGGAAAAAGGTCCGTGTGCTGGCCTTTGGCGATGAGTGGTGCAAAATCCGCACCTGGGACGGACAGGTCACCGGTTATGCCAAATCAAAGTACATCTTCCACTATCACTCCATGGATCCCTATAAATACGAGCTCCCCTGGTATAATGGTTACAGGCCCTCCGGTTATATCATCGTCACAAAGCCGATCCATGTTACGGACAAGAGAAATCTCTATAAAGGGCATATGCTCCAGAAAGGCGATATGGTCTGCGTCCAGCTTCGCGATGACGGGGATTACAATGTCCTGGTCCGCCGCTGCTGGACCACTGTCCCGGCTGAGTTCGGTGAGTATCATCCCTTTGTGAACTGGGCCGATGCGAAAAAAGGCGATATCATCGGCGGCAACACGCTGTTCTATGGCCTCACCCAGGGCCACGGCACGTGGAAGAACCGTGTCTATAACATCAACAAGGCGATGGGCCTGATGGACGGCGTGGTGATCGGCACCGGCAAAAAGTATTCCTATCTGAAGAATCTGGGACCCGTTACCGCGAAAAACGGCTGGAAGCTGGGCGGCGTGATTCATAAAGGTTCCAAGGGCGGCGTCGGCATCGGCGGCGGAATCTGCCATACCAGTTCCCTGACTTATTTCTCCGTCATCTCGTTCCCCGTCTTCATCTGGGAGCGCGAACCTCACACGGACGACGGTACGCACTACATGCCCGTTGAGTTTGACGCAACCGTCGGCGCCTGGTCGGACTTCGTTTTCTACAACATCCTGCCTTACGATATCAAACAGCATGCTTTCGTCGACAAGCGCAGCGGGACAATCACAGTCTACTATGAATGTCTGGAAACCAAAACGAAGGAAGAAATCGAAAACTTCGACTGGAAGAAACTTCCTCTCCCCCTGGCCAAAGACGATAAATAATTACCGAAAAATCGGCAACATCTATAAGGTCAAAGCCAAACATTGTGGCCGAAGGTCCAGGGCGATCGGAAAGCCCTGGTCGCACCGGAGGTGCGAAATAAAATTGTCTGAGCCGCTTTGTTCCGGTCTTTACCGGTCAAAGCGGCTCAGTGATCTATATGAATGAAGCAGGATCGGGAGATACCCTCTTCTTATAAAGAGGATACCTCCCGATTGTTATTGTTCCGGTATAAAACAGTGACTGTTCTGTGAAAACTTTCTGATTGTTGCTGTTCAATATAAAGCATTTCGAGCATTCGAAAAGTTCCCTTAGCAAAAGCATTCCAACCGAAGGGGTTTAAGGGGTTCGGCGCGCCCGGAAAACTGTCCAGTGGACAGTTTTCAGCAGAGAACGGGCGACAGCCCCGGAAGATCGGAAAGCCCCCTTTCTATTTTGCTTCCTGGGAATAGAGCACCTTCAGTGTCTCTGTTCCCGCCAGCCCGTCCGCATCCAGCCCGTTATTCTTCTGAAATGCGACAACTGCTTCCCGGGTGCCCGGACCGAACTGCCCGTCGATCTCCCCCGTATAATACCCCAGCGCCTGCAGGCGTTTCTGCAGTTCCTCCACCTTCTCTCCCTGTGATCCGTTGGAGAGCGCCGGTTCCGGTGTCGGTTCGCTTGCGTCGATCACCTCAGCCCAAACGGAATCCGGCATTTGCGGGAGCGGTGTCGGCGTCAGGCTCATTTCCCGCTGCACTTCCCGGATCGTCGGGATCATCTGTGTCACCAGGACCGCGCCGAGAATGATCATTACCGCCAGTGCGGTCACCCCGGCAATCATCTTCGGGTTCTTTTGCATCAGTCGTTTATTCCTTCCTCAGGAATATAATACCGAGAGTATCCGGTCCGCAGTGAGTGCAGACGGTACAGCCTGCCATTGTCTCCAGTACTTCCTGGAACAGGCCGTAGCTCTTCACTGTATCGATGGCAAAACGCACAAGCCCTTCTTCACTCGGGGAATGCGTGATGAACACTCGCCGGAAATCGATTGACTTATCATTCGCCAGCGTGTCCTCAATATAGTGCTTCAGGTAATGCTCATACCGTCCCCGGTACTTGTCACCGGGGTGCATTTTCCCGTCCTGCACCACAATGGACGGACGGATATGCAGCAGTTTTGCTCCCAGCGCCTCCAGGCCGCTGCAGCGTCCGCCTCTGCGCAGATATTCAACTGTCCGGACGATAAAGCTGGCATCCACCAGACTTGTTTTCCCGCGCAGTGCTTCTGCGATTTCATTGCCCTCCATGCCCTTCTCAGCCATTTCCACGCCTTCCAGCATAAGCAGGGCACTGCCGGTGGTAAGACTGCGGCTGTCCACAATAAACACGTTGTCAAGCTCTGCCGCTGCCTCGCATGCATCCGCATAACAGGAAGAAAAATCGCTGCTGATACAGACATGCACCAGCTGGTCGCAGTTCTTCAGCTGTTCAGCAAAAAATTCCTTGTACTCATAGGTGTTCACCGCCGCGGTCCGGACAGATTTCCCCGCGTCGCTCGCGCGGAATATATCCCGGGGCGTCACATCCACTCCGTCATGGAATACTTCCCCGTCAATAATAATGCTCAGCGGCGCCATGGCAAAATCATACTTCCGCAGCAGTTCCGGACTCAGGTCGCATGTACTGTCTCCCGTGATCCTTACTTTCATAGAATAAATCCTTTCCCTTGCTTCTCATAAACCTCATTCCGCCGAAGGGATCCGGAGCACTCGAAAAGCCCCCGGTTTTTCTCCTTCATTCCGCCGAAGGGGTCCGGGGGGTTCCGAGCGCCCGGAAAAAGAGCCAGTGGCTCTTTTTCAGCGAAGAACGGGCGGAAGCCCTGGGCACTCGGAAAGCCCCCGGTTTTTATCTTTCCTCGCGGAAATAGCTCAGTCCCAGGCTTGCCGGCGGTTGATTCTCCCGCTTGTTCCGGATGCTGGAAATGATCAGCACAATAATCGTGAATACATAGGGCAGCATCTTCAACATCGGTTTTGTCACCATGGTCACAGTGATTCCGGGAATATTGGTGATAAAGCTGGAGCAGGAGAACAGGAACCCGAATGCCACCGATCCGATGATCGTCATATGCGGCCGCCACAGGGCGAAGATGACCAGCGCGATGCTCAGCCAGCCGAAAGCTTCCAGGCTGAGGTAAGCTTCCTGGGAAGCCATGTAGTCTATGATGTAGTAGAACCCGCCCAGGCCTGCGATACCGCTTCCGATGCAGGTTGCCAGATACTTATATTTTGTGACATTGATTCCGACAGCATCCGCAGTGGCGGGGTTCTCACCCACAGCGCGAAGATGCAGGCCGATGCGCGTCCTGAACAGCACCCAGCTGGCCAGCACCGCAATGATGACCGCCAGGAAAAACATAATGCCCAGACACTGCAGGCTGTCCTGCCGCCCGGCAAAGGGCCAGCGGTACATTGCCTTCGGCCCGATCAGATAGACGGTGGCGTCCATCTTGCTCATAATCACCTTCATCAGGCCGACACCGAAGGTTGTCAGTGCCAGACCGGTCACGTTCTGGTTTGCCCGCAGCGAAACAGTCAGGAATGAATAGATCAGTCCGCAAAGCATTGCCATGATCAGTGATCCCAGAATACCCAGGATTACGATCAGGAACGGCGGAAGACTGCTTTTTCCGATGAGGTTAAGGATCAGACAGCCGCCGGCCCCGCCCATGCACATGATGCCTGGAATACCCAGGTTCAGATGGCCGGCCTTTTCCGTCAGAATCTCGCCGGTGGAACCGTACATGAAGGTAGCGCCAAATGCCAGGGAATCAATCAGAAAGTTCAGCCAGATATTCATTTGACACCCTCCTCCCCTTTATACGGGCGGTCATGATGCCCGCGGAAATGGATCTTATAGTTGATGAAGAACTCGCATCCGATGATAAAGAACAGGATGATACCGACGATAACGTTCGGAAAAGCACCGGATACGTCAAAATCCTGACTGATCTGAGCAGCCCCCTGATCCAACAGCTGGATCAGTCCGGCCGTCAGGATCATCGTCAGCGGGTTGAATTTGGCAAGCCAGGAAACCATGATACCTGTAAATCCCTGTCCTCCGACGGACTCTGTGGTCACCGTCTGGTCCAGTCCGGCAGCAATCAGGTATCCGGCCAGTCCGCACAGTGCGCCGCAGAGGATCATCGTCCGGATGATAACCCGTTTCTCATTGATGCCGATGTACCGGGCCGTCCGGACGCTCTCACCGACCACATTGATCTCGAAACCTTGCTTTGTATAGTTCAGATAGATATACAGTCCGATTGCAAGCAGCAGGGCAACCAGAATGATCAGCAGGTAGTCATTTCCGAGCGCAGGCAGCTTTCCGTATGGCTGTTTGGGCAGAGAAGCGGAGCCGTTCGGCACCCAGACCACCAGGAAGACGCTAACCAGGAACGTTGCCACATAGTTCATCATCAGCGTGAACAGCGTTTCATTGGTACCCCATTTTGCCCTGAACAGGGCCGGAATCAAAGCCCAGATCGCGCCTGCTGCCAGAGCCGCCAGCAGCATCAGGATCAGCAGCACCCATTCCGGGATCGTTCCGCCCACATAAAATGCCACCGCGATCGCGGCCAGCACGCTGACCAATGTCTGCCCCTCCCCGCCGATGTTCCAGAAGCGCATCCGGAAAGCAGGTGTCAGTGCCAGGGAAATACACAGCAGGATGGCGATATTCTTCAGGAATTTCCAGAATTTCCGACTGGTTGAAAAAGAGCCTTTGATAAATGCGCCGTAGAAATCTCCGATCCGTTCCGGATGCTGATTCAGTTTGTCGATCAGCACAAACGCGACCAGTCCGCAGACGATCATCCCCAGCGCGATCGCAGCCAGCCGGATGGCCCAGGCCTGCAGCGGCTTGATGGAAGTCCGCTTGCTCAGATGGATCAGCGGTTCCTTCACTTCCCCGTGACGAGTCTTGCTCACTGGGCTTCCTCCTTCCGTTCCGTCTCTGTTTTGGTCATCAGCAGGCCAACCTCTTCCTTGGTCGCGGTTCGGGCGTCAACGATCCCCGTCACCACGCCGCCGTTAATCACGACGATCCGATCGCTCAGTGCCAGCAGCACATCCAGGTCCTCGCCGACGAAGATCACCGCCACGCCCTTCTCTTTCTGCAGATTCATCAGTTGGTAGATCGTATAGGAAGAGTTGATGTCCAGCCCGCGTACCGGATAGGCCATCATCAGGATCTTAGGATTCTGGGCAATCTCCCGGCCCGCCAGGATCTTCTGGACGTTTCCTCCGGACAGCCGGCTCACCGGCGTGGTCGTTCCCGGCGTGGAAACCTCCAGTTCCCGGATTGTCCAGTTGGCTGTTTTCCTGGCTTCTTTCCGGTTCAGGAAGCCGTGGCGGCCTGACCGGTAACTGCGCAGCATCATATTGTCCGTAATATCCATGCTGCCCACCAGGCCCATTCCCAGCCTGTCCTCCGGAACGAAGCTCAGATGGACGCCCATCTGTTGGATTTCCAGGGATGTTTTTTCGCTGAGCTCGACGGTTTCACCGCCCTTTCCGGAACCCTTTCCCGGATGGAAGAGAACGCTCCCCGCTTCCAGCTTCTGTAAGCCATAGATCGCTTCCAGCAGCTCTTTCTGGCCTGAGCCGGAAATGCCGGCGATCCCGAGGATTTCCCCGCTGTAAACGTCAAAGGAAACACGGTTCAGCCTCAGCAGACCTTCTGCGTCACGGATCGTGACGTCCTTCACTTCGAGCAGAAGCTGCGGATCATACGGCTCCGGCCGGTCGATGTTCAGGGAGACGGCCCGGCCCACCATCATTTCTGTCAGCTGTGCCTCGTCCGTCTCCGCCGTATTGACCGTCGCAATATGCTTTCCGCGCCGCAGAATCGTGACCCGGTCGCTGACTTCCAGCACCTCGTTCAGTTTATGGGTGATAATGATGATGCTTTTTCCGTCCTCCTTCATTCGCCGGAGCACGTCGAACAGCTTGGTAATCTCCTGGGGCGTCAGGACCGCCGTAGGTTCGTCCAGAATCAGGATATCCGCTCCGCGGTACAGCACCTTGATGATTTCCACAGTCTGCTTTTCGGACACGGAAAGGTCGTAAACCTTTTTGGTCGGATCCAGCCTGAACCCGTACCGGTCCGTAATCTTCGCAACCTCTGAGGTAACTTCACGGATATTGTACCGGTTTTCCTGTTTCATGCCGAGAATCACGTTTTCCGCAGCCGTGAACAGATCCACCAGCTTGAAATGCTGGTGCACCATGCCGATCTTATGATCAAAGGCATCCTTCGGGGAACGGATTACAACCTCTCTCCCGTCGATCAGGATCTGTCCTTCATCCGGGTAATAGATCCCGGAAATCATGTTCATCAGCGTGGTCTTGCCGCAGCCGTTTTCCCCGAGCACGGCAAGAATCTCCCCGCGGTAAACGTCCAGATCCACGTGATCGTTGGCTGTCACTGAACCGAAGCGTTTGGTGATTCCGCGCATTTGCAGAGCAAGCTCTTTTTCCACGGTCGATCCTCCTTGAACTGACACGGACTGCTGCCCTTCTCTGGGCAGCAGTCCGGTCTTGTAATTGTTTCGTTTCCGGGAAATCAGAACATCGTGTTCAGCAGTTCGATACCGTCGATCCACGCGTCGAAGTAAGGAGCGCTGCGATACTCGGATTCATGGAAATAGCCGTCATAAACGATCTTGGTTCCGTCGACGAAAGCGCCGTCGGTGGCCTCGCCGGGCTTCCAGTCTTCGCCCATGGGCTTGCCGCCCACGGTGATGAAGCCTTCGGTCGCAGTGTCGAACACATGGATCTCTCCGACAGCAAGCCCGGTAACTGCGAGCGCAATGGCCGCTTCAGTGCCTTCCGCGGCAGCCTTCTCGTTAACGTCGGTCAGCACCACGCTGCCGGTTGCGATTGTTCCGGTCCAGTCGGTCGCGATCGGTTCGCCGGCAACCTTCTGTCCGATGATGTACTGGAAATAGGGAGACCAGTCAATGCGGCTGGCCACGATGAAAGTGTTGGGGCAGCTGGCCACGGTGGAGCCGTTGTAGCTGATGTCCGGGATGCCGGCATTCTCGCAGGCCGTGGGAGCACCCATGGAGTCAGCATGCTGGGAGATCAGGTCAGCGCCTGCGGCGATCAGCGCCTCGGCGGCAGCCTTCTCTTCCTTCTCGTCGTACCAGGAACCGGTGAACTGCACCTTCATCTGCACGTCGGGGCAGACAGCCTTGGCGCCAAGGTAGAAGCTGGTGTAGCCGGAAACCACTTCCGCATAGGTGAAGGCGCCGACATAACCCATCATGGGAACGTCGCCCTTCAGTTTGCCGGCGGCCTTGAGCTCGTTCAGCTTCAGGCCTGCAGCGATACCGGCCAGATAGCGGCCTTCATAGATCGCGGCGAAAGCGTTGTGGAAGTTCGGCAGACCCGCAACATGGGCATTGGTGCCGGTCGCATGGCAGAATTCCACATCAGGCTTTTCCTGAGCAGCCTGCTGCATGAAACTCTCATGACCGAAACTGTCGGCGAAAACGATCTGGCAGCCTTCGTCAGCCAGGTCCAGCGCGGTTTCATAGCAGTCGTTGGACTCGCCGATGTTCCGCTTGATGATCACCTGGTCCTCTTTCAGGCCCAGAGCGGCAGCAGCGTCCTTCACGCCGATGATGAAGTTGTTGTCGTAGGTGGAATCTTCATCATGCAGCAGAATGACGCCCAGTTTGATGTTCTCCAGGGTCACACCTTCCGCAACGGAGACGGAAGCAGTCAGGGACAGTACCAGAGCCAGGGCAAGTACCAGAGCAACGATCTTCTTCATGTGTTTTTGTCCTCCTCTTTTTTGGAGTTTTTCTATTGGATCAGTCGTCGTCCGGCCGGAGAACGATCTTCCCGTCCTCAATGCCGTCGACGATTGCCAATGACTTAAGATGAATGCCTTCCATCCGCAGATCCTGTCCGCCGTGCTGGAAGCCTTTTTCCACCGCGATTCCGACGCCGACGACCGTCGCCTTCTGCTGTTCGCAAAGGTTCAGCAGACCGTGCACCGCCTGACCGTCTGCCAGGAAATCGTCGATGATCAGCACCCGTGCGCCTTCCGGCAAATACTTTCGTTCAATGCGGATCGTGTTCTGCGTTTTGTGTGTGAAGGAATAAACGCCGGCCTGGACCGTTTCGCTGCCGAGCACCGCGGTATTGCTCTTCTTGGCAAACACCACCGGGATATCCCCCAGTGCGTGCGCAGCGGCCACCGCCATCGCGATCCCGCTGGCTTCAACGGTCAGCACCAGTTCCGGCTTTTCGCTCCGGAACTCCTCAGCCCATTCCTCGCCCATCTTAAACAGGAGCGCCGTGTCGATCCGATGGTTCAGGAACATATCCACTTTAACGATGTCTTTCCCGATTCCCTTGCCTTGTTCCTGGATTTCCTTACGCAGTTCTTCCATCTGTGCCTCCCAAAAACACGAACATTCAATCCGGGGAATAGAATTATTATACGCTTGATTGCCAGATTATACAATGAAGATTATATGCCAAAAGTGTTACAAAAGCTTCCCGAAAAACCTATAACACCTTTCTCTGCTCGTATGACAAGCCGAAGGGGTTTAGGGGACGATCGCCCCCCTGATAACCGAAGGGGTTAAGGGGGGTTCGTCGCGCCCGGAAAACTGTCCGGTGGACAGTTTTCAGCAAAGAACGGGCGGCAGCCCCGGGCACTCGGAAAGCCCCCTAATAAAACTCTTTGACAAAGCGCAGAAAACGTTCTGCGCTTGCCGGCAGCCCAACGTGCTTCCTGGTGGCAATATAAAACTGCCTGTTGCCGGAAATCTCCGGAAAATCGAATACAAGCACCCTGTTTTCCCGGCTGTAATCCTCCGCCGCCTTGGAGGAAATCATCGAGATTCCCATTCCTCCGGCCACCAGATTTTTGATAGCTTCCGGATCGTTGGTCCTGGCCGCAACGCGAAGTTCGTCCCCGTCGTATCCGGCATTGGCAAGGAATGTATCAGCTGCCTTCAGGCTTCCGCTTCCCTCTTCCCGCAGAATAACCGGTTCCTCAAAAAGTCTCTGAAGCGTTGCGGAATGGCTCTCCTTCATCGTCAGGAAGGGTTCCCGGACCGGCGTGATAATGACAACTGAATCTTCACAAAACGGTTCAGCAGCAATGTCTGTAGAAGCCGGTTTCATGCCGATCAGGCCGATATCGATAACCCCTTCTGCCAGCTTCTCCGTCACAGACCGGCTGTCCCCCTGGTCAATGGTAAAATAGGTGGCGGGATGCTGTTTCACGTATGCGGGCAGGATCTCCGGCAGAAGATAGGCGGAAGGAATCGTGGAAGCGCCGAGACGGATGATCTGTCTCCCCCCGTCCGAGCATTTTTCCGTGATCCGGTCCCTGAGCTGGAGAATACTGACAGCGCATTCGTATACTTCCCGTCCCTTTTCCGTGAGTTCCAGGCTCTTGGTCGTCCGGATCAGAAGTTTGGTCTGCAGCTCCTCCTCCAACTGGCGCACATGCAGGCTGATCGTCGGCTGGGCGATATAGAGTTCTTCGGCCGCCCTGCTGAAACTGCCGAGCCGCACTACCGTCGCGTAAGACAATAAGTGTTTCAGTTCCATTCTTTACCTCTGTTCCTTCAATCAAACAAGCATTCTTTTTATCGCTTCAACCGCCTCATCAATTTCCCTTTCGGTATTGAAAACACCGAAAGAAAACCGTACTGTCCCGCCCGGCCAGGTCCCCAGCGTCCTGTGCGCTGAAGGCGCGCAGTGCAGCCCCACCCGCGTCGCGATGCCGTACTCTTCATCCAGCTTGTAAGCCAGCTCGGCCGGATCCGTCTGCGTCGGAACGATGGAAACCACACCGGTCCGTCCTTCTGTTCCGTGTTTCCCGACAATCCGCAGCAGCCCTGCCTCTTCCGCCTCTTCCATTCCGCGCAGGAACCGTTCCGTAAGCATCAGTTCATGTGCAAGGATACTGCCTTCAGTCTGCGAAAGCAGCCAGTTCAGCGAGGCATTGAGCCCGGCAATCCCGGGCAGGTTCAGTGTCCCTGCCTCAAACCGGTCCGGCAGGAAGTCCGGCACTTCTTCTGTGTGGCTGATGCTGCCGGTCCCGCCGGTGATCAGCGGTTCCAGTTCCGCCGCCAGATCCTCCCGGATCAGGAAACCGCCCGTGCCCTGGGGGCCGAGCAGGCCTTTATGTCCGGTAAAGGCAATCGCGTCCGCGCCGATCTTCTCCATATCGATCGGCAGAACTCCCGCCGTCTGGGCGGTATCCAGGATAAACCTGATTCCGTGAGCCCGGCATACATTTCCGATTTCCGCCGCCGGGAGCACAGTCCCGCATACGTTGCTGGCATGCAGCATGATAACGGCTTTGGTCACCTTTTCGATTCGTGATTCCGCATCCGCCGGATCCATTGATCCGTCCTCTGCGCAGGGAACACGGGTGAAGCGGATCCCCTGCTTTTCAAGCTGAACCAGGGGCCGCATCACCGCATTGTGCTCCATCGAGGAAACAAGGACATGATCGCCGGGACGGAGCAACCCTTTGATCAGGATATTGAGGCTCTCCGTAACGTTTTTCGTGAAGATGACATTCTTCGGATCCACAGCCGCTTTTTCTGCACCGAAAAGCCGGCACAGCTGCATGCGCGTGTCATAGACAAGTTCTTCTGCTGAATAGGCGCCCGCATAGCTTCCCCGGCTCACATTGCAGCCGCAGCCCGTCATATACCGGTAAACCGCGTCCGCCGTTCCCGGAGCCTTCGGGAAGCTTGTTGCCGCCTGATCCAGATAAACCCTTTGCACGGTATAGTCACCTCCAGATTTATTATATATCATAATAAATCAAATTTCAATCCTGATAAATGATATTGGACTCACAATGACATAAATGTTATCCTGTATGCATTAAAAAACATGCGCGTCCCGCGCATGATACCGGGAGTGTGTATCGTGACAAAAAGCAACGAAAAACTTACAATCATCATTGCCGGTCTGATCATCGGTGTGATCTCGACCGTGCTGGTGCTGCTGGGCAACCCGAAGAACATGGGGTTCTGCATCGCCTGCTTTATCCGGGATACAGCCGGCGCTTTAAAGCTCCACGGAGCCAAAGGCGTCATGTATCTGCGTCCCGAGATTATCGGGATCATTCTGGGTAGTTTCCTGCTTTCCTTTGGGAAGAAGGAGTTTTCTCCGCGTGGCGGCAGTTCTCCGATGACCCGCCTTGTGCTGGGTTTCTTCGCCATGGTCGGCTGCCTGATGTTCCTCGGCTGCCCCTTCCGGATGATTCTGCGTATTGCGGGCGGCGATCTCAACGCGATCCTCGGCCTGGTCGGTTTTGCAGCCGGCATCGGCTGCGGGATCCTTTATCTCAAAAGAGGATATTCGCTGAAGCGCACCTACAGGCTTCCCGTGTCTGAAGGTTCCGCCCTCCCGGTGATCGCCGTGGCTCTGCTGATCATCCTGATCGCGATTCCTTCCCTGCTGAACTTCTCCGAACTGATCGAAGACGCCAAGGGTCCCGGCCTGATGCATGCGGCGATCTGGGTCAGCCTGCTGGCCGGTCTCATCGTTGGCGGTCTGGCCCAGCACACCCGTCTGTGCATGGTCGGCGGCATCCGTGATGCGATTCTCTTCAAAGAGTTTAAACTTCTCCTTGGTTTTGTGGCCATTCTCATCTCGGCGCTGATCATGAACCTGATCCTCTCAGCCGCAACTTCCGGCACCTATTTTACCCTCGCCTTTGAGGGGCAGCCGGTCGCTCATATGGACGGACTGTGGAATGCGCTGGGCATGCTGCTGGTCGGTTTCGCCTGTGTGCTCCTCGGCGGCTGCCCGCTCCGCCAGCTTGTCCTCGCCGGTGAAGGGAATACGGACAGCGCCCTGACGGTTGTCGGTCTCCTGCTCGGTGCTGCTTTTGCCCATAACTTCGGGCTCGCCTCCAGCGCCGACGGCCCGACCGGCAACGGCAAAATCGCCGTCATCATCGGAATCGTCGTAGTCATCATCATCGGCGAATTCAACATCGCGAGAAACAAGCAAGCAACAAAATAAAACCCGAAGGGGTTTGGGGGGGTCGACGCGCCAGGAAAACGAGCCAGTGTGCTCGTTTTCAGTAGCGAAAGCTCCAGTGGAGCCTTTGTTGGAGGCGGCAGCCCAGGGCACTCGGAAAACCCCTCTCAAAAAACAGATTACCCGAAGGGGTCCAGGGGGCGATCGGAAAGCCCCCTGGTAAAGATCCCCCATTGTACATTGACTTAAGGAGGCAATGAACACATGACCAAAGTAGATGCCCGCGGCTTATCCTGCCCGGAACCCGTCATCCTGATCAGCCAGGCCATGAAAAGCGGTGAAAACGCTTACGAGATCACCGTGGATAACCGTGTGTCCAAAGAAAACGTAACCCGCTATGCGGAACACCAGGGCTATAAAGTCTCCGTGACCGAAGCGGACGGGGAATTCACCCTCACCATTCAGAAATGATCTGCATCGCTACCTTCTTTTCCCATTTCGGCGCGATGCGCTGCAAAAAGCAATGCGACGAAACCGGCATCACCGCAAAGATGATGCCGGTTCCCCGTATACTCTCCAGCAGCTGCGGAACCTGTGTGCGGATCGAAACGGAAGACCCGGAATCTCTTCCCCGCACAGAGGAGATGGAGCAGCTCGCCATTGAACAGTCAAACGGATATCAAATCATCTGGAAAGCCGAAAACAGTTAAAGTCCCCCCATCACCGTTTGCTCTTATTCCGCTTTCACCCGCACCGAAGGGGTTTAAGGGGTTCGTAGCGCCCGGAGAACGGGCGGCAGCCCAGGAAGATCGGAAAGCCCCTTATCTTTTACTCTTATCCCATGGTTCACCCGCTGCCTTCGGCGGGTGATTTTTCTTGGAGAAGAACACCAGCAGCAGCAAGGTCAGCACATAGGGCAGCATCAGGAAAAGGTCGGTATAATTGCTTGGCAGCCCGGCCGCGATACACAGCTGCAACCCGCCGGACTTCGCCAGTCCGAACACCAGGCATGCCAGCGTGGTCGGTCCGATGCTCCAGTTGCCGAAGATCATGGCCGCAATGGCAAGATAGCCGAATCCCTGATAGATGCTGGGAGAGAAGTTCCCGATCAGGGAGTAGGCAAAGCAGATACCGCCGATCCCGGACAGCGCGCCGGAAATCATCACGGCAGCCCAGCGGATCCGGATGACATTAGCCCCGGCCGCGTCCACCGCCTGGGGATTCTCGCCGCAGGCCCGCAGCCGCATTCCGAACCGGGTCCGGTTCAGCAGATACCATAATATGATCACCAGCACGATAATGATGATTTCAAAAGGATACATGTTCGTAAACAGCCCGCCGATCCAGGGAATCTGAGACAGCAGCGGAATCGAAAACCTGGCCGAAACGTCCAGCACAAATTTGTTGGACGCGGTTCCGTTGATCGCGGTGTTCGCGGCGCTGGTAAAGAAAGCTGTCAGTGCCACTGACAGGATATTGATCACCACGCCGCTGATCACCTGGTTGGCCCTGAAACGGATGCAGAGCAGCCCGTGAATGCAGGAGAACAGGGCTCCCCCGACAGCTGCGCAGAGGATGGCGATGTAAATGATCATCTGGTTTCCGTTGCCCATCAGCGGCGCAAGCAGTGTCGCGGCCAGCGCGCCGAAAAACGCGCCGACTCCCTGAAAGCCTTCGATTGCCAGATTGGTCACGCCGCTCTTTTCGGAATACAGCGCGCCGACCGCCATAATCAGAAGAGGAAGCGCAAAGGAAAGGCCGTCCGTAAAGACTTTATTCATTTGGTTTTCGCCTCCTTACTCTCCGGGCTCGCCGGTGCTGTCCGGGATGATCCCTGTGAAGCAATTTCCGATGTCTGCTGCATGGTTCGTCCGGCCAGGTACTTCATATAATTTCCGCAGGAGGCGAACAGCAGCAGGATCCCTGTAATCAGGGAGGCAATTTCCTTCGCCACGCCCAGGCTGGAGCTCATATAATTCGATCCCTGCTGGAACACAGATACAACTGCCGCCGCAAAGATGGAGCCGATCGGCGAGCCGCTTCCCAGCAGTGCCACCGAGATCGAATCATATCCCATGCTCGGCAGCGACTTCGGAATGATGGTGTTGGTATATCCGAGATAGTACGCCACGCCTGCCAGCCCGGCAATCGCGCCGGAAAGGCCCATGGAGATCAGGATTGTCCGGCTGACGCGGATACCCGAATATTCCGAGCAGCGCCGGTTCTGTCCCACTGCCTTGATTTCAAAACCCAGCACGGTCTTCCGGAACAGGAAGGATACCAGCAAAGCGATCAGGATCGCGATAATCAGCCCCAACGGAATCTTGCACTTCATGTCGCCGATCATGACGTTGGTCAGTGTCAGTCTTGCCTCCGGTGTGCAGACCTTGCTGTTCCGGGTCATCATGTCCACATGGTAGTTGTTGATAAAGAAACCTGTCAGATAGCTGATGATGTAGTTGATCATGATTGTTGACACGACTTCATGAATATTGAACCGGTATTTCAGATATCCGACCAGCACACCTGTCAGTCCGCCGACAATAAGGCCGATCAGAAGCACCAGCGGTTTCGCGATGAACGGCGAAAGCGCCTTATTGTATCCAACCAGCACCGTGGCCGTGAAACCGGCCAGCAGCATCTGCCCGGAGATGCCGATGTTGAACAGGCCTGCCTTGAACGCCGTAATAAAAGCCAGGGATGCCAGGATCAGCGGTGTCAGATAATTCAGGAAGTCCAGCATGTCTGTCAGCTGGCCGCTGCCGCCGCCGTAGTTTTCCTTGGCAAGAAAACCGCATCCCTGCAGAAAACTCGCGAAGGCCGTCAGCGGATTCTTCCCCATGATCAGCAGCAGGATACTTGCTGTCACAATCGTCAGCAGGATTGCAATCACGGATACCCACAGGGAGGCATAGCGTCCGGTCAGGCGGCGGGCAAGAAAAATGTTTTTCTTTTTCATGCTTCCCTCACCCCCATCATGTAGCGGCCGACTTCCTGCATGGTCATATTCTCTGCCGAATCAATCCGCAGCATTTCGCCCCGGTACAGAACGCCAATCGTGTCCGCCAGCATCATCACCTCTTCCAGTTCCAGGGAGATCAGCAGGATCGCCGCACCTCTGTCCCTTTCCTGGAGGATCTGCCGGTGAATGTTCTCGATCGCCCCGATGTCCAGCCCCCGCGTAGGCTGCACAAAAATAATCAGGCTCGTCTGCTCCTCGATTTCCCGGCCGACAATTGCCTTCTGCTGGTTTCCGCCGGACATGGATCTCAGCACGGTGTCCGGTCCCTGTGCGCAGCGGATATCGTACGTTTCAATCAGCTGATCCGCATACCTGCGGAAAGCATCGTGTTGAAGAATCCCCTTTTTCGAAAAAGGCTCTTTGTAGTATTCCCGCAGTGCCAGATTCTCCTGCAGCGTCATATCGGGAATGGTTCCTGTAGCGTTCCGGTCTTCGGGAATATAGGACAGTCCGGTCAGGCAGCGTTCCCGTACCGGTTCCCCGGTGATATCCTTTCCGTTCAGGATGATCTTCCCGGATGCTGCCTTCACCAGCCCGGCAATCGCGTCCGCGATCTCCTCCTGTCCGTTGCCGGAAACGCCGGCAATCGCGAAGATCTCGCCGCCGTGCACCGTAAAGGAAACATCTTTCACAACCTCAAACTTGTGTTCATCCCTGACCGTCAGGTTCTGCACTTCCAGCACCGGATCCCGGAAGTTCGGCGCCGCCTTATCCTGTGTAAACCGGACCTGCCTGCCGACCATCAGGTCCGCCAGATCCTGCACCGATGATTCCGCAACATCCCGCACGTCAATCAGTCGCCCCTGGCGCAGGATTGCGCATCGGTCGGCGATCCGTTTGATCTCTGCGATCTTGTGGGTAATCAGGATAATCGTTTTCCCGTCCTTCCGGAGATTGTCGATAATCTGCAGCAGAAAATCAATCTCCTGCGGTGTCAGCACGGCAGTCGGCTCGTCAAAGATCATGATCTCTGCGCCGCGGTAAAGCATCTTCAGGATTTCCACCCGCTGGCGTACGGAAACCGGCACATCTTCAATCCGGTCCGTCGGGTTGACCTCCAGGCCGTATGCCTTGGACAGTTCGCTGATCTGTTCATTGGCTTTCCGGATGTTGACCCACGGAAGAACGCCCAATCGTTTTTCCACCGGTTCGACGCCCAGCACAATGTTTTCCGCAATCGTAAAAGGTTCCACAAGCTTGAAATGCTGGTGAACCATCCCGATGCTGCAGGCCGCCGCGTCCGTGGAAGAATGAAAAGTCACCGTCTTCCCGTCGATCAGGATCTCTCCTTCGTCCGGCTCATACATCCCGAACAGCATGCTCATCAGCGTGGATTTCCCGGCGCCGTTTTCACCCAGCAGTGCATATACCTCTCCTTTCCGAATCCCGATGGAAACATCATTGTTCGCGATAATCCCCGGAAATCTTTTGGTAATATGCCGCATTTCAACAATGTATTCGCTCATGCCTTCACCGCCTGATCATAATTGACAGGAAAAACGTTCCCTCTTTTACCTTGAGGCCGAAGGGGTGTGGGGGTTCGTAGCGCCCGGAAAACTGTCCAGTGGACAGTTTTCAGCGGAGAACGGGCGGCAGCCCAGGAAGATCGGAAAGCCCCCACAACTTTAAAACGCTCCCTCCTCCTGGAGGAGAGAGCGCGAAAGCTCAAACTCTTATTTAAGCCCCGGGAAGTCATTCACCCCGTCCGCAGTGGTCGGAGGAACAATCTCGCCCTTCTTCATCAGCTCATAGGACTCAGCCAGCTTGGCCAGTGCGTCTTCGCTCAGTTGCTGCCTGCTTTCTGCAGAAACATAGCCCGTGGAATCGGAATCTGCGCCCAGCAGAGCATCCTTTCCGGTGAAGGTACCGTTGTAAATGTTTTCCAGCTCGCGCTGCACGTCCAGGTGCATCACCTTCAGGGCGGAAGTCAGGATGACGTTTCCGTCTCCCTTTGCACCGTCGTCATACTGGTCCACGTCGCAGCCGATGAACCATACGCCCTCAGCTTCCTTGACAGCGGTCAGGGCGCCGTTTCCGGACTCACCGGCCGCGGCAAAGATCACATCGCACCCTTCGCCGATCAGGGTTTCGGCAACCACCTTGCCCGTTGCCGGGTCTGCGAAATTGCCGACATAGTTCCCGCCTACGCCGTCTCCGCCGGAGAAGGACGGAATCTCCACACATTCCACAGCAGTACCGAACTTTTCGTTGGCATACTTCACGCCGCCCATGAAGCCGAACTGGTAGTTGGTGTTGGATGGGAAGGGCATGCCGTTGATCTCAGCCACCTTGTTGCTCTTCGAGGTCAGAGCAGCCGCCAGTCCAACCATGAATCCGCCTTCCTGCTCTTTGTAGGTCATGGTGTATACGTTGTCTGCAGTGACGGGGTTTCCTTCGCTGTCCTGGATAGTGGAATCAACAACCAGGAAGTATTTATCGGGATTTGCCAGCACGATATCACCGATTCCGCCGAAATTGAAGCCCGGAAGCACAAACACGTCGTAGTCCCCGGCAAGCCGTTCCACCGTGGGGATCAGTTCAGCCAGATCAGGCTCCTTGACATCCTTCACACTGCAGTCCGCATGGTCGGCCAGAAAAGCCTGAATGCCGTTGTAGCAGTCCTGATTGAAGTTTCCGTCATCAACACCGCTGGAAGTCACGATCAGGATCTTGAGCGGTTTTCCCTCAGCCATTGCCGGAGCGGCAAACAGGCCCATCACCAGTGCCATTGCGCAGATTAACGCGATCAGCTTTTTCATCATGGATTTCCCCCTCGTTTTCTTTTTTTAGGCAGTCCTCGGCTGCCCAGGAATTGAGATGATTATATCGCATTTTTAACCCTAATGCAATCCCGAAGGGGTTTAAGGGGGGTTCGTCGCGCCCGGAAAACTGTCCAGTGGACAGTTTTCAGCAGAGAACGGGCAACAGCCCAGGGCACTCGGAAAGCCCCCTTAATACAATAGCAGCACTTCATCCGTCGAAACCCCGAGTGCGCCGGGCTGCTCGGACAGCCTGAACGCTTTCGAATATCTCCACCATACCGCCGGACTGGCGGGAGCCTGACCCTCATAAACAAATTCGCTGACCCATTCAAACGGTTCTTCCATTTCCCGCACAATCGTGACGGAAAAACGGTTTTCCTGTTCTTCGGGATGAAAGCTGTGCGCCCGGATCCCCACGGCTTTCAGCTCGTCCCGAACCGTTTTCTCCGTCTTCAGGTAAACATTCCATTCGGGCACAAACACTTCATGCTTGCCCGTTTTCCGGGCATAGGCGATGTTTTTGCAGCCCGTGATCGAAGCCACTGCCCGGCTTCCCGGATCCGCGAACAGTTCCCTGGTTTCTTTCACAGCCAGCATCTGCCCCTGGTCGATCACGCCGATCCGGTCGCACATCCGGAAGGCTTCATCCCTGTCATGGGTGACCATAATGATCCCCCGGTCATATCCGGACAGAAGGTCTTTCAATTCCATCTGCAGTTTCAGCCGCAGGTGTGTATCCAGCGCGGCAAAAGGCTCGTCCAGCATCAGCAGTTCCGGTTCATTGACCAGAATCCGCCCCAGAGCCGTCCGCTGCGCCTGGCCGCCGGAAAGCTGCCATGGTTTCAGAGTGGCAACATCCCGGATCTGCAGCAGTTCCATTATCTCGTCTGCCCGTTTTTCTCTTTTTTGCCTGTCTTTTTCAGCATGCAGACCACAGAGGATATTCTGCCGTGCGGTCATGTCCGGAAACAGTGCATAGTTCTGGAACAGATATCCCACACGCCGCTGCCGCGGTGGCAGATTGATCTTTTGCTCCGAATCGAAAAGCACCCGGCCGTCCAACACGATCCGGCCGCAGTCCGGCTTTTCAATCCCGGCAATGCATTTCAGCGTCATGCTCTTGCCGCTGCCGGAAGCGCCCAGAAGGCCCAGAAATTCCTTTTCACAGGTAAAAGAGGCGTGCAGATGAAATGAACCGGCTTGTTTCTCAACATTGACTTCAAGCGCCATTTTTACGCCTCCTCTCCAGCAGGTTCACAGCCAGCAGTACCACTGCCGAGATCGCCAGGTTGACCATCACCCAGAAGAAGGCGCCTTGTTCATCATTGGTCCGCCAGAGCTGGTAAACTGTCGTGGATACTGTTGCCGTTCTGCCCGGCGTGTAGCCGATCAGCATGCTGGTCGCTCCGTATTCGCCCAGCGCCCTGGCAAAGGCGAGCACCGTTCCCGCCAGGATTCCCTGCCGGCAGGAGCGCATCCGCACATGCCAGAAGATCCAGGTGTTGGACAGGCCCAGGGTCTGCCCGGACCAGGCCAGGTTTTCATCAAAGCTTTCAAAGGCTCCCCGTGCCGTCCTGTACATCAGCGGGAAAGCCACCACCACGGCGGCTGCTACGCCGCCGGGCCAGTTCATGACCAGCTTGAGTCCCAGATCTGCCAGAAACATGCCCACCGGCCGCCGGGCGCCGAAAATGAGCAGCAGAAAATAGCCGCATACGGTAGGCGGCAGAACCATCGGCAGTGTCAGGATTACGTCCAGGATTCCCTTGAGAACCCGGGGAAGTCTTGCCGCGTAATACGCTGCGAATATTCCTGTAAAGAACACGATCACACAGCTGATGGCGGCAATCCGCAGGGAATTATACAATGGGTATAAATCTGTTACCATTTTCCGATAACCTCAGTGGGCACGGCTGTCCCGGGGACAGCCGCATGTTGTTTTCGAAGTCTTCCCGGATTTATGGAACCGGTGAGAAACCGATCCCTTCAAAGACTTTCATCGCCTCATCACCCCGGAGATAATTCAGGAATGCCTGCGCCGCATCCGGAGCCGCGCTGTTCTTCATCACAGCCGCGGGATAAATCACCTGCCCGCACATTTCTGCCGTCGCAGTATCAATCACATCCAGCCCCGCGCTGAAAGCATCCGTCGCGTACACGATGCCGCAGTCCACGCTGCCTTCTACAACCTGCGTGGTCACTTCCTTCACGTTGGAGCCGTAGGTGATCTTTCCGGCCTTTGCCAGGTCCTCTTCATTCAATCCGTAATAGGCCAGAATCTTCTGCGTATACTGTCCCACCGGCACATCGGAATTGCCCATGGCCATCAGCAGTTCGCCGTCCTTCAGCAGTTCTGCCAGCTGGTCAAAGGTTTTGATTCCTTTCGGATTATCCGCCGGCGTCACCAGCGCCACCTTGTTTTCCAGCAGGTCAATCCGGCTCCCGTCCTTCACGAAGTCCAGCCGTTCCGGATTCTTTTCTTCATCCTTTGTGATGTCCAGCTGGTTCATCTGTTTCTGTCCCGCTGAAATAAATACGTCACACACTGCTCCTTCCTGAATCTGCGTCTTCAGCGTTCCGGAAGAATCGAAGTTGAATACCAGCGTAACGTCCGGGTTCGCTTCCTCATACTTTGCCTTGATCTCCGTCAGCGATTCTGTCAGCGAAGCCGCCGCAAATACCGTCAGTTCCGTTTTCAGTGTCTCCGCCGCTGCGCCTGCACAGACGCTCACAGCCAGAACCAGCGCCAGTACCATCATCATAATCTTTTTCATCGACTTGTTCTCCTTTTATAAAATTTTATATCCGAAGGGGTTTCAGGTGGCGATCGTAAACCCCTTCGATATTCCCCAAAGAAACACCTCTATCTCTCCCCCGCAATGCACTGCTCCTTTTTTCATGCTGACCTTGATCAGCGTATTCTGCGGTGTTCCTTCCCTGACCATCTTCCTCGCCGTCTCCAGGATCACCGCCTCGGCATATCCCCCGCCGACTGTTCCCAGAAAACTGCCGTCCTTTCTGACCAGCATTTTTGTTCCGGGCCTTCTGGGTGCCTCGCCGCTTTTCTCCACAATCATGGCAAGCACACCGCGACCGTTTTCTGCCTTTTCAATCGCTGCCAGTTCCTCCGGCATTCCCTTCGGAAAATCTTCCCCAGGGTCGGCAGCATTCATCACCTGGATAACCTGCGCCATCACGGAAACAGCGATTTCCTCCGGTGTTCTGGACCCGATGGGAAGCCCGATAGGCATCTGTACGTCATCGACTTTCCGAACGTCGTATCCCTCATCCAGCAGCTGCTGCCGGACGTTCTGAGTTCTGCTCCGGCTTCCCATCATCCCGGCATAAGCATAGGTTTTTGTCAGGATCCTTCGCAGGCACTCCACATCGTGGATATGCTCCCGGGTCATGATTACAAAGGCCGTCACCGGATCTCCCGTGATGCCGTCCAGAGCCTCTCCGAAGGGTTTACAGATCACCTGATGTGCGCCTGCTGCCCGGGCCTTTTCTGCAAACTCCTCCCGATCCTCGATCACCGTCACCTCATAGCCGAGCATCACGCCAAGGCGGATCACACACAGGGATACATGGCCGGCGCCGCAGATCACAAGTCTTCTGCCGTCTGACAGATGATCCATAAATACACGGGAACCTGCTTTCTTTAAAACACCCTTTCGATCCCCGCCGGATTTCCGGATCTTCTCCGCAAGTTCTTCCGGAAAATCTTCATCCCGGAAAAGCAATTCTTCCTGACTAAGAAGCATTCTGGCTCCCGCGTTGTTCCCGTCAATGATCCAGGCTGCCAGAAGCTGTCCGCTCCCTTTCTTTTGCCGGATTGTTTCAAAGAAACCCGCCATGGACTGATCTCCTCTCTGCATGCTATAATCCGAAGGTCCAGAACCCTGGCCGCGCCTGCAGGCGCGGAACTGTCTTTCCGGAGGTCTCCGCTATGTATCGACCCCTTGAAGAGTTCTGCCCGACCGGCAGTTTTATTTCCGTCATCGGCAGCGGTGGAAAAACCACCTTCCTGCGCTGCCTGGCCGACCGTCTCCCCGGAACCGTCATCCTGACCACCTCAACGCACATCCGGCCCTTTCCGGAGATCCCGCTCGTAGACGCCGCTGACGCAGGCCGGGAACCGCTCTTGTGCAGGCTCCGTTCCGCCCTGGCCGGCAGCAGGATTGTCTGTCTGGGCAAGTCCGAACCTTCCGGAAAACTGGCCGATCCTTCAGCGTCAATCCCCTTTCAATCTCTGCTGTCTGAAGCGGATCATATCCTTGTGGAAGCAGACGGCTCAGCCGGCCGCCCGCTCAAGGCCCACCGCCCGTGGGAACCGGTCATTCCGGCCTGTTCCGATCTGACCGTCTGTCTGGTTGGCGCCTCCGGCATCGGAAAGACGGTCCCGGAAGCCTGTCATTGCCCGGATCTGTTCGCTGAGCTGGCAGGCATCACTCCCGACACGCCGGTCCGCGAGGAAGATATTGCCGCAGTCCTGAACCGGGAAAACCTGGCGGACTGTTATCTGGTCAACCAGATCGACACCCTGCCGAGCCTTGAATCCGCCCGCCGTCTCTGTGACCTGATCAGCAAGGATGCCTTTCCCTGTTCTTTAATCCCCTGACGTGCCGCTCCTATCTGTCATCCCGGCCTGGAGGAATCCCCATTCATTTGCATCTGCAAAACCGGTTCACCAGTTCCAGCACGCTTCCCGCGATACATCTCGCCTTGTCGGAAATCGTGAAGCAGTTCTTCTTCTCCTCCAGCCGCGGGTCCACGTCAGCCAGCTTAAACCCTTTGGAAACCGGATACCCGTCCCGGATAATCCCGCGCAGGATCCCGGCGATCACCGTAACCACCGGCACCTCTCCTGCCGGTGTTTCTACCATTCCGATCGTCTCTCCTGCCTGCACTTCGTCCGCGATCTCCTTTTGCTGCCGGAACACCCCGGCCGCCGGCGAATGGATCACCCGTTCCGCGCCGTATCCTCCGATGATGCCGGGAACACCGGTATTCGCAGCAGCACATCCTGAGGAAATGATTCGGCCCAGATCGTGTCCGCGCATGGTTTCGATCACAAAATGAACATCACGGCCGGCCTCAAACCCCGGACCCAGGGCGATGGTCAGCGGTGCCATCTGCATTGTGGTACCGAGGTTTTTCTTTGCCAGAACAGCATCCACTGCAACGTCCGGTTTCAGCTTCCGGATGCTCTCGCCCGCCGGGTCCACCAGCAGCGGCAGCTTTCCCTGTGTAAGCATCTCTTCCGCCTGCCCGGCATCCTCGATCCGGACCGCCGTAACACCTTCCACCGTTGCCGTCCCGTCATAGACGGCCTCGGAGAATGCCACCTTTCTCCTAATGGCGGAGGGGTGATCCGTCTCCAGTGCCAGCACCGGAAATCCCGCCTGGAAAAGCCGGTGAATCGTTCCCGTGCTGATGTCTCCCGCCCCGCGAACAATAATCATATGCCTCATCCTTCAACAACGATTGCCTGATCTTCTCTTTCCGCCGCGTATCCGATCATCGCGGCGTCCGGAATCGCAGACTTCAGTTCCCGCAGTAACGCCTCCCCGTCCCGCTCATCCACGGCAATCAGCAGTCCGCCGCTGGTCTGTGGATCGTACAGGATATCCTGCATCGCCCGGGATACTTCGCCCTGCACTTCCGCCGCCTTCTCGGCAAAATCCCGGTTCCGGTAGGCACCTGCGGGAACCAGCCCCATATCCGCCATCTCCAGCGCTTCCGGATGGAACGGAACCTTTTCGACCTGAAGGTGCAGCGTGCATCCGCTTCCCTGGGCCATTTCGCAGCTGTGTCCCATCAGGCCGAAGCCCGTTACGTCCGTGCAGCTGTGCACCCGGTAATGCTGCATCACTTCGCACGCGTTCTTGTTCAGCTGCGTCATCTGCCGGTACAACCTGTCCATCACCGCCGGATCCGTCATTATCCCGGCCTTTGCCGCCGTAGTCAGAATCCCGACACCCAGTTTCTTTGTCAGGATCAGCATATCTCCGGGCTTTGCCGCGTCGTTTTTCCGGATCTCCTCCGGCTTTGCGAACCCGGTGACTGCCAGCCCGTACAGCGGTTCGCTCCCGTGAATCGTATGGCCTCCGGATATAATCACCCCGGCTTCGTAGGCCTTGTCATAGCCTCCGTGAAGGATCTCCCGGATCCATGCTTCTTCCATTGTTTCCGTCACGCAAAGCACGTTCAGCGCCAGCTTCGGTTCCCCGCCCATGGCGTAGATATCCGAAATGGCGTTGGTTGCGGCAATCTGGCCAAACAGATAGGGATCGTCCACAATCGGCGGAAAAAAGTCCACCGTCTGGATCAGTGCCGTTTCGTCGTTGACTATATACACGCTGGCGTCATCGCTTTTGTCAAAGCCGACGATCAGCCGCGGGTCTGTCCGTGTCTTGAAATCCTGCAGCAGCTGGGACAGCGTCCCTGCGCCCACCTTGGCCCCGCACCCCGCGCAGGATGCCAGTCTGGTCAGTCTTGCTTCCGATTCCATCTTTGTCCTCCTTCAACGCAGCTCATTTGTCTCCCCACTTACTTGCTTTCAGCAATTCCCCTGCATGCTCCGTTACCTTTGTCTCGATTTCCCGGAAAACCCGGACCGTCTCTTCGCCTGCTTTGGTCAATGTTGAGCTTCCGCCGTTCTTGCCGCCGCTGACACGTGTAATCAGTTCAGTCCCCATTTCCTGTTCAGCCCGTTTCAGGATCTTCCAGGCTTTTGAATAGGACATTTCCATGCTGGCCGCAGCCGCCTGGATTGATCCGGTCTCCCTGATCCTTTCCAGTAATTCGCATACCCCCGGGCCGAAAAACTTTTCCTTTCCGCACAATGTCAGTTTAACCCTGACCGTTACAGGCTGCATCTGTTCCTGTATCATTCCCGCATGTTTCTCCTTGTTGCCGTTGATTCTGTTTTTCGTTATGTTTTATAAAAAATAACCCTGGTCATTATACATGATGACCGGGGTTCATTGTCAAGAAGACAAATCGAATTTCAGGGGTATCCTCCAGTTCTTTACCTTTTCAGCCTGCTTTTATATATTTTACGGACCTGTTCCATCATTTCCGGTGTATCCACATCCCACAGTTCCCATTCATATGCCGCCTGGACGATCTCAAAGGGAATATGTTCCTTTTTCAGCACTTCGACGCCGCCGCGCTCTCCCTCATAGGCCAGCAGCTTCTGCCTGCAAAAAGCCGGGAACAGTACGGGACTTCCCGGCGTATCGTTATATCCAAGTCGAATTGCCCGTTCCGGATGATCCGAAAAAACAGCCGTCATTCTTCTAAGGGAATCCGGCCTGACAAGCGGCTGATCCCCGGGCATGAATAAATAACCTGACAGATCCGGATCCAGATTCTGAAGGCCGACATGCATCGTATCGCTCCTTTTCGGCCCGTCATGAAGAGCGCAGGCTAATCCTTCCTTTTCCATCAGGGCTTTAACTTCCACGCTCCGGGTAACCGTCAGCAGAGCAAATCCCGCTGCAATCAGATTCCCTGCCGTATGAAGGATCACTTCCCTGTCGCCCAGTTTCTCCAGCAGCTTGTTTTTCCCATACCGCACAGACAACCCGGACGCCATAATGATGCAACCGATCATACAAGCACACTCTTCCCCCGCTTCAGATACTGCCCGTCGCCGCGCGCGCCGCAGAATTCCCCCTCTTTCACGATGGTCTTCCCCCGCAGCAGCACCCGATCCACCGCACCCTTGATCTTCATCCCTTCATAGCAGGTATAGTCCGCATTCCCGTGCATCCTTCCGGTGGTCATTGTCCATTCCTTTTCCGGATCAAGGATCACCACGTCCGCGTCTGCGCCGGCTTCAATGACCCCTTTGCGCGGATAAAGCCCGGCTACCCTGGCAGGGTTCGCGCAGGCATATTTCACCAGCTGCGGCAGGGTAATTCTGCCCTTGATGACGCCTTCCGAATATAGCAGAATCAGCCGTTCTTCCACGCCGGGGGCGCCGCTGGGACACTTCATAAAGTCTTCTGCTCCCTGCTGTTTCTGTTTTGCAAAGGTAAAGGGGCAGTGGTCTGTCGCGATCGTATCCAGCTCGTCATTGCCCAGCGCCTCCCACAGCGCATCCCGGTCCTCCTGTTTCCGGAGCGGCGGTGCCATGACCGCCTTCAGCCCCTCCTGCGGGTCGTCGTAAAGCTTTTCATCCAGCAGCAGATACTGCGGGCATGTCTCCGCTCCGAAATGCTTCTGTCCTGCCGCCTTGGCCTTCCGCATCTCTTCCAGGCCTTTCAGGCTTGACAGATGCACGATATACACCGGCGCCTCTCCTGCCGCCTGTGCCAGATACAGCAGCCGGCTGACCGCTTCCGCCTCAGCCTCGGCAGGTCTGCTGACCGGATGCCATTTTGTCTGCGTTTTTCCTTCGCGGGCAAAACGTTCCCGCCAGTAAGTCACAATCCCGTGATTCTCGCAGTGGGAGGCAATCAGGATATCTTCCTTCGCGGCTCTCTGCAGGATCTTCATCAGGTCCAGGTCGTCCAGCCCGAAATCATAGGTCATATAGATCTTGAAGCTGGTGATTCCTTCCTCTTTGGCGATTTGCGCCATGTCCTCCAGCACCTGTTCATTCACATGCTGCAGCACCCCGTGGAAGCCATAATCCACCACGGCGTTGCCGTCCGCAAGCCGGTGATATTCCTTCACCTGGTGCCACGGACTGCATCCTTTCGGTCCGAAGGCCATATGATCCACGATCGTCGTCGTCCCGCCGCAGGCCGCTGCCACCGTCCCGGTGTGGAAATCATCAATCACGCGCGCGATCCCGACGTCCAGATCCATGTGCGTATGGATATCCACTGCCCCCGGCAGCACATACTTCCCCGACGCATCAATGACCTCGTCAGCTTCAACAGGCCCATCCGGAACCTCGAACACCCTCAGAACCTTCCCGTCCCCAATCAGCACACTCCCGGGAAAAGTTCCCTGCTCCGTTACGATGGTCCCTCCGCGAATCAATGTTTTCATAATCAATCACTCTCAACAATCTCTATCTATCCGAAGGGGTTAAGGGGCAAAGGTGCCAGTGGCACCTTTGTTAAACAGGAAAGCCCCCTTATTTTCTGTAATAAGTATGTTCCATCGGCAGCTTCGTCCTGAACACCCCGTCCAGCGCGTAATACGCTCCCTGGACCGCCGGTGCCGTGGGAATCGCGGCAATCTCGCCGATACCCTTCGCGCCGTATGCCACGGGCAGCAGTTCGTCCTTTTCCACATAGATCGCGTGGATCTCGGGAATCTGTGTCGCACGCAGCAGGCCCAGCGTCCCGAACTTGGCTTTCGGCACACCGTTCTCCAGCGGGAAATCCTCCGTCAGCGCATATCCCATGCTCATCAGCACGCCGCCTTCGATCTGTCCCTGGATGGAGATCGGATTGACCACCTTTCCGGAATCATGCGCAGCATATATTTCTTTCACCATGCCGTTATCATCCAGGATCACCACATGCGTTGCGTATCCGTAAGCAATATGGCTCTTGGGATTCGGTTTGTCCGCTCCCAGCTTATCGGTCGGCTCAAAATATTCATAGAAGAATTCTTTCCCGTTGAGCGCGGCAAGATCTCCGCCGGCTTCATCCAGCGCTTCTTTCAGCTGCAGCGCCGCCATCCGCACTGCCTCGCCCGACAGCAGTGTCTGGCGGGATCCGGAGGTCGTTCCGGAATCCGGCGCCGCTTCCGTGCTGCCGCTGCCGTTTCGGATCTTCGAGAGCGGCAGGCCGGTCGCCTCCGCCACATCCTGACAGAACACCGTCAGACATCCCTGCCCGATATCCGATGCGGCACAGTAGACCACGCACACGCCGTCCTCGATCACCAGCTTCGCGCGTCCCTTGTCCGGCAGGCCGACGCCCACGCCCGAGTTCTTCATCGCGCAGGCAATTCCGGCATGCGAACGGTTGGCTTCATAAACGTCTTTCACTGCCAGCAGCGTTTCCTTCAGCGCTGTGGAACAGTCGGCAATCTGCCCGTTCGGCAGAACTTTGCCCGGTTCAATGGCATTGCGGAACCGGATTTCCCAGGGAGAAATCCCGACCTTCTCCGCCAGCAGATTGATCATGGCCTCCAGGGCAAACTCGCTCTGGCTGACCCCGAACCCCCGGAAAGCGCCGGCAGGCGGATTGTTGGTATAGTATCCGTATCCGCGGATATCCGTATTCTGGTAGCAGTACGGGCCAACGGAATGCGTGCAGGCTCGCTCCAGCACCGGTCCGCACAGGGAGGCATAAGCGCCCGTGTCAAAATAGATATCACAGTCCAGTGCCGTAAAGATCCCGTTCTCGTCACATCCGAGCGTGAAAGTACCTTCCATCGCATGGCGTTTCGGATGGAAATTGATCGATTCCTGCCGTTTCATGCGGGCTTTGACCGGCCGTTTGTAAATCCATGCCGCCAGCGCGGCGAGGTGCTGGACCGATACGTCCTCTTTGCCGCCGAACCCGCCGCCGACCAGCTGGTTTTCCACCACAACCCGCTCCGGTTCCCACCCGAACATGATCGCCGTTTCCTTCCGGGTGTCGTACACACCCTGGTCCGTACTCAGGATCTTGACGCCGTCCTTGTAGGGGAAGGCCACTGCGCATTCCGGTTCCAGGAACGCGTGCTCCGTGAACGGGGTACTGAAGGACTTCGTAACCGTATAGGCCGAGTTCCGGAGTGCCGTTGCCGCGTCGCCCCGGGTTACATGCCTCGTCTGGCACAGATTCCCGGCGCTGTGCACCTTCGGTGCGTCAGGAGCCATCGCTTCAGCAATGGAGGCGACCGGTGTCAGTACCTCATACTCGATCCGGATCTTCTTCTTGGCTTCCTCCAGGATTTCCTCCGTCTCCGCGACCACCAGGCAGATTGCGTCTCCTACGCACCGTGTGATATCCCCCACGGCAATCATGACATCCCAGTCCTGCTGCAGATGCCCGACTTTGTTGTGAGGCACATCTTCCGCTGTCAGCACGCCGGTCACGCCTTCCATTGCCAACGCTTCCGTCGCATCGATGGAAAGCACCCGGGCTCTGGCATATTGCGATCGCACCGCGGAGAGGTGCAGCATGCCTTCCATGTCGACATCATCCGGATATTTGCCGTATCCAAGCACCTTTTCGCGGATATCAACGCGAAACGCCTTCTGTCCAACGCCGTACCGGTCTCCCTTTTCACGCTCCGGATCGATCTTCGTCTCTCCCCGGAGAACAGACGCCGCGAGTTTGACGCCGTCGATAATCTTCCAGTAACCGGTGCACCGGCAGAGATTTCCCTTCAAAGCCGCCCGAATCTCCTCCTCCGAAGGATCCGGATTCTTGTCGATCAGCGCCTTTCCGGCCATCACCATACCCGGCGTGCAGAAGCCGCACTGAACCGATCCGCTGGTCCCGAAAGCATAGACGAAGGCTTCCTTCTCGAAATCCGTCAGGCCTTCCACCGTCTGGATCGTTTTCCCGGCCGCTCTTCTTGTTGTCAGGATGCACGCCCTTGTTGCCTTCCCGTCCACAATCACCGTGCATGTACCGCAGGCGCCTTCGCTGCACCCGTCCTTCACGGAATAAAGGTGCAGGTCATCCCGCAGATACCGCAGCAGCGGCTTATCCGCCTCTGTTGTCCGTTCAATCCCGTTTACAACAAACCGAAAAACCTCAGACATTCATTCCCTCCATCGAAAATCTTCAACAACCTCATTGCGTCCGAAGGTCCAGGGCACTCGGAAAGCCCTGGTCGCGTCCGCAGACGCGAAATCCTTTGTCTTTATGAACAATCATTGTTATTTTTAAACAATGATTGTTCCCGTTTTCCCGTTAATCCCGTCCCTTGCCTTCTCCAGCAGCGTAATCAGCGTTTCCCGTCCCGGTGCCGATTCCGCAAAGGACAGTGCCGCCTCCACCTTCGGCAGCATGGATCCGGGAGCGAACTCCCCGTCCGCGATATACTTTCTCACCTCTTCTGCCGTCAGCCTGTCCAGATCCTGCTGGTCAGGCTTGCCGAAGTGGATCGATACCTTTTCCACCGCCGTCAGGATAATCAGCAGATCCGCGTCCAGCTGTTTTGCCAGCACTGCCGCTGCGAAGTCCTTATCGATCACAGCCGCGGCGCCCTTGAGATGATGCCCTTCAGTTCTGAAAACAGGAATCCCGCCTCCGCCGCAGGCTACGACGATGTGATCCGTTTCCACCAGGGAACGGATGGTATCGATCTCGATAATGCTCTTCGGTTCGGGACTGGCCACCACCCTGCGCCATCCTCGCCCGGCGTCCTCCATTACATGGTAGTCGCGGTCCTTCTCCAGTGCGCGGGCCTCCGCTTCCGTCATGAAGGGGCCGATCGGCTTGGTGGGGTTCAGGAATGCCGGATCCTCCGGATCCACTTCCACCTGGGTCAGCACGGTTGCCGCACCTTTGCTGATACCCCGGTCCAACATTTCCTCCCGCATGGCGTTCTGCAGGTCATAGCCGATATAGCCCTGGCTCATCGCCACGCAGACCGACAGCGGACACGGGATATACTTTTCCGGATCTGACCTTGTCAGTTCCACCATGGCGTTCTGGATCATGCCGACCTGCGGTCCGTTTCCGTGACAGATGACGACTTCATGGCCGTCCTCAATCAAATCCACAATCGCCCTGGCCGTGATCTTCACAGCCTTCATCTGCTCCGGCAGATTGCTTCCCAGAGCATTCCCGCCCAAAGCAATGACAATCCTCTTTCCCATATGTAAGCCTCCAAAAGGCAGGAAGCTGCCGGATGTGAAAATCCGGTCAGCTTATACTCGTTTTCTTCAACACATGCCGGCCGAAGGTCCAGGGCGATCGGAAAGCCCTGGTCGCGCCCGCAGGCGCGAAATCCTTGTCAAGCATTGTGCGTTATGCATTAACGCGAGCGACACTGCGATCCTCAAGAGCTTTGAGGGTCGCTTGCGGATTCTTCACCTTCGCCAGGAAAATCATCGCCGCGATGATATATGGCTTAAAGCTGGCCTCCTTGTACAGCGGCGTGCGGTACCGGTCAAACACGGATGCCGCCACTTCGCCGTCCACACAGCTCACATCGTTGATATCAGCCGGCAGGCAATGCAGATACAGCGCCTTTCCGCCCCGGGTTGTGGCCATCAGTTCTTCCGTGCAGCACCAGTCCTTATGCTCCGCATTCTGTGCCAGCAGTTCCTTCTCCAGGGCTTTGATACCGTCGAAATCACCTTCGCCGTACAGGTTCGTACGCTTCTCCATCGCGGCAAACGGTGCCCAGCTCTTGGGATAGACAATATCCGCATCCTTGAATGCGTCGGCCATGGAATGGGTCTTGCTGAAGCTTCCGCCGGTCTTTGCAGCGTTGGCCTTTGCAACCTCCTCCACCTCCGGCATGATTTCATATCCTTCCGGGTGAGCCAGTACAATATCCATCCCGAAGCGGGTGAACAGGCCGATCACACCCTGGGGAACAGACAGCGGCTTCCCGTAGCTGGGGGAATATGCCCAGGACATAGCGACCTTTTTGCCCTTCAGGTTCTCCACTCCGCCGAACTCATGGATCACGTGCAGCAGATCTGCCATGCATTGGGTCGGATGGTCAATGTCGCACTGCAGGTTGACCAGCGTGGGTTTCTGTTCCAGCACGCCCTGCTGATGGCCCTCCGTCACCGCGTTGACCACGTTATGCATGTATGTGTTTCCCTTGCCGATATACATATCATCCCGGATGCCGATGACGTCCGCCATGAAGGAGATCATGTTCGCTGTCTCCCGGACAGTCTCCCCGTGAGCAATCTGGCTCTTGCCTTCGTCCAGGTCCTGCACCTCCAGACCCAGCAGGTTGCATGCGGAAGCAAACGAGAACCGGGTCCGCGTGGAATTGTCCCGGAACAGGGAAATCCCCAGCCCGGAATCGAAGATCTTCGTGGAAATGTTGTTCTCCCGCAGCGTGCGCAGCGCATCCGCCACCGCGAAAACAGCAGCCAGTTCCTCATCGGTCTTTTCCCATGTCAGGAAAAAGTCCCCTTCATACATCTTGCTGAAATCCAGCTTGTTCAACCGTTCAATATAGCTTTGCATCTTATTACCCATTCTCATTTCTCCTCACTTAATATCATTATTCGTCTTTCCCGCCCGGAACTGCGTCACATCTCCCGTCTGTTCCTCTTCCGGATACAGATTGATCGCCGCCGTGTACATTGCCGCGCAGGTCACCAGATCCTGCTTCCAGGTAATTTCGTTCGGCGCATGCGCCTGACTCTCCGCACCGGGCCCGAACCCTACGCACGGGATTCCGTACCGTCCCTGGATTGCCACGCCGTTGGTGGAGAAGGTCCACTTGTCGGTCAGCGGCCTTCCCTCCCGGGTGCTCATCGCGCTGGGCGCACCGATGCGTTCCTCGCCGAACATCGCCTTATGTGCGTCCACCAGCGCCTTGACGTGCGCTGCGCTTTCCCGGTTGATCCAGGTCGGGAAATAAGCTTCCGTCTCATACACTTCACCGGTCCAGGAAGGCCGGTCATACATATACATGGATACCTGAACGTCCTCGCCATACTTCTTCACAGCCGGCAGATCCCGGATCTCCCGCAGGCAGCTCTCCCAGGTCTCCCCGGCCGTCATCCGGCGGTCCACGGAGATGGAGCAGGAGTCAGCCACCGCGCAGCGGCTGGGGGACGTAAAGTAGATCTGGGAAACCGTGCAGGTGCCGCGTCCCAGGAAACGGGCATCCTCATAATGCTCCGGGTTGTACTTGGGATCAAGCATCTTCACCAGGCCCTTAATCGCGGTACTCTCCGAGCAGCCGTTGTTGTTCAGCTGGCGGATCTCCTGCAGGATGTCAGCCATCTTGTAAATCGCGTTGTCTCCGCGCTCCGGAGCGCTGCCGTGGCAGGAAACGCCATGAACATCCACGCGAATCTCCATCCTGCCGCGATGTCCGCGGTAGATACCGCCGTCCGTAGGCTCTGTGGAAATCACAAACTCGGGACGGATTCCGTCCTTGTTCACGATGTACTGCCAGCACATGCCGTCGCAGTCCTCTTCCTGCACGGACCCGACGATCATCAGCTTATACCCTGCGGGGATCAGCCCCAGATCCTTCATGATCTTCCCGCTGTAGACCGCGCTGGCCATGCCGCCTTCCTGGTCAGATCCGCCCCGGCCGTAGATGATCTCGTCCGTCTCATATCCCTCATAGGGATCCGCCGTCCAGTTCTCCCGGTTGCCGATGCCGACGGTGTCGATATGGGAATCAATCGCGATGATCTTCTCGCCCTCCCCAATCCAGCCGATGACGTTGCCGAGGCCGTCCACCTCCACCTTGTCATAGCCGAGCTTTTCCATCTCCGCCTTGATGCAGGCCACGACTTCCTTCTCCTCGCAGCTTTCGCTGGGATGGGAGATCATCGCCCGCAGAAAGCAGACCATGTCTGCCTTATACCCTTCAGCCGCTTTTTTGATCGCCTCATAATCCAATGCCATTTCAACTGCTCCTTCCTTATGCTGAAATCCAATATTTTATATTAAATAACCATACTCCTGAATCACTGTCCGGATCACTGCAGCCGCTTCTGCTGACACCTTGTCCAGTTCATCGATCTTCACCGTCTGCTCCTGTCCGTCCAGTCGTATTTTGACGCTGTCCTCCCCGACCATCAGGAAGCCTTCATTTGAGCTGTCCGCGAAATCTTCCTCGGTCCAGAACAGCGTGAACTTCACCCGGTACGGCCTGCCGGTGTACGGGCAGAACACGGCACAGTTTCCACATTCGTTGCACATCCCGTCCACATGGATAATCTGCGCCTGGCATTTTCCCGGTACATGGATCGCAACATTCGCACGGTTCGGACATACGTCCGCACAAACTTCGCAGACCGTCGGACATCCCAGACAGCGCCAGTCCGGAAGCTCCGCCGCGTCCTTCGCTACCTGTCCCTTCTTGTAGAGATACAACGCTTCATCAGCCGAAGGGGGCTCGGGGAGGTTCGATGCACCGCAGATATCTTCCGCCGCGGCCATCGCGTCTGCGATTGCCTCAACTACCGTAGCCGCTCCCCTGCGCGCGTCACCAATCGCGTAAACGCCTTCCACGCCGGTCTTCATTCCCTTATCCGTGACCGGCCGTCCCTTCGCGTTGATTTCGCAGCCTGCAGCCTCAAACAGCGCGGTATCCACTTGCTCGCCCACGGCGGCAATCACTGTATCCGCCGGTATCTTCAGGATTTTACCCGTATCGACCGGCGAGCGCCTGCCGCTCTCATCCGGCGCGCCAAGTTCCATCGCATGGCAGATCATCTGCCCGTCCTGCAGCCGTTCGGGAGCCATGAGTTCCATGAACTCCACGCCATCCTCGACCGCCATTTCCAGTTCTTCCTCATCCGCCGGCATATAGCGCTTTGTCCGGCGATAGACCAGGCGTACATTCCGTTCTCCCGGAAGCCGTTTAGCCGCCCGGGCCACATCCATGGCCGTATTGCCGCCGCCCAGCACAACGACGTCTTTTCCGACTTCAATCGAGGACGGATCCTTCTTGATCTGCTCCAGAAAATCCAGCGCGTCCAGGCATTCGCCCTCCTCCAGCGGACTTTCCTTGTGTTTCCATGCGCCGACGGCAACAATCACGTTGCTGTAGCCTTCCGCCTTCAGTTCCTCAATGGATTTGATCTCCCGTCCGCACACAATTTCCGCGCCGAAAGCCTTGCAGATAGCAACATCCTTTTCGATCGCCTCAGTTGAAATCCGGAATTCCGGAATCACATGGGCAACCACGCCGCCGGGACGTTCCTTCCGCTCGAACACAGTCACCGGGTATCCCGCTCTGCTCAGGAACATAGCTGCCGCAAGGCCCGCGGGTCCCGCGCCGATTACTGCGGTCTTCCTGTCGGTCTTCTTTTCCGCCGGCTGAAGGGTCGGGAAAACCCGATCGAATCCGCCCGAAATTGCTTTCAGTTTTGTCTGCCGGATCAGCAGGCTCTCCTCATAGTAGTTGCGCATGCACTTGTCCGCGCAGTGATGGGGGCAGATGGTTCCCGTGATATGCGGCAGCGGATTCCGGTCCATAATAATGCGTGTCGCCTTTTCCGGATCATTTTCCAGCATCGCCTGCAAATAAGCCGGGATATCCTGCCCGATGGGGCATCCTTCCCTGCACGGAGCAGAGAAACAGTCGAAGAGCGGAAGCGTCCGGCCGGTCTTTCTCTCCGGCAGCGGTTTGACCGGCTTCCGGTACAACCCGGCTGCTGTCACACCTTCATCCAGAGCTTTCACCGCTTCCACATTCACGCCCCGAAAAGGTTCGCTTCCGCAATCCGCCAGGCTCTCTGCAATCTGCGTCAGTCGCTGATATCCGCCCGGTTTCAGGATCGTTGTCGCCATGGTAATAGGCCAGATTCCCGCCTTGAACAGGTCCGCCACGTTGTGGACATCAGCGCCGCCTGAATAAGATATACGCAGTTTCCCGCCAAAGGTCTCGCTGATCTTTGCCGCCAGGTGGATCGTCAGCGGAAACAGTGCCCGTCCGGCCATATACATTTCCTCGCTGGGCAGTTCGCCGGCTTTCACGTCCACCGGGAAGGTATTCGTCAGCTTGACGCCGAATTCCAGGCCCTTTTCTTTCGCCAGCGCCGTCAGCCGCTCCAGCATCGGCACCGCGTCTTTCCACTGCAAATCTTCCCGGAAGTGCCGGTCGTCAAAGCACACATAGTCAAACCCCAGGCTGTCCAGCCGTTCCCGGGCAAATTCATACCCCAGCAGCGTCGGGTTCAGTTTGATATAGGTGTTCAGATGTTTTTCCGTGATCAGGTAGGTAGCGATCCGCTCGATTTCATCCGGAGGACAGCCGTGAAGCGTGGACTCCGTGATGGAACTCGAAATCCGGGAGCTGATGCCCCACACATAGGCCTCATCGACATTTTTGAATCGCCCGATATTAGCTTTGGCCCATTCAATGCACTCCCGGAAGGCATCTGTGTCCTTCGCCTCGATCAGGCCGTCAATAAAGGCATTGATCTTCTCGCTTTTGATCCCGGCCAGATCATACCCGACCGACATGTTAAACACGAAGGCATCCGGATCTCCCAATCCGTATTCTTTCGCCAGCAGCTTGCAGGCTACCCAGGCTTTGACATACTCTGCATACGCTTCGGGCACATACAACTCCGTGGACCATTCGCAGTTGTAGCACTCGTCCCCCGCCGTAATACAGGGTTTGTTGATGCAGGCTGCCAGCTCCGGGCCGTCCATCACCTGTACCGTCTTCAGTTCGAAGAAACGGGCGCCGGCCGCATAGGCCGCGATGATGTTCTGCGCCAGCTGCGTATTCGGCCCGGCTGCCGGACCGAATGGCGCTTCGATCTTCTCCTCAAAGATCGGCAGAGCCTGCCCGTCACTGTGCTTCACCGGACTGAACACCCCGAAGATGCTTCCGCTCTTCGAATATTCCTCCAAAACCCAGTTCATCAGATGCCCAAAGCTCATGGGCCGCATAACATCGCTCATATTGCCCTCCTGATTAGCAAAGCCTCTTCTTCCCCTCGGTGTCCGAAGGTTTCCAAAGGGCGATCGGAAAGCCCTTTGGTCGCGCCAGCAGGCGCGAAATCCTCAATATACTCTGTGATTCAACTCACCCCAGAGTTTTTTACTCTGCTCCATCGTCCAGTTATTGATCTTCTCCTCGTCAATATCAACAAACTCCCTGTCTTTATACAGCAGCCGTCCGTTAATGATCGTCGTACGGCAGTTCCGCCCGTTCATCCCGAACAGCATATGCCCGTCGATGTTCGTATCGTCAAACGGAGTGAAGGGCTTGTAGTCCATCACGATCACGTCCGCCGCCGCGCCTTCCTTCAGGATGCCGACAGGCACGCCGAAGTACTTCTCGGCAATGATGCGGTTATTCACAAACTGCATCGTCACGTCCTCACCCCAGGCCACGTTCGGAAGCGCCGCGTTATGCCGCTGGATGATCAGGAACACCTTCATGCTTTCCAGCATGTCGTGGGTATAGGCGTCCGTACCCATGCCCACCGTGATTCCCTTCTTCATCATCTGCAGCACCGGCGCGCAGCCCACGGCGTTCCCCATGTTGGATTCCGGATTGTTGACCACCATTGTCCCGGTTTCCCTGATGATATCCATCTCTGCGGGACTCACATGGATGCAGTGGCCCAGCAGCGTCCGCTCGCCCAGGATCCCGTTGTACAGCAGCCGGTTCACCGGGCGGCACCCGTAGTTCCGGAGGCTGTCGTATACGTCGTTCATGCCCTCCGCCACATGGATATGGAAGCCGGTCATCCCGTTGTTGGCTTCCACCATCTTCTCGAAGGTCTTGTCGGAGATCGTGAACAGGGCATGCCCGCCGAACATGGCCTTGATCATAGGATCATCGGCCTCCTTCGCCCAGACGGCAAAGTCTTCGTTTTCCTGAATACCCTGCAAGGTCTTTTCCTCGCCGTCCCGCTCGGACACCTCGTAGCACAGGCATGCGCGGATCCCCAGTTCCTTCGCCGCATCCCGGATCGCAAACAATGATCCCGGAATCTCGCAAAAGCTGGCATGATGATCGAAGATCGTTGTCACGCCGTTGCGGATGCAGTCCAGGATAGTCGCATAGGCGGAAGCCCGGGTTCCGTCCAGTGTCAGATGACGGTCGATGTTCCACCACATGCCTTCCAGGATCTCCAGGAAGTTGGTGGGATTGTTTCCATCGATCGCCAGCCCTCTGGCCAGCCCGGAATAGATATGCGTATGGGCATTGATCAGGCCGGGCATAATGACCCCGCCCGCCGCATCCACAAACTGTGCGTCCGGATATTGCTTTTTCAGCGCGGCCTCGTCACCCACGGCAACAATCTGTGCGCCTTCTGTCACCACCGCACCGTTCTTCAGGTAAGGTCTCTCCGGATCCCGGGTAATCACCTGTCCGTTTCCGATCAGCATCATATCCATACCCCTTTTCTGCAACCGCTCCGGTTATTTCGTTATTTCTGTTATTCCGGCAGGTTCACGCCTTTCGCGGCAAAAGCCTCCAGAAGCGCATCCATCTCCGGCCGGATGCTCATGGGTTCGCCGGCAGCGCGGATCGCGTTGTTCACATCCTTCAGCCCGTTTCCGGTGACGATGCTCACGACGGACGCATTCCGTTCAATCAGCCCTGTCTCCACGGCCTTTTTAACGCCCGCTGTACCGGCCGCTCCGGCCGGTTCCGCAAATACCCCGGCATGTTTGCCCAGCAGGCGCATAGCCGCCATGATCTCTTCATCGCTGACGTTCACCGTTACGCCATTGGACTCGCTGATGGCGCGCAGCGCCTTGACGGGATTCCGGGGCACGCCCACCGCGATGGAATCCGCCAGCGTATTTTCTTCCTGGGGAACCCACTCCATGGTCCCCGCGGCAGCCGCCGTATTGATGGGGCAGCAGCCGGAAGCCTGTACGCTGATGATGCGCGGCAGCCTGTCAATCAGGCCCGCCTGATATAGATCCTTGAATCCCTTCCAGACTCCGCCGATGGTACAGCCGTCGCCGACGGAGACCGCCACATAGTCCGGCATCTTGAATGAAAGCTGTTCAGCGATCTCCAGGGAGACCGTTTTCTTTCCCTCCATCAGGTACGGATTGATGGCAGCGTTGCGGTTGTACCAGTCCCACCGTTCGATCGCCTCCGCGGAGATCCGGAAGGTGTCTTCATAGCTTCCCTCCACCAGAATGACCGTAGCGCCGAACATCATCAGCTGCGCCACCTTGCCCTTGGGAGCCCTGGACGGCACAAAGATGAAGGTGGAAAGCCCCGCGGCAGCCGCGTTTCCCGCCAGGGAGCTGGCGGCATTTCCCGTGGACGAACAGGCAATGGTTGTTTTCCCTGCCTCACATGCCTTGACGACAGCCATGGCGGAAGCCCTGTCCTTCAGTGACGCGGTAGGGTTCTGCCCGTCGTCCTTGATCCACAGTTCCCGGATGCCCAGTTCTTTTCCCAAAGCATCTGCCTTGTACAGGGGGGAACCGCCCACACGCAGCTTCGGCCGGGTTCCCGGGCCTTCTACCGGTAATAGTTCCAGATAGCGCCACATGGTCGGATCGCTCCGCTCCTGAAGCGGATGCTTCCGGAAGCAGGAACGGATATAGTCGTAGTCGTACTCGATATCCAGGATCCCGCCGCAGTGCGGGCAGACGGTCGTTTCCGGTCCGGCGGGGCTGACTTTTCCGCAGATTGTGCATCTGGCTCCCGTGACGTTCCGCATCGCCATGCGTATTCCTCCCTTACAGCTTCTTCAGCAGTCCGGTATCCTCGTTGAACTGCCGGATCAGCTCATCCACCCTGTCCGCGTCCGCTTTCACGCTGTCCCAGGTGTGTTCCGTATCGTACCACAGGCTCTGCAGTTCCTCAGAAGTCTTGCCCTGCTGCTCAACCCAGGTGTAGTACTTCAGGTTATGCACCCGTTTCCGCTGCTGATAGGTCAGTTCCAGCATATTGTCGGTCTTTTCCCCGAGAATGTGGGTATGGAAGTCGACCGCCGCCATCTCCCGAGTATATTCCCCGTCCTCTTCCTGCAGCTCACGCACACGGGAGCTGTACATCACGGCGGAGTCCGTCATGACCGATGCCACCACGTCGTGTTCGGTCAGTTCATAGTACTTCGCCATCTTGATGGCGCAGAGCATGTTGGCGATGCCGGATATTCCGAAGAGTTCCAGGTTGTTCAGCGTCTCTTCCGGAACACCCGCGCTGCGCAGGTATTCCCGTCCGATCGGCTCATTGAACAGGCGGAGTACCTTCTGGGAATCCTCATCGTCGATATCGACAACCAGGTCCGTGTTCTTCACGTTGTGGATCCACGGAACATGCTTGTCTCCGATTCCTTCGATCCTGTGGGCGCCGAAGCCGTTCTCCAGCAGCGTCGGGCACTGCAGTGCCTCGCCGACGCCCAGCTTTGCCTTCGGGTACAGGTCCTTGATACGGTCTCCGGAAGCCATGGTGCCGGCAGAACCGGAGGTGAAGATCGCTCCGAAGAGCTGATCGCTCTCGCCTTTGATCTGTTCAAATGCCTCGGCAATGGCGTTGCCTGTCACGTGATAATGCCACATATAGTTGCCCATCTCGGCAAACTGGTTGAAGATGATGCAGTCCGGTTCCTGCTCCAGCTCATGGGTCTTGTCAAATATTTCTTTCACGTTTGATTCTGTACCGGGGGTCGCAATGATTTCGCTGGCTACCGTTTCCAGCCATTCAAAGCGTTCACGGCTCATTCCCTCGGGAAGGATCGCAACGGAGTGGCAGCCCAGCAGCTTTGAATTAAACGCACCGCCGCGGCAGTAATTGCCTGTGGACGGCCAGACCGCCCGGTGTGCTGAGGAATCAAACTGTCCCGTCACCAGCCGCGGCACAAGGCAGCCAAAGGACGCGCCGACCTTATGGCAGCCCGTGGGAAAATACTTACCCACCATCAGGAGGATTTTCGCCTTGACGCCCGTCAGTTCGGGAGGCAGGACGATGAAATTTGGTTTTCCGAAAAGTCCGCCCGACTCCTTCGGCTCGTTCTTCCATGTGATGCGGAACAGGTTGAGCGGGTTCACCTCCCACAGTCCCACGTTCTTCAGCTGGTCCCGGATCTTTTCCGGAATGGTCTGCGGATCTTTCATCTGTGCAATGGTAGGGATAATGATGTTCTGCTCTTTTGCGCGCTGAATGTTATTAGCTCTTCCCTTTTCGTTGATGGTCAGATTGATCATGTTTTCCTCCCGCGGAATCCCCGCTTTTTCTGTAATTTTCTATCTGTTCAGTCTTTATCACGGAACAGCAGTTGACGTTCATTCTTTCCCCAGTCTTTTCAGCATCGTCTTTTTGACCGCCCGGAAAATATTCTCGTATCCCGTGCAGCGGCACAGATGGCCGGACATCCGGATCCGGATCTCCTCGTCGCTCAACTCCCGGCCCTCGTTCAGGATCTCCACCGCGCTCATGATCGCGCCCGGCGTACAGAATCCGCACTGTACGGCCGCCTCATCAATAAACGCCTGCTGGATATCGGAAATCTCGCCGTTCGGACCTTCCAGCCCTTCCAGTGTGAGAATCTCTTTCCCGTCCGCCCAGACTGCCAGGTAAATACAGCTGTTGAAGCACTCCCCGTTCACCAGCACGTTGCACGCACCGCATTCACCCACTTCACAGCCCTTCTTCACACTGGTCAGCCTGAAGTCGTTCCGCAGTAGGTCCGTCAGGGAAGCGCGCACGTCCACCATGGCTTCCCGTTCCTTCCCGTTAATCACGCAGTGAATCTGCTTGTACTGTTTACTCACGGATCTCACCTCCGCTCAGTTCGATTGACTTGCTCAGTGCCCGCTTGGCCATCTCCACCGCGATATGCTCCCGGAAGGCTTTGGCCGCCCGCCAGCTGTCCCGCGGATGGATGTCCTCCAGCACAGCCTTGCTGAAGGCCTCAACGGTTTCCTTGCATACCTTCTGACCCTTGCCGGCAGCCTCCGCTGAAGGCACCCGCATCGGGATCGGCCCGGCCACGCCGTAGGCAATGCGGACATCTGCGATCGTTTGTTTGTCTTCGGACAGCAATACGTTCACCGAGCAGCCCAGGTTCGCAATATCCATCGCTTCCCGCATGGCATACTTGATGTAGTTCCCGTGATATCCCTCGTAGGATTTCTTCGGGATGATGATCGCCGTCTGCAGTTCCGCCGGCTGCAAAGCCACCTTGCCCGCCTTGATGTAGAACTCCTGGATCGGCAGTCTCCGGACTCCCTCCGGTCCGGTCAGTTCCACGATGGCGTCCCAGGCGAACAGCGTCGACGCGGAATCCGCGCTCGTCACGCCGTTGCAGGTGTTCCCGCCGATGGTTCCGATGTTCCGGATCTGTGGTCCGCCGACCAGGCTCACCGCTTCTCCCAGTACCGGGATCTTCTCCTGAATGATCGGGGAAACCGCGATATGGGAAAAGCTCGTCAGCGACCCGATTCGGATCGCGCCTTCGTCGTCGAAGGTCACGCCCCGCATCGCGTCAATCCCGTAAATGCTCACCAGCTCCACGCCGGCGCGTCTTCCCTCCCGGATCTGCACCAGCACGTCGCTTCCGCCGGCAATGATCTGCGCCTCCGGATGCTCCTGCATCAGCCGGATCGCATCCTCTACACTCTCCGCTTCATATAGCGCTTTGATATCATACATAAACAATTCCTCCCAATGGTAACCAAATATTCCTTAAGCTTGCTACGCACATAAAAGTCGGGGTGTGGGGCGAAGCCCCACCACTAACTTTTCCCCGTCCCCACGCAAGTCAATCAACAATACAGATCTGTTTCTGCGTGGGGAAGGGGGTAGGGGGAAAGGGTTGAATGCCTATATCAGGTTTGCCTCCTTAAACGCTTTAAACAGGTTATGCGGATTCGCCGGAGCATTCTTCAGCCCGACCCCCGTCGCATGGAAGATCGCATTCCGGATTGCCGGTGCCACCGAGCAGGCAGGCGGCTCGCCCAGTCCCTTCGTTCCGAAGGCGCTGGTCGGTTCCGGATTTTCCACAAATTCCGCCATCAGCGTCGGGTGATCCAGGAATGTGGAAAGTTTATAATCCAGCAGGTTGTTGTTCAGCGGCCGTCCCGTCTTCTCATCGAAGATCAGCTTCTCACTCATTCCGAAGCCGATGCCCATGCTCATGCCGCCGTGCACCTGCGCCTCTGCCAGCGCAGGGTTGATCAGTTTTCCGGCGTCGTGGCAGTTCACCACATTCAGCAGCTTCGCCCGGCACATCGGAATATCGACTTCCACTTCTGCAATCGTGCATCCGAAGGAATACGCGTTGGATTTGATCTGATAGGTGCTCTCCGCTGTAATATGACGGCTGTTTGTCAGGCTGTACAATGCTTCCGTCGCCAGCTCTTCCAGGGTCATCAGTACCCGCCCGTCCGTCGTCCGGACGATATTCCCGTCTTGAATGTCCAGGTTGAACGCCGGCATCCGGGTCAGTTCATGGGCGTAATCCAGGATCTTTTCTTTCAGCTGAAGGCCCGTCTGGCGAATCGAAAATCCCGCAATGTAAGTCTGCCGCGAAGCGTAGGCGCTGGTACCGAAGGGCGTCACATCCGTATCCTGGCAGGACACCACATGCACCTTATCCATCGGAACGCCGACCACATCGGCCGCCATCTGGGCAAAGGCTGTATCCGCGCCCTGGCCGATCTCTGTCTCGCCAAGCTGCAGCTGGAAGGATCCGTCCTGGTTCAGCACCATCCGGCAGCTGGAGCTTTCCAGCGAGATGGGCCATACCGCCGTGTTGTACCAGAACACCGCCATACCAATGCCCCGCCGGATGTCTCCGGTCTGGTTCTGATACTTCTTCACCTTCTTCTCGTAATCGATGGCTTTCATCGCCTTGTCCAGGCACTGGTTGAAGGAGTCAAAGTAATTTTCATTCTTGGAGAATCCGTCCACATAGCCCACGGGCATCAGGTTCTTCCGCCGGAATTCCAGCGGATCCGCCCCGATCGCCGCGCAGACGTCCTCCGTATGGGATTCCACCGCCCACATTGCCTGGGGAATCCCGTAACCTCTCATGGCGCCGGCCACCGGTTTGTTCGTGAACACCGTATAGGCGTCCACTTCCACGTTCGGGCATGGATACAGCTGCGGGAACGCGCCCGCGCCTTTGGCGCAGATGCTGTGCCCGTGGGACGCGTAGGCGCCCTGATCCGAAAAGGCTTCCAGTTTCCTGGCCGCGTAGGTCCCGTCCGGCCGCACCCAGGAGATGATGTGGTTCCGGATGGAATGCCGCACCCGGTTGCAGACGAACGTTTCTTCTCTCGGCACGTCCAGTTTCACCAGGTGTCCGCCCGTCTGCAGGCTCAGCCAGGCGCACAGCGGTTCGTATAGGATATCCTGCTTGTTTCCGAATCCGCCGCCGATGTAGGGTTTGATCACCCGTACATTTCCCCAGCCGATGCCCAGTGCTTGGCCTACAATCCGTCGTACAATATGGGGGATCTGCGTGGAGGAAGTAACGACAATCTTGTCTCCTTCCTTCTCGGCATAACAGATGAAGTTCTCAATGTGGCAGTGCTGGACGGTCGGCGTCTCATACCAGCCTTCCACCTTGATCAGTCCCGGTTCCTGGATCGCCTTCTCATAATCGCCCTGCCGGATTTGGGTATGCTTCAGAATGTTGTTCGGGTATTCCTCATGCAGCAGCGGTGCGCCGTCCTCCATGGCTTTCTGCACATCCAGCACGAACGGATATTCCTCATACTCCACCTTGATCAGTCGCAGCGCCTGGGCAGCCGCTACCTCGTCCTCCGCCACCACTGCCGCGATGTCGTCTCCATAGAAGCGCACCCGCTCCGTCAGGATCAGCCGGTCTGCCACATCCTGATGGCCCGGATCCGTGGACCAGGGATGTCCCGCTGTCGGGAAATAGTGCTTCTCTGTCAGGTCAAAGCAGGTCAGGATCTTTACGACTCCCGGTACTTTCTCCGCCTCTGACGTATCGAAAGACACTACTTTCCCGTTGGCAATGGTGGAATGCAGGATCCGGGCAATATACGCTTTTCTGTCGCACAGATCATCCGTATACTTGCAGCGCCCCGTTACCTTGTCAAAGGCATCCACTCTCTTTACGCTCTGTCCCGTATACACAGGTCAACCCCCTTTATCCCATACTTAACTCATTTTGCATATTTTATTTCCTTCTTTTCTCACCCGAGGCCGAAGAGGTTTCAGGGGGCGATCGGAAAGCCCCCTGATTTCCTGGTCGCGGCCGCAGCCGCGAAATTTCGTTTTTATATGATTTGTTCGCCATCAGCGAACTTCATCATAATACCCATTCTGTCCATTCCCAGATAGAATGCCCTCTCCAGCCTGTCCTGAACGCTCAGCTCCCGCGCGCACGGGATCCCGGAATCATCCAGAACCAGCGCGTCAAACTCAAATCCGTCCTCAAAGCTTCCGACTTTCCCGAAGAACTCTCCTCCGCCTTTTGTCGCCAGATACAGGCTTTCGGGGAATGTCAGCGCTTTCGCTTCCTGATCCACATGCCTCCAGTACAGTTTGGATACCTGGATGGCATCCGTCACGGCCCGGAACATGGAATCACTGTGTCCGCCGGCCACATCCGTCCCCAATCCGACCCGCATCTTCTTCTCAATATACCGCCGGATCGGCGCGATTCCGGACGCGAGATTGATATTGGAAGCCGGACAATGGGCAATCCAAACTCCATTCTCCTTAATCCTCTTTACTTCCTCCGGTGTAGACCACACGCAGTGTGCCATTACCGTATGGCTGTCTCTTCCGAAAAGGCCGAACCGGTCATACCCATCCCCGTAGAATGCCGCTTCCGGCGCTATTTCCCGAACCAGTTCAACCTCTTCCGGGCTTTCCGAAAGATGGCTCTGCACCGGTAAATCGTATTCTTTCCGGATCTGCCCCAGCAGGCGCATCATATTCTCTGAACAGCACGGGATAAACCGCGGCGTAATGATCGGCTTTGTCCGCCGGTATCCGCGCTTTGCCGTTTCCTCAATGAATCGTCTTGTCTCCTCCGCCGAGAAATCAGCGCTCTTCTCCAGTAATCCCGGAGGTACATCCCGGTCCATCCCAACCTTGCCTACATAGGTTACCAGGCCGCTCTTTTCCATCAGTTCCTCCAGGATCAGCGTAGAATCCGTGTGGATTGTCCCGAAAATCACCGCCCGCGTGGTGGCACCCCGCTTTAGTGCCTGTGCAAAGATCCTGTATGCTTTTGTTGCATACTCCGCATTCGCGTACCGAATTTCTTCCGGAAAAGTAATCTTGTCCAGCCATTCCAGCAGTCCAAAATCCATCCCCGTTCCGCTGAAGGGATACTGCGGCGCGTGAATATGCAGGTCAACCATGCCGGGCAGGATCAGCCGGTCCGTGCAGTCAATGATCTTCAGTCCGGCATACCGTTCCGGGATCTCCTCAAAAACACCCCGGCAGACCCCGTCTTCACATACAACAAAGGCATTTTCCCGGATAACCAGTCTCCCGATCTCCGGCGTATAACAGATATGCCCCTTGAGAATAAAACTTCTCCCTGAACTCTCCACTCTTAACTCTCCACTCTCCACTCTGAATCAGGTCAGCATTTTCCACTCACTCACCGACCACACGCCCCTCGGCGTACACCGAATCTCCGGAATCACCGGCAGCGCCATAAAGCTCAGCGTAATAAACGGTTCCATATCCTTCGGCACACCCATCTTATGCGCCTTGCTCGTCATCCGCCGCACTTTCTTGCTCACATAGCTGTAGCTCCGATCAGAGATCAGGCCCATAATCGGCAGTTCCAGTGTATCGAACACTTCCCCGTTCTCCACCACTGTATATCCGCCGTGCGTCCGTTCCAGTTCCTGCACGGCGATCAGGATATCCCTGTCATTATCGCCGATCACAATGATGTTGTGGCTGTCATGTGACACAGACGAGGCAATCGCTCCGTTCCGGATCCCGAAGCCCAGCACCGCGCCGGCGCCGATTTTTCCCGTGTAGTGATGCCGCTCAAACGTTGCGATCTTGTTGACCTCTCCGTTCGGCACAAACTCGCCGCCGTTCTCCGTCCCCGGCAGCACCATGTCGACCCGTTCCGTCAGAATCTCACCCGGAATCATCTTAATCACCGGGAACGGAACGTTGCCGGGCTTAATCACGAGCTTCTCCGGATCGATCTTCGCCAGGTGTACGGTATCCGTCAGCTGCGGCGGGCAGGGTGCCGGCTTGATGCGCAGCATATCGTCAATGCGTCGTCCGTTGTAGAACACCATCTGCGCATTGAAGTCCTTCAGTGAATCCCACACCACCAGGTCCGCGTCGTATCCGGGTGCCACGGCGCCGGTCCGGCGCAGTCCGTAGCAGCGGGCCGGCTGGATTGTCGCCATCTTCACCGCGGCAATCGGGCTGATGCCCATACTCACAGCTTTGCGGACGTTGTTGTCAATATCGCCTTCCCGGATGATATCCTCGATATGCCGGTCGTCCGTACAGAATCCGAAACCTTCCGTGTTCGTGTTGTTCTCCACGATACCCTTCACAATCGCCTCGAGATTCTTCGCCGCACTTCCCTCGCGGATCAGGCAGAACACGCCTGCAGCCCGTTCCCGCATGATGTATTCATAGTTCGTGCCTTCATGGTCTGTCGTGACGCCGGCCAGCACATAGGCCGCCATTTCCTCCGGGGAAAGCGCCGGTGCGTGTCCGTCCTTGATTTTCCCGTCAAACAGCTGCAGCTTGGCGTTCATTTCAGGATCGCCGTCGATCACCGACTTCGTATCCATCACTTCGCCGAGGCCCAGCACCCGCCGGTTCTTCAGATAGGGCTCCATCTCCCGTGCCGTCAGCCGGAAGCCGTTGTCGTCAATCGGTGTTGCCGGAACGCAGGAAGCGATCATCACATACACATGGGCCGGAGAATGCTTCGTCTGGTCCAGGATGTAGTCAATCCCGTCCCGGCCGGAAACGTTCGCCGCCTCGTGCGGGTCCACGATGAAGGTCGTCGTTCCGTGCATCGCCGCCTGGGCGATCAGCACCTGCGGGTTGACCATCGTGGATTCCAGGTGCAGGTGGGCGTTGATGAACCCGCTGGACACATACTGGCCTTTGATGTCGATCTCTTCCTCGCCCTCATAGTCCCCGATTCCGACGATCATCCCGTTCTTGATCGCGATGTTGCCGGGTTCCACCCGGTCGGTGAACACATTGATGATGCTCGCGTTTTTGAGTACCAGATCCGCCTTGATCAGTTTCCTGGCCGCTTCCGAACATCCGATGTATTTCTCAAGTTCCATATATACACCTCACCGCTTCTGTCAGAGTATAACCTGGTATAAGTTGCATCGTTTTTGTTTGTCTCTTTGCCGCCTGGATGATACGTTTTGCTCTTCAGACTATTGTACTGTATTCTGCCGATAAGTGCAACATTTTCCGAAAAAAAGGACGGACTTCTTCAGCACTTCTTCAGCCCGTCCGGTATCGGAACCAGTTTTGCTTTGACACATTGCTTCAGCTTAGAAAATATCAGCATTCAGATCCAGCCACAGAGCGGGCCGGGCAACAGTTAAACTGCCGCTGCAATCATTATCTCTCTTGTCCATCCCATAATATGTACCGGATTGAATCACAACCATTCCGTCAGAATAATCACCGGATGGCGTCCGAAGCAGCCATTGCCCTGCTGGTAATCCTTCTTCCGTCTGATATATGCCACTGATAAAAGCATCCTTCGCGATTGCATAAGGTGTAGGTGCAATGCGTGATTTTTCCTGTTCGTTGCGTTCACCGAGATTAAAATAAATTCCTGCCTCCGTTTTGCTCAGCAGGAAGATCCGATCCTGCGTATTATTCAATTCCCCTTAAAATTGATCTTGGGGTTCAGTCTGTCGCTGTTATCCAATTCCGTTATGGGAATCGCCTTTTGTTCTTCCTTGCTGAAAGCAGCGTTCAGAAAAGTGTTATTCAACCATTCTCTTGCGCTGCATGTTTCCCAAGTGATCTGCTGCTTAAAGCGATGCACATTATGGTACAGTTCTTTACAGTTCTGTCAATCTCTGTCCAATAACGAGTATCTTACACCAGTGATATATGCTTTTCCTCATAGTGATCAAGATTCCGGTCATGGGAAAGGAAACGGCACTCCTCTGTTTTCGCCTGCGCAACCAGCAGGCGGTCAAACGGGTCCAGATTGCTCAGCACACGGTCCGGCCGGATCTTCAGGCTGCGGATCGCAAGGATATGGGCCGGCAGGACATTCATGGGTTCAAACCCGGATGCAATGCAGTAGTCCAGGATCTCCTTCTCGTTCCACGGGCATTTTTCCGGACTTTTCTGGTTCTTGATGGCGATTTCCCATAAAGAGACAGCGCTGAAGAAAACGATATTTTCCGGGGAATTGATCATCTCCCGTGCGGAATAGGGCAGCTGCGGATCATTCGTCAGCGCCCAGATCACCATATGCGTATCCAGAAGCAGTTTCATCAAAGGATACCTCCCCCGGTGAATTCATCTTCCGTAACGATGCTGTTGAAGTCTTCCAGGGAAGAGAGAGACGGAAGTTTCCCTTCAGCAAGGCCGATCCTGTTCGTTTCCTCATCTGTAAACGGAACGATCTTGGCCACCGGCTTCCCGCTCCTGGTAATGACGATATATGGCTCCTGATGATCTGCGACGGAAGCAACATATCTGGACAGATTGGTCTTTGCTTCAAACATGCTGACGGTAGTCATCCCGATCACCCCGACATTTAATTAGCTAATTTAGCTAATTTGATTGTAGGCGGAAGGCTGTTATCTGTCAAGAAGGAGTCTGGCACCAAAGCATTCTGTTGTCTCGATACCGTCCTGACAAAACAGCATATCCCATCTTTATTCACAGCCGGTACATTCTGTCCAGACAAACAGAACAGGGACGAGCCGTTTCAGCCCGTCCCGTATCGGTAAAAAGTGCCATTGGTTTATCTATAATTCCCGTGCTTTTTGCAGAATCTTTTCGTGTGCTTCCGGAAGATCCTTGCAGTGGATAATCTCAGGCGCAACGTTCGAGATTTCCTGCGCCATGATAATCGGATACCAGCAGGCTGAATGCAGGGTACTCTCTGTTTCCCTGAAATCCTGAATGGAAAAGATCGTAATCTGTTTATTCAGGGAAGCGGCGTAGATCAGCTCGGCAACCGTTCCCGGGCAGATCCCATCCTCCAGCAGGAAGAAGGCATGGGTACATTGCTCGATCTGTGCCTTCTCGATCTTTACGATGCCACGGTCCGCCATTTCATTCATCTCATAGTAAAAGGGGCCGACATAAAGCACATCATCCGAAATCGGGACAAATTCGCCGGGCCAGAGCATCCTGTTTACATCATCCAGAATCAAAGCGCGATAATCTTCTTCCGCCTTTTCCAGATAATCATCGTCCCGGTAATCAAATTCGAATCTCCCGCCGCAATACAGTTTTTTCATAGGATCCCGCTCCCGGTCCGTATTGTTGTATCAATCAGGCCAGTTCCGCTTTGCCGGTATACAGTTCGTAATACCTTCCCTTCATCTCCAGCAGGTCCTCATGCGTCCCGCGCTCGATGATCTCGCCTTTTTCCAGCACCATGATCGCGTTGGCGTTCCGCACGGTGCTCAGCCGGTGGGCAATCACGAAAGTCGTCCGGGTCTTCATCAGCCGGTCCATCCCGTGCTCGATATGCCGCTCGGTCCGGGTATCGACGCTGCTGGTTGCCTCATCCAGCACCAGGATCGGCGCCTTGCTCACCGCAGCCCGGGCGATGTTCAGCAGCTGCCGCTGGCCCTGGCTCAGGTTCGCGCCGTCGCCCTCCAGCATCGTGTCATATCCGTTTTCAAGCCGCATGATGAAGCTGTGGGCGCTGGCCAGTTTCGCCGCTGCCTCCACTTCCTCGTCCGTCGCGTCCAGCCGGCCATACCGGATATTCTCCCGCACCGTGCCGGTGAACAGATGGGTATCCTGCAGCACCATTGCGATGTTCTGCCGCAGCCAGTCGCGCGGATAGTCCTTGATATCCTTCCCGTCGATGGTGATCTTGCCTTCTTCGATATCGTAGAACCGGTTCAGCAGGTTTGTAATCGTGGTCTTTCCCGCGCCGGTGGAGCCGACAAAGGCAATCTTCTGTCCCGGATGTGCGTAGAGCGTAATATCCTTCAGTACGATCTTCTCCGGCACATAGCCGAAGGTCACATGCTCCATCACCACGTCCCCGCGGATCTCGGTCGCCTCCGCGCCTTCCCGGTCCGGAACCTCCGGTTCCGCGTCCATCACGGCAAACACTCGTTCCGCGCCGGCCAGGGCCGCCAGGATCGTTGTCGCCTGCTGGCTCATCTGGTTGATCGGCATGGAGAACTGCCGGCTGTACCCGGCGAATACGGACAGCGCGCCGGGTGTCAGGCTGCCAGTGCACATCAGGATACCGCCCACGCCGATTGTGATACCGTAGCAGATCTGGCCCATGTTACCCATCACCGGGCCCATGATCCCGCCGAAGAACTGCGCGCCAAACTGCTTGTCCTTCAGATCCTCGTTCAGCTGGGAGAACTCCTCCACGCATTCACTCTCGTGGTTAAAGACCTTGATGACCTTCTGCCCGGTCACGGTTTCCTCGATATAGCCGTTCACCGCGCCCAGTGCCGCCTGTTGCGCCTTGTAGTATTTTGCGCTCTTCTTGGCGATGGCCATACCGCCGAACAGGAAAATCGGAATGAAGACGATGGTGATCAGGGTCAGCACCCAGCTCGTGGTAATCATGAACACGAAGGTGCCGATCAGCGTGATCAGGCCGGAAATCAGCCCCACCAGGCTGTTGTTGATCATCGTGTCGATGTTGTCGATATCGTTGGTATACCGGCTCATCAGCTCGCCCGTCGGGTGGCCGTCGTAGTAGCGCACCGGCAGCCCCTGCATCTTCCGGAAAAGGTCGTTCCGGAGATTCTCGATCACCCGTAGGGAAACGGACATCATCAGCCTCGCCTGCAGATAGGTGCAGATTACGCTGATCAGGTAGACGATCCCCAGCACGATCAGTGCCACCGCCACATAGGCGGATACCGCCTGGATGGTACCGGACGCGATCCAGTCCTGCACCGCCTGGCCGGATGTAATCTGCGTCAGCACATCGTCCGCGATCTTTTCGAACGGACTCATCGTGATCACCGCGTCCGGTTTCACTGCCAATGTCAGGTGGTCGATAATCGGAGCCATCAGATAGCCGCCGCACAGACTCGCGACTGTAGCCATCAGCATGCACAGCAGAACCAGTACCAGCCGGTACCAGTATTTCCCCACATAGCTCAGCAGCCGTTTGACGGTCTCTCCCGTGTTCTTCGGTTTGCCCGTCGCTCCCCGGCCGGGAGGACCGTTCCGGCCCGGACCGTGGGATTGTTTCATCATATCTTCGGGTTTGGCGGCGTATTGGGTTCTCAGCCTTTCAAGACTTCTGGCCATGCTTACGCCCCCTTCCTGCCCAGCTGGGACTCGGCAATTTCCTGGTACTCCGTGTTGGATTCCAGCAGTTCCTCATGCGTCCCGATGCCGGTGATCTTTCCTTCGTTCATCACAATGATCTGGTCCGCATCCATCACGGAATTGATCCGCTGAGCAATCACGATCTTCGTGCTGCCCGCCAGTTCATGCGTAAAGGCATGACGGATCTGTGCCTCCGTCGCCGTGTCCACGGCGGAGGTGGAGTCGTCCAGAATCAGGATCTTCGGTTTTTTCATCATGGCCCGGGCAATGCACAGGCGCTGCTTCTGTCCGCCGGAAAGGTTGTTTCCGCCCTTGTCCAGCTGCGTTTCATATCCCTCATTGAAGGTGGAGACAAACTTGTCCGCCTGGGCTGCCTTCGCCATGGCGATCATCTCTTCGTTTGTCGCGTCTTCATCGCCCCAGCGCAGGTTTTCGGCAATTGTCCCGGAGAACAGCACGTTCTTCTGCAGCACCATGCCCACGCCTTCCCGCAGGTTATACAGGCTGTAGTCCTTCACGTTCACGCCGTCCACGAGGATCTCGCCCTCATCCGGGTCATACAGCCGCGGGATCATCGATACCAGCGTACTCTTTCCGCAGCCGGTTGACCCGATGATACCCACCGTGCTCCCCGGCTGGATCGTCAGGTTGATATCGTCCAGCACGCTGTCCTCGCTGTTCTTGTAATAGCGGAAAGAAACATGGTGGAATTCGATCGCGCCGTACTTCACGGTTAGTTCCTTCTGCTGCGCCTTGTCGTCATTCAGGTCCGGCTCCTCCTCCAGCACCTCGATGATGCGCTTGCCACTCGCCAGCGCCCGGGAGGAGAACATCAGCAGGAAAGTGATCATGACCAGGGAGATCAGAATCTGGATCACATAGTTGATGAAAGCCGCCAGGTCACCGACCGCCATTTCACCGTTCAAAACAAGCGCATGTCCCTTCCAGCCGACCGCGATCACCGTAGCATACAAAACCAACGTGGTGATCGGCTGCATGAAAATGACCACCCGCATTGCGCGCATCGCGGCGTTCTTCAGATCGCCGTTGGCCTTTCCGAACTTCTTCGTTTCATCCTTTTCCCGTACGAAGGATTTCACCACACGGACATTTGTGATATTTTCCTGTACGGTGGAGTTCAATCCGTCAACCTTCTCCTGCATGATCTTGAAGCGGGGAAAGCCTCTCAAAATGTTCCCGCCCACAAACAATAGCAGTACCGGAATGCTGATCAGGAAAACAATCGCCAGGTCTGAGCGGAGCCGGATCGCCATGATCAGACCGCCGATCATCATGCCCGGCGCCCGCAGCGCCATCCGCATTACCATCATCACGAAGTTCTGAACCTGGGTCACGTCGTTGGTCACCCGCGTCACCAGCGACCCCGTAGAGAACCGGTCGATGTTACCGAAAGCAAAGCTCTGGATCTTCCGGTACAGGTCGTTTCGGATATCGCCGGCAAATGCGATGCTCGCTTTCGCGGCGTAATAGCATCCGCCGATGCCGCCCGCCATCATGATCAGCGCGATCGCGATCAGGAGTCCGGCGGTCCCAATGCTGGAGCCGATTGTCAGTGTACCGGCATTGCCCGCGTTAATCACCTTCGCCAGCAGCAGCGGCATGAACATCTCGCCCGCAACCTCGATAATCATGCACAGTGGCCCCAGAATGAACCATGCCTTGTATGGCTTGATGTATTTCATCCAGTGTCTCAAAGGAATTTCCCCGCTTTCGTAAAGGATCTCTCATCAACATGTTCGTACAGCATCAACAATACGCCAACTCTCCCAAAAAATCAATTTGTTTTTCCGGATATCTGTGATATGATGGTAATGATAAATCCCGTTCCCAAACTCATACATTGTCCCCGAAGGTTTCCAAAGGGTGATCGGAAAGCTCTTTGAATTCCGCCCGCACAGCAAGTGCAGAGCCTCTATTACTAATATCGAAGATCCAGGGTGATCGGAAAGCCCTGGTCGCGCCGGAAGCGCGAAAGGAGTTGCTTATGAGTTACACCGCCATCGAAGCCATGAGACAAAAGAATGCCGAGCGTTTCCACACTGACATCGGTCCCTTCCCTCCGCCGTTATTCCCCGACGAAGAAACAGGCACAGACCTTAAGTCGGCTGCCCTTCGTTTTTTGGAAAAACGCTGCGTGGGTCTGCGCTTCAGCGCTGAAAAGGAGAAGGAGGAAGAGGAGACCGGTCAGTACCTTGGCACTTCTCTCTGCCCGAACCAGATTCCCTACAATATGCAGATGGATATCGACCGGCTCTGCCTGAAAAATGAACTCGGCAAGTTCATCGATTCCGGCGTGGCGGAAGATGCCTATACCGTTTATTATGCTTACCTGGAAATGTTCGTTGGCGAATACGGCCGTTCCCAGAGCATGGTGGAGCTTCTCTCCGAGTTCGAATCCAATGCTTCCTCCCTGCTCATGAAGCACCGGGATCATTACTCTCACTCGGTCTATGTCTTTGCCCTGGGTCTGGCGATTTATGAGATGTATGCTGATTTCCGGAAAGCATTTATCAATTTCTATGCGCTTGATCCGGATGACGGTCCGGCCGCTGCAGCCTTCTTCCTGAAGTTCTGGGGGCTGACTGCCCTGTTCCATGATATCGGTTATCCCTTCGAGATTCCCTTCGAACAGGTCATCTCCTACTTCGAAATCGATCGGAAGAAGAGGGCGCCCGGTCTCCTCTATATTGCCTACCATGATCTGGAACAGTTCACGGCCATCGCCGATAAAGAAAACGATCGGCTGGAAGTCCTGTATGGTCGCCGTTTTTCTTCCGTATGTGACCTTCTGGCCCACGGAATCTTCCTGCATCTTGGCAAGGCGTACAGAATCTCCGAAAGCCGTCTGCTCAAAGTCATTGAGAGCAAGCCGACTCATCCGGAGAAAAATGGTTATTTCATGGATCATGCCTTCTTCAGCGCTTGCCGGCTTTATCAGGAAATGGTTTCCCTGCCGGATACGGGAGATCTGACCAACGCCCATGTGGACGCTTTGACAGCGATCATGCTGCACAACAGTTTGTATAAGTTCGCGATTGCCTTCTATAAGGATCCTGAAAAGAAAAAAGATCCCTTTAAAAAGGAACTCCATCCTTTAGCCTGGCTCCTGATGCTCTGCGATGAACTGCAATGTTGGGACAGAACCGCTTACGGCCGCAACTCCCGCACTGAGCTGCATCCCCTGGGCGCTGATTTCCACTTCTCCCATAACTCCATTCACAGCGTCTATCACTATGACATAGAGGAAAAGAAGAAAATCCACGATTTCTGGAAAGAATACTTTGCCTGGGAAGAAAAAAACGACGGATCCAAAGCCCCTCGCCTCAAGGATTACAGTGATACCGCCGCCAAGGAACAGCGTTTCCGCAAAGATATTGAAAGCATCGTGGATCTTACCGGCTTCCCGCTTTATGTGGATTCGGATCTGAAGCCCGTAAACAGGAAAGTCAAGCATACCTATCTGTCCAACAGCAGCTTCCTGCACATTTACGACTTTGCCGTTGCACTCAATGCCCGCTATAACTATCAGGGCCGTGAGGATGAAATTCCCGTTGAGCAGCTTGAGAAGGAGTTTAACGAACTTTCTCTGGAATATAAGCTTCTGAATATCAACCAGGTCCGCAGCTTCGCCCGCTATCTGAATGTCATTGATTGCTTCTATACAGATAAACCCGTAGACTTTGATGTTCTGAAAGCGTTCACTTCTGAAATGACCAGCGTCTTCGCTCCCATGGAACATGCCCGCTGGGTTCGGGATCATCAGCTCGCAGGCTGGCGGTATGGCGATGAATACGAGACGCTGCTCATTCTTGGGCCCAAGGAGAAAGAGAAAGCTGAGCGCAAAGCTCTCCGCGAGCAGCTTCGCCGCCATAAGCTGACCCTGAACATCGATGCTTCCGAAGAAGAGATCCTGTCTCATTATGAGACGCTCTCCCCGGAAGACCAGGGCAAGGACTGGCTCCCCTTCAACAGCATGCTGAAGCTTCTCCGCAAATATGACGGTCTGCGGATCTACCAGCTCGGGAAAGATTAACCGAAGAGTCCGAATCTGTCGGAAAGCTCCTTAAAAATTTAATTCCGGCGCGTTATCTTTCTGGTAGGAACACCAGTTTCCGTTCTCTGCCAGTTCTTCCCGGGCCAACGCCTCCAGAATATGCTCATTCTGTCCGCAGCGGGTCAGTTGATCCGCTGCTTTTTCATAGAATTTTGCCATCTTTGCGTGGTCTGTCGTAACGCGCCGCAGGCTCATCTTCCCGTAATAATTTGCCATGAACAGCGTACCGGCGGACAGTGTCCCCAGCACGATTTTGATCAGCGTCCGGCCTTGCTCCGGATCGCGAAGGGACACCAGAGGCCGTAAACCCAGCCCGCCAAATAAAAACTCGTAGATCAGGGTGACCACATAGGTCAGGATGCTGATCTTCATGGCGATCCCCAGCACCCTGTCATTCTTTTCCAGCTGACCGGCAGTCTTCTTCCCGGCCTGGCAATGATAGTTCCTCTGTTCTTCCACCCAGCAGTTCAGAATATCCCGCTTTTTCTCCGGCTGCGGAGCCCCGTTCAATGCGCAGATGGTGCAAAGAATCCACGCGGTCTCCTGCTGCTGGCTCCAGTTCATCAGCCGCTGAACCTCGAGCCGGCTGCCCGCGTAGCGCAGATACATCTGGACCCGCAGTGTTTCCGCCAGTGCCCGGTATTCGATATACTTCCGGTGGCATTCGCTCTTTGTGGTCTGCCGGTAACAGTAAAAAGCGTACAGCAGTGCCGCGCCGCATACCAGGATCATCGGGACCATGCTTCCCTCGTCGTACAGCAGGAAGGCAAAGGTCAGCACCGTCCCGGCCAGCGCCAGCATCGCCAGAGCCTTGCGAAACTGCCGGGCAAATTGCAGGCTGAGTTTGTCTGCTGCGTTGTAAAGGGCTTCCAGCTGTTGAAGCACAGCATCGCTCTCATCCGATTCAGGCAGCATATGTTCCTCTGCCTCCGGTATTTCAGCTGCCAGTATATTGAATTCCTCGGTTCGGGCCATCAGGGTATCCCACATTTCCTCATCCGCGATTCTCCGGGTTTCCCCTGCGCCTTCCGCCGGCATGTCCCGTCTCGGCGTCAGGATATGGATCACCGCCGTATTCCCGGCGGAACTGACCGGGATCCCCTGTTCCGGTTCCCAGTTTCCTTTCAGCGCAAATTCCACCGTGGCTGCCGTCCCTGCCCGGGCCGAGGGATTCTCTTTCCCGTCCCACAGGGCCAGCAGCAGATGCGCGTGCTCCACTACATAGATCCCGGCCTGCCGGTAGGCGAAGTCTCGTCTTTCTCCCGTTTCCGCTTCCGCGCCTGGCGCGACAAATACGCTCTCCGCCCGGCTCAGATGATGACGGAAGTGTTCCAGTTCCTGCGGGCTGAAGTCCTTCTCATATTCGGCTGTCTCCATCGGCAGAGCCGCGATCAGCGGAATTCCCAGTGCCTCCGCAACATCCGCGCACAGCAGATCCGCACCCGCCGCCAGGCTGTTCAGCATCTTCAGCGGCGTGTGAAGATATGTTTCCCGCAGTCTCTTCAGTTCACCTATCACCGCCTGCAGCAGTGCATCCCGGTCTGCTTCCCGCAGATCAATATGTCCGGTCACCCCGACCAACAACGGAATTTTGTTTTCGTTTTTCATACTTTTTTCTCGTATCTCATTTCTTCTAAATCAAAAAACATATTGTTGAAGAGGTTCAGGGGGCGATCGGCCCCCCTGATTTATTCAATTTCCAGTTGGAAAGAATACTCCTTCCCCTCCAGGCTCTTGATTGCCTTCTTCATATTGTTGGAAATCCTCAGATAGCGGAGATTCGGAAGTTCTAGCACTTTCGTAAGATCCGTGATCTGCTGATCCCACTGGATATGCAGTTGCTCAATCTCCGGATGGGCGTCCAGGAATTCCTCAAATTGCTTCTGGTTTTTGAATCCGTTGTTAAAAATGCCCCTGATCTGTGCGCCGCTGACATGCTCCATCCATTTTTTGGCGTCTGCATTGTTCAGATTAAGCCACTCATAATTCCTGATTTTTTCCAGTACAGACCAGTCCTTGGTTTTTTGTGTGTCTATGCCGAGCTGGAGATTAATTCCTCCGTTCTCCTCGCCGTAGGAAAAGTCACATTCATTCAGCGGGCTCAGGTCTGTGATGTCCGTCCCGTTAAGGTTCAACTCCTTCAGTTTCTTCAACCCGCCGATTCCCTCGATCGACTTGATTCCCGACAATTCCAGGCTCAGCCGCTCAAGCTCCGGCAGATCCGCCACGGCGGAAATATCCTGCAGGTTCTCGCAGAATTTCACGTTCAGATAGTTCAGCTGCTTCAGTGGCCGCACAGCCTCCAGATCCGTGATCGGCTGAGCGCCGAGGATCAGTTCTTTCAGCCCCGTCATCTTGTTCAGGAAGCTCAGGTCGATCCCCGTACCCGGCTCCAGCGGAGTTTCCTCCCCGGTCTCGTAGTCATTCAGATAAGGAACATCTTTTCTCTTCTTGTCATCCCACCGGTTATCCAGGCCGTAATTGTCCCAGTCGTATACCTGGTCCCCGAAGATCTGCAGCCGCTCTATGCTTGCCAGCAGTTCGTCCGGCAGACTCTGCAGTTCTTCGATGCTGTCCGCCTGGAAGTCCGCGTTGTTGTTCCACCAGCCGTCCCATTGCTCCGCCTGCTGCACCTGCTGCTTCAGTTCCTCCGGCAGGAAGACCATATTGCCGCATACCTTGATGGAATCAAGCTTCTTTCCGTCCAGCGCGCTCCAGTCCGTCAGTTTCGGCAGGCTGCAAAGTTCCAGTTCCCGCAGGTTGTCCAGGCTCTCCAATCCCTTCAGGCTTATCATCGCTGGCAGGCTGTCCAGCTGGATCGTTCTCGGTCCCGGACCTTTCAGCCCGTTCAGATCCTTCAGTTTCCTCACGCTGTGGAATTCCAGCCGTTCCGTCACTTCCGGCAGCATATCCGCCGTGAATTCTTCATTTATGTCGTTGATCGTCAGCTGGCGCACCTTCGCGTTCTGTACATGCTGCAGCCAGTTTGCCTTGCCCCCGTCCAGCTGCAGCCAGTCATATTCCCGAATACCATCCAACGGGCTCAGGTCGGTTTCATCCACTGTATTCAGATACAGGCTTAGGCCGCCGTTTTGATATGCGTGGCTGAAATCCAAATCCCTAAGGAACGAGATATCCTTCATGTCGTCATACAGCCTGATCTCCTGCAGTTTCTTCAGTTTCCCGAGCGCATTGTAATCTTCCGCCCCGATCTCCCGCAGCGTCAGCCATTGCAGGTTTTCCAGCCCTTGCAGCGGCCCGATATCCTTCATTCCCGGTGCCTGCTGGATCTCAACCCGCTCCAGTTTCGTCATATTCTCAATGCCGTCCAGCGAGGTCAGCGGCTGGCAGCAGATCACCAGTTCCTTCAGCCCCGTCATCCGGCTCAGCCTGCTCAGATCCTTCATCGTGCCCGTTTCGACGGGTGTCCGGCTGTCCGTGTCAAAATGATGCAGCATCAGGGTCCGGATATTGTTCTGTCCGTTCCAGTCCCATTCTTCGTTGATGTCGTACTGGCTGCCGTCATACAGCGTGTCTCCGGCCAGGTAAATGCTCTCGATCCGGGCCAGCACGCTGTCCGGCAGCTCGTCCAGCTCCTCCCAGCTCTGCAGGCTGAAGTTTCTGTCGCTCACGCCCCAGCCGTCCTCGTCCGCGATCGAAGCCCCCTGGAAGCTTCCGTTCCTGACCAGCGTCTTCGCCTGCGTCAGCAGGTTCTCCGGTACGGCAATCTGCTTCCCTGCCTTCAGTCGTTTCAGCGGACTCAGATCCTTCAGCTGCTCCATCTGTGCCAGCTCGAGGCTGATCTCCTTGTCTTCCGGCAGGCTGTCCAGAATGCCCAGATCCGTAACCCAGTCCAGCTGCTCCAATCGCAGGGTCCCAATATCCAGGTTCGTCATTTCCGGCACTGTATAGGTCCCGTATAACCACAGCTGCTCCAGCCGTTTTCCTTCCAGCGCGCTGAAATCCGCCAGCCGCGGGCAGCCCAGAATCTCCAGTTGCTCAAGGCATCCGTCTTCCAGCATTTCCTCCAGTCCGTGCAGGGACTTCAGATACGGGAAACTGTCAATCCGCAGGTTCCGCACCTTCACACTCCCGAGGAATGTCAGATCGGTGATCTGCTTATCATGGAAATCGTTCATGTTCAGGGTGTTGACTTCCGCGTTCTGCATGTGCGCAAGCCATCCGGGATACCAGTCGTTGCTTGTCTGCACATTGTCAAACTTCCGGATGCTCTCCAGTGGCGTCGCATCGATCGGGTCTCCGCCATACATTTCCAGTGTCAGCCCGTCCTCCCTGTATGCTTCCGTCAGGTCGCATTCCGCCAGCGGGGAGAGATCCGTTACCTCCGTCTGGTGCAGTGCCAGTTTCCGCAGCGACGACAGATTCTGGATTCCCTGGATGGAATGGACGGGAGCGCTGATCAGTTCAATCTGCTGAATCTTTTCCAGCGTGAACATTTTGGAAATGTCCTCCAGCTGATAGCAGCACTTCAGGTTAATTCTCCGCAGATCCAGCATCCCGTCGATGCCTTCCAGGCTCGTCAGCGGCTGTTCGCAGATCTCAAGTTCTTCCAGTCCGGTCAGGTTCTGAAGCCGGGTGAGATCGGTCAGCGTTCCGGTCTGGACCGGAATCTCCTCATCCGTTTCCTTGTCGTAAAGGATCATGTGACGGCGGTCGTTGTCCCACCGCTCCCATAGATCATATTTGTCCCAGTCCACGATCCGGTCCCCGGCCAGTGCCAGGTTTTTCACATGCTTCAGCGCTGCGATCGGCAGCCGGTCCAGTTCCTCCAGGTTCTTCAGCTTCACTTCTCCGTTCCAGGGTTCCCATCCGCCTTCCGGATACTCGATCTCCAGGCGGTAGAACCGTCCCTCATCCACGATGGACTGGGCCAGTTCCCGGAATTCCGGCTGCACCTTCAGGATGTTTCCCTGCAGCCTGCGCACCGGGGAGATGTCGATCGTCACCGGCAAGGCAGCCAGCTCGATGCTGCTGTAATATTGCTTCGCGTCCAGCCCGTCCAGGATACTCAGATCCTCGATCCAGTCCAGGCCTTCCAGCCGCAGTCCGGAGATCTCGGCTTTGCTGAGGTCCGGCAGTGTATACACACCGGTCAGGTTCAGCCAGCTCAGCTTCTTCTTCTCCAGCGCGCTCCAGTCTGTCAGCCGCGGACAGCCCATAATCACCAGCTGGGGGCGGTTGCCATCCGCAAAGGCAGTCTCCAGGCCGTTCAGTGATTCCAGATCCTGCAGATCCTCCAGGGTCAGCTTGCCCACCGTCAGCCCGGTCATCCCGCTCAGGTCGCGGTTTCCGTTCCCTTCCTGAATATGCAGTTCAATGGTCACCTTCGGCAGTTGTGTGAAATCAAGATTATCAAAATTATTTAACGTCAATTCTCGGACGCTGCACCCTTCCAGATACGGCGCAATTTGGGAGAAGTCGCGGTCATCTGACCGAAGGTCTAAATAGTTATAATTCTTTACCTCTGCCAGTGCGGACCAGTCGCGAACCCTTCCGTGCACGGTCACGCCGATCGCTTCCCCGCTCTGGTTCATGTTTTGAATGAAATCCAGGTTTGGCAGATCCACGCTGAAAATACTTACGCTTTTCAGCCCCTTCATGTTGTATAGGAAGGATACATCCCGCCATTCTCTCCATCCGCCCAGATGGATGTCAACCATATTGGTGCACTCCGCCAGAGGGCTGAAATCATGGAGACTCCGGCAGTCGTCTGCCTGGAAGCTGTACAGGCTTCCCTTGCTGTTCGCAATCGGACTCAGGTCGGAAATGCCGAGATTGCTGAGATGAAGCTGCTGCAGTCCGGTGGTTCCTTCCAGGAAAGCGATGCTTCGCAGCTGCGGGATCATGTCCAGGCTCACTTCCCGCAGCTCACTGCATTCCTTCAGTCCGTCCAGCCGTGCTTCCCGCAGAAATGCACCTGCGTCCAGATGCAGATATTTCAGCTTCTTCGGTGCAAGCCTGGACAGGTTAATGTTGGTCGTGTCTTCGAATCTGATGAAAAGATTGTTTAATCTTGGGCATTCGTTCAGCGGTGTCAGGTCAAGGTCGTTCTGCGGACCCCAGATCTGGAATTCCCGCAGATTGCTGCCCTTCAGCCAGTTCAGATCCCGCAGCGTGCAGTCCTGAATGCTCACGTTCTCCAGCTGTTTCCATACAGAATCAGGCAGATCCGGTATACTCCCGATCTCAGCCTGCGTAATGTTCAGAGAGTGGACGTTCGGCATCAGCGCAAGAAAGCTCAGATCGTCCCACTTGTAGGTTTGTATCTCGCTGCCGTCTTCCTTGGAGTACCATTTGGTGTTTCCCGCCTGATAGCTCTGCTCCGCGAAATCGTCAACATTGGGCCAGTGCCCGTATTCATTAAGCCAGTTTTCTTGCGTGTAATACATAAACCGGTCGCCAAGGATCACGATACATTCGATTTTCTGCAGATCGCCGTCCGTAAACCCGTATGCCTCCGTCAGCAGCGGGTCCACGATGGGTGTGGGTGTCGGGCTCGGTGTCGGCGTCGGCGTAGGGGTTGGTGTCGGAGTTGGTGTAGGTGTCGGGGTCGGTGTTGGCGTAGGTGTCGGAGTAGGTGTCGGTGTCGGCGTTGGCGTGGGGGTCGGCGTCGGCGTCGGTGTGGGGGTAGGCGTCGGGGTCGGCGTCGGTGTAGGTGTGGGTGTCGGAGTAGGCGTCGGGGTCGGCGTCGGTGAAGCCGTCGGGGTCGGCGTCGGGATCAGGATGCCCAGGCCCATCTGCTGGTCTGCGATATACAGGCCCGCGAAGGCCAGCGCGATTACTGCAACACCGAGGATCACGCCCAGCCGCAGCCGGCTCCCGTTCTTCTGTGCTTTTGTCAGTGCCGGGGCCTTCAGGCTTTCTGCCCCGGCGATGCGCGTAGCCAGTTCTTCCGTGCTGTAGCGTCCCGCCATAATCGCGTTTTTCGCCATGATTGACCGTTCCAGCACTTCCGGCTGCTTCGCGTCGTCCAGCTTCACCGGGATGATCGGCATCCGCGCCGCGTCCGCCGTGAAGAACACCTGTTGCTTTTGCTCATCCTTCGCAAAGTTTTCCGACAGGAACGCAATCGTCGTGCAGGCCTTCTTCGCCTGTTTCTCCGTGGCGTGCCCGTCCTGTCCGCAAAGCGTCAGGCCTTTCTTCTCCAGTGCTTCCAGCACCGGCGTCACTTTCTCGGTATCCTTCTCCGAGAACAGCGCCAACACAAAAGGCTTCGAATTCCCGCTGTAGGGTTTGTTCATCGTTTTCTACCTCCACCGAAGAATCCAGGGGGTTCGTCGCGCCCGGTATCCCCGGGCACTCAGAAAGCCAACATTATGTCCGAAGGGGTTAAGGGGGCGATCGGAAAGCCCCCTTATTTTACTAATATAACCTCATACGTTGCATCCGGGTCCAGCTCAAGCGGCAGCATATCCTTGCTGACCGTCACTTTGGTCAAAAGCGGCAGTTCCTTCTCCGTCGTTCCTTCCTTCACCCGTGACAGCGGCGTCAGATCCTTCACCTTCGTATGTTCCAGGTTCAGCGTCTGCAGGCTCGGCAGGTTCGTCAGTCCGCTGATGTCGCTCACCTCTGTCGCTGCCAGGTTCAGGTCCAGCAGCAGCACCAGATCCATTAACCCGCTGATATCGCTGACCGGCTGGTTCACAAGCGCCAGATGCTTCAGGTTCGGCATCATATAAATCAGGCTGAGGTCTTTCACCTTCCCCTGCTTCACGGGAACGGTGTTCATCATAACCGCTCCGTCCTCTCCGATTTCAAGCCCTTTCGTACTCTTCGGGCTCATCGTACCCACGTAATACAGCTCCGTAATCTCCTGCAGTCTTTCCTGCAGGATATCCCCGTCCGCCGCATCCAGCACAGCTCGGATTCGCCGCTCCTGCTGATCATCCGGGAAGTCCATCATCTTCTGGAACAGCGCCTTCGCGCTTTCGGGAATGTTCGCCGTCGGCTGCACGGTCGGTGCAGGGGTCGGTGTCGGCGTCGGCGTTGGGCTTGGTGTCGGCGTTGGCGTCGGTGTCGGCGTCGGCGTGGGGCTCGGGGTCGGCGTCGGCGTGGGTGTCGGCGTCGGGCTCGGCGTCGGCGTCGGTGTGGGTGTCGGTGTCGGCGTCGGCGTAGGTGTGGGCGTCGGCGTCGGTGTCGGGCTTGGTGTCGGCGTCGGCGTCGGTGTCGGGCTCGGCGTTGGCGTCGGCGGCGGGGTTGGTGTCACAAACCAGTTAATCTGTCCGGTCACAATCCCCACCGACCCACCGATCGCGACAATCAGCAGCACAGCCGCCAGGATGATCGCGATGGTCGTCAGGATATTCCGTTTATTGCTTCTGCTTCCGTCGTCGGCAAAGTCTTCTTCTGTACCCAGGAATTCATCCGTCAGCAGCGGGCAATTCAGAATGTGCTGCGTGCGGTCCGCCGCGTCGTCATCCGGTTCGATGATAACGGCGCTCTTCAGGGCCTCCTGCCACTTTTCATTTGTCTCTTCAATCAGAATGTCTTCCAGCTTCATCAGCAGGATTGTCTTTCCCTGCTTCGCCGCCGTGGTAATCTCGCTCAGGCAGTTCGGAGAAGCCAGTGCTGTCTTGCTCAGGAAGAACAGGACCATCCGGCAGTCCCGCATGTGTACCGCAATGTTCCTCGGCCAGTCGCTGCCTGCCGGGATTCCCTCGTCGTACCACAGGCGGTAGTGCATGTCGTGGATCGGTCGGATCGTATCGATAACCTTGGCTGTATCCCGGTGGCTGTAGCTGACAAAAAGATAAGGCTTTGTCCCTTCATAGGGTTTGAAAAACTCCGTCACGGTGTTCCCTTCCCCTCCGGACGCAGCGCGATGCTGATGCCCTTCTCCATGATCTCGCCGGCCTCATCCGCCAGGTTTTGGGGAATGCTCAGAACCTCCAGGCTCGGAAGCTTGTCCAGTTCCGAAAGGTCTGCCGGCAGCCTGTCCAGCTCCAGCTTTTTGACTTCTGCCAGGCTTTCTTCGGTCAGCAGCACGCCGCTCACAGTCTGCCGCAGCGCATCCGTCAGCCATTGTTCGTCAAAGAACACGGTATCCGGGATCACCGTGGGCGTCGGGGTCGGGCTCGGTGTCGGCGTGGGCGTCGGGGTCGGGCTCGGCGTCGGCGTCGGCGTGGGTGTCGGGGTAGGCGTCGGCGTGGGTGTCGGGGTAGGCGTGGGTGTCGGGGTAGGTGTCGGCGTCGGTGTCGGCGTAGGCGTCGGCGTTGCCGTCGGCACCGGCGTCGGTGTCGGAGGCGGCGGGAACCAGCCCCACTGCTGTTTGCCGATGATCAGCGTCACGGCAATCAGCGCAACCGCTGCTGCCACCGCCACGATCTTCAGCACCTTCTTCAGCAGCAGCTTCATCCGGTTCGGCGGATCGCCGATCAGTTCCTGGCTGAAGCCTTCCGTCCGGATCAGGTCTGCCTCCAGTTCTTCCGGGTTCCGTCCGTTCCGCCCGTCCACATGCTGCGCGCGGCCCGTCATGCCGAAAGCCAGCTCGTTATCTCCGTCGTCCGTGTCGATGCCGATAACCGGCTTGCCGTGCTGATAATACAGCAGGGACGTCTTGACCCGTTCGTCGTTTCTTGCGTTTTCTGTCAGATAGATAATCAGCAGCGTGGCCTTGTTCATCCGTTCCTGCTGCCGGTTCAGTTTCCGGATATCCGCTGTATTTTCCACGTTATACCAGATCCGCACGCCGCGCAGATACAGATATTCAAGCAACGGAAACACAGCTTCCCGGTCTTTTTCCGCGAAACAGAAATAGAGATATGGATCGTTGCCCTCATATGGCGGGCAGCCGCGCTGGATCTTCTTCATCTGTCTGAAAATCCCTTTCGGAATACATGAAGCTTTAAGATGGCTATACTCTATGTAATAATATATGATTTGTTCGCTTTTTTCAATCCTTTTTGATATAATTCAAGTGTTCCCTCACTCCCTTCCCATCGGAGGCTATCGATGAAAAAACTCCACCTTGTCATTAACCCCACCGCCGGCACCCGTCAGGGCCGCCGTTTCCTCCCGGAGATCATTTCTGTTTTTAACCGGGCAGGCTTCCTTTGTACGGTCTTTATAACGGAGAAACGCGGGGATGCCGTAGACTACACCCGCGATGAAACCGGAAACGCAGACCTTGTGGTTGCCTGCGGCGGAGACGGCACCCTGAATGAAGTAATCACCGGCCTCCAGCTTGGTGGGTATAAGATCCCCGTCGGCTATATCCCCTGTGGCAGCACCAATGATTTTGCCTCCGGCCTCGGTCTCCCGACGCAGCCGCTCAAGGCAGCCCATGCCATCGTTTCCGGCAGTCCGCATACGCTGGATATCGGTCTCTTCTCTCCCGACCGGTATTTCTGTTATACCGCCTCCTTCGGAGCCTTTACCAGCGTTTCCTGGTCTACGCCGCAGAATGTCAAAAATGTTCTCGGCCATGCCGCCTATATTCTCGAAGGTATCCGCTCCCTGGCGGATATTCATCCGATCCGCATGAAAATAACTGCTGATGATCAGCAGTATGAAAATGATTATATCTTCGGCGCCGTGTGCAATTCAACGTCCCTCGGCGGCGTCCTGAAGTTGGAAAACAGCGAAGTCCATATGAATGACGGCCTCTTCGAGGCTCTGTTCATCCCCTTCCCGCCGGATCTCATCGTCCTGAACCAGATCCTGACGGCCCTGCGGACCCATCATTATGATAACCCATCCCTGCGCTTTCTCCGGGCCTCCCGTTTCACCTTCGAAGGCAGTCCGGACCTGAAGTGGACCCTCGACGGCGAGGAAGCCGACGGTGCACATCTCATCGAAATCCGCAACATCCGTGACGCCGTCACCCTCATCCACAGCGTATAAATGTGCGTACAATGTCATGAAATACTGCTCGACACCCTTTGAGATGCTGCTTGCTGCATTCCCCGGTCTCCGGATCCTGTCTGATACCCTGCTCCGTTTTGTTGAACACACCGAATTGATATACAAACAGCCAACCTTTATGGTAAAATAGAGATATGGACAACCAAACGCGTTTCTGTTCACGAGGCACACCTTCATTCTTTGACTGAGTCAGACAAAACGAACCAACCGAAAGCTTATGCAATGGAGGGAGAGACGCTTATGAAGAAGATTCTGATCATGTTGCTGTCCCTGTTCATGGCGATGGTTCTCGTAACCGCTGCAGCGGAGGGAACGGGCTACGATGCCTTCCGGCCCGCGGCTGACCATGCGCTTTCTGCGCTTGAAACCTTGCTGAAGGAGCAATACAGCCGTATTTATGTCTACCGGGACTTCGGGGATACCGAAAACCATTTTACTCAGAAAGCAAAGATGGCCGGGTGGGATGCTACCCTGGTCATGGATATGGATGAAAACTGGCAGGAAAACCCTGCTGTTGGTAAAAGCTGTATCCGCTGCACGCAGATCACCGTGCCGACGGACTGGGGCGGCTGGCTGTTTCTGAACGGCTGGCTTCCGGAAGGGGAATCGGTTCCGCGCCTGAATGACGGCAGCACGGACGGTCAGGGAATGGACCTTTCCGGGGCAGAAGCGCTGACTTTCCTTGCCCGCGGGGCAAACGGCGGGGAAACGGTTGAATTCTTTACCTGCGGTTTCGGATACCACGGGCAATGGGGTACGCCGACCGTAACCTTTCACGACAGCGCAAAAAAGCAAAGCCTCGGCTACATCACGCTGACTCCCGAATGGACAGAGTATACCATCGATCTTCGCGGAGTGGACATGAGCAATATCTGCTGCGGTTTCGGTTATACCCTCTTCGGCGAAAAATCCGGCACGGGTGAGAACGTGTTCTATCTGGATGAAATCCGTTTCACGGGAGACTTTTCGGAAAGAGACGCTCATCCGATGCTGCGCTCCTATGACACGGACAACATCTATATCCGGAATGCCGCTTATATCTATGATAACGCGCTCACAGCCATGGCGTTTCTTTCGGCCGGAAAACAGCAGGAAGCTGAAAAGCTGCTGGATTCCTTTGTGTACGCGGTGGAAAACGACCGGTATCAGCCGGGACGCATACGGAATGCCTATGCTGCCGGGGATATTACGGCCTTCCCGGGTTGGGACGGAGCGGCACGGCTTCCCGGCTGGTATGACGCGGACAGCGGAGAATGGTTTGAAGACCGGTATCAGACCGGGTGCAATGTCGGCAATACATCCTATGCTGCGCTGGCACTGCTGCAGGCGGATGCGCTGTACGGAAACGAACGGTATCTGCAAACAGCCGCCCGCCTGATGGACTGGGTGATTGAAAACTGCCGGGATGAGACCCCCGGATTTACAGGCGGCTATGACGGGTGGCCGGAGGGCGGTCCGGATGTGACCTATGTCTTCACCTACAAGTCCATCGAGCATAATATCGATGCCTATGCTGCATTCCGGCAGCTTTACGCGCGTACCGGTGAGCAGAAATATGCGGACGCTGCGGAAAGCGCGCTGGAACTGATCCGGTCCCTGTATGACCAGGACCGGGGACTGTTCTTCACGGGAACGACCAATGACGGGAAAACGCCCAGCACGGAAAACATCGTGCTGGACGCACAGGTCTGGTCCTGTATGGCGCTGGGAGACGAATTCGTCCCCTATGAAGATTCCCTGAAGATTGTTGAAAGCATGAAACTGCCGGAAGGCGGATATCCTTTCTGCGCTTCTAACATCAACGGCGGCTGGTGGGCGGAAGGAACTTCTTTCACGGCTCTGATGTATCGCCTGCGGGGAGAAAACAGGTTAGCGGAGGAAGCCCTGAAAGCACTGGAATCCATTCAGCTGGACAGCGGGTTGTTCCCCGCGGCCACCGTTCCGGATCTGTCCACGGGTATCGAACTGTTTGACGGATCTCCCTGGGTATATGGAACGACGCCTCACATTGCGCCAACCGCCTGGTTCGTTATGGCATTGAACGGGTTCAATCCGTACGTTTTTCCGAATAATTCCTGAGTATCCGTTGGCTGAAAAGGTAAACCAATTTCAGAAAAAGAGGTGGCTGTTATGCATTTCCCCGTAATGATTATTTCAGAAAATCCGCTCGACGACCTGTTTGACGTCCTGGACGTGATCGGACCCTATACGGAAAATCCGGACGATCCCTATTATGTCGAAGACCATGATCACAAATTCGATTTCCTGGGGTTCGGCGGCCGTTATGACTGGATGTTGAATGGCGAATCATGCTGCACTCTGGAAGATTTCCCGATGATCCGGCCTGAAGATACCGATGAAGACCTGAAGCGGAAGTGTCCCCGTCTCTGGGAGGCCTGGACTAAAAATCCCCAGGGAGAAACATTGAGGGAATGTTTCTGGAATCACTTCTGCTTCTGCCTGGTCCTGCCTGACGGCACCTGGCTGGAGCCCGGCAGCAGGTATGCCTGGTGGCTCGGAACCTTCGCGGAACATGAAAAGGACATTGACTGGGTTGTCGAGTTCGGAAAGATCCTGGACAGTTATCCCCGGGACTGGTATGTTAACCTGATCGATTGTCATATCTGATTGTGCTGAAGAGGAAAGAAAAAGGCCGTCATCTGATGCTGTTCATTCAGATAACGGCCTTATCTTTTTAATTCATTTCTGCTTAGCTTCCGTATCCCAGGTCAAACGCTTTCCGGTTCATCTCCAGGAACTTCGGGTTGATCACCTTTTCCATGGCTGCCAGCCATTTTTCTTTCGGAATATCCGTATGTTTCGCAAAGTGGCCCATCAGCACAATGTTCACTGCTTTGGCACTGCCGGCTTCCATTGCCGGGGTCAGGGCATCAAAGTCATCAATGTCAAAGCCCTTTGCCTTCAGCTCGTCCAGCACCCCCGCGGGATACTCCGCCGCGCCGGTAATCACGGGCATCGGGTCAATCTCCTGGGTGTTCACGATGATCTTGCCGCCCTTGCGCAGGCAGGCTGCATAGCGGGCAGCTTCCAGCTTTTCGAAGCTGATGATGAAGTCGCATTCCCCCTCGGTCACGATGGGACTGTATACCTTCTCGCCATAGCGTACATAGGTCACAACGCTGCCGCCGCGCTGGCTCATGCCGTGAACCTCGCTGACCTTCACGTCATATCCTTCATCCGTCAGCAGTGTACCCAGCAGCCTGGAGGCCAGCAGGCTTCCCTGCCCGCCGACGCCGACAATCATAATGCTCGTTGTTTTCATTCTTCGTTCCCTCCGATCGCTCCGAATGCACACAGCTGGCTGCACACGCCGCACCCGACGCACAGCGTCCGGTCAATGCGGGCTTTCCCTTCCTTGAAGCTGATGCTCGGGCAGCCCATCTTCATGCACTTCTTGCATCCGCGGCATTTGGCCGCGTCCACATTCAGAGGCTTCTTCGGCTTCACATACTTTAGTAGTACGCAGGGACGGCGGGAGATGATGACGCTCGGTTCCTCCACTGCCAGTTCTTCCAGTACCGCGTCCTCGCAGGCCTTCAGGTCATAGGGGTCGACCACACGCACCCGGTTGATTCCCAGCGCCTTGCACAGGGCTTCCAGGTTCACCTTCGCCGCCGGGTCCCCCTTGATGTTATAGCCGGTGGTCGGGTTCTGCTGGTGCCCGGTCATGCCGGTGATGGAGTTGTCCAGAATGATCACGGTGGAGTTCGTGGCGTTGTAGGCGATGTTCACCAGCCCGGTCATGCCGCTGTGCATGAATGTACTGTCTCCGATGACCGCCACGGTCTTCTTCTCGGTTTCACTGCCCCGGGCTGCGTTGAACCCGTGGATACCGCTCACGCTCGCGCCCATGCACAGGGTGGAATCCAGTGCGTTCAGCGGTGCCACCGCACCCAGCGTGTAGCAGCCGATGTCTCCCAGCACCGTAATGTGGTTTTTTACCAGTGTGTAGTATATGCCTCGATGCGGGCAGCCGCTGCACATCATCGGAGGCCGGCCGGGAACCGCGGGCGCCTCGCCTTGGGCTTCCGGAATATCCTTCACGGCGATGCCTTCCTTCACAAAGGCTTCGCGGATCGTTCTCTGGCTGAATTCGCCGATCGCGGAGAACAGGCTCTTGCCGGTCACCCCGATGCCCAGCGCCTTCACATGGTTCTCGATCACCGGATCCAGTTCCTCGATCACATACAGTTTCTTCACCTTCGCGGCAAATTCTCGGATCAGTTTCTCCGGCAGCGGGTTCGGCATACCGATCTTCAGCACGCTTACGCTGTCGCCAAACACTTCCTTCACATACTGATAGCTGCAGCCGGAAGTGATAATGCCGATCTCGCTGTTCTCTGCCATCTCAACCCGGTTATACATGCAGTCTTCCGCCAGCGCCTTCAGCTTCTCCGTCCGCTCTTCCACGACCGGGTGACGCAGCTTTGCGTAGCCGGGCATCATGATGTACTTGGAGGGTTGCTTCACATAATCCTTCAGCGGCACTTCCTCCCGCTCGCCGATATCGACCACGCACTGGCTGTGGGCGATGCGGGTGCACATCCGCAGCAGCACCGGTGTATCATACTTTTCACTCAGTTCAAACGCGCTCTTTGCAAACGCGTATGCTTCCGCGGAATCGGAAGGCTCCAGCATCGGCACCTTGGATGCGATGGCGTAGTGCCGGCTGTCCTGTTCATTCTGGCTGGAATGCATCGCAGGGTCGTCCGCCACGCATACGACCAGTCCGCCGGTCACGCCTGTATAGCTCAGCGTGAACAGCGGATCCGCAGCCACGTTCAGGCCTACGTGTTTCATCGCGCAGACGCTGCGCATGCCGGCCAGACTTGCGCCGAAAGCCGTTTCCATGGCAACCTTCTCGTTCGGCGCCCACTCGCTGTGGATGTCGTCATGCTTCGCCAGGAATTCCGTGATCTCCGTGGATGGGGTTCCGGGATAGCTGGATACCAGCCCGATCCCGCCGTTGTAAAGTCCCCATGCCACCGCTTCATTGCCAATCAGTAACTTCTTCATAAATATATACACTTCCTAACCGAATGTTCAGGGGTTCGTCGCGCCCGGAGAAAGGGCCGGTGGCCCTTTCTCAGCAGAGAACGGGCTGCAGCCCCGGGTACTCGGAAAGCCCTGGTCGCGCCCGCAGGCGCGAAACCCTTTCTGTTTTCATGAACAGAAGATTAACTTCTGTTCTGAGAATCCACCAGGCATTCTCCGCCGTACATCCGGCGGAGTTTCGGCTTCTCAATCTTCCCCGTCGCATTTCGCGGCACCGGTGCCAGGATGATCTTCCGCGGCCGCTTATACCGCGGCATACCCATGTTGAACTCCTGGATATCCTCCTCCGTCGCCGTGCTTCCGGGTACCAGCTCCACAATCGCCGCCGCGATCTCGCCCAGCCGTGCATCCGGCAGGCCGATCACAGCCACGTCCTTGATTGCCGGGCAGGCTGCCATGAAGTTCTCAATCTCCACCGGATACAGGTTCTCACCGCCGGTGATGATCACGTCTTTCTTCCGGTCTACCAGATATATGAAACCTTCCTCATCCTGCCGCGCCATGTCGCCGGTTAACAGCCATCCGTCCTTCAACGTTTCCGCCGTCGCCTGGGGGTTGTTGTAATAGCAGACCATGACGCCGGGGCCCTTCAGGCACAGTTCGCCCACCTCGCCGGGGGCAACCTCCTTGCCGTCCGGCCGGATGATCTTCGTCTCCCAGCCGTAGCCGGGAATGCCGATCGCGCCGACCTTCCGCACGTTCTCAACACCCAGGTGTACCGCACCGGGACCGATGGATTCACTCAGGCCGTAGTTCGTGTCGTAGGCGTGGTTCGGGAAATACTTCAGCCACCGGTGCACCAGACTCTGGGGCACGGGCTGCGCGCCGATGTGCATCAGGCGCCACTGATCCAGCTGATAGTCGGAAAGCTTCAGCTCGCCGCTGTCCAGCGCCGTCAGGATATCCTGCGCCCACGGTACCAGCAGCCAAACGATCGTGCAGTGCTCGCTGCTTGCCGCCTCCAGGATTGTCTGGGGCCGCGTCCCCTTCAAAATCACGGCTTTGCCGCCGGAAATCAGGCTGCCGAACCAGTGCATCTTCGCACCGGTGTGATACAGCGGCGGAATGCACAGGAAGCAGTCGTCCTTCGTCTGCCCGTGGTGCGCCTGCTCGACCCGCGCGCTGTGGATCAGGCTGCGGTGCTTGTGCAGGATCGCCTTCGGGAAGCCCGTCGTACCAGAGGAGAAGTAAATCGCCGCGTCATCGTCTTCGGTCAGCGTGCAGGGCGGGAAGCTGCTGCTGCTCTCCCCGACCAGATCTTTCAGATCATCCGCGAAGGTCGGGCATCCGGGTCCCAGGTATACCAGGGAAACGTCCGGAATATTATCCGCGATTTCTTCAATCCGTCCGATGAATTCCGGCCCGAAGATCAGCATATTGCTCTCGCTCAGTTTCAGGCAGTACTCGATCTCGTTCGCCGCGTAGCGGAAATTCATCGGTACGACCACCGCGCCGGTTTTCAGGATGCCGAAGTAGATCGGCAGCCAGTCGATGCAGTTCATCATCAGGATGGCTACCTTCTTGCCCTTCCCTATGCCGTGGCTCTTCAGCATGTTGGCGATCCGGTTTGCCTTTTCATCAAAAACTGCCCAGGTAATCTCCCGGCGATAGTGCTTCTGTTTCGCGGTGGGTTCCACCAGTTCAAAATCGTGCCAGGTCACCCGCCGGGTTTCCGGCTGGTCCGGATTGATCTCCACCAGGGCAGTATCGTCAGGCCATTCCCTGGCGTTTCTCTCAAGCAGTTCGATGATTGTCATAAAGTGTCTCCTCAAACATAATTACTGAAAAAATATATCCTGCGGCCAAAGCCGAAGATTTCCAAGCAGAGATTCGGCCCGAAGGGTCCAGGGGCGATCGGAAAGCCTCTGGTCGTGCCCGCAGGCATGAAATCTCTCTGAAACCCTTAATTTATTATTATGAATTGATCATCTTTAATTGTCAATTCATATTCATGAAAAGAACACCCTTATCAATTCCCTCTGCCCACTCCGGCAGGCTCGCCAGCCGGATGCAGTCCCCCGTCAGGGGATGAACCATCTCCATCATCGCACTGTGTAGTGCAAAGCACCCCGGATATTCCTCAGGCCGTTCCGTTCCGTACAGGAAATCGCCCCGCACCGGGCAGCCGATATGACTCAGATGCACCCGGATCTGGTGGGTCCGTCCCGTTTCCAGTTCCAACAGGATCAGCGCGCCGTCATTCCCGGTTCGCAGTGTTCGGTATCGCGTCCGGGAAGGCTTCCCGTCTTCACAAACCACCCGCTTCACAGTCGATCCCGGCATCTTCCCGATCGGGAAATCCAGGATTCCTTCCGGCTCCTCCGGCACGCCGTCCGTCAGCGCCAGATACCGCCGCCGGAAGGCTGTTGTGTGCAGCTGCCGCTGCAGCAGATGCTGCGCGTGCGGTGTCCGGGCAATCACCATCAGTCCGCCCGTCCCCTTGTCCAGTCGGTTGACCGGCCGGTAGATAAAATTCTCCGGACAATTGAAATATGCGTATACCACGTTTTCCAGTGAATCCTCCGGATGATTCCGGCTCGCCTGGCTGGCAATCCCGGCCGGCTTGTCGACGATCATCAGATGCTCATCCAGCCACGGGACTTCGATCTCCAGCGGATAGGGTTTGAGCAGATAAACCGGTTCGTCCTCAGCCCATTCGATGCTCACAAGGTCACCCGGCGCAACCTTTTCATCTGCCCGGGCTGTTTCCCCGTTCACCCGGATCCGTCCGTTCCACTTGGCGCTCTTCAGGGCCGTATAACTGACGCCCATGCTCCGCCGCAGGATATCCCGGATCTTTCGCCCGTCCTCCTCCGGCTTGACTATATATTCCATTTATTTCTTTTAACCGATCCCCTTCTTAAAACCGAAGGAGTCCAGAGGGCGATCGGAAAGCCCTCTGGTCCATCCGATCGGAAAGCCCCCTTATTTCTTCTTTCCGATCTTCTCAAACACCGGGAACACCTTCGGATAAACCCCGAGGATCACAAACAGGATAATTGCATACCTGGCCGTCCGGACCAGATTCGCCGCCAGCACGCCGCTGTTCAGGAAATCCTTGCTGAAGGGCATCTTCAGCAGCGTGTTCAGCGCAAAATAGATCGCAAAGGCACCGACACTGCGCAGGATCATTGCCCACACATTCCGGGTATCCTCGAAACGGACATATTTCGCCTCAAAGGGGAAAGCAATCGTCGCCGCAATCAGCAGGCCCAGCGCGGTATAGTAATCCCGGCTGTTGCACCAGAAAATCCCGGGTACCGACAGCACCAGGAGAATCACACAGCGCAACCATTCCTTCTGAACCTTCTTGTTCAGCAGGACGTTGAACCCGATCGCGAGCAGGCCGACCAGCCAGCCTCCCAGCACATCCGTCGGATAATGCACGCCGACCGCAAAGCGGCTGAAGCCGATCAGCAGGGGCATCACAATAGCCAGTGTCCACATCCAGCGTTTCCGTACTTCCATCCCGACGCCGCCGAACAGGGCAGCCGAAGTAGCGGCATGGCCGCTCGGGCATGAATAACCCTGCTGGACAATATCCATCGGGTCTGCATCCGGCTCCACCACCTGCAGGCATTTGACCTTGTCCGGATGAGCCATATAGGGCCGTACCCGCAGTACGATATTCTTGATCATGGGGAACCACATGCTTGCCGTCAGAACCGTCAGGGAAACCCGTTTCCCCACTTCCTTTTTATAACAGAACACCAGAATAATGATCAGCAGCAGTGAAATGGTTTCGCCGCCGATATAGGAGAAGATTTTGGACGCGGTTTCCCCGATCTTTCCCATGTTCTGCTGGAGCCATTCAATCAGATCAACTTCCCAATCAAAGTAAAATACATTTCCGTTTACCATAAGTCTTCCCTCCTGTTCTTTCCGTGTATTATACCCGTTCTTCTTCCAATGCGCAACGAAAAACAGCATTGAAAATATTTCATGCTGAGTCCTTCACATTTGACTCTGTTACAACAGAAACAGAAGCATTGACTTTGTACATGACAGACAGTATACCAGCTTAATGGTGAAGAAGGCAAAATCCCTTGATCCGTTTCACACAGCCGGCCCCTGATAATTTTTTATTGTATTCACTACTTCATCTACGTTCTCTTCAGTTATGTCCAGGTACAATTCTTTCAGACATTTATCGGCGACTTCTTTTGATACCAGTGAAAAGTCAATACTCATCAGTTTAGAGATGATTTTTTCAGAAAACCTAAATTTGATCACCTTGGCAGGATTTCCGCCGACTATAGCATAAGGCGGAACGTTTTTGGTCACAACACTTCCGGCAGCAATTATTGCGCCTTGTCCTATCTCAACTCCGGATAAAATTGTAGACCTGTAACCAATCCAGACATCATCCCCTACTATAATATCCCCTTTTGGATTTACATCAAATCCTCCATCTCCAAGATGCATTTTTGATTTAAAGGGATAAGAACTAACATGATTCGTATAATGATCTCCATCAAGAATAAACATAACTTCCTGAGCGATTGAGCACAGATTGCTTATTTTAAGGGTCTCGTTCCCGCATGCAGGCTTATATCAGCAGCCTGTGATTTTTTTTGGTGTTGGTTTTTTTCTGTTTTTGGGCTTCATTCTCGTCTGAGAGTGGGGCCTTTTTTTTCCTCCCGTTGGGGTACGGTTGGGGTACAGGGCAAAATGAAAACCCTAGGAACGTTGATTTTCCTAGGGTTTTTAAGCGGAGAAGCCGGGATTTGAATTATCCCATTGGGATTTGCGGACTGTTGTTCAAGTTTTTTCTTTCATGAAAACACGTGTTTATTGTATTTTTCATTTTGGAAAATGTTGCTTGAATTTCTCCACTTGGCGGTATGGTGGCGGTATGTTTTTTTAAATTAATAATCAAAAAAGCGTTGACAAAAAAGTACTTAGACAGAAGCCATATTTCACGTGACTGTTTTTTCTGTTGAAGTCAACGTTATTTGAAATAAATTATTAATTTCTTGGCTCAATCAAGCTTTAATGATACTACAATTACGCTTTGAACGTGGATATGGACGCAGCTCATCCGTCAAACCAAGCAGATAATCGGTTGAAGTTTGATAAAAAATTGCCAACTTTATCAATACACTAAGCGGTATTTGTCGCTGTTCGGTCTCATATTGCGAGTATGTGCTTTGCTTGATATGGAGAAACTCAGCTATAGCGGTTTGCGTTAAATCATGGTCTTCTCGGATATCTCGCAACCGCATGTATGATACCGCCTTCTCACTTAATCTATTAAATTATAGAAATCTTGTTTGGAGATGTTGAAGAATATCACAAAATGTGATAATCTGTTCACAACGAGAAACAAAATATATTTCGAGGAGGTTTGTCTATGGGCTTATTTGGCGGCGGTTCAACTCTTCAATGTCCGAAGTGCAAAGGATGTAACATAAGTGTTCAAATGATTGATGTTGGGTCTAAAACATCAAAAACAAGCCTTGGGCTTGGGGGAAAAGCTCATAATCTCGCTCGTGGTGTTGCAGCTGTTTCCACTCTTGGTATGTCAAATTTGGTCATAACAAAGGCTAAAGGCAGAGAAACCACAAAGAACAAAATGGAGAAAGTGGCTATTTGTCAAGATTGTGGGAAATCTTGGAATTTATAGTAAGGAGTCGATACACATGAAAAGATTTTTATCTGTATTGTTTGTAATTATGCTGATTACGGGTATTTCATACGCTGAAGACTATTCAAGCAAGACAGACGATGAATTGTACGCAATTCAAGACGCTGTAAGAAATGAATTGACAAAAAGAGAAATGACGACCGAAGGTAATATATTGATATTTGAGCATGAAGGTGTTTCTGTATATCTCACGGGTGAGTATTCATATGATTACAGGGATGCCTTGAATCTTGATGCTATTATAATCAATGATTCGGACAAGGAGTTTTCGTTTTATACTGAACTAAGTGTTAATGGATGGGATGTCTATAGTAACTCTGCCGGAATAGAGGCACATCCTCATAAAAAGAACAAAGACGACATAAATATAAACATTTCTGATGCGGGAATAAAAACCTATGAAGAGATAGAAGAAATGGATTTCCGAATTTCCTTCTGGTTTAATGATGATGCTGGGAATCATTATAAAGCTGAGCCATTTACCTTACACTTTCCATTAAAAAAATAAACAGTTCAATTGTAAAGGCATGAATTATTTAAAAGCCGGAACTGTATTGTTCTGGCTTTTTTCTTGGCGTTTGAGGTAGTGATTACATCAATCCGCAGAACATTCTTTGTTTAAAAGTGTCTGACGGACGCATTTTTGCTGTCTTTATCTGACATATCCACCTATACGGGGGTGGCGGGGTATAGGGAAGCAGTGATGAATTTCTTTTTATATTGACTTTGATAGTACGCACATCATTTATTGTGTAGTATTGGTTTGGACAGGGTATTGCTTTCAGTAACGCAAGTGGTCACATTGCCTAACTTGTCAACCCTTTTCCTAAAATATTATAATAAAATACTGGAACTTTTTTCAGTTCCAGTTCTCTTTCGTCAATATTGTGGCTTTTTTGTGAAAATACCCATATGTGATTACGTTGTACGCAAACAATGAAAAGCTATTGCATATATGATTTGCCGAAGTAATTTGGATTTTCATTGGCATCATGCCAACGCCGTAATTCTTTATACGCTTCATTAATTCCATAGGCGTTGATAAACTCATCCATTCTTTTTTTATCCATGCCCCACATATTACTCTGAATAAGGAGTGTCTCATAATCATACAGGGGTTCCCCTTCGACGCTACCCTTCCCTCCGCTCTGTTGAGTTTCGTTAAGTTTTGCTTCGTTGGACTGGGTTACGATGGGTTGGGTTACGCTTGGTTGTGGTTCTGAACCGGAACCATTTTGGATATCATTTGGACACGGCGTGGAACCATCAGTTTTTAGTCTATATTCTTTATTTTCAGTAATTTCAATCATAGCCTGAATATTCCGGGCTCTGAGAGCAGCTTTTCCGCCGTTCAGAGCAACCTTTCCGCTCAATGAGTCCGGTGCCCCGTTCCACACAATGAGTCCACCTTT
>OMYT01000032.1 GCA_900315315.1 uncultured Eubacteriales bacterium | reverse complement strand
GCTCTTTAAATCACCAACAGAGTTACTCAGCGCGGTGTAATCCTGGGGGATGGAAGCGATCACGTCGGGCACGCCGGCGACGGCTTCCCCGATGTCATCGACGGCGTCCTGGGCGTCGGAGATGGCGTCCCGGATCTCGCCGATCTTGGCGTCGATGTTCCGGACGGTTCCGCCGGCGATGTTGAGATCCTCCGTATCGCCGGCCAGGACGGTGGATGTGGCTGCGTAGATGCAGGTGACGGTCCCGCCCAGGGAGGCATAGACCGTCAGCGTGAAGCGGCCGGGCACCTGGTAGCACTCGGCCGGCAGGGTCACGACGGCGGCCCCGTCGGCCAGACTGCCGTCCACCAGCTCGGTGACGCCGTCGGCCTTGATCAGGCGCGCGGAGATCTCCGTGCCGGTATCGAAGGGAACTGCCGTCTCCTGGCCGTCCACCTTCTCCACTTTCGTGATGATAAACGTGTGCGCGTCCATTTCCGGCGTGAACAGGTATCCCGGCAGCTCATCGATCCGTTCAAACCCGCGGGCCGGGCGGAAAGCTCGTTTGATTTCGATCATTTTTCTCCTCCTTACGAAAACCTGACCCTGTACTTTGTCGTCGTCTTCCACAGCTCCCCGACAGTTGTCTGCCCGGCGTTGCAGATCACGTAATACATCTTGTTGTAGCTGTTCCCGCTGTTGTCCGTGATCAGCATCCGGTCCCCGCCTGTCAGGCCTTCCGGATACTGTTCCACCCAGAACTCCCCGCAGAACCCGCCGGATCCGTATGCCACCGCGTGCCTGGCTCCCGGCACGCTGATCCCGTAATTGTCGCCCGGATATTCGGTCACGGCGTAGTCGACATCCGTGTAATAATGATCGGTATACGCTTTCCCGGGCGTAAACATGGCCATGTAGCAGCTGCTCAGGCTTTCGGATACAGCCCATTTCAGCGCCTGGTTGATCGTCATCGTCCCGTCGGAGAAGATATACTCCACGCCATGGTCTGCGATTTTCGTTGAAGGGGCGGAAGGATCAAACAGTTCTGAGTGCCGCACCAGCCGCAGCTCCCTGAACGGCATACAGTTCCCGCAGTCGGCCAGCCTGGACGTGATCTCCCGGCCGTCCGCGTACACGTTGAACCCGGTCATCATCTCGTCCCCGTGCGTGGATCCGCCGGAGAAATCAGGCCGGCCCTGCAGGCTGACAGCGCATTCCAGCTCTCCTTTCGCGGACAGTGTGGCTGTGCTGTTGAGCGCATGATCGAACACGTTGAACGAGAACACCCGCCAGACGTTGCAGTGATTGTCCGGATACACATACCGGTAAAGCACATAGCCGACGTATCCTGTCCCGGAAGGGAACCCGACCGTCAGGCGCTCGGTGGCCACGCCGTTGAGGAAGGTCCCGGCCTCATATTTGAAAACGCCGGCGTTCATCTGCCGGACGTTCCCGTCCATGCTGATCCCGTTGATGGAGATGCTCTGCGGATAATACAGATCGCTGCCGATGGAATACAGCACATACAGATACACGCTGCCGACCGGCGCTGTGACGCTGGCCATCGCCCCGGGGCTCACGGTCCTGCGGGCCGTTTCGTTTCCGGCGAACGCCACCCTGACTTCCCCCGGGATGACATCATGCTCCAGGAAAGCGTAATAGCAGGAATAGGATCCGGCCCTTACCGTGATGGTGACGACGTCGCCCGCAGAAACCGGCAGCAGCGCGTACTGATAATCCCCGGCGATCCAGGTGCCCTCCGAACTGACGGAGAAGAATCCGCGCAGATACGGCGCGCCGTTCCCGCCGTTCACGCTGTGGAGCGCAGACAGGGCCAGCTCCAGGTTCTGCTCCGTCAGCCAGCGGACAGGCCAGGAAACGTTTTCTCCGTTGATAATCAGTTTTTCCGGCCAGTACAGCCACTGGCTGCGGTTGCTTACGTTGTTGACGAGGACATACAGATAGACGCTGGTGGCCGGGGCGGTTGTGACCGTTTTGCCGCCCGCGGCAACGGTGGCGCGCCCGGATACGCCGTCCGCAAACGAGACGGCCGACGTCCCGGAGTAATCCGACTTGAGGAACGCATAGATGCACACGTTGGATCCGGCTTTGATTTGAATGACATCCCCGCCCTGGATCGGGATCAGCGCGTACACATAATTGGTTCCGGACGCCCATTTTCCGCTGCCGGATATATACCGGCCGTGCTTCAGCCAGGCGGTGTTTGTCTCACCCAGGCTGCCCCGTTCCAGGCTGCTGACGGTATCGGACAGCGCGGTGTAATCCTGGGGGATGGATGCGATCACATCGGGGACGGTGGAGACGGCCGTCCTGATCTCGATGATCTCGTCGTCGATTTCGCGGGCTGTCCCTTCCGGGATGCTGACGCGGCCGGAATCCGCCTGGACGACGGTGCCGGCGGCAGCGTATACGCAGGTGACGCCGGCGTCCGTTTCCACAAACACATGCAGCGTGAACCTGCCGGGCACCTGGTAGCACTCGGCCGGCAGGTTCACGGCGGCGGTTCCGTCCGTCAGGTCCCCGTCGATCAGGATGGTCTCCTGGTCGGCCCGGATCAGCCGGGCCGTGACCTCTGAATCATCCGGGAACGGCACAATGTTGGATCCGTCCAGCTTCGTGATGACAAAGGTGTGGGCGTTCGATTCCGGCGAGAATACGAAGCCTTTCAGCTCCTCCGGCCTGATCAGGCCATGGCCTGGGCAGAAAAACCGTCTGATTGCAATCATGCGCCGCCTCCGTCCTGCTTCATCCACAGCAGCAGTTTGTCCCGGTCCGCTTCCATGGACTGAAATACGGTGTAATGCTCAAAGATCACATGATCCGTCTCGACGCCGTCGAAGTAATGCTCGATCCGGTCCGTTTTTTCCGGATCGGTGAACCGGGCCGCGACGTCCGCGATCACGAACGGCGGCAGGATCCGGATCCGGAGGACGCCGCCGTCCGCCCCGCAGCGATCCACGGGGTAGACGGTGCCGTCGAGAAGTTTGATATTTCTCATTCCTTCTCCTCCTGCTTGTCCTGGGCCGCCTTGTCGGCGGCCTTCAGGGCGTCCCGGAGGACGGCGATGTTCTGGGCCGTGCCCAGGATGGCGGATGCGGTCTGATTCAGGTCGGCGAGGATCTTCTCGATCAGTTCATAGACGGACATGTGGATGCTCCTTTCTTTAATAGGGGAAACTGGTTGTTTCGACGCATTCGGTGCTGCTGGATCCGTCGCTGTAATCCACGCTGACCACGACGCGGACCGTCAGCATCGAACTGTGCGAGGAACCTGCATGTCCGGCGTAATGACCGTTGACAACCGCTTTCAGATAGGACGATACGCTGGAAGATGTTGTTCTGTAGCCGCCGGAAGCAATCGGCAGGTTCCAGGTGGTCGAATTGACATAGGCAGCGGTTTTGCTCGTCGGCATATTGTTCGAGCTCGTCGCGGAGCAGACAGATACCGTAAGTGATCCTGCGCTGCTGGAATTATGAGCGACGGACGAAATCGTGACCTTGGTGATGGTCTTGCCGGGTGTCGGATCGTCTCCGCCGCCGCCGCTGGGAGCCTGAGCCCAGCCGGAAGTGACAACGGTCTTCCCTGATTTCGGCGTTGACCATACATAATTATGGTCTATGCCGCCCGAGCAGCTGATGTACCCGGTATAACCGTCATAGGATACACATGCGTAGCCGTTCGCATAACTGATCAGCTGGACCTTCGTATTGCAGTAAAGCCTGCCAAGCAAGTTGCTCGTGGATCCGCTTGCGGTTTTCCTAATGTTCACGGGATTATCGTTTCCGGATGCATAAGCATAAACATAAGTAACGGAAGAACCTGAGTCCTCCACGCCTTTGTTGTAGACGTCGACGCAGTCGACCGGGATCCGCTTCACAGCGGAGTAGCTGCCGCCGTCCGACATGGTGATATCAAACACCACATCATATTCGTCCGCCTCTGTGCCGGAATTCTTTCCGGCCTGATAGATGGACGATACGTCCACGCCGGTGATCGGCACGCCGGTTGTGTTGCCGGTATATTTGACGGTCAGGGTGGCGGTGGCCAGTCCGGTGGAGCTGTTGGCCGTGATGTTGGAGATGGACGCGCTGGTCGGGGAAACGAGTGTCTTGCCGTAGTTGATGGCGTCGGTCGGTGTCAGCGTGAGGCCGGAAACGGTTCTGGTCAGTTTTACACCGCTTCCGTCGTTCACGTTGCCGGTAACATCGTAGGTATATTTCCCGGCATTTGTGCCTGTGTCATGCCAGTTGAAGTTGGAAGCGTAAGCGGACAGCGTGAGCGTCATTTCGGCGGAACTGCCGGATCCGGAGGAAGGAGAGAAAGTGACCTTCCTGGAATACGTCGCCGTCGAGCCGTCCCAGGTCGGGCCGACCACGTTGACGGTGACAGCGGATCCGGCCGGCACATGGAACTTTTTATATTCATGCGTCCCGTCTTTCGCGTCCGCTGCCACGATGTAGTAGCCGTCCGCAACGACTGTCACGACCTGGGCAGACGAATCGCTGTAATCCTGCTGGGATCCCTGGTCGGTGCCGCCGGTCACGGAGAGATTGGAGATGCCGACACGGCTCTTGTAATAAGCCGTGTCGGCGATCTTAAAATTTTTGATGCGCTCCGAGGAACTTTCCGAGACAGCCGCGCCCAGCGTGACCTGGATCTTCCCGGCATCGTCACCGGTCAGCTCCGTGATGGCCAGGGCATGGGAATGATTTATGGACAGTGCCGTGTTGGAGTTGCCCAGGAAATAACCTTCAGCAATATAGCCGTTGGACGGTCCAAGTGTCAGCGCCCGCTTGTAATACTGCTCGCCGCGGTAATACAGATTACCGCTGCCGCCGTTCGTGCCAGTGCCGATGGATAGCTGTGTGTTCGCCGTGATGATGTCGCCGGTGACCGTCCCGGCGGATCCGTTTTTTGATACCGTGTTCAGGGAATGGACATTGATCGTTCCGGCGTATCCGGTGTTGGTGAAAAGATCATCCACGTTCGCCAGCCTGGCGTCCAGGGTGGTGGCCGTGGTCGTGCCGTCTAAAATAATTTTATCCGCAGAAATACGGGCGACCGTTACGCCTTCGCCGGTCTGCTGGTTGTTGATCAGCCCGACGACCAGGCCGGCCGTCAGGTTGTCCTCGCTGTAAAGGCCGTATTCGACGTTGTTTTTCTTGAGCTTGAACGCGCCGCCGTCCTTGACGACCAGGTTCCCCTGGCTGTCGATCTCGAACTTGCCGACCACGCCGGTGATGGAGCTGGCGTTCTGCATGATCGCGCTCTGGGTGATGTCGTAGATGTCCCCGGCGTTGTCCGCGATCTGATCCTGCAGGGACGCGACTTCCTGGACGTGCGTCGGATCCCAGGGCAGCGGGTTCTCCTCGGTGCCGCTGTGGGCCGCGGTGAACTCGTACATCTTCCCATTGTAGCCGACCCGGTCGCCGATCTGGTAGGAATGCGTCGGGTCGAACATCTCCGCGCCGGTGCCGGCCTGCTTCGCGACCATCAGGATCCGCTGGGATTCCATGTCGATGCTGGAAGCGTTGACCCGGATCGCGGAATACAGCGCCTGCATTCCCTCTTCCAGGCTGTAGATCTTCACCCCGCCGGTGGCGTCCATGTCGATGCCGCTTTCGTACATCGCGGTGACGCCGCTGCCATCCAGGGCCTCCCCGTGGTAGGTGACGATCTGGCTCCAGTGGGTGATCTCTTTTTCCTGCTTTTCGACCGCTTTGGCGTTGGCCCGGGCGGACCGGGCGGCTGCCGCCGCGGTCTTGGACGCCGTCGTCAGGCTTTCGGAAAACTTGGGCAGGTTGTTCGCCAGCTCCGCGCTGACGCTCTCCGGCGCGCCGATCAGGTCCGGATAGTTGAGCGCCACGATCCGCTCACGCAGCGGGCCCAGGTCGTCCACGATGCAGCGGGCCAGGTCGCCCAGCTCATAGGCGTCCAGCCGGTCCCCGGTCTGGCGGGCGAATTCGTAGCCCTCCACGGCGATCTGCACGCCCGGCTCCGCGTGATCCTGCATGAACTGGGCGGCGAACGCGGCGGGATCCGCGATCTCGTCCGCGTCGATGGTGATGGCCTTCTCGATATAGACGCCGCGCTGCTGCTGTTCCGTGTTGTCGAGCGTGTAGACGGTGGGGTCGGCTTCCTGTCCTTCCGCCGGGCTGACGGTATAATACAGCCTGGTGCACTGGTCCGTGTCGAACGTGGTCACCGAGCAGGTCTTGACGTTCCGGCGGACGCGCCACTCGCAGCGCACGCCTGCCGGCAGCCGCAGCCAGCTGACCGTCCACGGTGTAGTGGAAAAGTCGTAGCTCAGGTAATAGCCCGTCCTGGATTCCACGAACCCGGACAGCATGTCGCTCAGTTTGCCGTAGTTGATGCCGGTCACTTTATAGTTCCCGGTGTCCTCGCAGGTGCCCAGCTGCCAGTAGGGCACGCGCTGGAAGGACAGCAGCTTCGTCAGGAACGCCTGGGCAGTGCCCTTGAAGTCCCCCTGCTCGCGCCACAGGCTGTCGTTCAGCGTGTCGATGGCGTGCTGCAGCGTGTACGCGACGGTATGGAACTTCCGGCTATCCGCCCTGGTGACGCGGTACAGCCCCGCGCTGCCCTTGCTGGTATAGATCTCCACCCAGGCGCGCATCGGCAGCACGGTGTCGGTCCATGGCATCGTCAGCACCCCGTAGCTGATGCCGTTCAGCTTCAGGTGCAGCTCCGCGGCGTTCGGGCGCAGACGCCTGGCCTCGCGCCAGGTTGTTTCATCCAGCAGCCTAGGCTGCCGGACGGCGGGAAGGACTACAGCCACGAACCTCTCACCTCCAATCGGACGCTGCAGGCTGTATTCGCTGTGAAGGAAACGCTGTTCCGCCCGGGCGCGGCTGCCATGTCGTCGCTGCTCTGCTCGCTCCGGCAGCCCAGCAGGCCCACGTTCCCGGCCCGGATCAGCAGCAGCCCGCGCTCGTCATACCCGATGGTCAGCGCGGTCCCGGCCGCGACGTTCAGGCCGGTCAGGGAAAAGCTGGTGCTACCCACGGTCAGCGTCAGCGCGGTCAGCGCCGCGCTCTGCGGCGTAACGGACGCGGACACATAGGAATCCATTGTCCCGTAGTTGATCAGCACGCCGCTTCCGGACGCGCCGGACATTTCTGTGATATAGGGGCTGGCGTCCTCCCAGTACGGCCACACGGCCTCAAAGGATACGGTAAAGGCCTCGGTATAGTCCCGCGGCTTCTGAATGGACGCCCGGGCGGAACAGATGACGCGCAGCCTCTGGCCGGGCCGGTGCCCGACTTCCAGGATACCGTCCTGGGCCCAGGCGTTCACCCGGTCCACAGCGGCGGCGCGGGCGGCCAGGTCGGTCAGTTCGCGCACGGCGAATTCGATATTCACCCGGCGGGACAGCCGTCTGCGCGCCAGCAGGCGCTGGCCCATGCGGTCCGGGCTGTCCCCGTAGGTGATCTCCGTCTCCGGCACGTTGTCCGCGATGTCCTGGATCAGGATCCGGCCGACGCCGGACAGCGGTACGCCGTTGATCCACGCTTCCAGCTTCCTCACGTTTTACCTCCTCGCCTGTATCTCCGCGCCGATGAATCCGTCCACCACAGGGGCGACCAGCTCGCCGACGATCTCCTTGTCCATCACGATCACGGCCCGCATCGCCTGGCTTCCCTGGGCGCGCGCGGCCGGATCCTGCATCCTGCCCGTGGATACCACGGGACGGGACGCCGCCGCGGCCATGCGGGACGTCGCCAGCTCCACCTCCGCGATCTTGGCCTCCAGGCCCTGGGCGAAGCCCTCGGCGGTAAACCCGCCCAGGCGTTCCAGCACCTTCGACGGACTGTGGATGTCCAGGGCGCTCTGCACGGTGGCGGTGACCTGGTTGGCCAGCCACTGGGCGGCCCTGATCGCCTCATCCGCCCGGTCATAGATGCCGTTGGCCAGGCCGACGGCCGCGTTCCCGCCGATGATCTCCATCACCCGGGACGGGGAATGCTCGTCCAGGGCGGCCATGGCGGCGTCAATCACACCCTGGGCCATGTCTGTGGATGCCGCGGCGGTGTCTTCCGCCCCGCTGCCAATGCCGTCCGCCAGGCCCGTGGCCGCGTCAGAACCGACGTTGAACCAGTCATCCGGCAGATCTTCCAGATCGTTCTGCTGCCCTCTGACCAGTTCCTCGATCTTTTCGTTCAGTTCAGCAAATTCGGCAAGATCGCCGGCGTAGGCCCTGGCGAAGTTGTCGTACTTTTCCATGAATTCATCGTCGTCTATATCCGGGTTCCGGACGGCGTCCCAGAATTCCTGAGCGGCGGCCATCTTCTCGATCGCCTTGGCCCTCTCCTCTTCGGCCTTGGCCATCTCGCGTTCCTGATTGGCCTGTTCTTTATCGGCAGCGACCTTCTGATACAGCTCGGCGAATTTTTCGGCATCTTCTTCGAGCTGCTCCCTTGACTGCCGGATCCAGGATCCGAAGTTGAACATCGTCACCCCGGTTGTGCCTGGCCCTGTGACAGGCGGGACGACTGGAGTCGCCGGCGCTGGAAGAGCAGGCACGGAAGAATTTCCTCCCGATCCAAGCAAAGCAGCGGCTCCGCCTCCGCCCAGCAGGGCAGATCCGGCAGACCCGCCGGCCCCCAGGGCGGCGGCGTTGGCGGAAGCGATCGCTTTGGCGGCGGCGGCTTCAGCCAGGCTTCTGGCGGCTGCCGCTCCGGCCAGTTCCGCTTCCAGGGCCGCGCGGGATGCCGCTGCACCCAAAGCGCTCTCCGCGGCCGCTGCGGCCGAATTGGCGGCTGTCTCAATGGACGTGGCGGCTGCCTCGGCAGCGCTCAGGGCGGCGTCCAGGGCCGACCCGGAAGTCAGCGCGGCAGTCGCAGCGGCGTCTGCGGATGCGATGGCAGCCGTCGCCGAATTCCCGGCGGTCAGTGCGGCATTGCCGGAAGCGGTGGCAGCGCTCAGAGCCGCGGCGTCCGCGCTCCCTGCAGCCAGCGCGGAGCTGGCCGCAGCGTCAGCGGAAGATCCGGCAGCCAGGGCCGACTGGCTTGCCGCTTCGGCGGAATAACCGGCGGACAGCAGGGCCTGATCCGCGGCTGTGGCGGATGATCCCGCCGCCAGCGCAGCCTGTTCGGAAGCTGCCGCGGAGGATCCTGCCGAAAGCAGGGCCTGATCAGCCGCCGCCGCGGACGATCCCGCGGAAAGGGCTGCCTGGTCGGCAGCCCCGGCGGACAGAGCGGCGGCGTCGCCGGATGCGGCCGCTGCGGCGGAAGAATCTCCTGCCGCTGCCGCTGAATTCTGGGCGGCTGTCAGGGAATTTTCCGAAGCGGCCGCGGAACTGGCGGCGGCGTCCTCAGAAGCGGCTGCCGCCGAAGACGAACTGCTTGCCGCATCAGCGGAAGAACCGGCTGCCGTGGACGAGCTTTCCGCCGTGTTGGATGCGCTTTCCGCGGCCTGGGAAGAGCTTTCCGCGGCCTTCGAGGAAGAAGACGCCGATTCGGAAGAGGAAGAAGCGGATTCGCTCGCGCTCTTCGCGGCCTCGGACGAACTCTTGGCCGCCTCGGCGCTCTGTTTCGCGCTGTCCGCGGCGGATTCAAACGCGTCCGCGGTATCGGAGAACCGTTCCGCGGTATCGTTGAAGGCCTGGGCCACGTCGTCCAGGCTTTCGGCGGAAGAGGATTTGGATCCGAACAGGCGGGACAGCAGGTTTTTCCCGCCGCTCAGAATGCTCTTCCCGGCTCCGACCGCGCCTTTGCCGATCTGGAACATTTCCAGCGCGCCTTTGGTGATCTTCAGCGCCAGCCAGGCTCCGGCCATCCCTTTGATGATATCGGCGACGGCGTTGCCGTGTTCCTGGATCCATGCCAGCGCGCCGGTGAACGTGCCGACCGCTTCGGTGGCGTTCTCCACGATCTTCTGGAAGGTTCCCTGCCCGTTGTCTTCGCCCAGGAAAGACTTGATCAGCCCGGAAAGGGCCTCGTTCAGCCCCTGCAGGGCCGCCTGCCCTTCCTCGGATTCCACGAAGGTATCCAGGGCGGTGATGGCCTTGGAAAGGGCGTCCGCCACGTCGTTGAAGGTGGGCGCGAGGGCTGCCAGTGTGTCGATCTTCAGCTTCTCCAGCTTGGCCTGCATGTCCTCGTATTTGTCGTTGAAGTCGCCCAGCGCCCGGACGTTCTTCTCCGATACGACGCCGACCTGCCGGCCTTCCTCGGCCATTTTTTTATAGCCCCTGGATCCTGCCTCGATCAGCGGGTTCAGCCGTCTCCAGTCGTTCCCGAAGATCTTGTCGGCCATTTCCGCCCGCTTGGTCTCGTCGGTCATGTTGTGCAGGGCGTCGATCGCGTTCCAGAAAATGGAAGACGCCTTCAGCACATGGCCGGACCCGTCCTTGGTCGCGACCCCCATCTGGGCCATGGACCGCAGGAATTCCTCGTTCGTGTCCCCCAGTTTCTTCTGGATGTCCTGCCAGGAGCGGGTGATGTCGTCCACGCTGGTGTCGATGAACCGGGACGCGTACAGCCAGCTCTGATAGGTTTCGACGTCGATGCCCAGTTCGTCCGACTTGGTGAGCCACTCGTCGGCCTTCTTGCTGGCGTCCACGCCCAGGTCCCAGACGGCCTTGGCGGCCCGTGCGGCCATCCGCACGGTGTTCTCCATCGCCTGGGTGATGCCGTCGATGGCCATGATCGTGCTCTGGAAGTTGATCCCCTTGGCCAGGTCAGACTCGTTCATCTTCCCGTCGGTGGTGTCGAACTCTGTCCCGATGTCCTTGAGCTTATTCTGGAACAGCAGCAGCTTGGCGCGCGATCCGTTCAGCTTGGTCTGCCACTCCTGCATCTTTTTGGAGTTTTTGTCGAACCCGTTTTCCGCCAGCTGCCGGACGGCTTTCTCAGCCGCTTCGACGGATTTCTTCTGGTGTTCGATCTCTTCCTTCAGGATCCGCGCCTGGTCTGCGGCGTACTGCTGGGCGTCGCCCGTGGCCTCGAACTGAGCTTCCGCCAGCTTCTGCTCGGAATTCAGCACTTTCAGGGCGCTCGCCGCGTCGGCCATCTGCCGCTTGTATTCGGATTCGCCTTCCAGTATCAGCCGGCTTTTGATATCGCCCTTCGCCATCGTCTACCCTCCAAACGCTCATACGTCGTCAAACGTCTCTTTTTTCCGCTGGATCCCGTGCTGCTGGTCGTCGTACCGCATCCGGTACAGATAAAGGTCCATGATCAGGCCGGGCGTCAGCTGCTCCATCTCCCGGAACCGCAGTCCGGCGATCAGCCCGTAGGCCAGGACGGTCCGCCAGGTCAGGCGTCCGTCCCGTCTTTTTTTTTGATCTCTTCGAGGACTTCGTCGACCTCGCCGCCGTCCTCAGTTTCATTCTCCATTTTGATCGCGTCGCTGATCGTGTTGAACACCGCGATCTGGATGTCCGCGATCCACCTGGGCGACGCGGGGATATGGGCCGCGAACCAGGCGCGGTCCTCGGCCACCTTCCGCCCGGCCAGCAGCTCGCCCTGCCGGGCCATCGCATACACGATGTCGATCATCGTGCCGGCGCGCCTGGTGAATTTGGACACGTTGGACATATCGAAGTCCGGGATGGCCTCTTCGATCATCTCCAGGGTCCCCATGGTAAACGCAAGTTCAAAAGTTTTGCCGCCGAGCCTGACGGTGTGCTGCTTCATAGTTGCCTCCGGACGTAATAGTAATTCACCCGGAGGCGGCTGGGCCGCCCCCGGGGTTCATTATGCGTTCGCTCTGCTGAAGGTGATTTTCGTCACCTTTGTCGCCTGGCCGTTGAATATGCCAATGGTTACAACTGCTCTGTCCGCGTCTGCATGTAATGAAAAATCAACCTGTGTCATGTACGAATTGTCATGGAGCACCGCTTCTTCAGGCGGCGTCCAGGTGGAGTATGTGTCAGGCAATTCGCTTTGACCCGGGAGAAGGTAATACACATTCGCCGGAGCCTTGCACTCCCGGTTCAGCTGCGCGTCCTCGTAACCCCAGTACGTATCATAATCGGTCTTGTCAAAAAAGACATTGACAGGCTCTTCATTTTCGATGATTTCGGCAGGCACCTGAACAGTGTAATCATTGACCTGTGGATCAAACGGTTTGTCGAGCGGCAACTCAACAAACTCATAACTTGACTCAATCGTGATCCCCGAAAGAGTCAGGTTCAAGGGGTTATGCCTGCCTTGCCGTCCAGGAAGGCGATCGCTTCGGCCTCGCTGTTAAAGGTCTTGCGGTCGCGCCAGGCGATCTTGCCGGTGTTGTCCAGGTAAACGCCCTGGCCGCGGCCGACCACCGTGGGAGTCTGCCATTCGACGTTTTCGCCCTTGGTCCGGGTGCCTTCCGCGTTATAGCTGAACTGGGCCTTGTGGTTCCAGACGCCGATATACTTCCGGACGCCGGCCTTTTTCTTGACCCGGATGAACCCGTAGCCGACATAGGGCGCGGGGTCGTCGGTCTCGCGGTAGATGCCGGTGTTGCCTTCGCCGGACAGGGCGATGTCGCCCAGCATGTACGCGCGCACCTCGTCGGAGAGGTCGTCCACGTTGAGCTCGGTGCTGATCCCGGTGATGCCGTTCTCGTTCTCGACTTCGCGGTCACCGGCGTACAGCGGATTGTCGGACCGGCTGATGGTGACGTTCGCCTCAATGGGCTCGGCCATGATCATGCCGGCGTCATAGGTGATCGGCGAGCCGTCGGTTTCGGTGTTGATTTTCGCCACGACCAGGTGGCGGATGCCAATAATTGCCATAAGCTCCTCCTTGTGTTAGGTTTGTTTCTTTCTGGTCCCTTTCCCGCTGCCTTTCTCGGGCGCGGAGAAGTTCGGCAGCCGTCCGGTCTTCTGGTAGGCCTCCAGGCAATCGTGGACAGTGTCCTCTTCCGCCTGCTGGATGGCCTCCGTATACGCGCTGACGGTACGCCGGATGAACGGGTTCTTCCGCCTGGTGGACGATCCGCTTTCGATGCTGCGGACAACCATCGGGATGGGCACGCCGTTCGGGTATTTTCGCTCTGTGTGCCTGGTGTATCCGTTGAAGGATATGGCCACATCCGCCCCGTCGCCGGTGTCGTTGATCCGGGAGATGCCCAGGCCTTTCCGGATGTCCTCCTTATCGTCCTGGGTCACCACGTTCAGCGGATCGCCGCCGTTCGGCGCGCCCGGAAGCGGGTGGAATTCTTCGGCCGGCAGGTCCTCGACCGCTTCGGCCAGGGCATTCGCCAGGACGCCCGCACCGGAGAAAACGGCCCGCCGGCAGATGTCGCCGGTGGTGCGGCTCAGGTCGTTGAGCATCTTCAGCACGTCGGACGCGCCGGTCATCTCAATCTTCGCCATCGCTGTCGTCCACCTCGAAGATCCATTCGTAGTGCATCAGCCGGGTTTCCCGTTCATACTGCTGGCTGTTGAACCAGTAGCTGACCCCTGCCTTATCCAGGGCGTCCTCGATCACGGACCGTCTGACGCGGCCCCTGCCCACGGGGGTGAACAGGTCCACCGTGCCCTGGGAAGCGTGCTCCCTGCGCCGGTCTCCCGCCCAGAGGGCGGCCGCCCCGTTATCGATGGCGTAAACGCCGTAGGGCGGGGCGGGCTTTTCATCCCAGCCGTCCTCTGCGAAGGGCAGGCCGATCGCCTTGAGGGCGGCGGCCATGGTTTCGTATTCCGTCATTTGGCCACCGCCTTCTCGGCCACCAGCTCAATGGTATCGGCCTGGGTTTCGTACGTTCTCACGATGTTGTAGTCCGTCTGGTGATAGACGATCCTTTTTTCGCCGTGGTACTCAAACGCCTGCGCCAATTCGAACACGATCTCCGGGTAGTATCCGTGGCTCATGGCCTCGTATGCTTCCCGGCGGCCCACGCTTTTGACCTCGCAGAATACTTCCCTCGGGATGGGCCGGTGGTCGTCGTGGATGCCGCGGGATTCCGGGACTTCGGTGATCAGCTGGATGATGTCGTACTTGTTCACGTCACTCCCCCCAGTCGGTGTATCCGGTGGCGGTCATCAGCTGGGCCTTCTGTTCGTCGTAGGACGCTTTCAGCCGGTCATAGTCCGCCGGGCTGCCGAAGTGGCAGCGGCAGTAGGTGATCACCGCCCGCTGGATCAGCGGGGAAGTGACCTGATCGCTCAGGACGCCGGCGAGCCCGAGATCGGCAAGTGCGGCGTCGATCAGGCCGTTCAGGTCCTCGTCATAAGCGGTGGACGTGATCCTGAGCGCCAGCCTTACTTTTTCGAGCATCGCCGGACCTCCTCATCAGGACTGCTTCACGGTCAGCTTCACGAAGGACTTGCCGGCGATCAGCTTGCACTCGAAGCGGGCATAGCCGGAGTGGATGACCACATGCTTTTTGATGTCCTTGTCGCTTTCGATCATGATGTCCTGGATCATGTTGCCGACCACGTTCTTGGGGAAGCCGATCCACAGCACGTTGGCCGCGGCGGCGTCTTCCACCTTCACGGGGCAGCCGATCAGGGAGCCCTCCTGGCCTTCCTGGGCGTTGAGCTGGAAGATCGGGCGGCCGGTGGTGTCCACCATACCCACCAGGTAGTTGAAGATGGTGGCGCGCTTGCCGTAGACCACGCACTGGCCGTTGGCATTCTCCAGCAGGGCCATCGCGCCGGCGACGTCGGTGAAGGCCAGCTTCTTGGTGGCGGCGGAGTTGACGGCGTTGGTGCTGGAAGCGTAGTCGGTGTTGATCTGGGCCATGACGTCGGCGGCCAGGGCAGCGCCCATGCGGGCCGCGATCTCGGAGACCAGGAAGCTCTCGAAGGCGTCCAGGCTCATCCGCTGCATGGCGTAGGACAGTTCAACATGCTTGGAGAAGTCCTTGCCGGAAAGGGTGACCTTGGCAAAGGTGTTGATCTCGTCGTCGTTGGCGGCGTTCTCGTTCACGGTCGCGGCGTCGCCCTGGGTGATGCCGGTGCGGACGGCGATCTCCATGATGGTGCCGGTGCGGTACATGGTGATGTCGCCGAGGATCGCGTGCTGTTCTTCCATCAGGTCCCAGATGCTGTTGAGCATCGTGGTGGGCAGCACGTTGGCGGCTCCGTTGGTGGTGTCGCCGGTGGTCGCCACGTAGGTGACGGCGTCGCGCTCTTCACGGCTCAGTTCCTGGCCCAGCAGGTGGCGGAGCAGGCCGGTCCGGTATTCGGGAGAATCGGCGCTGTAGGCCCTGGGCGCGTTGGTTTCATGGTTCATGCTCCGCATGACGTTCCCTTCGCCGCCGGCGATGCGGGAGCGCAGCTGGGCCCTGCGCTGTTCGGCTTCGCGCAGCGCGGTCCGGCGTTCTTCGATCCAGTCCACAGCCTGGTTCAGGTTGTCCAGGTTGGCGTCGTTGTCATTCATGCGGCTGCGGATCTCGGTGAGGGTCTGATCCAGTCCGTCAGCGTCCATAGCCATGATCTGCTCGCGGGTGTAATTCATTTCTGTACCTCCGTTAATTTGATCTTGAGTTCCAGCGCTCTGCGCTGTCTGATGCGCGCCCGGTAGTTCAGCAACTCCTGCTGGGCCCAGCCGATCTCTCCGTCAGCCGCACCGCGGGCGTATATTTCCGTCGCGTCGTTCGCGGGGATCGACACGATCGAAACGTCGTAAAGTTTTTTGATCCGCTGGATCGTCCGGAGCACCGTGATATGCCCGGTGTTATGGTCTTCTTCCACCACCCGGCTGTCCTGCTCCACGGTGAAGCAGAAGCTCATCCGGTCGGAATAACCGCCCTGAACTTCCTGGTACACCTGCCGGCCCAGATCGGTGCCGCCCAGCCTGGCGATGCACTTGAGCCCGTGCTCGTCTGCGGACAGCTCCAGCGTGCCGTTCCGGTTCCGGGCGAATACCCGCCCGTGGTGGTCGTACTGCATGATCACATCGGACATGTCGCAGCCTTCAAAGGCCCGCGCGTCCACCTGCTCCATCACGGTGTATCCGTCCATGCTCCACAGCTCATAGGGCTGGCTGAACGTGGTCGCGTAGCCCTCGACGATCATGTCGCCCTCGCCGCCGGCGCGGATCTGCATCGGCTCCGCCATCCGGCGGAATTCCCTGCCAGCGTTCAGCCGCTCCTGGATATAATCAGGAATCTGGATTCGCGGCATCTTTCTCATCCTCCTCGTTCTTGACTGGTTGGTCCTTCCTCGGCTGCGAAGCGTCGTAATATTCGCCGCGCACCGGCAGCCGCTTGCCCAGGCCGTCTGGCAGCTCGGGCAGGTTCCACATGTCGCGGATCTCGTCCACGTACATCAGGCCGCGGTCCGCCATCTGGGCGGAAACCTGGAGCTTGTCCGCGTTGCTCATGTACTGCAGCCGGTTCGATGTGGCAAAGAACCGGTTCCCGGCGGCGATCTCCCGCTTGCTGTACGTCATCCGCGTCGTGACGTCGCTGTATTGGATCGCGAAGGTTTCGATCGCGCCTTCATAAAACGCATTCCAGGCGTCGCCGAAGCATTTGTTCTGCAAAACGTCCAGGTTCGTGCCGAAATACGTGAACACATTCTCCTGGATCAGCTTCATCTGGTCGGCGTCCACCGTGTAGGGCTTCTGGTCGATCTGATGGATATCGCTGTAGGTGTTCGGGAACAGCAGGATTCCGCCGGCCCCTTCCGCCAGCTGGTTTTTGTTAAACCGGTTCCGCTCCTTGGTCAGGTCCTCGGATTTGGTGAAGTTGGTCACCCTGGCCATGAAACGGAAGGTCGCCCCGTTTTTGATGCCCTCGGTGATCCCCTGCTCCTGCATACTGATCAGCTGCATCGTCGGATCCAGCGCCCGGTTGGATTCGCCGAAGAGATCATCGCGGTACTGGTACCGCGTCATAATGCCGACGCGGGAAAGCTCCATCGCCGCGTGCTCGCCGGTCGCGAACTGGAACCGCAGCCACGGGTCGCCGTGGCTGTCCTGGATCACCTCGGTCCTGGTCGGCAGGATCGGGATGAACCCGCAGGGCTCCCCGAAGTCGTCCAGGATCGGCAGGATAAAGGCGGTGTTCCGGATGTCCAGGATCGTGGAAAGCCGGTAAAGGTACTGGCTCCACGTCTGCCACGGGTTCGGCCCGCTCCGCAGCTCGGACCGGAGCTTCGCCCTCGCGCCTCCCTGCATCTCGATCTTGAGCTTGGAGATCGCCCTGGCCTTCGCGTCGATCGACGCGCGGATCAGCGCGACCTCATACAGCTCGCCGCCGGCGGACGTAAAGGCCGGAGCGTATCCCGTCAGCGTCGTCCAGATCCCGCCGCCGCCGCTCGGGGCCCGGTTGCCCCATTTTCCAAAGATGTTCTGAAAGAGCCCCATACATTCACTCCTTAGCCTGTGTTCTTCAGCTGCTCGCCGATCTCGTCATGGAAACATGCCCTCATGCACATGGCGTCCAGCAGGGCGGCCATGCCGTCGATGTGGCAGGTGCGCTTGAGCTTGCACAGCCGCCGGCGGTTGTTCTCGGCGTTGACCTTGAGGGCGCTGTCCAGCAGGTGGACTTTCAGCAGGTCGTTGTCGCCGATGCGGAAGTTCCGGTCGTGAAAGCGTCCGTCGGTCTCGTTGATGACGCCGGTCAGGTTTTCGCCCTGTTTGACGTCGCTCATCTTGAACCCGTAGGCCTTCATGTCCTGAACCAGGTAGCTGGCTCCGTAAGGGTCGTACCCCACGGCCAGCGGGTAGATCTCATACTGCTCGATCAGGGCGGTGAACCAGTTGTAAACGTCGTGGTAGTCGATGTAGTTCTCCCCGCTGAACGTCAGCAGGCCGCGGCGTTCGTAGATCTGATAGGGCAGGTTGTCCCGGGCGGTCGCGTCCTTGATCCGCGCCGACGGCAGGAAGAAATGGGAGACCACAAAGAGCTGCCCGTCCTTCTCCACCACGATGCAGCAGGACGTAAGGTCCGTGCTCTGGGAAAGGTCGATCCCGCCGACGCAGTAGCTGCCGCGGAGACTGTCCAGGGTGACCGGGTCGCCGGTGGCCGCTTCCACGACTTCCGCCGGCAGCCAGGCCTGCGCGCTGTTCTGCTTGATGCAGGCATACTTGGTTAAAAACTCGATCTTCTTGGGCAGACTCTGGTAGGCGCTGTTGATCTCGTCCAGCATGAACTGGACCGGGATGGAAACGCCCAGGCCGGGCAGGCTCTTCTGCAGCTCGTTGATGTCGTCCCATTTCCCGGCGTCGTCGATCATGTACAGGATCGGCAGCAGCCTGGTCTCCCGGCTGTCCCCGTTCAGGAAGGACGTCCCGCGCTTCACCAGCTCGTCGTAGATCCCTTCGTCCTCATATCCGGAGGAAGTGATCATCAGGGTCAGCGGCTGCTCGCGCGCGCCGGTGCCGGAGACCATGACCTCGTACTGCTTCAGCCCCCGCTCGCCAGGCCAGGAGGATCCCTCGTCGCAGACCGTCAGCTGAGGGTTGTAGCCGTCGGACTTGCGCTCGTTGAAGGCGATCTTCTTGATCGTGGTGTTGGATTCCTTGACGTAGAGATCGTTCTTCCGGGGCCTGGTGCGCTTGTCCATGGCGGGCTCCTGCTCCACCGAGAACTTGAACGCCGAATAGACCAGGTCTGTCTGATCCAGCTTCGGGGCCACGCAGTACACTTCGGATCCGAATTCGCATTCGCAGTAGGTCACGTACAGCATGATGGCAGCGGCCAGCAGGGTCTTGCCGCACTTGCGGCCCACCACCATCAGCACCTGGCGGAAGTGCCGGTTCCCGTCCTGGTCCACCAGGCCGAAGATCAGCGACAGCGCCGCCTTCTGCCACAGGGACAGCACCAGCCGGCCGGGTGCCAGCTTGCCCTTGTTGTGGTGCATGTACCGCTCAATGAAGGCGATCGCGTTGTTCGCCTTCCGCTGGTCGAACTGATAGACCCCTTCCTCCAGATCATGGATCACCCGCTCGTACAGCTTCCGGATCCAGCACCCGACCGTCACGCTGCCGTTCTTCATGGCCTGGTAATAAGCCAGGATGTAATTGACGGCCGCGGCCTCACAGGCCGGCGCGGAACTGGCTGATTTCGTCATCGCCCACGTCCTCTTCCGGCGGCAGCATCTCGTTCAGCTGGCGGATGATTGCCTGGTAGTTCTTGTCCGCCTTGATGAACATGGAATAGGCCGGCCGCTCGCGTTCATACGGCTCGATATTGGATGACTGCGAAAAAAGCTCCGTCATCCCGTTCTTCCGGATGTCCGCGTTCAGCTTGTCCAGCTGCACCCGCAGGCGGGCGGCCTGAACGATCAGCCCCTGGGCCAATTGCTTCTGCTTCGGCTGCAGATTGGCGTACACCGTCTGCAGTCGTTCAGTCTCCGATTTTTCCGTTGTCACCGCCGATCCGCCTCCTTTTCATGCCGGCCTCTCCGCGGTGGATCCGATCCCGCTGGGCCCGCTGGAACACGTCTTTTCCCTGGGTGAAATGCCGCTTTCCCCAAACAAAAAACCGCCTTTTCGGGCAATGTTCTTGCCTTTTCAGCGGTTGTTTTTGTTACTCTCCAAAAAATCCATACATCTCATGCCGCCCCTGCCGGGGTGGGGTCCTTATCGCGCGCACCCCCCTACGCGCCCCCGTGGAGCTAAAGATCGCTGGGAACACCCGGACTGGAGGGCTTGAAAAAATTTTTGATGACCAGGGGGGGCTCACCTCGCCGAAACGTGTCCGTTTTCGTCCACTTTCCAGCGTCCCTTCGCTCTCTCGCGCTCCTCTTCGTGGCAATCCTTGCAAAGCAGCTCCATGTTGTCCCAGTTCAGCGTGATGTCCGGATCCCCGATGTTCTCCGGCGTGAGCCTGATCTTATGGTGCACTTCCAGCGGCCGCTCCCTGGTGCCGACAACGACCAGTCCTTTCCGGTAGCATCGTTCGCACATATTCCCGCGCGCCTTGGCGAATTCCCGCCGGCAGCGTTTCCACGCGCCGCTGCCGTAGAACGCGTTAGCAAACTGCTCATGCACGCCGGCGCCACCTTTCCAACAAAAAGAGGACTGCGGTCTGTTCCGCGGTCCCCACAACTTTTCGAGCGTATCCTATCACACCCGCCCGGCCCCTGTCAATGTATCACACATTCAAAAAAATTAGTCGTCATACAGATCCTTGGTTTTCCGGAACGCCATCCTCAGCTGATCATCGGTGATCCCGATATAGATCAGCGTGATCTCCGCCTTCGAGTGATTGAACATCTTCATCAGCGTCGCCATATCGCCGAAGGTTTTGTAATACCAGTAGCCGAACGTCTTGCGCATCGTATGCGTGCCGATCCGGTAATCAGCCGGCAGCCTGGCGATCCTGGCGACCTCTTTGATATCCCGCAGCGCCGTCCGCTTGTCGATGGCATTGAACCTGCCCGTGATCCTGTTCGCCCTGGATGAAGCGAACAGCGGTTCCGCCGGATCCCGGTCCCTCAGCCTTTCCCGGTAGATCTCCTGCAGCGTCTCATTGATCGCCATCGACATGGACTTCCCGGTCTTCTCTTCCACGATGGCCAGGTTCTTCATCCCCTTGACGTCCCCGACCTTCAGCTTCAGCAGGTCCCCGACCCGTCTGCCCAGATAGATCCCGCTGGCAAACAGCAGATAACGCCTCTCCCCGATCCTGCTCCTGTCCTGGCTCAGGGCTTCCAGCGTCTCCCGGATCACCTTCTTGCTGCGGATCGGCTCCACCTTCCGCACGGTCTTAGGTCTCTTCTTCTTCTCTTCTGTCGCTTTTTCCACAAATTCCGACATAACAGGCCGCCCGCCTTCCGACGTATTCTTACTATTATATTATGGAAAGATCACCCGGGCCCGCGCCCGTCTTTGTCGTTTCCGCGTTTTTTAGTGACATATCCAAATCCGCAATCAGTTGCGGATTTGAACTCAGCTCATCATCCTCTTGACCTCGCCGATGACCTCCTGGATCACCCTGGGCCCGGACCACTGGCCGGCGGTCGCGCTGATCAGCACCAGCCGGTTGTACAGCTCCACCGCGTCGATCTGATGCGGCGTCTCCCGGACGATGGGCTTCGGGATCGGCATCCAGTCGGAGACGATGATCGTCTGCTCGTCGTCCACCACGCCGTCGTCCAGGTACCAGCTGCCCTCGTCGTAAATGGCCCGGACGACCTCATGGTCATACCGGAATCCCCCATGCTGTCCTGATACGACAGCCAGCACCTCTTCCCCGTCCTGCGGTTTCCTGATTTTCGCGCTGATCCAGTTGGTCATTTCTGCTCTTCCTCCAGGTTGATCTCCAGCTGCACGCCGTCTTCCTTCCCGCGCTCCTCTTCCATCGCGCACGCGGCCTCGCCGACGGTGTAATACCACCCGAGCGGCTCCTTCCGCCCGGACCGGTCGATCCGATACAATACGAACACCTCAGAACGGCAATTCTTCATCGTCCACCTCGACATATCCGTTCGTGTCGCTGGGCGCTGCGCCGGTATCCTGCCGGAAGGCCTCCTGCTGTTCGCCCTGGCCCTTCGGCGTCAGGAACTCCACCCCGCCCATCGGGTCCGCGGTGATTTCCAGCTCTCCCCTGGCCTCTCCGTCCCGGCTCGTCCACACATGGACGGACGGCTCGCCTTTTACGAACACCTTCCGGCCCCTGGCCAGGAACTTCTGGCAGTTTTCCCCGGATTTGCCCCACACGGCCACCCGGACGAATGCCGCATCCTCCCGGCCAACCCGGTTGACCGCGACGGTAAAATTGCAGACGGTCCGGTCCCCGCCGTCCCGTTTAATCGTCCTGCTCTCCGGATCCCTCGTTAAATTCCCGATGATTTCCATCGTCAGCACTGCTGATACCTCCCCCAATATTCATCCGGATCAGCCCGCAGCCGACGGCCAGGAATGCCGCCCGGATGATAAAATCGTCTTTGTATCGCCGGATCGTCTGGCGGTCGCAGCTGAGGATTCTCGCCGCTTCGGCCTGGCTGATTCCCTTGTCGAACAGATGCCGGACGGCCCGCCCGGCGTCCGTGCCGGCGAAGGCGTCCATCGTCTGCCGGTAGATCTTCAGCCATGTCTGCGCCCTGGTCACCCGCGTCCTTGCTTCCGCGATCCGGATCGCCGCGCTGCACACCCGGTCGGAGCTGCCGTTCCCGCCGACGCTTTCCGCACCCGGCGACCGGATGGCCCCCGCGTCCCCTTCGGCCTGGGCCAGCGCCAGCAGGGCCCTGCGCAGGACGGTGTTCCTGTGCCGGATGTGGTGCTCCACATGCCGGTACACGTTCCCCGGGATCGGGGAAGGCAGTTTTCCCATGTCACTCCTCCGCTGCTTTGAAAAGCTCGTTCACCCCCAGGCGCTCTTCCAGCTCCTGCTCGTCGTAATCGCGCTGCGTGTACTTCTGGGCGGAAACGACCTTCCCGCCCGTCTTCTCCCGCTGTTCCCAGGTCCTGACCGCGGCCTTCCAGTCCTTCATCGGCGTGCTGCCGACCTTCCAGCCCTTGCTCTCATAAAAGTTCACGAACTGGGCCGGATCGATGCCGTTTTTTCTCTCCCGGCAGTAATCCGCCACGTCCGAAACAGAGGGCGGAACGAACCGCCGCGCGCGTTCGTTCTCTTTTGGATTCGGATTAGGATTCGGATTAGGATTACGGGAACATTCGTATACATCTGTATTCATCTGTATACAGATGCTTTCGGGCTCCGGATACTTTGGTTTTTGTGCCCGGACGTTCTGGTGGTGCTCCCAGGTGGTGATCTGCAGATAGGGCTTCCCGTCCGCCATGTACTTCTGGATCAGCCCGGCAGCCTGCAGCGCGTCCAGCGCTTTCCCGATCTCCCCGCTCCGCAGATCTTCCTTCAGCGGGAACAGTCTGCCTTTGAGGATCGGCGGCCTGGCGTCCATCCGACCGAAGTCATCGCAGACGGTGATCAGGCGGTAGAAGAAAACCTCCTGAAACCAGGTCAGGCCGTTGATGGTGTCGCTTGTGCACACGCTCTCTTTGATCAGTCTTGTCGGCATGGTATACTCCTTTTCCCGCGGTTCCGAAGGGCCTGCCGGCGGGGCGTATTCGCCCGGCCCGCGGCCGTTGTTCCGCAGTCAATGATGGATCAGAATTCGCTTTTTCCCATACTCCCCGCGCAGATGCCGCCGGACGATTTCAGCCTCGCCCGGCGGCGCTCTTCGCAGATATTCTTCCGCTGACAATCGCTGACTTTCAGCGTAAGTCAGCGAAAGCACTGTCAGGACCGCATCGCGGTCCGCATCCTGAAGGCCGAAGGCCTGAAGGACCCCACAGCCATCAGCTGCTCCCATCTCCGTCAGCCTGCACACCGTGCCGGCTGCGATCGGCACATTTTCGTTCACGACATCCGGCAGCATGATCGCGTGCTGGATCGGATACCGGATGATCCGCAGCACCCGCACCAGCGGATTGGCCGCCAGGTGATCCGCCGGCTTCACGATTTCGCACAAATACAGATCTTCGAGATCAGGATCCCCGGCGATGATTGTAGCGGCGGCCCTTGGGCCGCCATTCCCAGGCTTATTCCGGCTCACTCTCTTCTTCTGCTTCAGCGCACACACAGCAGCCGGGCTTCATCTGCTCCAGGTCGAAGAACAGCCCGACCTTCCTGGCGTCCGCCACGATCAGCCACATCCCGGCCATGTCCTCCACACACGCATCATCCGCCAGGTGCTCAAACGCCTCCGGGAATTCATACATCTGCGTCAGGATCGCGCCCTTCAGCTTTGGATCTCTGGTCATCAGCAGCACCTTCCCGGAATCCTCCCCGCCCCACGGCCGGATCTCAATGACCTGGTCGCCGAATGACAGTTTCATTGTCAAATCACTCCTTTCTGATCGCCTTCCGCCGCCTTTTGTTACGTTTGCTGTCATTTTCCTGTGGCTTTTTCATGTTTTGCCAAAGCTCGAAACATTTATCTAAATCAGATTTGCCTGTTTTTATGTATCCGATATCATTAGCTATATTCAGATAACTGGCCACTTTTTCCATATCTCTTTTATTCGTATCCGGATTTGAATAGTCAGCCATGAATTGAAGTTCCCGATAAACCGCACGTTCAGCTTCGTCCGGGTCCAGAAAAAACATTCTCAGATTATTAATCCCAAGATTCAGCCTGTCAGTATCAAAGAGAAAACCAAAAAGCCTGATGATGAAGCAGTCCATTCTTCTGGTGCTGAACTCTACTGCTTCGAGACGCTTCACAAGATCGTCGTACATCTCCCGGGTGATGCCAGAATCTCCGTCAGCCATCTTCGTCCTCCTCAATCTCGTCCATCACCGTCATCCCCCGGAACAGACACCCGTTCCGGCCCGGGCTGATGTCCAGGGTGCTCAGGGTGGTCATGGCTTTCAGGGCCTTCTGCAGCGGACAGCAGGCCGCTTCTTCCTCGTCCAGCATACACAGGTCGCAGGTGTCATCCAGCACGCGCCGGACCACCAGGTTCAGGTCCTTGATATACACCCAGGTCGTCAGGCCCTGCGGATCCTCGCGTTTCCGTTCATGCACGGATGCGATCATGTTCACGGTCTTCAGCGGCAAAGACCGCATCTGCTCCGCGTCGCTGCTGTCGATCACCTGGTCGATGCACGTCTGCAGGGTGCGGACGGCTCCGCGGTACCGCCACCAGAGCCGAAGCCTTTTGAACCGCCTCGTCAGCGCGTCCATGGCGTCGGATGCCAGCAGCAGCTTCGCTCCGGATATCGAATACAGCGCTTTCATCTCCCGGCTGGTCAGGCGTTCGCCGTTGTCCGCCGGCTTTGCCTTGGGCAGCGGGACAGCCCCGCTGTCCCGCAGTTTCTTGACCCTTTCGATCTCTTCCGCCGTGATCGGCCCGGGCAGGATCCCGTTTGCTATCCGCATAGCGACGCCTCCCGAATCACCTGGTAGCTGCTCCAGCCGTCGATCAGCATCCGGGCCGCGGCCAGACGCCTGGCCGGCAGGTCGTGCAGGTCTTTAATCCCGTACTGGGTCAGCACCGCCTTCTTGATCGCCGCGCGGATCCGCCTCTCCCCGGCCGGGCCCAGGCTGTACTTTTCCGAAAGCACCCGCGCCCTGGCCTTGATCAGCTGCCCCAGCTTCAGCGCGTCCTGGTGCAGGATCGTCGCCTTGCCGTCATCCTCCATGGCTGCCAGCCTGGCGTTCAGCTGGCTGATCATCATGGCCAGCTGATTAATCTGGCTCTCCATCCGGACCGCCAGCTCCTCGGTGCGCGTCATCATGTCCGGCTTCAGCACCGCGGAGAGGGAAACTCCACTCTCCACTCCCCACTCTTCACTCATTGGACACGGCCCCTTCCCCAGGGATCACCACCAGCCGGTCCGCTTCCAGGGCTTTCAGCATGTTCTCCGACCAGTGCCAGATCGAATCTGCGAACATCCGCACGCTCCGGCGGTCGTCCGGGCTGAGTGTCCTCAGCCATTCCTCCGCGTAGGGCAGATGGCCGGACGCGGCCAGGAAGGTGTTCACAGAGCCGATGAACCCGGAGACAGTCGGCCCCTCGAACGGATCCGGTTCTCCGGCCATGGCCTCCTGGGCCTGCTGCACCGCTTCCGCCGCCCGGCGCTCGGCATCCTCCGCGGCGTCCTCGGCCAGTCTCAACTGGCGCTTGAGCAGTTCATAGTCGTCCGGGATCTTCTCGACGATCTTTTCCACGATCTCGGGATTTTTCGCACGTTCGCGCAATTTTTCTTCACGATCGTGAATCTTTTTGTCAGCTTCTTTCAGCTGGTCCAGCAGTCCGCTGACGGTCTGATCGCGCTGCTCCAGTTCCCGGATCAGCTTCTGCCTGGTCTCCTCGCTGCCGCTGAGCTCCTTGCTCAGCCTCCTGATCTCCGCGGCGCTGGCGTTGTCCAGCTGACCGTCTGCGGCCATCTCCTGCACTTCCGCCGGAGCGGCCAGCAGGGCCACCGTCCTGGTGTAGCCCATGGCCATCAGCTTAGGGTTCTGATCCCAGGACTTTGCCACCCTCATGTAGTTCTGGGCCGTGCGCTCGCTCCATTCGACGGATTTGAGCCATTCCAGCCATTCCCCGTGCTCACACAGGGCCTTCATTTCCGCGAGATCGTATCCGATCCGCAGGATGCTCTCCGCGCCTTTCCGGCAATTCTCACGGAAATCCCGGTCGATTTCCTCTCTCGTCCGCCCACTCAATCGGCCGGACTTTGGTGCTGACAGGTCACTCATGGTCCTTCCTCCTTTTGATCCTTCCCGTGTCCGGGAAAGTCTCGCAATGATAACCAGGGAGGCTGTAACCCGGGATACCTCCCTGGGCGGTCTGTTCCCCGCTGCCAACTCATTCTCTTGCGCGCTGTTATGGGTACAGCCGCTTCCTCATGGTCGGAGCATACTTCTAAACCCGCTGACGTTCGGGCCGGCAGCAGCCCTGGCGCAGGCCGGAGGATTTGCACCCCCGCCGTCCGCTAATCCAGACGGTCCGGGCACTCGCGCCTGCGTAAGTGGGCGGGGCTGTCGCCAAACGACCCCGCCCTTGGACGATATTCCCTTCCCATGCCGGTGAGGTTGAACAGGCATACGAAGGATCTTGCGGCCCGCCGGTTTCGCACCGGCTGCGCGCGGGCTTTGCCTCTGTGGGAGCAAAGGATCCGCGTGTCGCTCGAAGCCGCACATAACCACCCGGACCGTGGGGTAATTCCGGCCCGGATGGCGGGCGTTTCCGCCCTATACGAAAGAAGGAACCGCCCCGCACCTGTCAAAAACGGGGCGGTGGTGCGGTGTCCGGGTGCTGCCCCCGGAAGGCGGTCAAAGGAAGAAACCCGCCCGCGCTGGCCACCGCGTATCCTATTCCCTATTCCCTATTCCCTTCCCTCATCACCTTCTCCGCCGCTTCGATCACCTTCTGCTTGGTCCGTTCGGTTCCCACCTGGATGTTTTTGTTCAGCGTGGACGTGTCAACGCCCAGGACTCTCGCCAGCCTGGTTTTTGTGATGCCCTGCGCGTCCAGTCGCTTTGCCAGGTCCTGCAGGTCCGGCCATTTTCGGGCGAGGCTCTGCCAGTCCGTCACCGCGCCGGGATGCCGCCCCCTGGGCGCGCCCCGTTTCCGTTTCCTGCGCAGTTCCTCCGGCTGGGGCCCGCGCCTGGTCGTCTGCAGGAGCCGCACCAGTTCCCGCCCGTCCAGGTCCACCAGGAGATGGAACCATTTCCCGGTGAAGAACTTTTCGAGCATCCGCATCTCCTCCGCCGGATCCGTGACGGCCTTCGGGCTCCTGGCGGATGATCTCTTGCGCAGCTCCGCCCGCCGATCATCTCCGGCGCGCAGCATCGCCTGGGCGAAGCGGTAGTCGCTGATCGCCTGCTTGACAATCTCCACGACCAGATTGGCCGCGCCCTGATCGCAGAGCCTCACAGATCCGATTCCTCCCCGTCGTGCCGGATTCTGAGTTCCTTAGCCGTCGCCATCTCAATCTCGCCGGGATACGGCATCCTGGATGCCCCGCACACCCGGCACACATACATCGTGCTGTCAGGATCATATTCCCAGATGTGCCTGTGCAGTTCCGGCCCTGTCAGGTCCGCATAGCGGACCGCATCCTGAGCGGAGCGAAGGACCTTATCACTCATACGATCTCAGCCCTCCCCAGCTGGTCGATCCATTCGACCATCTGCTCCACATGGTCCACGATCAGGCTGCACTCTTTGAGATCGATCATGTCATCCTTGGACGGCGTCGCGTCCACCGGCTTCATGATGACGTCCGCGTGCTTGACCTTCGTCCGGTCCCCGCGCACGATCAGGTCCATCTCTTCTTTGGACAGGATGCCCCGCCCTCTGGCGATGAATTCATAGTCCCATGTCAGATTCTGGATCAAACGCTTAAACATCACTATTCCTCCTATTCCCTATTCCGTTTCTGCCGCTTTCTTCGCGTCGCTCAACTTCCAGTATTCCTTTTCGCTTCCGTCTGGCCGTACAACGAAATAGGTGGTGTGCATCCAGACCCCGATGCCGTCGGCGTGCGGCACCGCCTTCTTCCTGCTCTCGATCCACGCGTAGATATACGGCGCTTTGTATGTGATCGTCTTCTCGCCGTTTTTCCCGCTGATGCGGATCCCGGTCTGCGTCCACTTGGCCACGTATATTCCTCCCTATTCCCTATTGCCTATTCCCTATTCCCTGTTCCTCACATCTGGCTCATATACATGGCCCTGCTCACGTCCCGCAGCGCGTAGGCGTAACCGTTATGCAGCCGGTATCTGGTCAGCTGGTTCTGCTCCAGCCATTCCCGGATGCAGCGCACGTCTCTCCCCCAGTATTTCGCCAGCTGCGGGGCGTTGATCATCCGCGCCCCGTCCAGGAAATCGCTCAGGTCGTCGAAGATCTCCTGCTGTTCCGGCGGCATCCTTAACCGCGGCATATGCCCGCCTCCTTTTCCCACGGCGTCATATTTCTCTGTTCCAGCGTCGGCTTCTCCGTCCATACGCGCCATTCTTTCAGATACTGAAGCCTCTGTTCCGCGCCGAAATCCCCGTAAGAGATCGCGCCGTAGCAGTCCCGCATCATGGTGGCACCTTCCATCCAGACGATTTCCATCAGGTTGTCGTCCGGATCATGGGCCGCGTTCTGATCCTCGAAATCCGGTTTGAATTCGATCCACCCGTGCCCGTTCCGGGCCCGCATGAGCTCCGACAGGTGCAGCAGCCTTCCTTCCATACGCCCTCCTCAGATCCCGTACAGCCTTTTCAGCACGTCCAGCATGTCCTGGATCAGGCGGACCACAGCCAGGCGGACGTCGTCGCTGACTGGCTGATCTTTTGATATCTCCAGCTGCGGCACCGGCAGGGTGATGCTTCCGACGGTTTCCTGTTTCCCGTGCATCTTGCCGGAAATGTATCCGCCGACCGCTTTGGCGCTGACCTGCAGCCTGTCTGCAATCTGGCTGGCTTTCAGCCCTTCGCCCCGCAGCTGCTCAACGGCCTTTTTCTGTTCGTCCGTCAACATCCTGATGCCGTCCTCCTTTTCCATGGCGCGCATACAGCTGTATGAGCAGGTGTAGTGCCCATCGTAGGCATAACCCCAGCCGGCAGTCGTGATCCGGAACATTTTCCCGCAGTACGCGCACTTCATTGCCTTCTCCAGTCAAATCCGCAATTGATTGCGGATTTCAGCTTGCCTCGTCATCGTCGATCAGGTCATAAATGGAGCATTTCAGCGATTCAGCCAGTTTGTTCAGTGTCAGAACGCCTGGATTCTTCCGCTCTCCGTTTTCGATTTTGCTGATAGCCTGTTGTGTCACGCCGCTCATGCTTGCCAGCTCGGCCTGCGTCAGACGCCGTTTTTCCCGCATCTTCTGTAAAGCGATCATGCTTAACAACTCCTTACTACAAATCTAACAATAAAATACTACTATTTTAACAGTTTGTCAACACCTTTTGTAGTATTATGTAGTAAAGATTTTTACTACTTTTGGTGTTAAATCTTTGGGGGTAAAAAATGCCGGTTTCGGAGAACTTGAAAAGAAAACGCAAACAGGCCAGGCTCACACAGATCCAACTGGCAGAAAAAAGCGGTGTATCACAGCAGGCCATCAGCTTCATTGAAAGCGGCCGTAATACACCGTCAGAGGGAACTTTGAGATTGTTGGCAACCGCGTTGAACTGCACGGTATCAGAACTGCTCGACGAATATCATCCGGAAAGCGGTACAATGCTGACAGAATATGAGCGTCAGCTGATTCTGTTAGCGCGCCGGCTGAACGCCCAGGGCATGGAGAAGCTCCTGGACTATGCCCGCGATCTGACTGAGAATGACCGCTACACAAAAGGCGCTCCGCCTACAAAAATGGCGGAATAATTTATCTCAAAACATAATCAAGGAGGCACAACATGAAAAAGTTCTTCGCTCTGGTTCTCGTCCTTTGTCTCTTCGCTGCCGTTCCGGCCTTCGCCGATGGTTTGACGGAAGATGACTTCATGGGCACCTGGGTCAACATTTATGACAACAACGACGGCGGGGTTACCATGGAGTTCTTCCATATCCGGGAAGATCACAGGGTTTTCTATCTGAACCGCCGCTTTGAAAAGGACGACCCAGGCTTCGGCCGCCAGTATATCGGCAGCTGGGACGTCCGCGGGAACGTTATTCATCTGAAGTATGGAGACAACACGGAAACGGATGTGTATATGTCTGACGGCTTCCTGATGGTCCCGCTGGGCGGCGATCAGTATGTCACATTCGGCAGGGTCCCGGTCTGGGGAAGGGCTGCCGGAGCGACGCCCGCACCTGCTCCGGATCCGACGCCGGAACCCGCCCAGGCCGTCCAGGGCGTCGCCATCCCGCAGGGAGATTACAGCATCGGCGCTGATATCCCGGCCGGGAAGTATGTCATCGACGCAGGATCGGCCAGGCGCGTGACAGTCTGGACCTATGACGCGGAGGACTGGGCGGAATATTACTATATCGGTTCCGATGAGAATGAGCAGACCATGATCGTCAATCTCGAAGAAGGCGGCCGTCTCAGGATCGAAAAAGCGACCGTCTATCTCCGCCCCTTCAAAGGCTTCGATTTTGACTTATTCAAATAAATCTCACGATTTCACAAGTTTTTCACATGATTTCTCACGATCGGAGGCGCTATGAAAAACCCAGTTCCCCGCCAGCTGCCCAGCGGCAACTGGTTCTGCCGCGTCCGGGTGGACGGGAAGGACATCGGCATCACCGAGCCCACGGAGGAACGCTGCTTCGCCCGTGCCCTGGCTTACAAGACCGGCATCCTGGAATCGAAAAAGACTCCCCTGAACATGACGCTCAGGGAAGCCTGCAATGATTACATCGACAAACGGCGCGGCATCTGCTCCGCCACCACCATAGAATCCTACGAAAAGAACCGGGACCAGCACTTCTCCTCGATCATGGACAAGCGCCTGAAGGACATCGACGAGTCCGCCCTGCAGAAGGCGATCACCCTGGAATGCACCCGGAAGTCCCGCCGCGGCGGAACCCTGAGCCCCGCCACGATCAACGACCGCGTGGCCTTCATCAAGACCGTCATGCGCACCGCCGGCGCTCAGATTGATTCCTCCCGCATCATTACGCCGGAGAAGAAGCGCCGCATCGTCCGGATCCCGATGCCGCCGGATGTGATCAGCGCGATCCGCGGCACCGACATCGAGCTGCCGTGTCTCCTGGCCGCCTGGCTGTCCCTGTCCATGTCAGAGATCCGCGGCCTCACGAAGTCCAAATCCATCTACAACGGCCAGCTCTACGTCATGGAGACCGTCGTCCGCGTCAAAGGCCGGGACGTCCGCAAGGAAGGCGGCAAGGAAGAAGAGCGCACCCGCGTCTTCGATATCCCTCCGTACATCCAGGCCCTGATCGACCAGGTCGACGGCGACGTCCTGGTGCCGATGACCGGCAAACAGATCTACGGCCGCTTCCGCAAGGCCATCCAGGCCGCCGGCCTTCCGCCGATGACCTTCCACCAGCTCCGCCACCTGAACGCCTCCGCCATGGCCATGCTCGGCGTCCAGAAGGAGATCGCCCAGGAGCGCGGCGGCTGGAAGACCGATTACACCATGAACCGCGTCTACACCCACACCTTCGCCCCCGAACGCAAAGCCGCCGACGCCACCATTAACGCCTATTTCGAGTCCCTTCTCCCTCCTCAAAATGGCAATGCTTCGGCAACGGATTCCTGATAACGCCCATATCTCGCCACTTTTAAGTACCCCGTGAGAAGTTCGATTCTCCTCACCTCCATAAGAAGGGCCACCGCTGAAACGGTGGCTTTTTCGTTGATATATCAACGGAAAATAGCCAAGTTACAGCGGTGGCTCAGACTTATGAGAAGTGCCGATAAGTGCATCTAAATACATGTAAATTGGCAATGAAAATGGCAATGAAATTATTCCTGTTTGTCCAGCTCCGGCAGGCCTGCCACGCTGGTCAGCAAGGACAGGATTCCAGCCAAGACGGCGGCGGAGCCGACCATCAGCCAATTGACCTCGGAGATCACCGCGCTGGTGCCTATGGTGGCAACAGCTGTCTGCGCCACCGTTTTGATAGCTCGGACGCCGGCAGCTTTGATCCATTCACGAAAGTTATATTTCATGCTTTAGCCCCCTTCATGTCACGAATATCATGCTGCAGTTCGGTTACCTGGCCTTCCAGGATGAAGGTCCGTTCGACCACCTTGTTATGCTTGTCTACTTTTTTCTCCAGTTGTTCGAGCCGGTACGCTATCAGCGCAGAACTCTTCCTGTTTGCAATGTAGACCCCGATCAGTGACAGCAGCCCTGTGCCTAATGCGGACAGGGCTGCGACCCATGCGTCGGCCATGTCATTCACTCCTCTCAAATACGCCTGTTTTTGTCAATCGCCAGAAGCCATTCGGTCAGCGCGATCACGATGACCGCGATGATCACCCAAATCATCCGGAATCGCCTCCCATCATGCGGATCACCCGGTCGATGTGCTCGCGGATCCCGCGCAGCTCCCCGATCAGGTCCGGCAGCTGGGGATCATCCGGCGGTGCGGGCGGATCATCCGGAGCAGGCGCGGGCGGATCCGGATGGATCTCCTGATCGGTGTCCCCCGGCTCGTCCTGATCCGGCTCGATCAGGGACAGATATTCAGACGTTGCCCAGCCGATCCGGCCGGCGTAGCGGACCTGCCACCAGTTCCCGTCCTGGGTCATCACCTCGACGGTGGAGCCGCGCGGGATCTTGGCCAGGCGCTCGGAGCTGCTGTCCGGCTTCTTCCGGAGATTCAGCCAGGAGCCTGGATTGTTGGCGACGGCCAACGGCCAGACGGACACGGGTTCCCCGCCTTCCCCGCGCTCTGGGATCTCGATCGCGCCTTCCAGGGCAGCTGCGTCCGTATAGTCCACGGCCTTGAGCTCGCCCCAGTGGTCCCAGTGGTCCAGCTTGCTGGTCACGACGCCGTAGCGCGCACCCTTGGCCTCGACGCAGATGCCCTGGCCAACATAGACGCCTACATGGTGGATCTTCGTCTGCGGGGCCGCCAGGAAGACGGCGGTGCCAGGAAGGATCGGCTGGCCGTCGTCCCGCTTGCCGTCGATGAGCTTGCCCTTGGCCCTGCAGTGATCCGTATACTGATAACGCGCCTGGTGCGGGATCTCCTCGCCCAGCTGCTTCAGTGCCCAACGTAAAAGGCCGGAGCAGTCAGTGACTTTCCGGCCTATCCATTGGGAACCATAATTCCGGGACGCCTCCCGGTTCTCGTCGGTGGTCTGTTCGATCTTATCCTGCAGATCTTCCGTCCATGTAACGCCTGCGTAGCCCCAGATATAGCCCCAGGCCTGCCGCAGCGGGATCAGGATCTGCATGATAAACGCTTTCGCGGTGACGATGTGGATCACATCCTTTATGCGTATTTGCGGTAGGAATTCTTTATATCAGACTTGTCCAGGACGACATACTGCATGGTCGTGTCGAGTTTGTCGTGGCCCAGGATGGCCGCGACCTCCTGGATCGGCATTCCGTGCCGGATCAGGTTCGTGGCCGTCGTCCGGCGGAACTTGTGCGGATGCACATGGGTAACATGCGACGATGCACCGAGATCCACCAACATCTTCCGGATCCCGCCCGGGTGCATTCTCGTCGTGCCCTTGCCGACGAAAAGGGCCGGGTGATCATCCGTCCTGGTGTCCAGGTAGGCCTGCAGGGTGGCAGCTGCCACCTGATCCAGGAAGACGGTCCGCTCCTTGTTGCCTTTGCCCAGGACTTTGCACTCCAGGGACTGGAGATCCACATCGTCCCGGTTCAGGCCGCACATCTCGCTGATACGGCAGCCGGTGGCCCGCAGGAAGGCAACGATCGCGCGATCCCGCAGGGACTTGCATCCGAACTTCATGCGCTCCAGGTCGACATCGGAATAGATGTCCTTTTCTTTCTTGGCATACCGGATCGCACCCAGGTTGGCGGTCGGGTTCTGATCGATCAGCCGCTCGCGCTGCAGCCAGTTGAAATAGGCGCTGAACACCTGCCTGGTGCTCTCCAGCGTTCGGTCGGAGATCCCGCGGGCCTTCTCGTCGGACAGATACTTCCTGAGATGGTAGACGGTGATCTTCCTGGTCGGCGTCCTCACGGCTGCCATCATCCTGCCGATCAGATAGCGGTACCGCTCGATCGTTTTCGCGCTGCGCCCTTCGATGGCCAGGGCGGACAGGTAGGCATCCAGGAGATCGTCCTGCCGGATCCCGTCCTGCTGGACGATGGTCAGGTCGTATCCGTCCAGGGCCTCGGTCAGGATCGCCATGATCCTGTCCCGCTCTGCTGCCGTGACCTCTGCGGCCAGGGCCCGCTCCATCTCGTTCAGTAAAGTGGCTTTTGCTTCGATTGCCATACAATCACCTCCTGACCTGATTATAGACTAATATTAATGCATATGTCAATATCAATATTAGTCTTGACAGGAGGCGCGCCGGTTTGTTACAATTCCCGGAAGGGGGTGACGCGGCTGTGATCGTATTTGTCGATATCCTGGAGAAACTGAGAGAGAACGGCTGGTCAGGCTACAGACTGCAGAAGGAAGGCCTGATCAGCAACGGAACCATCATACGGCTGCGGAAGAAGATGTCAATCAGCACCGACACGCTGGACACCATCTGCCGCCTGTGCCAATGCCAGCCCGGCGAGCTGCTGACCTGGGAACCGGACCCGGAGGAATGATCCTCCGGGTCTTTTTCAGGTGATCAGCGGGGTACATCCCCGCCCATTAAGGGCCGACCCGCAGGCCAGCGATAGTGATTTAAAGTCGTTCTGCGAAACTTGCCTTATGATATTTACGTTGTCGTAACAGTAACTTTTGCGCTCCATTGACAAAACCCACTTTAAGTGACTATTATTGTCTATCACAACATAAGGAGGAATCACCGTGGGTATCAATGGCGGTCGTTCGCTCAGAGGGATAGAAGAGGAAGGGTATGTAAGGCATAACATCAGCCTTCCACCTTCGATCAATGAGCGTCTGGACAAGTTCATGAAAGAGGAAGAACGGCCTCGTTCATGGACGATCCAGAAAGCATTGGACGAGTTTCTCAAGAAGCGGGGCTATTGACGGTAGCCCCGTCTTTTACTTCCCGACATTTTTGTCGTGGACATTCATGTCCTTCTTTTTGCTTGATTTACCAAATACCCATATAAAATTATCACGTTCATCTGTATAGTACCCATACTTGCTGATACGTTTCGCAAACCATTTCGGTATTCGTATTCGATATCCAAACAAATACCAACGTCCGTTATGAAGATATGCTATCATCTCAGCCCCGTTTCCGGGGCGATGCTACTGAGAGGTTGGACATATGGAGAATATCCGGCAGTCGTAGTCAATAGTATCACCCCCCAATACACACTAATGGTTACTGATGGTTACTTATTGTTTCCTTTAAGTTGCTCCATTATATCCGATCTTGTACACAGTGGTTGATTTCCACAGTTCGCCGATTGTAGAACTCCCGCCATCACAAACCGTATAGTACAGTTTGTTATATCTTCCGACTGTTGAAGAAGTCGAGTTGTCTTGAATCCTTACAGTATCCCCTCCGGTCAGTCCTGCTGGATAGGTCGGTATGCTTACTTCAGCATATACGCCACTGCCAGTGTCCCACATCGTTACAGCGGTTCCCTTTTGCTTTACGATTGGTTCCGATCTTGTGGTTTCATCTGACGGCAGTTCCAGTATTTCAAAGTCCGTATTGACAGCCATTCTGTCTATTCTTGCCTTTGACGGCAGGAACATGGCAAGGTAGCATCTTTCAAGCTGTTCTGCCACTTTCCAGTTGACTGACTGATTGATTGTAAGCCCTTCGCCTGAAAAGACATACTCAACGCCATGATCAGCAATGACGGTTGTATGATCATTCGGGTCATAAAGATGGGATGTGCGTATCAGGCGCAGTTCGCCGAAATCTGTCATACTTGTAAGCGATGAAATCGCAACAGGAAGACCGTCAACAATCAGCACAACATCCGTCATTACTTCATCGCCATGCGTACTCCCGCCGGAAAAATCCCCTCTGCCATTAAGATGAAGGGCGCACTCCCATTCACCTGCTGTTGTGATATAAGTCAGCCCGGTTTCTGCCAGATCATCTACACGGTTCGCCTGATAAATACGCCAGACATTGTAATTTTCGCTTACATCCGTGTTGATGAAATGGTATACACGATAAAGAATATAACCGCTCTGCGTGGGAATGAAAACGTCCAGTTTTTCCGTTGCAAGCCCTTGTGCATAGCTCCCGGACTGATACTTAACCTTTGGCTTTGCCGCCGTCTGAATTTCATCAGAGTATGCGAGTTTTCGCCAGTTGCTCCATGTTCCCAACTGGCAGTTTCTGGAGTAGACATTATTTGTGAAATAATCAATTCCGAACTGATACTTTGTTGTAGCTGTCCGCATGATATTGCACAGCATCCCGGCGGCCACGTTATTTGGTACATTGTACACCGTTTCCGTACTGCCCCAGCCATAGAATCCGTTCCATGTGATGTTATTAGCGTCCGCACCGTCAACCTTGACAAGATACTTTGAATCGTGGATTTCTGCCCATGCGGTCGCGGAAGTGTTGGAAATGGTAACATACCGCATCCACAGATAACCGCTGTCCTTCTGCCAAAGCCACTGTGCTACACGTGTATCGATATGATAACATACCAGAACACAACTGTTATTGTTTGCGATGTTGGACGGAAGATCGTTTATCCCGCTGAAAACGGTAGAACTGATAAAGTACGCACCCGGTTTAAGAACGGATACCAAAGAAGTTGTGGAAGAATCAATGTTCCCCCTGTCTGCGAATTGTTCGTCAGGCCCAAGCCCGTTGAATTTTGACTTATTCCAATTTGACCACGTTGTCGTTGTCTTATGCCGATCCCAAATCGTATCAAAATTGACCCAGTCGGCAATCAACTGCTGAACTTTCTGCCCCGCACTGTAAAGCACAAGCAAAGCGTAATTGTTCGCCGTTGACATATCAGACGGTTTATCTGTCAGGTTCCCGACATATGCCTTTGGAATGAAATACAGTCCCGGCTCTGTCAGGGAAGAAATCGTTGTAACTGTCGATGCGATCTGACCGACAATTTTGATCCCGTTATTGGTAAAAGTGCTCTTTAAATCACCAACAGAGTTACTCAGCGCGGTGTAATCCTGGGGGATGGAAGCGATCACGTCGGGCACGCCGGCGACGGCTTCCCCGATGTCATC
>OMYT01000043.1 GCA_900315315.1 uncultured Eubacteriales bacterium | reverse complement strand
CTGGCCGGCAGCAAGGCGGAACAGGAGGAACTGTCGTCCGCTTTGCCCGGAACGCTGGCGAAAGCGCTGGAACGTTCAAACAGGATTATGGCGGAGGATCTGCTGCGTGAAGCTGGATATATGCTGCCCCAGAGCTGTAATGTCCATGCCCTGCTGGAAGAAATGCGTTCCCATACACAGGAACCCGGTTTCCCGGCAGACGCGCTGGAATACCTGCTCTCGTCCATTGAATTCAACGAACCCACAGAAAAGAAGGAGGAAGGAACCATGGAAAAATGGAAGTGTTCAGTTTGCGGTTATGTTCATGAAGGCCCTCTGCCGGAGGATTTCAAATGCCCGGTCTGCAAACAGCCGGCGGATAAATTTGTGAAAATGGAAGAGGATGCGCCAAAGAAAAACCCCTATGCCGGAACACAGACAGAAAAAAACCTGGAAGCCGCTTTTGCCGGTGAATCCCAGGCACGGAACAAATATACTTATTTTGCTTCCACAGCGAAAAAAGAAGGCTATGAACAAATTGCAGCTCTGTTTCTGAAGACAGCCGAAAACGAGAAGGAACACGCAAAGATCTGGTTCAAGGAACTGAATGGGATCGGCAGCACCGCAGACAATCTCAAAGCTGCGGCAGACGGTGAAAACTATGAATGGACAGATATGTATGAAGGATTCGCCGTAACCGCAGAAAAAGAAGGATTTCCTGTGCTGGCAGCCAAATTCCGCATGGTTGCTGCAATTGAAAAACACCATGAGGAACGTTACCGGGCTTTGCTGCAGAACGTAGAGATGCAGAAAGTATTTGAGAAGAGCGAAGTCAAGGTCTGGGAATGCAGGAACTGCGGCCATATTATTGTCGGAACCAAGGCTCCGGAGGTCTGCCCTGTATGTGCGCATCCGCAAAGCTATTTTGAAATCAACGCTGAGAATTATTAATCTATTAACCATACTTGAAAGTTTCAATGCTTTAAAAGCAATCTCCAGCAGGCATTTTCCCCTAGCAGGTTTGTAGACTCAATAATTCATCAGAAGATCCTTCATGATACTTTCCGCATGTGACGGATTGCGGACAGTGGGGTTCAGTATAATCAGGTACAGATTGCCGTATCTCTTTGTCTGGCAGTACAGGTTATGGGACATATAGGACGGTGTTCCGCCACTGTGCAGATAAGCTGGTTCTCGACGTCCGACTTTCATCCATCCGCATCCGTATCCACCTTCCGTATTGAACATTTCATCCAGTGCTTCCTGGCTTAACAGCTTTCCGCTTGTCAGGGCTCTGTCAAAGGAAAGCAAGTCCGCCGCGCAGGAATAGATATCGCCGGCCCCTCGCGCAGTCCGAAGATCCGACATATACCCAGTTGGAAACACATCTTCAAAGTCAAAGGGATATGTCCCTTCCAGAACCGATTCAGGAACGCTTGTCAGTTTGCCGGGTTCCATACAGTATGAATGTTCCATTTCGCAAACGGAAAAGATATGCTCCCGAATATACACTCCATAGCTTTCACCTGTAACCTTCTCAATGATCATGGCCAGCAGTGTATAATTGACATTACTGTATTCATACTTTGTTCCTGGAACGAATCCAAGCTCCGCCTCGAACAGAGCCGCAAGCAATTCCTCATCGGAAAAACCGTCTGTATAGTATTTCTTCATAAGAACAGGATCTTTCTCCAGCGCTTCATCCGGAAAGAATTCCCGCCTGAGTCCGGACTGCATGTGCAGCAGCTGGCGAATTGTAATTCCCGCGCCTTTTTCATATTCCGGGAAATATTTTCCAAGCGGATCGTCAAGATCCAGTTTTCCCTGTTCACAAAGCTGCAGGATAGCTGTCGCCGTAAATGTCTTCGTAATCGATCCGATCTCAAAGACAGTATATGCGTTTACTCGGGTTTTCCCATCCGTTTCAACGGAATTGACGCCGCACAAAAAGATTACATGATCATCTGTAGCAAGCAGGTATACTCCGCTTGCTGTATCAGGATACGCACACTCCTGCCGCATGATTTTTACCAGTTTCTCAAAAGATTCTTCTTCCGTTGTCCAGGTATGATCCGCCTCATCATATGCGAGGCCTTCCGTGAAAAGCGAGTTGCTTTCTCCGGCTGCACATCCGGTCAACATCGCCGCAGCAACAACCAAAATCAGGAAAAACCGGATTTCACACCACAAAGCCTGTCGTTTCAAAGCGAAATCACCCATTTCCCGTTGGTATCAGAACCTTCCCTGCGTATGATTCCTCGTTCTTTCAGTTTCTCAATAGCCGTTCGCGCCTGAGAATCAGGTATCTGCATTCTTGCGGATATTTCAGCGCGGGAAACAGAAGGATCGGCTTTAATCATCTCAAGAACAGCGCCGATACGTTTTTCCATTATTTCAGAGTGCTTTAGCGGTTTCTCTGGCGATTTCTCTGGTTGTTTTTCAGAAATCGCCAGAGTGGAGCCTTTTAACACCAGAGGCAGAGTGACAATCGTTCTGATGATTCCGTCACGACCGCTTGTTTCCTCAACCTTTGGCTCTTCGAAATACTCTTCTTTCCAGATTTTGTAGATGTTCGGGACACCGCTTCCGGCGCGCTCTCCGATTCCTATGTAATTGAGCATATTCAGGATCAGTTTGTTACGCGGCTGTGATTCTCCGCCCCGAAGCATCTGTTTTTTCCCCAGACGAATCGTACCGTTGTTAATATAGCAGTGGTCATATTCCCTGCGGATGGAGCAGGCCAATTCGCATCTGGCGATCCCGCGCTCTCTCTTAATCTTTCATGGAGCCTTTTTTCTCAAAATACGTAAACAGCCACGGGAAGAGGAAGGAGATAAACAGCATCTGGATGAAGCAGGAAATGACCGATCCGGCGGGGCCGGGCAGCCAGCTTTTGATCATGTTTACCAGGATCAGGCTCACGAGGTAGAAGCCGATCAGGCCGCACACGCAGCGCATCAGTCTCGTCGGGAGCGAAATTTCCTCCGTAGTGAATCCGACAAAGCGGCGTTCCAGAATCCAGCCTACCAGGAAGCCCATCGCCCAGCCGATTCCCTTGAAGGTATCGTTGGCCATTTTCGCGCCGTCCACGATCAGTTTGCCGGCGGCGTCATAATCCTCGGGATATGTCTTCAGCGCGGCATAAAGCGCCAGCAGGACGGAAAGGACGATCCCGATACAGACCACGATCCAGTCCTTTCCCGGATGGACGTCGATCCACAGCATCATCCTGGCGGTCAGCCACATCACGAGCGTCCCGGCAACCATGCCAATCAGCACGTCCTGAGGCGTATGCACGCCGAGAAACAGGCGGCTGAACCCGACCAGCAGAATCGGAACAAAGGATGTGATGCGCAGCGCCCAGGGGAAATCCTTTCTCACCGCAATGCCGCCGAACAGCGTGGCGGCATTCATGGTATGCCCGCTGGGAAAGGAATAACCGGTGGCCGTGGTCATGGAATCCCTGTACGGTACAATACGGGGGTCCCGGATCCAGGGGCGATAGGCACAGGCAGTAATCTTCAGTGCGCCGTTTACCAGCCGGTTCATCCCCCAGCCCATCATCAGGAACGAACCAAATTCCTTATGAATGCACCAGAAAAGGATGGCAAAGATGACCATCGTTGTATTCAGTTCACCGAAGAACGTGGCCTTTTTCATGAATTCGGCCAGAAATGCCCCTGAGCCGTTTCTGAAATCCTGCAACCCCAGCAGAATGGCAATGTCCATGATTTTCCTCCTCCATTATCGTATTGGCAGTTGAAGTTATTTTTCCATTCCGGAGAACCCGTCGCCGATTGCTTCATGGGCTTCCACAATAATCACAAACGCATTCTCATCCTCTTCCCGCAGGATTCGTTTGAAAGCCATGATCTCGCTGCGGCTGATCACACACAGCAGCGTGGGCCGTTCCTCATCGGTATATGCGCCGTACGCGGTCAGCCGGGTTACGCCGCGGTCCATTTCCCGCATGATCCGCTGAGAGATCTCCTGCCAGCGGGGAGAGATCACAAAGCAGGCTTTGTTTGCGGAAAAACCGATGATCACCACATCCATCACCTTTGCGGTCAGGAAGATGTTGATCAGCGCGTAAAGCGCCTCCGTCGTACCGATCAGGAATGCCGCAGCAATGACGACCGCACAGTCGATCGCAAAAAGAAAGGATCCGACAGAGATAAACTGAAAGCGCCGGTGCACCATGCGGGCGATCATATCGGAACCGCCGGTGGTTGCCCCACCGCGCATGATCAGCCCCAGCCCGGCGCCCACAAGCACGCCGCCGTAAAGCGTGCCCAGCAGCGGATCCCCCGTCAGCGGCTTCAGCGGCAGCACATCGATAAATACGGAAAACAGGATGGTTGCCACCAGGCTGCGAAAGGTAAAGATCCTGCCCATCGTCCGATAGCCGATCAGAAAGAGAGGAATATTCAGTACCAGCGACACCATGCCGACCGGCCATTGCGTCAGGTGATTCAGGATCATGGCAACACCCGTGATCCCGCCGGGAGCAATCCTGTTCGGCGTCAGGAAAAGAGGATAAGCAGCGCCGCCGATCAGTGCCCCCAGCACAATCTGGACATAGGAAAACAAAATCCCGGCAACGGCCGGCCTGCTTCCCAGCGCATTGTGAAAACGCTTAAACAGAAAAATCCCACCTCTTCCGGTCCTCAGTGATATTTCAAATCTATCACACCTTCTGGAAAGAGGCAAGATAAAGGTTAACGGGATTTCCCGGCCACAAGCTTATCAAAAGTAATCAGAATTCCGGGCAGACAAATCAAAATCAGTATGATCGCGGCCAGTGATCCGCATGCGATCGTATCGACAATGGCGGTAATCGTCGGATCCTGGAAAAACCTGCCCACGATCGACGGTACAATCACCAGAATGAGTCCTGAAGTCGCAATCGTATGAATTGCACCTTCATAAGCTTTCCGGACAGCTTCAAACGTGCCGGCATCCTTTCGGTTCTCAGTATAATAGTTCGTAAACAGGATTCCGTAGTCGATGGTCGCACCCATCAGAATACACTGGACGATCAGCAGGGCCAGATAATAAATGCTGCCCCCGAAAAGACCGATGCTGGCCACTGTGATAAAAACACCGGTCTGGACAATCAGCACAAGGATCAGCGGAATCATGAACGATCTGGTGGACAGGGAAACGATCAGGAAGATCACGACGGCTGTCAGGATGGTGATAAACAGATACTCGTTTCCAAAGGAGCGCGACATTTCAAGATTCATCGCCGAGTTGCCGATCAGATAATAATCTGCTTTGAATTTTTCCCCGCACGCAGCGGAAAGCCTGTCAATAAACCGGAATGTTTCTTCAGCTTCATCCGGATACCTGGTGGTGATGATCATGCGTGAGTGCTGATCCCCTGCCAGCTGCGCTTTCCCGGCAGTCAGCTGCTCCTTCGCATCGGAAAGCGCGGCTTTCGCCTCCTCTCCCAGCAGCGGTGAAAACCGCGGATCATGCTGAACCGTTCCGTACAGGAAGTCGAACAATTCCTCCATTGTCATGGTCCACTTCGGATCGCTGTTTTCCAGGCCCGCCTTGTACAGGAACATCAGCTCCAGGGATGTCTCATTCAGATCAGACGAAAAAGCCGAAAACATGTCCGCCATCTGCTTCGGGGTCATCGGATCGTTCCCGGCAAGAAGGCTGACCATTCCGGCGTAATTTCCGATTTGTGAAAGCATCTCCCGCTGCTCCTCACTCATATAGGCCTCAAACATTTCATTCCCGGCAACATGATCGGAAAGGAAGGAAAAAAATTCCGCCGCTGTCATTTTCAGAGGCCGGTCTCCCGCATACCGCAGATAATAGATCATGGAGAGAACATCCCCGTTCAGTTTCATTCCCTCCTGCATTTCAGGCATGTTCTGCGCCATTTCCGCTGCCGTATACGGGGTGGCAAGCGCTGAATAATAACAGGTGACGGATTTGACCATGCTGTCTTCTTCCAGCATGCCGCTGATCCCGGGAATTTCCGGCTCATCATCGTTATGATAGACAAGCACAAGCATATTATCGGCGGGAAAAACTTCCGCCACCGGATCCTCCCGCTGCAGCGTATAAACAATGCCGGTCTGCTGCTGCAGGATGAATGCTCCGGCCAGCACAAGCACAAAGACTGCCGTGATCGCGGTATGTGCTTTATTGGAAAAGGTCGCGAGACCCTTTGTCGGGATTCGGAGGGATTTCTTGGTCGTTTTCCGGATCAGGCTGTCACAGGCAATCAGGATCCCGGGCATAATCACCAGCACGCAGAACATGCTCAGGAATACGCCTTTTGCCAGCACAACTCCCAGATCCGTCCCGATTTTGAAGCTCATAAACACGAGCATCAGGAGCCCGGCCACCGTGGTCATCCCGCTGGAAACGATCGACGGAAAAGCATTGATGACCGCTGTCTTCATGGACGCTGTGATATTGTCGTTTTTTGCCCGTTCCTGTTTGAACCGGTTGCTCAGGATGATGGAATAGTCCATGGAAAGCACCAGCTGCATGATCGCGGACATGGAAGCAGTCACGGTGGAAACGCTCCCCAGAAAGATGTTGGTTCCCTGGTTGATGATCACCGCAAACCCGATGCCCGCGAGAAACAGAAAAGGTTCGATCCATGACCCGCACATGACCAGCAGGATCAGCAGGATGGCGGCAACCCCGCAGAGCAGGATCCACGGCGGCACTTCGGGATTCCCGACGTCATCATCATGCCAGGCAATCTCATAACCCTGAAATTCATGGTCAAGCGCCTTCTTGATGGATTTCATTTCGGCCGACTTGTAGCCGGCATCCGTGCTGACGACAAACAGCGTGTGGTCGTCCCGGTTATAATCCGGATCATCTGCCTGCCAGGTGACATCCGTCACATACGGAATGTTTTGCAGCCTGACGCGGATGTCTTCTTTTTCCTCCAGCTTCAGGTGGTCAAACATAACGCGGATTGTCTGACTGGTCTGCGCTTCGGGAAATTCGGCCGCCATGATGTCGATTCCCTGTTTCATGGCAGATTTGTCCGGCAGGTATTTTGTCAGATCTTCGTTAATTTCGACTTTTGTGAGCAAAAACGCGCTGACAGCCGCTATGAGCAGCATCAGAGCAAAGACTGCCCGCCGGTGATCAACGACAAATGATGCCAGTTTTCTTTTCATCCATATTGCCTCATATGATTTCATCGCATCGTTTGTTTCTTCCTCTTTAGAGTATACCACAACACAGCCGATTCCCCAAACCAATTCCAAAAAAGCAGCGGGAATCATTTCCCGCCGGTATGGATTATTTCAGATAACCTTCCCTTGCCCGAATGCCAAATCGTTTTTCCAACAGATGCATCTGTTCGGTCGGGATCGTGCGCAGCACTTTCCCCATATCCAGGTATTCCGCAACTTCTTTTTCGTCCAGCATCAGGCTGATGTTACCGCCGTTGCGCTCGTCCCAGCCATGATCGTACATTTTCGTTGTCGTGCGGATCATTTCCACCATAAAGGGCGCTTCCAGAATATTCTTCATTTCCTGTTCACCAGCACTTTCTCTTCATATTCCTCGATCTGCGGATACCACTCGCCGTCGGCAGGTTTCCCGCAGCTGCGGCAATACTCGTCCCAAATTTCCCCGAATGGCAGGGTCTTCAGTTCTTCCTGCAGGACCATCAGCTTGCTGAACTGTCCGGCATCCTGAAGGGCTTTCAGTTCCGCATTGGGTTGCAGCAGGGCAAACAGCAGCGCCTTCTGCAGGTTGCGGTATCCTGTGACCCACGCAGAAATGCGGTTGATGCTGGCGTCGAAATAATCCAGCGCGATGTCCACCCTGCCGTCCAGTCCGCCGCACCGAACGATCTCCCGGGCGATCTCTTTCGTTTCATCGTCGAACAGCACCACATGGTCGCTGTCCCAGCGGATCGGCCGTGTCACGTGCAGGGCGATCTCCGGGAAGAAGGCCAGCAGGGCGGGAATCTTGTCGCTGACTACTTCGGTAGGATGATAGTGTCCGTTGTCCATCAGCGGAATGCACTTGTCCATGTTCATGGCCGCATAGCTGAGCGCGAATTCCGCACTGCCGACAGTATAGGCTTCCACACCAATGCCGAACACCTTGCTTTCAACGCAGGGCTTCACTTTTTTGAAGTCATACGGCTCGCTGAGGATTTCGTCAATGGCTTCGCGATAGCGTACGCGCGGGCCGATCCGGTCCGCCGGGATATCCTTGAAACCGTCGCCGGTCCAGATGTTCATCACGCACGGCTGTCCCAGTTCCTCCGCCAGGTAGCTGCTGATCCGGATACAGGCTTTCCCATGCTCAATCCAGAACTTCCGGGTCTCTTCATTCGCGCTCGAAAGCGTCAGCGGGTCGCACTTTGGGTGAGAAAAGAAGGTAGGATTGAAGTCACAGCCCAGGCCGCGCTCCTTGCAAAACTCAACCCATTTCCGGAAGTGCTTCGGTTCCAGTTTGTCCCGGTCCGCCCAGTCGCCGTCCTCAAAGATGGCGTAACTGGCATGCAGATTCATCTTGGGGGTGCCGGGAATCAGACTCAGCACCTTGTCCAGGTCCGCCATGAGCTCTTCCGGTGTCCTGGCCCGACCGGGATAATTACCGGTTGTCTGGATGCCGCCCGTCAGGGGCTTGGAAGGATCTGTGTCAAAACCGCGCACGTCGTCCCCCTGCCAGCAGTGAAGGGAAACCGGTACTTTCTTCAGTTTCTCCATGGCGGCGCAAGTATCAATCCCCAGGTCTGCGTACCTTTTTCCGGCTTCTTCGTAACTCATACTTCTTTTCCTCCATTCTTCATTTCTGATTATACGTCCAGTTCTGTGACTTCCTTAAGATACTCTCTCATCTCATCCGGATCATGCAGCGGATTCCAGACCTGGGCAAAGAACGGATCAACCTTGGCCCGGGCGCCATAGTTCCAGCTCTTCCGCTCACATTCCGGGCACCAGTGTCCGCCTTCCAGCACGAGACGCGGGCTGGCTTTAAAGGTATGGCCGAAGGCACATCTGAAGGCCAGTTTGCTCTGCCAGTCTCCCTGTGTCATTTCATCGCTCAGGCACTCTCCGCCGCGGAACTTTGCCGCGCCTTTCATATCCTCCAGCGTCAGAGCCTCTTCCGGTTTGCTTTCATCGTAACCGTGATCAATCGGGATCACCTTGTCCCAGTCAGTAAAATGATCCATTTCACTGGCCTTTTCCTCAACCGGGAGATATCCCAGCGTATCGGCGCCTATAATCTCCGCAATTACATTCACTGTATGGCGGCAGGCAATCAAATGTTCCCGGGAATCGATATCCGTCCCGTAATAGCATGGGTGCAGGAACGGCGGGGACGATATGCGCATATGAATCTCTTTAGCTCCCGCTTCTCTCAAAAGCTCAACGATCCGTCCGCTGGTTGTTCCGCGGACAATGGAATCGTCAATCAGCACCACCCGTTTTCCACGAACGACGTCTTCAACAGCGGATAATTTGATTCTCACCTGATCCAGTCTGTGATCCGGCGCGATGAAAGTTCTTCCGATGTATTTGTTTTTGATCAGGCCGATTCCGTATGGAATTCAAGTCATGCAAAAATCACGAGCAAATAACACCGCTGCCGATTTGCACATCAATATATTTCGGCAATCATGCATCTGGCCGAGCCGCCGCCGTTCTCTTCGATGCAGCTCAAAAAAGGAGTAATCAGTTTCATTCTGGATTCAAGAAACCGGATCTGCTCTTCCGACAGGCTGTTATAAGCTGTAAGGGACATGATCAGGCACGGCTCACCTTTATGATTATGAACCTCCAGCATGTTTCCGGCGAAATGGCTCATCTGATCAAATGTGATTTCCACAATTGTTTTTCCCGTCTTCTCAAGTGATTCTCTTACCGTTGATCTTTCCTTCGGATCCGTGATGGATTCCATGCAGACGACCGCGATCTCGCTGCCGACATGCATCAGGACATTTGTGTGATAAATCTGTTTTCCATTTGCATCCACGGCGTTAAAGAGAACCGGAGAATATCCCAGCTGCCGGCAGAAGTCTTCCAGCACGGTTTCATTTGTCCGGGGTGATCTGCATGCGTAAGCGATTTTGTTTTCCCTGTCCAGAACCATGGAACCCGTCCCTTCCAGGGACAGTCCGTCTTCCTCATAATGAGTCAAGTCAACGGTTTTCTGAATGTTAAAGTTTTCTTTAATCGCCTCAAGTACCGCAGGTTTTCTCTCCAGCCGTCTGTTCTCCGCAAACATCGGATACAAAACAAGCGTTCCGTCTTCATGAGTGGAGAACCAGTTGTTGGGAAAAACAGAGTCCGGCGTGTGCGGTTCCAATGTATCTTCCACTGCAATCACATGAATCCCGCACGCTTCCAACAATTCAATATAGGCGTCCGATTCTTTTCTGGCCAATTCAGGAATATTATCCTCTGATCCTTCCTGCTGGAAAGCATTGTTTACCGCAGTTTCTGCGTTGAAGCCAAAGGCCACCGGCCGGACCATCAGAACAGTATCCGTCGTCTGCCCGTCCGCAAGGGTGCCACAGATCAATCCGGACAGCATCCATGCCAAAACCATCGCAATCATTAAAGCCCGGTGCTTTATTTTCATTGAAAATATCCCCTTCCTGCTCCATGAACAACGGATACCCGTTCGGCCGTTCATATCGCCCAGTTTTCTGTTTTCAGATCCCTGACACGAGAGAATTCTTTCAGATTATTCGTCACAAGCGTATAGCCAAGCGACCTGGCATGCCCGGCAATCATCATATCCAGCGGACCGATCGGCATCCCTCTTTTTTCCAGATCTGCCCGGACCTTCCCATACTCATCAGCCGCAGCCACATCGAAATCAAGGATTTCCAGCTTTGCCAGCAACGCGATGAGCGCAGTTCTGTTTTTCTCTACCGCATTACTTTTCTCAACCCCGCAAGCCAGTTCCGCATACGTCACAGAAGAAATGCAGACATCTTCCGGATCCGTTTCCAGAAGCCGACGGAATACTTTTTCAGGTTTATGCTTGATCGCATAAATACAGATATTGGTATCAAGCATATATCTCATAAGGTTTCCCGCTCCTGGACACCCTGACTATCTCTGCCTTCCGCCATGAAATCATCCGAAAACATATCGATTGCTTTCATAAATGAATCCCACTTACCGCCGTCTTTCGGCATCAGAAGAACGATATCTCCGATCCGGTTCACCATCACCTCATCTGTTGAAAAACGGTACTCCTTCGGCAGTCTCACCGCCTGACTTCTTCCATTCTCAAAAACCTTCGCCACTCTCATGATCATCACCGCCCTTCCCATCTGAAGTATATATCATGATATAGACTTTAGTCAACAAGATCTTTTTTCACTTTTTTCGTTTCCGACCGGAAAGAATCGTCTGGTAAATGAACAGTCTTCCCCTCTGCGTCTGGAACACATCCGGACGCTGAACGGAATAGACCGTCCCGCCGTTCACAAAACCTCACGCCCAGCGTGAGGTTTTATGATACCCAAACGATGAATGTGAACCCGGTTTCAATTATGTGCCTGCTCTTTCGAACGTTACGGTCTCACCGTTTTCGGACATCTCCATGTCATACCAGACCAGCTGTATATCGTCTGCCGTTCCGTCGAAACTCAGCGTGCCCCAGAGACCGTTTGCCGCTTCCTTTTCCGCAGGTTCTCCTTCCGGTGTCAGGTCATATCTGACCCCGTCTGCGTAGACAAGCCCGTTGTATTCGCAATCCTGATACACCGTCGCCCGGATCAGCCATGCCCCATGGGAAACCGGTGACATGATTTCCACGTCCCATCCGTCTCCGTCTTTCTTTGTCACGTTCAGCACGGTGAACTGGGTGTCTTTTTCCAGCCATTTCCCGGATAACACCGGATCCAGCACATCATCCGGTGCTGTGGCCAGATATGACCCGCCCGTCTCCTCCTGTACCTTTCCGTCCCTGACCCGCAGATCAAAGGTATGCATTTCATCGCAGGTATTGTGCTCACTGATATGCCGCAGGGATACGGTGACTTCTCCGTCCCCCGTCGGTTCATACCGGGCGGTAAACACACCGTTTTCCATGACGGAGGAAGCCAGCTTCACCACCGAATCGTCCTGCGCCATTTCATCCGCGCGCCATTCTCCCGGATCCTTCGGGTCCGTCTTCAGGGAAAGCACATAGGCCCCGTCTTCGATTTTCCCGGTAATCTGCGCAACGTCATTTTCCGTCCCGTCTTCCGCGAATACTTTCTATACGGGGAAGGAACCTGGTGCTGTTACACGACTTGATCAGGTAAAAAGCGCCCATCACAACACATGTGGTTAACATCATCAGAACGATTGGCTGCCATTTGTCTTTGTGCTTCGTTCAATTACCTCCAGATCATCAGACTCCTTACGGATATCCGCAGGCTCATTGATGACGATCTGCGGCATCGCAAGCTGGATTCCGTTGCGTTCACACATCAGCAAAAGTTCCCGGTTCAGCAGTCTTTTTGTCCATCCGTAATACATACCCTGGCAATAGATCACGAATGACAGCTTCTTTCCATTCTCTCCTATACCTTGTACACCGCGATACTTCAGCTTAATATTGCCACCTGTTTTTTCACTGATTATATCGCGGATCGCGGGAAGCTCCTGCTCTATAATACTTTCTACCTTGGTTAAGGGTTCCTTCAGGTCAATCGTGAGATCCACCGTAACCCGGTCTATATCCTCCGCAGGCATATTGATATAGTTCTTAAACTCATTGTTCCTGACAAGCGTGATCTCACTGTACCACTTTAACTTCGTTGTCCGGATCCCAATGCTCTGAATGGTACCGAGCTTGCCGTTAAAGGATACAAAATCGCCGACGGCCGCAACCCCTTCAAAGGCCATGATAATACCGGCCAGGATATCCGCAACAATATTCTGGCATCCGATACCGAAGATAACCCCTGCGACGCCTCCGGTTAAAGTCAGGGTAGTGACATCCACTCCCAGGGTTGCCAGGACAATAAAGACGCCTGCAATAAACAGAATATAACCCGTAAAGCTGTTCAAAAGATGGCAGATGGTTTCTCCCTTGTTGGTTGCGGCTCTGGCAATCAGATAAAGGACTTTGTGAATGATTTCCTTCAGTAAAAAGAGCAGGGCGATACTGATAATGCCGGATGTAACGGAATAAAGATTAATACCGCTGTTCCATTCGCCGTTGAAACTGTAATACAGGATAGAATCCTTTCCCGCGACAGCAACGCGCACGGCAATCAGTATAAATACAGTAATACAGATCAGTTTTACAGCTATCGAAAACTTTTCCATCGGGGTTTTGTCTTTCCATTTTTTCCCGTCAGAGGGCCACCGTTTTTCGAATTCATATTTATCCCGGTTCGCCATCCTTCTCAACAGCACAATCACATCGTCTTCGGCCTTGTCTTCATCCGGATCCTGCGCGGAGCTCTTTTCCTTCTCCTTTTCCACCTCCTGCTGATCCATTTCCCCGGGAACTTCTTCATAAACCTTTTCAAGCCTGCCGGTCATACAGATCAGCACGATAAAGAAAAGCAAGGCGGCGACGGCTGCGAGCAAAGCCGACAGAAGATTGCCGGAATCGATGAATACAAGAGGATGCAGCACCATCAGGAAAGCGTCGTCATTTCTCCTTATGGAAGCAAAATAATTATTATTGATGACAAACATTTCACCGTTGAATTGATCCTTGATCAGGTTTTTGTCAAGGCCCAATTCCTCTACATCAATCTGATTATAGTCAAAGAAGTACTGATCGCTCTTAAGAAGCGCACCGTCCACCTGAGCGAAATACTGAACCGTCATATTGTTGCTGTCAACGGCGATCACAACAGAATCATCTTTCAGGAAGACCCTCTGAAAAACATTATCATAGCTCAGATTATCAGAGATCATGGGAATGCTTTTGTTCGCGATCACAACAGCGCCCGCAACCCGATTAGTGTCATCGATCACCGTCACTCCGACTTCCTGCTGCACTTCTCCGGAGGTTTTTTGCTGATCAGGCTGCAGAACCACTGACTCCGCGCCTTCCAGAAGCACATGAAGAGGAGAATCCTCACCGATAATATAACCGTCATAAGGAGCATTCGTGAGGGATACTTTCCCCTGCTTGTCAAACACGTAAAGATCATCGACTTTCAGACGGTCTGCCAGATCGGTAACATACTGTCTGTCCAGCTTTCCTTCAGGTGTATACTGCAGGCCGCATCTGGCAACCTTGCATTTTTCCAGGGCTCCCTTTTGCTGCCATGCATTGATTTCTTTCAGCATCGCATCCGCGATATTCTTCTTTTGCAGCGCATCTTCCGCTGTAATGCTGGTGTACTGGAACATTCGGGAATATACGAGATGAGTTTCAAGATAAACAGAAACAACAAAGATCAGGAGTACAGCCAGGATAGAGAACACTTTCAGTTTTCCGGTCGATATCCTGAGGCCGCCTTTCTTTTCGCCGTCTTTTTTCGATTTCTCCAAATCTTCGGCAATCAGACTGAACGCATAGAGCACACCGATCCCGGTAATAATGAACAGCGGCGCCATCAAAATGACAGTCGCAAGGATAACCTCTTTTTCAACAGACTCCACAGGACACATCAACAGAAACAGATCATTGTCGATGTTCATTCTGGTTGCGTAATAGCGAACGGAATCAATCCCGATTTCCGTAACCTCACCTGTATTTGAGAACGCGTTCAGAAGCTGGTCGGCAGTAGCAGCCGTTTTCTCCCCGGCCAGTTTTATATTCAGATCTTCAACGGGTTTTCCTTTGGCGGAATGGTCAGAATAAGAAAGCACGAGGCCCTCTGTTTTTGAAACGGCAAGCACAGTTCCGCCCCTGCTGACCGAGACGTCCTGAAGCGTGTGATCCCAGTCAAAAAACTGCACAACGGTTTTCAGTTCATCAGAAAGGACGTCTTTGGCATAAATACACCACCGATCCTTCACGCCCCATAAAATACCGTTGCTGTCTTCGTCCAGTAAATACGTTGCGGTCTGGTACCGGTCATTTTCATCAAAGTTGCTTTCCACCGATTCATAAGACCTTTCGTCCAGCAAGGAGGCAATATCATTCGGTTCCGGCTTAGGTTCCGGCGCGTCCCCGCTTCCGAACAGGATATTTCCTTTTCTGTCATAAATCCAGAGGTTTTTAATCTCTGTTGTGTTTACGATATTCTCCAGAAAACCTTTCGCCTGATCGATGTCATCATAGTTTTCCAGCACAAAAGAAATCGCCTTTACTTCCGGAATCAGCCTGTCGTAAAAAACAGCCCTGGCATTAACGTGTGTATCGACCAGACCGGCGAATTGCCCGGAAATGATTTCCGCCTGGTTTGTCAGTTCTGTTTTGGCTTTTTCATAAACAGCCGATCTCTGCATACTGATACATCCGATGCCGGTCACGACCAGAAACAGGACCCAGATGAATATAATCAGAAGCTTCCACTTTTTCCTTATGCTGTACTTTTTCATTTCTTCTCTCCGTTTTAATTGATCGCATATTTCGTAATATTGTTCATTACAATACTGATGTTGAATCATTTTATCAAAAAACACATTGGATCGCAAGGACTAAAAAAGACCGTCCGGCAACCCTCTGATCACCGTATCGAAACCAAATCAGATATCAAGCTCTTTGCTGTCAATCATTTCAAGAAGCCGGACGGCTGCCTTATAACAGTTTTCCAATCCTTCAGGATTCAGACTGTCCGGTATATCCCTTCGTGTATGATAGTAGTTCTCCAGTTTGTGGCTCATTCCGGTAACACTTGCAGAGCGGAATCCTCCCTGTGCAAATCCCGCCCCGTCGGTGGCTCCGCCCATAAGGGGAATCCTGCCCTTCCGGCACGGTACACCCACCTCCGTGGCCGCGCGCATAAAAGCATCCGTCAGTCCGGCATCCAGGGAAACCGTTCCATTCAGGTCCTTCTCATTCACCATCAGGTGTTCAGGGCTGTGAATCGTATCCATGCAGACAATAAATGTGGGCACATCCTGATAATCCTTCTGATGAGCCCTGCACCATGCCTTTGAACCGCGGAGGCCGGCTTCCTCCGATCCGGTCAGAATCACGCCCACCTCTGTATTTTCCAGTTCAATTCCCTGCTTTTCCATTTCCCTCAGGATCGTGATTCCCAGCAGGCATCCGGAAAGGTTATCATTGGCTCCGGCAACGATTCGTCCGGGATTGAATGTAAAGCCGATGGCGATATACGACGGGATGAAAAGCAAGGCCCAAAGCATGACTGTCTGTGTCCAGTCTCCGGATCCGCACAGGGCACAGACCGCCATGCTGATGTTTAAAAGGACACCGCAGAGAGACATCACACCGGGAATTTCAAATACGAAACCGCCAAAGTGATAGTTGAGCGGGAATTCCCAGGCCGCATCAATATGGCCATTAAAGAACAGGCGCCTTTTCACGGTGCTTTTGCATGGCCTTACGGCTGTCACATTCGTACCTGTTCTTTCCGGAAAGAATCTGTCAATGACCGGAATATATAATACGAAAAAAAGCAAAAACAACAGCATGGAAGAGCATCCGAAGACCAGTGTGATGACCGGATGAACAAAAAAACCCAGGCAGGACAGGATGTCCAGAATTCCCTGAACACGGCAATATCCATAAAAAGAAGCAGGATGCTCTTTAAAATGCTCAACCGAGGCCGCATTGCAACCGCAGTCCTTTTCAAGAACAGAAGCCATATACTCCGCGGCTTTTCTTTCCCCGGTACTTCCGGGCTCTCTCGGCGGTATCTGTCTGCAGATACAGGCAATCTGTTTCCTTATATATTCAATGGCGTTCCTGCTGTTTGCAAGCAAGGCGTTCGGTTTGCCTGTTTCAGTTCTCACTTTTTCTCCTTCTTGCTGCATTACCGATACAGCATCCATTTATTCGCCTGTGTGATATAATGGTTTGCCGGTTTTAATGACGGACTGACGGAACCGGATGCGGAAGATCGTATTCCGAGCCATTACCAGCCTCTGACAGAATCGGAAGGCTGTAATGAAATAAACTGACCCGGAGGAAAACGAAATGAAGAAAGCCATCATTCTGCTGGTTACCCTGGGATTGTTATTGGGTCTGGTTTCCGCCAACGCGGAAACGATGACAGGCGGATGGACGCCCGTCGTGCAGGAAGCGGGGAAACTTCCGGAGGCTGCGCAGGCTGCTTTCGACAAAGCACTGGAGAAATCAGACGACGCGACCTATATACCGGTTGCGCTGCTGAGTACGCAGGTTGTGGCAGGAACAAACTATTGTATCCTTTGCCAGATCACGCCTGCTGCGCCGGATCCTGTGCCGACCTGGGCACTGGTCTACATTTATGCTGATCTGCAGGGCAACGCGGAGATCATGAATGTTTATGAGCTGTATATTGATAAACATGCATATCCGGCAAAATAAGAAATAACAGTCTGCGGTATGACGGGTTCCTGAATTTCCATGATCATTACCAGACCGGAACCCGGTCTTCCGGCGCAAGCCACATCCCGTCGCCTTCCGTGATGCCGTAGGTTTCATGGAACTGCAGGAACTGCTGCATCGCGGTATTGGCGCGGAGATAGCTCAGCGGATGGGCATCCAGCATAAGGGTATAGTACTGCACAATAAAGAAGAGAGCAGTACCATTCAGAAATACAATGGTCAGATAGGAAAGGCACAGAAACCAGCAACTGAGAAAAGCATGATCCCGCCCAAAGGCCTCTTTCGTATAGGAATAGACACCACCTGTCATGGAACTGCGGGACATCAGAAAAGAGAAATTGTTGCCGATGATCAGCATGATGAGCATTCCGATCAACATGGCAATCACGGTCCCTGCAGGTCCGGCAACCGGGAGAAAAGTAGTTCCCGGCATGGCGAAAACACCCCAGCCCACCATGCAGCCGAAGGCTATTGCCCAAACGTCAATCGGGGACAAATATCGATCCAAAGCCTTGAATTGACCCAAAGGCATTTCATTTTTGGACATACGTTCATCCCTTTCAATTATCAACCTGTGGCTTTTACAAGTATAAAACAATTATTTGAGAAATTCCAGTCTATAAAAGCATACTCTGAACGCATCCCTTTTTATCCTCCTGTTTACGCATGACGCGTTATCTGCTATAATCCTGTTACAGTCTTTGTGAAATATCGTTTGGAATCTGTTTCTGCACATCAGCAGGAGGTATGTATATGGCAAATCCGTCCGTCGAAGAGATCGTCAGCGCGATCGATAAAAAAAGCCTTCTGGAGCTGCGGGATCTGGCAGAGCGTTTCCAGGAAAAATTTGCTGTCACTGCGGAGCCGCCGAAGGCTCATCCCGAGGTCGAAGATTCCTATTGGACCCCTTACTATACGCTGAAGATCGTCCGCCTGGACTGCCTTCCGGAAAACAAACTCAGGCTGATCAAACTCCTGCGCGACCTCTCAGGCTGTTCCCTCAAGGACGCGAAAACGGTGGTGGACAATCCGGAAGCAAATCTTCCCATGAATGTCGCGAATCTGTTCCATATGCATCCCAGCGAATGCGAAAAAGAACTCCGGCCGGTCCGGGAAGAGCTTGAATCCCTCGGCGCCGTGCTGGAGTCAGATTACAACTACGGATATTTTGACTGAAGATATGAATGCTGCGGCAAGGAGGCAGGCGAATGGGTCTTTCCCTGTATATCAAAGGAATCCGAAAGCTGAACAGTGAGGAGCGGAAAGCGCTGGGCGGCCGGGAAATCGGCGCGTTTTCGGAATGCTCCTGCTTCCGGCAGTTCTTCCCCTCCGCACCGGAGAATTCAGGATACTGGGTGACGGATGAATACGGCATGAAGTCCGGCTGCCTGGAAAATCTCCGGAATATGTTCACCCCGGTGGAGGACGCGGACGGGGAAACCCTCCTCGTATGCTGGCAGGAACCCCTGGGATATGTGGAGTACAAAAGCCAGCCGAACAAGGAGCGGATCGACTGTTTTCTGGAGGAAACAAGGCCTTTCCGGAACCCGGACGATGAGTATCATCCCGTGTCTTACGGATATGTCGCTTCCCTGCTGGACCGGGATCCCTCCGAAATGAATGAGGAAGAGGAAATCATTGTTTATACCTACGGCTGACAGGTTCATGCAGCCTGAACAGCTAACCGGCGGCGGCGGGCTTCGATCATTTTGTCACATGACCGTTTGTTTTCAGGTCCATAGTGGAACAACTTTTATTCTTCAGCGGCGTCACAGGTTTTTGATCGGCTGCGCCAAAAAATTTGAATGCCAGCATGGTTATCATTCGCGCGCTGAAGCGCCTGTGCCGGGTCGCAGCCGCTCATCAGCTGATTCCTGATCAGTGCTTTGGAGACTATCATGAACAGAGCTGCGGATACACCCTCGGCGAGGATCTTCCCGGAAGCCTCCTGTACGCTTGTTTCATCCGCCGGAAGCTTATTTTTTCTCCATCCGATCAGTCCAGAACTGTACAGCCGTGTTCAGTTCGGTATTAGTCTTACTGCGGATCATCAGCAGTTCAACTGCATCCATGAAATGCGGATGCTGCAGAATCTCCTGTGAATCTTCTTCCGTCAGCTCCCCGGTCAGTTTTGCCTGCAGGTCGTAGATATCCAGGAACTTTGCTTCCATTTCTTCGTCAATCTCGATCGTCTTCTGCTGTGCTGCAAACAGCTCTTTGGCCGCCGCCTGCCGGGCTTCCCCTTCCAGATTCTCCACTGCCGGCCACAGGAAGGCAGCAATGGAGAGATTGCCGTCCATCACTTTTCCGGCCGCGAACCACTCATCCATCTGTTGCAGCGACAGCGCGACCACCAGCTCGCGCAGGGTTTCAGCCATGGGTGTTCACCTTCTTTACACTTGCAGATATAATAAAATTAAGGTATAATTTCTTTATATTAAGCAAGGAGGTCAACCGTATGCCTACAATCCGTTCCAGTGCAGATTTGCGTAATGGATACAATGAAATCTCTACACTTTGCCATCAATATGGTGAGCCGATTTTCATCACAAAGAATGGCAAAGGTGATCTTGCTGTCATGAGCATCGAAGCATATGAACAGTTGCTCGGTCGTTTTGAACTTTATGGATTAATTCAGAAGGGATTGGATGATATTCAATCCGGCAATACCCGCCCTTTCTCCGATGCAATAGCTGATATCCGGGCAAGGAGAAAAAGATGAAATTCAATGTCCATATTACCGGAACAGCAGATACTGACCTGAACAGCGCTGTAGATTATATTGACCACATTCTGCTTAATCCCCAAGCGGCAGATGAACTTCTGATTGAAGCAGAAGAAGCAATCGCTGACCTTGCTACCTTCCCCGAAAAGTATGCATTAGTTGAAGATCCTGTTTTGAATGCATGGGGAGTTCGCTTTGTTTCAGTAAATAACTATCTGGCGTTCTATGTGATTTCAGAAGAAGAAAAACGTGTCAATATTGTTCGTTTCCTTCACAGTAAACAAAACTGGATTTCCATATTGAAAAACAGCACTTTGTTCAGCAAATAGCCTGCTATGGCTTCACCTCCGGCCGGACTTCACATCCGCCAGTCGTTTTTCATCAGTTCGTTACAATAAAACGATGAACCCCTTTGAATCCTCCCCCAACGTGTGATTGTATGGGAATATGCAAGGCTGGAAAGCATACGGCGAGAGTGTTTCTTTACGGGAAATTTCAGTATTTGGAAAGAACGTTACTTTGAAGAATGCGTTTCGAGTTACGCTTTACAACGCTTTGCCAGTTATAATAAAATTTATTACTTTGGTAAATAAATATCGTCATAATTGTTTTTCTGTGTAATAAGCACATGGATACGATTAATCTTTTGAGGGTCTCACCAGAGACCAGGAGAACCATTAAGGAGCAGGCTATACGCCTGCATAATAAGGGCAAAAG
>OMYT01000149.1 GCA_900315315.1 uncultured Eubacteriales bacterium | reverse complement strand
GTAGGAATAGGCAAGGATGCTTCGCATCATGGATTTCATAATGTCGCCGGTGGGAGCTTCCATGATAATATCGCGTGTGAAGTTGGCAGGCAATGTCCGCGCCTCGCCCAACACGGTTTTAAATTCGGCCAGTTCCTTGTCGTCGGGGAGTACGCCCATAATCAGAAGGTAAGCAATTTTCTCAAAGCCGAGTTCGTCTCCGAGATCTTCAATCAGCTCGTTGATCCTGTGCCCGCGATACCAAAGTTCGCCGTCGCAGGGCTGTTTCTTACCATCAACATTTTTTTCCGAGATTATCTGGGAAATGTTCGTAAGTCCCGCAAGGACTCCTTTGCCATCTTCGTTGCGCAATCCGCTTTTCACGCCATATTTTAAAAGGTCAACATGGTTTTGCACAAAATTTTCGATTAAACTCACGTTAAAACCTCCTCAATCCGGTTGCATTCTTTAGTATGATTATAACAAATAAGTAGTTAAATGCAAGCAAGTCCCTGCTCTTTTGCTTTACAAAAAAGAAAACCACACAAAATTTCGATTTAGTTCAACAGACACGGTGTTTATTTTCTATGGCTGTTTTGTTATAATAAAGATAATAGTATGTTCAGCGAAAAAAGGACCATGGATATCACTTTGGGAAACGATAACCGAACGGTGTTTATATAAATGAGTTTTCGTATTCTAACAAGCTGTAAGGATGAGAGGAAGCAATCGTCATATTGCAATAGGTATCAGACGGGATTCAGATATGCAGATCTGGATGAAGGGAGCCATTATGAACGGGATAAACGATGAAAAGGACAAGCGTATTATAGAAGAGCAGTCCGTAACGATTCGTCTTCTTACTGATTTGACAAAGGCGGGAAGCTGGGTTGTCAATTTTGCGCCTGACGGCTCTGTGGCGTCCGTACAATGGGGCGATGGATTCCGCAGGCTGATGGGCTATAGTGACCGGAGTGACTTTCCGGATGAAATCGAATCATTTGTGCGGGGCATTCACCCGGAAGACCGGGAGGTTTTTATCGGTGATACGACCGTCAATGCATCTAATGAAGACATCATGTGCAAAAAAGGCTATGAATTCCGCTTCCGCAGAAAGGATGGCTCGACCCGGTGGTTTCGCAGCAAAGGGATACTGTACCGGGACGCGGAGGGGAAGCCGGTGAAGTTCAGGGGCGTGACGATCGAAATAAGCCGGGAGAAGGAACTGGATACGCTTTACGCACAGCTGCAAAACGAATCTGCGTCCCTTAATACCATTCATGAAATGCTCGGATCCGGCAAATGGACGATGGATTTTGATGAAAAAGGCGTGATGTCCCGGGTCTACTGGAGCGACGAATTCCGGAGGATGCTCGGGTATCAAGACGTGGAAGACTTTCCGGATGTACTCGAATCCTGGTCCAACCTGCTGCATCCTGATGACAGGGAGCGCGTATTGAAGGCGTATAATGAAACGATTTCCGACTATACCGGTCAAAAGACCTATGACGTGGAGTACCGCCTGCGGACGAAAAACAGAGGGTACCGCTGGTACCGGGCTGTCGGCAAACCCACACGCCGCCCTGACGGTACCCCCATAACCTATGTAGGCGTTTTCCTGGATATCACAGAACAAAAGGAAATGATGCGGGAACTGGCGGAACAGCGGGAATCGCTGAGTGTTGCGCTGGAAGAGGCCAACAAGGCCAACAAGGCAAAGACTGCGTTTCTGTCCAATATGAGCCATGAAATCCGGACACCGATGAATGCGATCATCGGACTGGACCGAATCGCATTGAATGACCCCGGCATTTCTGAAACGACGCGGGAGCACCTTGAGAAAATGGGGATATCGGCTCAGCATCTTCTCAGCATAATCAATGACATTCTTGACATGAGCCGCGTCGAATCCGGACATATGGTTGTGAAAAATGAAGAGTTTTCGTTAGCAAAACTGTTGACCCAGGTCAATACGATTATCAGCGGACAGTGCAGGGACAAAGGCCTTGCGTATGAATGCCGTGTGAACGGCCCGGTCTGCGATTATTATATTGGCGACGACATGAAGTTGCGGCAGGTTATGATCAATATCCTCGGAAATGCGGTCAAGTTTACACCGTCCGGGGGTACCGTTACATTCGTTGTGGAATCCGTTGCACGATTCAATGGAAAGTCCACGTTGCGCTTTATCATCAGCGATACTGGTATTGGGATGAGTCAGGAGTTTCTTCCCAAGCTGTTCGACGCGTTCAGTCAGGAGGATTCGTCCAGAGCAAGCCGCTACGGCAGCACCGGTTTAGGTATGGCCATAACCAAGAATATTATTGAGCTGATGAACGGAACGGTTTCCGTAGAGAGCGAAAAGAATAAAGGAACGACGTTTACTGTCACGGTTACGCTGACCGACTGCGACCACCAAAACGACGGGGAAGCGGAAAATGTTCTGCATACCCATGAACTGTGCGTATTGGTGATCGATGATGATCCGATCGCCTGTGAACATGCGCAGCTTGTGTTAGGGCAGGTGGGCGTGAATTGTGAAAAGGCATTGTCCGGAGCAGAAGGCTTACAGATGGTGAAAGTACGCTATGCCAGACGGGAGCCCTATAACCTGATTCTGATGGATTTGCGCATGCCTGATATGGACGGACTGGAAACGACGCGTCAAATTCGGGCTGCTGTGGGCAACGAAACGCCGGTGATCATACTTACTTCATATAGTTGGGATGAAATTGTGGAGGAAGCCAGAGAGGCCGGCGTTGACACATTTGTGGCCAAACCGCTTTTTTCCGGGGTGGTGCTTGATGAGTTCAGGAAGGCTTTCGAAAAGAAGAATACGAAACTTGTCCAGGAGACGACGGATCTCAAAGGTCGCAGAGTATTGTTGGCGGAAGATGTCGCGGTAAACGCCGAAATCATGATGATGGTGCTCTCCATGCGTGAGATACAGGTGGATCACGCGGAAAATGGGCGTTTTGCCGTAGAAATGTTTGCGAAACATGAAGAGGGTTATTACGATGCGATTCTGATGGATTTGCGGATGCCTGAAATGGACGGACTGGAGGCGACCCGGAGGATCAGGGCTATGAACCGGTCTGACGCAAAGACTATCCCTGTCATAGCATTAACGGCAGATGCCTTTGATGAGGATGTACAACACAGTATGCAGGCAGGCCTGAATGCGCACCTGTGTAAACCGGTAGAACCGGATGTATTGTTTAAAACGTTAGAAAGTCTTTTGCACG
>OMYT01000086.1 GCA_900315315.1 uncultured Eubacteriales bacterium | reverse complement strand
AGCGCAACTATAAAATTCATATATGTTGACACAAGAAAAGCCCGATTTCTCGGACTTTGCAACACTTTTTAGTCAGCAGTCACTGTAAAACAACGGTGTTTCAACTGTCTGTGTATGTTCGAAGCTTCGGGAGATCAAATTTTCGGAACAAAATGGGTCGTCCCCGTGTTCCACCATGTTCCACCCGTGTTCAACATATTTTGGAATACCCCCTGTTATATTTTGCTTTTGTATGTTACACTATCAGAAACCGAATCCTACCGAAGAAATCAAAAAAAAGAAGGAGACTGAACGGACATGAAGAAACTTCTGATCCTGCTGCTCGTATGCATGATGCTGCTGCCGCTAATCCCCGTTATGGCAGAGGAAACGCCCATTACCATTTCCCTGTATTACAGCGATAACCCGACGCTCCCGTTCCGGGAAGACTGGCCGGCGCTCAGGGCGATCCAGGAGAAGTACAACGTTAAACTGAATATCGAGGCTATCCCGATGGCGGACTTTGCCACCAAGGTCACCCTGGCGCTGTCCACCGGCGAGAACACTCCGGACGCGATACGCGGCGTCAGTTCTGCCGGACAGTACGCGCCTTTCGTGTTGAACGGCGCGGCGGTACCCATCAGCGACTATACCGAGTGGACGCCCAATTTCAACGCCCGTGTCGAGGAACTGGGCCTGCAGGCAGACCTTGAATCCATCCGGCTCAGCGACGGAAAGTATTATTACCTGCCCATGCTTTGGGAGAAGCCCATCTATGACGGTGGCCTGATCCTGCGGGAAGACTACCTGGAAAAGAAGGGTTTCGCCGCGCCCAAAACCTTTGACGACCTGTATCAGATCCTGAAGGCCTACAAGGAGGACTATCCGGACTCGCTGCCCCTGACAACCATCATCAATCCCGGCGTTCTGTACCGCATGACCATGCCTTCCTGGGGCATCTCCGTGGGGCAGTATTCCGCTTCCGGCACCAGTGTGCTCAGCTGGGACTATAGCAAGAAGGAATACTTTGCCGCCGCGATCAGTGAACAATACAAGGACTATATTTCTTTCTTCGCCAGGCTGTATGCGGAAGGACTGCTGGATCCGGAAATGAAGCAGGATGATACGTCTACCGCCAGGAAGCTCGCGACCGGACAGGCGGTGGCTACCTACGGCTATTACGATCAGATCGGCGGCTGGACAGACGGGACGGAGATTGAGGGCTTTAAGCTGAACCTTTATCCCGTGCTGACGGGCCCCGGCGGCGCGCATCACCAGCCCCGGAGTCGTGTCGGAACCGGTATCATGTTCCCCATCGGCACCGCTGCCCGCCCGGATTTTGAACAGGTTGTGCGCAAACTTGACGAGGTTTTCTATTCCGAGGAAGCCGTGAAAATCTGGTGCCTCGGCATTGAGGGCGAATCCTACACCATGGACGGGGACAGGATTGTCTTTGCGGACGACATCACTTCTTCCCCGGCAGGCGTCTTCAAGACCATGCAGAATGCCTATGGCTGTGGCACGATACAGATGGTGTGGTACCTGGACATGGAGATGACCAAGTATGACGAGAACTTTGCCGCGATCAACGCCGCGGTGGCGCAGATGGACAACGCCATCCAGCCTGTTCCGCCAACGCCCTTCTTCGACGACCTGACCGCCGAGGAGGCCGCATTGCTGCAAACCACGCTGTACGACGCCTTCGAGGTCTGGAACGACGCTTTCCTCACCGGCAAAAAGAGCATCGAGGCCGACTGGGACGCCTATGTGCAGGAAATGACAGATAAGGGAATCGAGAAATTCTGTGCGCTTTACAACGAATATAAGCATTAAACCGCCGATTTCCCGGCGGGGTGTTCGGTCACCGGACGGGAGGCCAGTTTATGAAAGGGAAGTCCCGGGAAAACAGAAAAGGGACGGGAACGCCTGCGGCGCGCAGGATGCCGTGGAGGCATTACCTGGCGCAGTACTGGCAGTTTTACGTCATGGCGGCGGTGCCCCTTGTTTATTTCATCCTGTTCAAATGGATGCCCGTGCTGGGTAACGTACTGGCTTTCCGCCGCTATCGCCCCCTTACCGGACCCTACGGCGTCAGCTGGGTGGGTTTTCGCTATTTTGAACAGTTTTTGACCCAGCCGCAGTTCTGGAACGCTTTTCGCAACACGCTGATCCTGGCGGCGCTGAACCTGGCGGTGAATTTTCCCCTGCCGATCCTGTTTGCGCTGCTGCTGAACGAGCTTCGTGCCACGCGGCTCAGGAAAACGGTCCAGACCGTCAGCTTTATGCCGCGGTTCATCTCCACGGTGGTAGTGGTCTCAACCCTGGCGCAGCTGCTGTCGCCCTCCGGCGGCCTCATTACCCGCCTTCTGAAGGACTGGTTCGGCGTGGCCCCTGTGTATTATATGAACGAGCCCGAATACTTCCGCCCCCTGTATATTGCCACGGACGCCTGGCAGTACACAGGCTGGAGCGCCATCGTGTATGTGGCTGCCATCGCCGGTATTCCGAATGACCTGTACGAGGCAGCCCGCATCGACGGGGCGAACCGCTTCCAGCAGGCTCTCCACGTGACCCTCCCTTCGATCCTGCCCACGATCATGGTAATGCTGATCCTGAAGATCGGGAACCTGCTGTCGCTGGGCTTTGAGAAGGTCCTGCTGATGTACACCCCGGCCAATTCCTCCGTCAGCGACATTATCGATACCTATGTCTACCGGGTGGGCCTGCAGTCCACCGCCAACCAGTACTCCTACGCCACCGCCATCGGCCTTTTCAGCGGAGTGATCGGGCTGATTCTGGTCTCCTCCTCCAATTTTCTGAGCCGGAAGCTGTCCGGCGAGAGCATCTACTGACGGGGGGAGGAGAGACCATGACTGCCATTTCCGAAAAGAAGCCAACGGGGCGCCGCGGCTGGGCCGCGGACCTGTGCATCACCGTCGCCATGCTCGTCGTGCTAGCTGTCTACGTCATCCCGTGCCTTCATATCGCGGCGGTTTCCTTTTCCTCGTCCAGGGCCATCCTGAACGACCGGGTTTCCCTGTGGCCGGTCGACTTCACGCTGGACGCTTACCGGCAGATTTTTGCCTATCCCACATTCCTTTCCGCTTATCAGAATACAATCATCCATACCTTCTGCGGCACCCTGATCTCGCTTGTGATGACGATCCTCTTTGCCTATCCCCTCAGCAAGGCTTTCCTGCGCGGGCAGAAAACGGTCATGCGGCTGGTCGTCTTCACGATGTTTTTCAGCGGCGGCCTGATTCCCAACTACCTGCTCGTGGCCTCCCTCGGGCTGACAGGCACCCGCCTCGGCATCCTGATCCCCTTTGCGATCAGCCCGTTCTATCTCATCATCCTGATCAGCTTTTTCAGGACGATCCCCGTTGAACTGGAAGAGGCCGCCCGGATCGACGGCTATGGATGGTTCGGGATTCTTCTCCACATCGTACTGCCCCTCTCCGGGGCGGCCATTGCCACGATCGGCCTGTATACCGCAGTGTTCTTCTGGAACGACTGGTTTTACAGCCTGATTTATCTGAAAGATACCCAATACCCGGCCATGCTGGTGCTGCGCAACATCGTCAGCGGAAGCAGCATGGCAGGGCAGGCCGGAGGCGTGGGAGCAAACGCGTCCCTGGCGATCGCGGTCAAGTCCGCCGTGATCATCATCACCACGATTCCGCCCGTCCTGATCTATCCTTTCCTGCAAAAGCATTTTGTGAAGGGAATGACCATCGGCGCCGTCAAGGGCTGAAGCAAACAGGGCGGAACAAAAAGGGGCGTCCCCCTGTTCCGTATAATGTTGAAACAGTAATAAATGGATTTCTAGAAAGGAAGGATGAGAACAATGAAAAGGATACTCAGTTTTGTGCTTGCTGCCGTTTGCCTGCTGTCTCTCTGCGGATCCACAGCGTGGGCAGATGAAGAACCTGCTGCTTTGGAACAGATGCAATCCGAGAAAAATGAAACGGAATTATGGGCGCTTGCGGAAGAGGCATACATCTTTTGCTATCCACTGGTGCTGATGGAAATGACTGCAAGGACAATGCCGGAAAACACACTTGTTCATGCCCGCACCCTTGCCACTGCGGATGACAAATCCGTGGTAACCCTGAATGTGGATACCCTTTACACGCAGATCATGCTTGATGTCAGTGATGAGCCGATCATTCTCACGCTTCCCGAGACGGACAGGTTCATGGAAATGCAGGTTATGGATGCCTGGTCCAATACAACGTCCGCTCTTGACAAACCGGGCGTTTACGCGTTTGTGAAAAAGGGCGATGCGACCGAACTGCCTGCAGATGTCACAAAAGTGGAACTGCCTACAAGTATTTCGTGGGTGCTCGGAAGAGTGATCCTTAACGGCAACGATGATCTGCCGAATGTGATCAAAATTCAGGACGGCATGGATCTGTGCCCGCTGAGCGTTTACAATTCCGGTGAAGAACATAACAACGCTGTGCTTGCCGACGAGGCCGTCAATAACGACATTGTTCCCGTACGGGCGGCAGCAACTTTGAGTGCGGAGGAATTCTTCGGGCTCGCGAATAAACTGATGGCAGACAATCCGCCGGCAGATGCAGACAAGCCGGAGACCGACAGGATTGCAGCGCTGGGCGTCGGCGCGGGACTGGACTTCGACCCTGCAGTGCTTCAGGATGAGAGCGGAGACGGCTGGAAGGCCATGCAGCAGAAGTTCTACAACGATATTGCGGAAGAGGCCCTGTCCTTCTCAAGAAAACTCGGAATCTGGAATTATTTCGGCGAGCCGATAGGCGATTTCGGAACGGAATACAAATACCGGGCGGCTGTAGCGGTATCAGGCTTCGGAGCGAATACTACCGATGTCGCGATCTACCCGAGATGCGTAGCTGACAAAAACGGCGATGCATTTGATGGAAATCAGGAGTATATCCTCCATTTCGATACACTCCCGCCGGTGCTGGAGAAGGGCTTCTGGTCGATCACAGTTTACGGCAACGACGACTTCCTGATCGCGAACCCGCTGAACAGATACTGCGTAAACGACCGTTCAGATTTCAAGTTGAATGACGACGGCTCCCTCGACATCCTGCTCACAGCGAATATCGATACCGAATCTGATCTGTATGTGCTGCCGACAGCGCCCGAAGGATTCCATCTGATTATGCGGATCTATCTGCCGGATGCAGCAGTATTTGAAAACTGGACAGCGCCTGTGATTGCTAGAAAGGAATGATGAGAACCATGAAAAAGATACTCAGTTTTGTGCTTGCTGCCGTTTGCCTGCTGTCTCTCTGCGGATGCACAGCGTGGGCAGAGGAAGAACCTGCTGCATTGGAACAGCTGCAATCTGAGAAAGATGAAACGGAATTGTGGGTACTTGCGGAAGAGGCATACATCTTTTCCTATCCGCTGGTGCTGATGGAAATGACCGCAAGGACACTGCCGGCCAATACGCTCGTTCATGCCCGCACCCTTGCCACTGCAGAGTACAAATCCGTGGTAACCATGAATGTGGATACGTGCTACACGCAGATCATGCTGAATATTGATCATGAGCCGATCATTCTCACGCTTCCCGAGACGGACAGGTTCATGGAAATGCAGATCATGGATGCCTGGTCCAATACAGCGGCCGTCCTTGACAAGCCGGGCGTGTACGCGTTTGTGAAAAAGGGTGATACAACCGAGCTGCCTGCAAATGTCACAAAGGTGGAACTGCCTACACGTATTTCGTGGGTGCTCGGAAGAGTGATCGTGAACGGCGACGACGATCTGCCGAATGTTGTGGAGGTACAGGACGGGATGGACCTGTGCCCGCTGAGCGTCTACAATTCCGGTGAAGAGCATAACAGCGCTGTGCTTGCCGACGAAGGCATCAATAAGGACATCGTTCCTGTAAAGGCCGTGGCAGCCATGAACGCGGAGGAATTCTTCGGGCTCGCGAATGAACTGATGGCAGATAATCCTCCTGCGGATGCTGACAAGCCCGAGACCGACAGGATTGCAGCCCTGGGAGTCGGCGCGGGACTGGAATTCGACCCTGCAGTGCTGAAGGATGAGAGCGGAGACGGCTGGAAAGCAATGCTGCAGAAGTTCTACACCGATATTGCGAAAGACGCCGCGGCTTACCTGAAAAACCTGGGCATCTGGAGCTATTTTGGCGAACCGGTTGGCGATTTTGGAACGGAATACACATACCGGGCGGCTGTCGCGGTATCAGCCTTCGGAGCAAACACCATCGACGTCGCGATCTACCCGAAGTGTGCAGCTGATGAAAACGGTGATCCGTTTGACGGCACACAGGATTATATTCTGCATTTCAATACACTCCCGCCGGTGCTGGAGAAGGGTTTCTGGTCGATCACAGCTTATGACAACGACGACTTCCTGATCGCGAATCCGTTGAACAGATACTGCGTAAATGACCGTTCGGATTTCAAGCTGAATGACGACGGCTCCCTCGACATCCTGCTTACTGCGAATACCGATACCGAATCTGATCTGTATGTGCTGCCGACAGATCCCAAAGGATTCCATTTGTTTATGCGGATCTATCTGCCGGATACAGCAGCGCTTGAAAACTGGACAGCGCCTGTTATCATCAAACGCTGAGGAGCATTTTGGAACGGAGGGACGTCCCTTTTTTGAAACGGGACGCCCCTCTGTTCCATCGCCGATGAATAAACAGGAAGAAAAACCATGACAAGGCTATTCCGGGAACACCTCATTGAAAAAAATCAAACTTAAAACATAATCAATACCATCAAAAAAATTACTTAAAGAGGGAGAATTTCAACATGTACAATATCGCAGCCGTAGAATTCGCTAACGAGAGCGCTGCCCGCCTGGCCCTGAAGGGCTTGTCCGAGACCCCCAAAATCAACGGAACCACCATTTATCAGATTGCGCTGGTGAAACGCCAGAATGGCGAACTCAAGCTTTGCGACAACTTCACGTCCGATTATCTCACCGACAGCGATACCGTTAAGGGCGGCCTGATCGGCGGCCTGATCGGTCTGCTGCGCGGTGGCATCGGCATGATGCTGGGCGGTGTTACAGGCGCGAACTGATCGCTCAGGTGGCTGAGAGAATGGAAGAGGGCGACATGGGTCTGCTCATGACGGTGAACGAGACCGACGAGAGCATCCTGGACCACATGCTGTTGAAGTACAACAACAAGAACGTGTACCGCTTTGACGCCGAAGCCATCGTCAAAGAGGTGGAAGCTGCCAGGCAGCAGGCTGAGCAGAAGGAAGACTGATCTCCGTCATTCCGAACCGAAGCTTACATCACCCTGTTCCATCATATGTTTTTTTCAACCGCTTTACGGATTGTTCTCAGCGGAAGGTTGTTTTCCGCCGCAAGCATTGCCACGTCATCGAATTCTGGTTTGGACCGTTCCACACCCATGCCTGACGCCCGCTTAATCCGCACGTCTCCGTAGGGAGTACTGATTGTCCTGACATCCCGCTTCAGAACGTATCTGCTCATTTCCTGCCGGCGGATTCCAAGGGTAGAGGTGTGCTTCATGATCTCTTCGGCCATCCGATCGGCATCTTCTGCGGCGCAAAGCACCGACAGCAGGACGCCCGGCCTGTTCTTCTTCATGCCAATGGGCTGTGTAAACACCTCCCGGGCACCGGCGCTGAAAAGCTGCTCGATCGCATAACCGATATCCTCGCCGGTCATGTCGTCCAGGTTGCACTCCAGCTTTGTGATCTGCTCCCGCTTTCCTTCGCTTTCGCCCAGGAAAGCACGGACACAGTTGGCCTGCTCAAAATCCTTTTTTCCCATCCCGTAACCGATGGCTTTGGTTTTCATCATCGGACGATCCCCGAAACGGGATGCAAAATGCTTCAGCAGTGCCGCGCCTGTGGGCGTGCACAGTTCGCCCCGTATGTGACCGCCGTAGGTTGGGACATCCTTCAGGATCAGCGCCGTCGCCGGAGCCGGCACAGGCAGAATACCATGCATGCAGTGCACATGGCCGCTGCCGACATGCACGGGTGATACGACGACTTCTTCAGCGCCAATTTCTTCCATCAGCAAACAAACCGACACCACATCCGTCACGGCGTCCATCGTACCCACTTCATGGAAATGGATCTCGCTGACCGGATGCCCATGCACCTGGCTCTCGGCTTCCGCGATGAGCGCGTATACCGCCTTTGCGTCCGCCTTGACCCGGTCGGATACATCCAGCCCGTTGATCAGTTCCTCAATGTCCGCGACGGAAGCATGGTGGTGATGACTGTGTTCACGGCCGTGCTCATGGTGATGGCTGTGCGCGTCCAGGGATTCCTCCTCTTCGCCGTCCACAGTCACTTTCATATGCGTGCCTGTTATCCCGCATTTGACAGAAGGTTCTGCGGTTACATTCACTCCGGGCAGGCCCAGGCGATTGATCCGGTTCACAAACGCCTGTTTGTCATCAATCAGTTCCAGCAGCGCGGCTGTCAGCATGTCTCCTGCCGCGCCCATGCCGCATTCCAGATACAAAGTCTTCATTCATTCAACCTCCCGCATTTCCGGAACGTCAAAGATGCGCTCCGTGCCCCATCATACCACGGGATCTGACGCAAAACAATCACAAGTACGGCCGGGCCGAAGACATTGCGTTTATGCAGTATATTTTTGGCCACAAGATATCCGTTGACAAAGCCCACCAGGCCGCTGAATATGAACAATAAAAAAACAAGGATTCTTGTATTGTTTTATATAAATAGAGCAATACATTGCCGACAAAGAGGCTGTTTCCGTACAATTCTGCAGCGGTCTTGAGTTTGACAGACAAAACAAGTGTAATCTTATTATTTTAAGAGGAGTTTTTTCATGAAAGCAATCATCAAAATCTGGAATGGAACCTCCCTGATTGTCAAAATTCTGATCGGCCTGGCGCTCGGAGCTTTGTTCGGGCTTCTCACGCCGCAGGCCACCTTCCTCACCGTGCCGGGCGATCTGTTCGTCGGCGCGCTGAAAGGCATTGCGCCTTTGCTGGTATTTGTGCTGGTCATCAGCTCACTGGCCAACGCCACCGGCGGCATCGGCAAACGCTTTACGACGGTGATCGCGCTGTATCTGGGAAGCACGCTGCTCGCAGCCGTCATCGCCGTGATCGCCAGCTTCCTTTTCCCCATGACCATCAAGCTGCCCGCCGGCGATACCGGTTCTACGCCTCCCGGAGGGCTCCTGGAAATCTTCAAGTCAATCCTGGGCAGTGTCGTGCAGAATCCCTTCACGGCCATCGGCACCGCCAACTATGTCGGCGTGCTTGCATGGGCGGTGCTGCTGGGGCTCGCGCTCAAGACCTTCGCTTCCCCGAACCTCAAGGTCTCCCTGCAGAACATCTCCGACGCCGTATCCCAGGTTGTTCGCTGGGTCATCGGCTTTGCACCCTTCGGCATTCTCAGCCTGGTGTTTACATCGGTTTCCACCAGCGGGCTGTCCATTTTCGTTGATTACGGCAAGCTTCTGCTCCTGCTCGTGGGAACCATGGCCTTTGTAGCGCTCGTCAGCAATCCCCTCATCGTGGGCCTGACCCTTCGCCGTAACCCTTATCCGCTGGTATTCAAATGCCTGCGGGAAAGCGGCATTACCGCTTTCTTCACCAGAAGTTCCGCCGCCAATATCCCCGTGAACATGTCCCTGTGCGAACGGCTCGGCCTGGACAAGGATTTCTATTCCGTGTCAATTCCCCTCGGCGCGACGATCAATATGGACGGCGCCGCCGTGGTTATCACCATCATGACGTTGACAGCGGCGAATACGCTGGGCATCGGCGTATCCTTTGTCAGCGCAATAATCCTGAGCATTCTGGCTACCCTCGGCGCCTGCGGCACTTCGGGAGTGGCCGGCGGATCGCTGCTGCTGATCCCAATGGCCTGTTCCATGTTCGGAATCAATAATGATATTGCCATGCAGGTTGTTGCGGTAGGCTTCATCATCAGCGTTATTCAGGATTCCTGCGAAACAGCCATCAACTCCTCCGGCGATGTGCTGTTTACCGCCACAGCGGAATTCCGGGAGTGGATCAAAAAGGGGCGGAAACTTCCTCTGTGAGTACCCGGGAAGAGGGCTGCAGATGTTCCTGCTGACGG
>OMYT01000187.1 GCA_900315315.1 uncultured Eubacteriales bacterium | reverse complement strand
TGCCGGCAGTGCCGGCAGAGTGCGGCTGCGGTCTTCGGATCGCAGTTTTTTTTGTTGGAATAGACGAAGCCCTTTATCTTGATGAAAATGGAGGGCAGGACAGAATGGTACGGGCCGAAAAAGTGAAGCCGATGTGAAATCCGCCCTGGCCGCGGACCCGGCGCACGAAGGGCAGTGCTCGTTTTCATCCGGCGCCGGCATGCAAAAAATCCCTGACCGGACTATCGACCGGACAGGGACCAGCCTAGCCTGTACGCTGCCGGGAACGACCGTCACGGAGCCGTGACGAAACGCGACAGCGGCACAGCGGTTTTACCATGACGAACTTTCCTTTTTCGGGCATTTGCCATGCTGACAATATTGACAAGGTAATGCTCCGCCTGACACCTTGTTGAGCTCTTCCGTGGTGAGCTCATACCCGGATTCCTTCGCTATAGCAAGGAGCTCTTCCGGGGTTCTCGCGGCTTCAACTCTTCTCTTTTGTTCGTCGGTAAAGGCGCTGAAGGCTTTTTCGGGAATGCGCATGTCGATACCTCCTTGATTTTCTGATCGCTGTTACTTTGATTATATTATAAAACAAGTGATCATGTAATACAAGAAAACAGGGGACGGTTTTCTGTTTCCTGCCTCTTCCGGGGGACCCTGAGGCTTCAGGCTTTCTCTTCTGTCCGTTGGTGTGCTTGCTGATGATGTTTTCATCCGGGTTAACGGGGTTACCTCCTTTCGGGAAAGATTATATGAACTCCCCGGTATTATATACGCAGATAATATACCGGATGGCACAATCAGACAAAAAATTTGAGTCTTATGATGCTGTCGAAAAGGCTCAATCAGTACGGCTGGGATCTGAAAAAGGCGCTGACAACGCCCGTGGAAGACGAGCCGGATACGCTCAGGATCAAATGCGTGGACCATTTAGGGAATAAGTATCGATCCATCACGGCGCTGAGCAAAGCTTACGGGATTCCGTATGCTACGCTGCAACGGCGTCTGAGACACAGCTGGGATTTGGAAAAGGCCCTGACCCAACCCGTGAAGAAAAAGCCGGACAAGTATGTGGACCATAAAGGGGTCCGGTATTCGAGCATGGCGGATCTTGCCGCAGCGTATGGAATTAGCACGCCCACACTGATCAACAGGCTGAAAAAAGGCTGGGACCTGGAAAAGGCCCTGACCGCGCCGCTTAAAGGCAGAAAGGGAAACAATAAAGAGGATGAATGATGGAAAAAGACACTCCAAAGGATAAGGAATGTTTTTAAATATCGGAATGGAGGGCCGTCCCCTTGTTCCCGCGGGACCGGTTTTCCTTTTGTTTTTCATTGACTGAAATGTTTCAATTGGATATGATAGATGCAGCGAAGACACCAGATATCTTTCCATATTCCGGTTCGGATCCGGCTTGCGTATCATATTCATTTGAAGGAGGATAAATCCCAATGAAGAAGATCATGCTGTTTGTACTGGCCCTTTGTCTGTGCTTCACTGTTTTCGGCGGAACTGCTTTTGCCGAAACTGCCGCGTCGGAAGCCCCGGCTGCTGAAGCTGCGGAGACAGAAGCTCCGAAGGCGGAGATGACCGCGGAGGAGCTTTACAAGGCTGGTGAAGTTGCTTTTTACGCGGAAGACTACGGGAAGGCGATGGAGTATTATCTGCAGGCGGCGGACGCCGGCAATGCCGAGGGATGGAGATCCGCCGGTTATCTGTATGATATGGGCATGGGGGTGGACCAGTCCCATGAAAAGGCATTTGAGTATTATCAGCGGGCAGCCGAACAGGGTGATGCGAAAGCGTTGTATAATATCGCATTCTCGTATTTCTACGGTGAGGGAAGAGAACAGGACTACGGGAAGGCGCTTGAATATTATCAGAAAGCCGCGGATCTGGGCGATACATGGGCGATGTGTAACCTGGGGCTTATGTATAAAGACGGCGTAGGAGTGGAACAGGATTACGGCAGGGCGTTTGAATATTTTCAGAAAGCCGCGGACCTGGGTGACGAGACGGCGCTGAACGATCTGGGCGCTATGTACGAATACGGCGAGGGAGTGGAACAGGACTACGCCAAAGCGCTGGAATACTATCAGCAGGCTGCCGACAAGGGCGAGGCAATTGCGTATATCGGTCTCGGGGACCTTTACCGCGGCGGCAAAGGGGTTGAGCAGGATCTCCTGAAGGCCGCGGAATACTTCAAAAAAGCACTGGAACTGGAAGCTGACATATCATCCGATACAGACATAGAGGAGTCTATGAATGAACTGGCCGCAGCGATTTGCCGGGCTGGCGTGGATGCCGACGCTGCGAAAGACTACGGGAAGGCGCTGGAGTACTACCAGCTGGCGGCGGATCTGGGTAGTGTGGAGTCGCTGTATAACCTGGGGCTTATGTATTATTGGGGCCAGGGTGTGGAACAGGACTACGGCAAAGCGTTTGAATACTATCAGAAAGCCGCGGACCGGGGCGACGCGACGGCACTGAACAATCTGGGTGACATGTACGAAAACGGCTTCGGGGTGGAGCAGGATTACGGTCAGGCCATGAAGTATTACCAGCAGTCTGCTGACCTGGGTGATGCATACGGGAATGCCAGCCTTGGCGATCTGTACCGTCGCGGCAAAGGAATCGATCAGGACCTGATCAAGGCCGCGGAATACTACAAAAAAGCACTGGAACTGGAAGCTGACATATCATCCGATACAGACATAGAGGAGTCTATGAATGAACTGGCCGCAGCCCTTCGCCAGGCAGGCCTGGACGCTTATAACGTGAAAGACTACAGCAAGGCAATGGAGTATTTTCAGCTTGCGGCTGATCTCGGCAACGTCGAATCGTGGAGATCCATCGGTTTTCTGTATCAATGGGGCTTTGGT
>OMYT01000042.1 GCA_900315315.1 uncultured Eubacteriales bacterium | reverse complement strand
TGTGCTGGGCCCGAAGGGCCTCATGCCCAACCCGAAGTCCGGTACCGTTACGATGGACATCGCCCGCGCGGTGAACGACATCAAAGCCGGTAAAGTGGAATATCGTCTGGACAAAACCGCGATCATCCACTGCCCGATCGGCAAAGTCTCCTTCGGCAAGGAAAAGCTTCAGGAGAACCTGAGTGTTCTGATGGAAGCCATCAACAAGGCGAAGCCCGCTGCAGCCAAGGGAACCTATATGAAGAGCGTTTATCTCTCCAGCACCATGGGTCCCGCTGTCCGCGTGAATCCGCTGAAGTTCTGATCAGACAGTGCTTTTGAAACAGTCCGGTATAACAGCCGGGCTGTTTTTCTGTGCGAAAAAACCGGGACGTCGATAAAAGTAAAAATCATTCAAAGGGCAGGAAAAGAAAGAAAAAAGGAGAAATAATATAGGTTCAATACTTTTTCACAGGAGAATCGCATGAGACTGAATCCTTTGCTGATGGAGAAATTGGCCGGCGAGGAAGAGTACGCGGCCGGACGGGATCTGGAAGAGGCCGGTGCGGTCAAGGTTGCGGAAGAAGACCGCGGCATGATTCGCTATACCGTTGCCGGCGCGCCGCCCCAGACTGTGACGCTGACCCGTCAGCTGGTGCTTCACTGCCCCTGCGCTGTTTTTCTGAAGCAGGGATGCTGCCGTCATGCGGTGGCCGCCTGGCTGACGGCGGACCGGACCAAAGTGATCGAGAGCATGATGAGAAAGCGTGCTCCGGAGGTCGCCGCGGAACTGACGGACCTGATCCTAAAGGGAATGCCCGCGGAAGCCAATGTGCACCTGGAAATGACGATGGCGCTTCCTCAGAAAGCCGGGCAGGAGCTGCGGGTCGGGATGCGGATCGGTGAAAAGAAACTGTATGTGGTGAAGGACATCCGCGCTTTCCTGGCCTCCGTGGATGCGCAGGAAACGATACCTTTGGGCAAAGATTTCACCTGGCAGCCGGAATGGATGCACTTTTCCTCGGACGATGAGAAAATGCTGAAACTGCTGAAGAAGCTTTGTTCGGCCCAGGAAGCCGGAAACAGGACCGTCGGATCCGGAAACAGGATGATTCCTCTGCCCGACCTCTTTGCGGAGGAAATGCTGGAAAATCTGGGCGAAACGCCGCTGCGTGTCATGGACCAGAGCGGCCGGATTCTCCGCTGCAAACTGAACCGGACGACGCCTGTCCCGCTGCACTTTATGATTAATCTCGGTCCCCGCGGACTTCAGGTGAGCGGAAAGATCCCCACGGATCTTCAGCCGGTGACGGCAAGCTGTTCCTGGGTGCTGACCGGCGGGAGCCTGATCCGGACCGCGCCGGAGCAGGCGAGGCTGATCCGTCTCCTGTGGGAGAATCAGTATGAGGGCCGCAGCCTGATGGAATATCCGCTGAAGGAAACCGAACGCGTGATCGGCGAGGTGCTCCCGTATCTGAAGGTCCGCGGTGCTGTGGAGATCGGCGAGGATCTGCGCAGGCGCTTGGTCCGCCTGCCGCTGAAAGCGGAGGTTTATCTGGACAAGGACGGCAGGAGTGTTGTTGCCACGGTTCGTTTCCAATACGGCGAGATCGTGCTGAATCCTTTCGGGGCCACGGAGAAAAAGATTGCCCTGGAAAAGGGAGAAAAACTGCTTCTCCGGGATGCGGAAGGGGAGCATCTTGTGCTGGAAATCCTGGCCAATGCCGGTTTCCGGGTCGGCAGGGAAAATATCCGGCTGAGCGGAACGGATGCCATCTTTGACTTTGTCAGCGAGGGAGTCAGGAGACTGCAGGAGGTCAGCGACGTCTATCTCAGCCGGGATTTCAAGCGCATGATTCCGCGGCGTCCGGCGCTCTCTGGCAGCATGAGGATGAACGGGGACAAGCTGGAGCTGATGCTGACGCGGGACGGGGAACCCGTTGACGAGATTCTGGAACTGATTGAGGCCCTGAGCCGGAAACGCCGGTATTTCCGCCTCCGGACCGGCGAGTTTCTGGACCTGAACGATCTGGCCGGCTGGCAGGAGGCTGCTGCGGGGCTTTATGAAGCCGCTGTCCGGGACGGCAACGAGCTGAACAAGGATGCGATTGTCCTGCGGGCGTACCGGGCGGGATATCTGACCAGTATGCTGGAAAACAGCGGCCTGAAGATCGAACTGGATGAAAATGTCACGGAGCTGACCGAAACTCTCAAAAACGGCGGCGGGGAGGCTGCCGCGCCGGCGCTGGCGCCCGGCATTGCCCTGAGGGATTATCAGAAGCGTGGGTATGACTGGATGTACGCGCTGGACCGGATGCATATGGGCGGTATTCTCGCGGATGATATGGGCCTGGGAAAAACGGCGCAGATCATCGCCCTCCTGCAGACAACCCGGGAAGCGGGCAGGACGAGCCTTGTGGTGGCGCCGACGTCGCTGACTTATAACTGGCTGAGCGAATTCCGCAAATTCGCCCCGGATCTGAGCGTGACGGTCCTGACCGGGAACGGCGCCCAGCGGGCCGGCCTGATCCGTCACTTTTCCAGCCACGGCGATATGGATGTGGTGATTACCAGCTACCCGCTGATCCGCCGCGATATCGCCCTGCTGAAGGAATATCCCTTCCGGTTTGTGATCCTTGATGAGGCGCAGAATATTAAAAACGCCGGCAGCGTGGCCGCGCAGGCGGTCAAACAGCTGCAGGCGGATACGCGCTTTGCCCTGACCGGCACCCCGATGGAAAACGGGGTCGGGGAGCTGTGGAGCCTGTTCGATTTTGTGCTCCCGGGCTATCTGCCGGGGTATAATACCTTCCTCCGCAAGTATCAGGACGGGGAGAACGCGGAGGATCTGCTTCGAAGGATTCACCCCTTCCTGATCCGGCGGCTGAAGCAGGATGTGCTGGAAGAACTGCCCGACAAGATGGAGACGACCCTGATCGCAAGGATGACGCCCGAGCAGGAGCGGATCTACCACGCCTCCCTGGAGCGCCTCCGGCCGAGAATCGATCAGCTCATGGACGAAAAAGGCGGACGGGCGAAGATCGAAGTACTCAGTGCCATTACTGAACTGCGGGAGATCTGCTGCCATCCGTCCCTGGTCATGTCTGATTATCGTGGCGGCAGCGGTAAGGAGGAACTGCTGATCGAGCTCCTGCCGGAAATGATCCGGGACGGGCGCAGGGTCCTGATTTTCAGCCAGTTTACCAGCATGCTGAAAATCCTGAAAAACAGGCTGGACGAAAACGGATTTGCGACGCTCTATCTGGACGGGGACACCCCGGCCGGTGACCGGCTGAACCTGACGGAACGCTTCAACAACGGCGAGGGCGAGATTTTCCTCATCAGCCTGAAAGCCGGCGGTTCCGGCCTGAACCTGACCGGTGCGGATATGGTCATTTTGTATGATCCCTGGTGGAACCCGGCCGCGGAGGAGCAGGCGACGGACCGGGCGCACCGCATCGGCCAGCAGAAGAAGGTGCAGGTGGTGCGGCTGATCACCGGTGAAACCATAGAGGAACAGGTGGTCGAGCTCGGAAACCGCAAAAAGGCCTTGTTCGAGCGTCTGATCACCCCCGGCGAGAGCATCCTCAGCGCCCTGACCGAGCAGGAAATCCGGAATTTGTTTTCATGAAAAATACTTTATCGAAACTGGGGATTATGATATAATTTCCCGGTAAACAACAGAAAGGTTGTGGAAGAATGAAGAGACTGATCGCCTTGATTACAGCTGTTCTGATGCTGTTGTCCGTGACGGCAGGGCTGGCTGAGGATACCGCTGCCGATGCGGGCGCGTCGGCTCCTTATGTCCCTGCCCGTTCCGGGTATTACAGCCCGAATGCCGGTCCGACGCGGATTGAGCAGTCGGAGATGAAGGGGTATCTTGAATACGAAGCCTCTTATTCCGGCGGAAAGCTTCAGGAGCTGGAAGTCGAGCTGGAAAACAGTAAGACTGACGAAGAGTACGAAGTCCTTTACGATTCGAAAGGGAATATCGTCAGGGCGGAGTATGAAACCTCCGATCATCAGATTTATTACGACGGGAAAACCTGGACTGACGAGAAGGGCAATACTGTCCCGGGTCCCGATCTGGCCTTTGTAAAAAAATACTATAACAGGTTTTATCCCCATGGCCAGTCCTACCTGAACAACACGATGGGCCTGGTGGGCGTTTCCCTGCGGGATCAGTATCCCGGCCTGACCGACAAATGGTACAATATCGTGCCGGTCGATCTGACGAAGGACGGTTCCTGGTCCTATCCGATGGCTGTCAGCAACAAGTATTACATGGGCAACTGCATCGTGACGGTTAAGGACGGCAATGTGACGGTTGATTACACGATTCCGTACGGCCGCTTCTATGTCCGGGAGCAGTGCATGGCCTGGTTTACGGATGTAAAGGATATCGATGCGAATTTCCTGAACAACCCGACAAGCGATTTCCGCTTCGGCCAGCCGGTATCGATTTCCGGTGACCTGAAGGGCCAGGATACCGCTATCCTGTTTATCTGCAACCATGTGGATTATGCTGTTCCGCTGAGGAAGGACGGGAGAAGACCTTCCCGGGTGCTGCGGGGCAATCCGGATCTGAGAAAGACGGTTGCGGGATATGTTGATATGCTGGAGAAAATGGGCCGGTAAACAGTGCCGGCTGCAGGCGGCGGATGAAAGATTCCGCCGCTTTTTCATGTGACTGCCGGATTTGCAGTGAAGGTTAATATATGGTATAATTATTAGGATATGTGATGCTGCGAAAGGAGGGAAGCGGGATGGAAAGAGATCCGAATGCTCAGGGGCGCCGTGCCGCTTCCCGGGCGACGAAGCTGCGCCGCAGAAAAGCCAGGATGAACGTGATAATTCTGGTAGCCATCGCGGCGGCGGTCGTCCTGCTGATTATTGTTACGCCGAAGGAGCCGATCCGCCGGGCAACCTATTCCACCGGGACGGATACAGGCTTGGTGGAAACCGGGGTTCAGGAGCAGCTGGGCCTCTATGACGGGCTGGTCATCAGCGAGATTATGCCCTCCAATGCCGCCGCGGTTACGGACGAGAACGGCAATTACAGTGACTGGCTTGAGATCTGGAACAGTACCGGTCAGGCCATCAATCTGGAAGGTCTCGGCCTGAGTGACAGGAGCGACAGTATCCGCTTCCTCTTCCCCGATGTCAGCCTGGAGCCGGACGGCCGGGTGGTTGTCTTCTGCGACAATACCAACCAGAGTGATCCCAACCGCGCTTTCCATGCCAAATTCAAGCTTTCCAGCGTCGGGGAGACGGTTTACCTCTATGATCCGAATGCCTATCTGATCGACAGCTGCAAATATCCGATCATGACCAGTGACGAAAGCTGGGCGCTGACGGACAGCGGTTTCAAAAACGTGACCTGGTTCAGCCCCGGGTTTGAAAATACCGAAGAAGGCCACCGAAAATACCGTGAAAGCATTACGGTGACCGACGGGGCCATTGTGATCAACGAGATCATGGCGGATCCGGTGACCGGCCTGCGGGACGATGAGGACGAGCTGTGCGACTGGGTTGAGCTTTATAACACGACGGACAGGGATGTGTCCATGGAGGGCCTGGGCCTGAGCGATAACGAAGGCAGGCCGCTCAAGTGGCGTTTCCCGGACGGGGCGGTCATCCCGGCCCGCGGGTATTATCTGGTGCTGTGCACCGGCAAGGACCGGATGGACAGGATCAAAAACGCACCGCATACGAATTTTAAAATCAGCGCGGAAAACGAGACGATTATTCTCTCGGACAGTCAGGGCCACGTGATCGACCGCGTGATGATCGACAATCTGCCCCTTGACTGCAGCTGGGGCAGAAACGACGAAGGATATCTGCAGCTCTTTGAGGTTGCCACGCCTTCGCTGCCCAACAACCAGACCGGGTTTAATCAGATGGACATCAATCTCCGGGCGATGAACAAGTCCGGAGTCTTTATCAGCGAAGTCCTGGCGAGCAATGATACGATCGCCACTTACCCCAAAGCGGCTTTTACGGACTGGATTGAGATCTACAACAGCGGAAACGAAGCTGTGGATCTTTCGGACTGGGGGTTGAGCGACAGGCTTGACCATGGCCGGAAATGGCAGTTTCCCAAAGGAACGATGATTGCCGCGGGTGAGTACAAAGTGGTCCTGTGCGACCGGAAAACGGATAAAAATTCCCCGTCGGAGCCGCACGCCTCATTCAAAGTCGGAAAACTGAGCGGGGAAACCATCACGCTGACGGATCCGACGGGCAAGGTGCTGGACAAGATGACCCTGCCGGAGATGAGAACGGATGTCTCCTATGGCCGAACCCTCGGAATCGCGGGTCTTTTTTATTATGACACGCCTACGCCTTTCGAGCCCAACCGGGACGGCTTTATCGGATACGCGCCCATGCCCTCCTTCTCGGTTGAGCCGGGGCAGTATTATACCACGACATATGTGCAGTTCAATGTGCCGGAGGGCACGCAGGTCTTCTACACGACAGACAGTTCCACTCCGACGCAGAATTCCAACCCGTATAACGGCGAACAGCTGGAGCTGAACTTCACGACGGTGCTGAGAGCAAAGGCCTTTGCCACCGGGGAGTTGAAACCCAGCGACACCCTGACTGGAACTTTCTTCATCAACACATATCACTCGCTGCCACTGGTCTCTGTGGTCACGGATCCGGATAACCTGTGGAACAAGGAAACCGGTATGCTTGTGACCGGGGACAATGTGGTCAAGGAGCCGGGCAAGCTGCCCTTCAAGAACACGGTTTACCGGAAAGTGAAAGATTCCGGCGTGAAGAACGAGGTCCATGTGGAGCTCTACGACGATGGCGGAACGCTGCTGGTAAGCCAGGACTGCTGCTTCTCCCTGATGGGCGACTTCTCCCTGGATATGCCCCAGAAGAGCTTCAAGTTCCGGGCCAAGAGCAAATACGGCGCCAAAACCTTCAACGCGGCGCTTTTCCCGGACCGGCCCTATACGGAATACAAGAGCTTTGTCCTGCGGAACAGCGGGAACGACTCCATGTGGACCCGCCTGCAGGACGGGTTCCAGAGCCGGCTGATCGACTACTACCAGGAATATTATCTGGATCACTATGCGGATCCCTCCAAGCCCGGTTATTACGAAGAGAGCAAGGTGGCCCACGGGGCCTGGAAACCCTATGCGGTTTACCTGAACGGGGTTTACTGGGGGAGTATGAACCTCCGGGAGCGCACGGACCGTTACATGCTGGCCCAGTTTGAAGGGATTCCCCTGGATGAGGCGGACAACATGGATCTCCTGCAGGGCAACGGGCGCCTCAAGTATGGCTCCACGGGCGAATGGAAGCGCATGCTGAAGAAGATCAAGGCCGGAAACCCCGCGAAGAATCAGGAGGATCTGGACTATATCCTCGAAAACGTGGACGTCAACAACCTGTTCGAGTATATCGGCTTCGAAATGTTCTTCGGCAACAGCGATATCGGTAATACCCGTTTCTACCGGTTCCATACCGAAGGGAGCAAGTGGAAATGGGTCCTGTACGACGTCGATTACGGCCTTTACAACTCCAAGTTCAACAGCCCGAAAAGCTTTACCAAGGAAAAGGGTATGGGCGAAAAGAACGTCGATAACACGATCCTGCGCAAGCTCCTGAGCGTGCCCGAATACAAGGACCGTTTCCTGACGATCTACGGCGATATCTTCAAGGCGCTGACCTGTGAGAACATGCTCAACGAGCTGGAGAAGCTGGTGGAGCTGATTAAGCCGGAAATGCAGCTGCACTGGGCCCGCTGGGGCGAGGAGAACGATACCATGGTGCTGACGGAAGTACCGACCACCGTGGACGGCGCCTACCGCTACTGGGAAAAGCGCGTGGAGCGGCTCCGGAACGTCATCCGGCTGCGCCCGACCCGCCTGTGGGAAATGACTCAGGATGCCTTTAACCTGTCAAACGAGCAGATGGTCCACTATTTCGGCGAAAAGCCGGAATACCCGCCGGAAGCCATTCCGTAAGGAACGAAGAATCTCATTCATTTTCGAGGAGGAAGCACTATGTTCATTTCAACCGCGTACGCATCCGGGGTCAGTTCTCTGATCAAGGGCGATTCAAGCCTGAGCGATTATTTTCTCAGCCAGTTCCAGAACCTGACGCCCTGGAAGATCGCCATCGGCCTGGGGATGGGCCTGCTGGTCGGCCTGATCATCGCTTTTGTCTATAAGCGGTGCTACCGCGGCGTGCTCTACAGCCCCACCTTCGCGATGACCCTGATGATGCTGACGCTGATCACGACGCCTGTGGTCATGTGCATCAAAAGCGATATCGCCCTGAGCATGGGCATGGTCGGCGCCCTGTCGATCGTCCGTTTCAGAACGGCGGTCAAGGATCCGATGGATACGGCTTATATGTTCTGGGCGCTGACGATGGGCATCCTGCTGGGCGCGGAGCTCTATGTTCACGCGCTGGCGGTGGTACTTGTGATCGGCCTGATCCTGATGCTGATGACCTTTGTCCGCTTCCGCAATCCGAATTCCTATCTGCTGGTGGTCCATTATGACGATTATGCTGAGCAGGAGATCACCCAGCTCCTGCGCCGCACGGTGCGCCAGCGGAAGCTCCGCAGCAAGACCGTGACCCGTTCCGGCGCGGAGATGACGGTGGAGGTCCGGCTTGACAGCAAGCAGGATCTGGTCAGCGCGGTGCTGAATATTGAAGGCGTGCATGACGCCACGCTGGTTGCGTGCCAGGTTGAAGCCGGCACTTAAGTTTTTGACCGGTGCCGGGTGGACAGTGAAAAGGAAGGAGTTTATGAATCTCCACTCTTCACTCTCCACTCTGTACTCTTTATGAATGATGAGGGGAGGGATTCCGGTGGGGATGAATACTTTGCCGCTTCGGCATGAGCTGAAATATTTCATCAATGAGCGGCAGTATTTTGTGCTGAGCGGCGTACTGGACGGGATCCTGAACCGGGATCCGAACGGGGATGAGTACAATGAATACCATATTCGTTCCCTTTATTTCGATACGGTGTTCAACAGTGCCCTGTTTGACAAACTGGACGGCGTGCAGAACCGTGACAAATACCGGATCAGGATCTATAACTTCAGCGACAAGGTCATCAAGATGGAATGCAAGACCAAGGTCGGGAGCCTGATTTCCAAGCGGAGCATCTCGATTCCGCGGCTGCTGTGCGAGCAGCTGATGGCCGGTGACCCGACAGGGCTGGAGACCACCCGAAGCGGCCTGCTGAATGATGTTTTCAGAGAGATGACGGTCAACCTGCTTCGGCCGGTGGTGCTTGTGGACTATGTCCGGGAAGCATATCTGCATCCGGCGGAGGAAGTCCGGATCACCTTTGACAAACAGCTCCGGACCGGCTTGTGGAGCAAGGACCTGTTTAACCCCTATGTGCCGACGGTTCCGCCCTTTGATGAGAACGTCATGATTCTTGAAGTCAAGTATAACCGGATGCTGCCGTCCTATATCCGGGATATTCTGAACACCTATTGCCAGGGCGCGCAGCCGAGCGCGATCAGCAAATACACCTGGTGCCGCCGCTTTGAACAATTGGGAGAGGAGTAAATGCCATGACCCGTAAATGCCACAGACTGACTGCCTTACTGCTTTGCTGCGCTCTGCTGATCAGCGCGGGATGCGCGGCGGCCGAGAAGACGGTCACCGTTACCTTCACCGGCGACTGCACCCTGGGAAGCGAGGAAAGCACCCGGGCGGATCAGTATTCCTTTGATTCAGTCGCGGCCAGGGAAGGATATGATTACTTCTTTGCCAATTTCCGCGACCTGTTTGAAAAGGACGATATCACCTTTATCAATTTTGAAGGCGTCCTCTCCGACAGCAAGGCCCAGGAGAGCCAGCGGAAAAGGTACCGCTTCCGGGGCCCGTCGGGTTTTGTGAAGATCCTCACCGGAAGTTCCGTCGAGCTGGCCGGTGTCGCCAACAACCACATCGGGGATTACGGCAAGCAGGGAGAGGAAACTACCAAGCAGATCCTGGAGGAAGCCGGGGTCGAATGGGCGCAGGAAAGCAAGTACTATATCTTTGAAAAAGACGGAATCAAGATTGCCTTCTTCGCGCTGCATAACAAATGGCTCAACAGCAACTTTGAAAAGTTCAAGCAGATGATTCTTCGCATGAAGCAGACCGGGGAAGTGAACGCCATCGTTGCCACCTGGCACACCGGGAAGGAATACCGCGGCGCGCATGAATCCGGGAAGATCTCCACGGAGAGCACGGCCAAACGCATGATCCAGTACGGTGTGGATGTGCTGATGATGCATCATCCGCATGTGCTCCAGGGCATTGATATCGCCAACAACCGGACCATCTGCTATTCGCTCGGCAATTTTGTTTTCGGCGGCAATGACGAGATCCGGACGGAGAAGTTCCTGATCGACAAAACCGTCACATCCCTGTACAGCATGGTCACCCAGGTCAAACTGACCTTCGGGGATGACGGAACCTATCTCGGCCAGCAGGTGACGCTCTATCCGACGTATACCAGCAGCGGCGGACCGTTCCATGAAACGATCCTGAACAACTATCAGCCCTATCGGGCCAACGCCGAGGAAGCTGTTCCGATCCGGGAAGCAATCCAGATCGACACGAAGTTTGACCTGCCGGAAATCACCACGGACTCGGAAGGACTGAGCAAAATCGAAATGCCTTATCTGCCGGCTTTTGAAGGAGCCATGATTCCCGAAAGCGACGGGGAGGAAGATCTGCTTGCCAGCGGTCCCCAGGGCGTTCCCGAAGCCGCAAGCGCCGCCCCGACCAGAGACAATAAGAGTAATTAGCCGAAGGTCCAGAGGTTCGGAACTCCCGGATACTAACACACACATGAAGTCCGAAGGTCCAGGGGTTTGGAGCGCCCGGAGAAAGAGCCAGTGGCTCTTTCTCAGCGGAAAACGGGCGGCAGCCCAGGGAGGAAAGCCTCCCAGGAAAGGAGCATATGATGGAAAACCTGATCCCCAAATGGCACAGGGAACTTGAACTCTTCAGCGGTATTAAGCCGCTGCTGATCCTGGAAGGCAATGTCCTGGACCAGTACAGATACCCGATCCAGGGCTCCGTCGGTCTGGACGAAATCGTTCCGCTGAGCCGCTATCTGCATGCGTATTTTTCCGACAACGGGTATGATCAGGTGATTTTTTACAGCAATCTGATCGGCTTTACAAGCCCGTATGAACCGGCCATGCTGAATGACTTTGCCGAGCTGACGGGCGCCACCATCAAAAACGGCGCGATCCAGGCCGAGTTCAAGGGCAACGGGGCGGACACGGCGCCCAACATCATCCGCCGGGCAATGTTCCAGCGGAAGGCTGCCACGGTCACCGTGCTGGAAATGGCCAGCCATTATATCACCACGCCCGAACGCATGGACCAGATGGATGTGAACAGCTTCAACATTCTGATGCAGAGTGCGCTGAGTTCCTCTTGGGTCCGCACGACGCAGGGAAAGAAGCAGAATCTGCTGATCCTGATGGTGAACAAGCTGAACGACCTGCCGGCCTGGTTCTATCTGAACAACCCGGTCTGCAAGACCCTTATGCTGGAGGCGCCTGACCGGGAGGAGCGCATGCGCCTGATGACCGGCAACAACTTTGCCGCCTTCTTCTCCGGCGCGGTTTACCGGCAGGATATGCCGTATTATCAGGAGCACCCGGAGGAGTTGGAGCGCATCAAGGAGCGCTTTGTCGGCCTGACGGAGGGCATGAGCTTTACCGAACTGGATGAGATGCGCCTCCTGAGTAAAAAGGAAGAGATCCGGATCCGGGATCTTTGCACGGTCGTGGATCTGTATAAATACGGCATCAAGGAGAACCCCTGGAGCCGCCTGAATATGCAGAGCCTGAAGACGGCCAGGCAGGACTTCGAGAAGCGGATCAAAGGGCAGGATACGGCCCTGGAGCGTACGCTGGACGTTGTCAAGCGTGCCGTGACCGGCATGAATGGGATCAACTCCTCTTCCGCCGGGAAGCCCAAGGGCGTGCTGTTCTTTGCCGGCCCGACCGGCACCGGCAAAACCGAGACCGCGAAAGCTCTGGCGGAAAAACTCTTCGGGGATGAAAGCAACTGCATCCGCTTTGACATGAGCGAATACGGCCAGAGCCATTCCGACCAGAAACTGATGGGCGCGCCTCCCGGATATGTGGGATATGAAGCCGGCGGCCAGCTGACCAACGCCGTGAAGAAGAATCCCTTCTGCATTCTGCTCTTTGACGAAATCGAGAAGGCGCATTCCAATATCCTCGATAAGTTCCTGCAGATTCTGGAAGACGGGCGGATGACGGACGGGCAGGGGAATACGGTCTATTTCTCCGAAGCGATCATCATCTTCACCAGCAACCTGGGGATCTATGTCAAGGACGCCTTCGGCAACCGGGAACCGAATGTGACCATGGACATGCCTTACAGCGAAGTGCAGCTCAAGGTCCGTTCAGCTATTGAGGACTACTTCAAGCTGGAGCTCGGCCGTCCGGAGATTCTGAACCGGATCGGTGAGAATATCGTTGTCTTTGACTATATCCGGAAAGAAGCGGCGGAACTGATCCTGCAGAGCCAGGTCAACAAGATTATCAGCCGCCTGCGGGAGCAGAAGAATATCCGGATCCGCATTGAGGACTTCGCCTACAATAGCCTGAAGGAAGCTGCCACCTTTGATCTGTCCAACGGCGGCCGGGGCATCGGAAACCAGGTGGAAAGCCTGCTGATCAACCCGCTGAGCCGCTGGCTGTTTGACAATGAAATCACCGGCGATGCGGAGATCGTAATCGAAGGCTTCAACACGGCTGCCAATCCGCCGAGCGTGAGCTGCCGCAGGGAAGGAGAGGAAAAGCATGGATAATCCCAATGATAACATTCCGGAAAACGGCGAAGAAAGTGGCCTGAAGGGCGCACAGAGCCTGAACAGAAACCAGCTGGATCTCCTGAAAAAACTGGCGGCCATCGGCTCCGACCTGTGGGGCGGCATGCCTTCGGCGGCTTATCAGAAGGAAGAGACCCCGGATAAACCGGCCCGGGAAAAGCAGGAACAGCCTGAGCTGAAGAAAAAAAAGGAAAACCATATCGAAAACACGATCCGAAATCTCTGGAAAACGGCGGACGAAACCGTCGATTGGACCGACGCGCTGGCGCACAGCATGCCCACGGACGGGCTGACCGGCAAGCGCCTCTGGGGATTCTACCATAAGATGGCGGAGAAAGTCCTCTCCGGCGATCTGAACGCGTACACGGAAGTGCTGAAGACATCCAACCCGCTGGGCGAGCTGACCGGCTTTGCCAACGGGATCAATATGCGCGCCCCGGCTGCGGAACGGCTGGAAAGCACCTTTGTCTGCAAGGATGAGCTGATGAAGGAAAACCGGAAGCTGTATCTGGCAGCCATGGGGCTGCGGATCGCCCGGGATCTCCTGGCCTGCCTCCCTGCCGATGAAGTGAAGGTAACAGCGGAGCACGACGGAAAAGAAGTCTTTTCTGCCACCTATCCCAGGCATAAACTGCTGCATCAGAATTTCGCCTTCATCGATCCCATCAAACTCGCCGAAGATCTGGGTGCTGAATTTAAATAATATCAGGTCATATGAACAAGGAACGGTTTTCAATGATGCCGTTCCCTGTCTTTTTCTATTCATATAAAATTTGTAACATCTTTAGGTGCGGGCCGAAGGATTCCAAAGGGCGATCGGAAAGCCCTTTGGTTATTTTACCCATTCCGGCACCGGAACGGGCGTCGTATCCGGTCCCGGCGTCTCCAGCTTCGGCCTGTCCTTCACCGGTGCCGGCGTCGTCGGCGCCGGGGTAGGATCCGGCCGCACCGGTGGTGTCACAACCACAGGCTCTTCCGCGTCTTTATCCTCCACATAGGCCAACCGGCATGGATCCCAGATGGTGCCGTTGCCGGAAACGACCTGAATCTTTGAAGTATCCAGCCGTAGCGCCAGGCGGAGGCCGACGGTGGTCCGGTTCAGGTAGCCGAAGCTCAGGTGCCCGATATTCGTTCCGCCTCTTTCATGCGGATCCGCGATCCCGGCGCAAAGCTGAAGATAGCGGCCTTTTTTCTGCTCTCCGTTGTCGTCGCGTTTTAAAGCGGCTACCCAGTAGTCGGAGGTACCGTATTTCTGGTCCTTGGTCAGTTTGCTTCCGTATTTCTTGTGCTGCTTTTTATTTAGCGCATAAGGTGTCGCGTATGCCCAGCGGGATTTGACTTCATAAAAACGCTGTGCCTGGAATCCGTATTTTTCCGTCATCAGTTCCCCGTCTGTCAGCGGATAGAGCTTCCCGTATTTCTCTTCCGTCACGGCTGCCAGCACCGGTTCGTCCCCGATCAGGTCATAGATCATCGTATCGTTCAGCCAGCGGTTCAGGTCGGTTTCGCCGTAATCGGAAATCTCGGGGTATTTCCGGCCTTTGGCGTCCTTTTCGTTGTCAACCACGGTAGGCTGATGCGCGTCAATGATGTAAGTGGTATACAGCAGCGCTTTCCCGTCCTCCACATCCAGCACTTGCCACAGCACGGGCGCTTTCGCTTCCTCGCTGTAGGTCTTCGGATCATACATTGCCGGATCGTTTGCGTTCTTTTTGGTGATTGCCGGATCCTTTTCATAGGGATACCAGCCCATGATCACATACTGATACCCTTTTTCCGGGTCCCATCCCCGCAGGCCGCATTCATCCATCACGGCGGGGGCCACTGTTTCCTTCGGCTCGGAGGCCGCAAAGGAAACCGCGCAGAAACTGCATAGCAGAATCAGAACCATCATTCCGGACAGCATTTTTTTTAACATAATAACAAAAGCACCTTTCTTGATTAAGCCTCTAAGTGTTATGTCCGAAGGGGTTTGGGGGCGATCGGAAAGCCCCCAATCATTATACAGAAATTCTTTAAAACCGCAAACAGTCATCAGGCTTTTGCGGCTTTCTTCGCTTCGTGGCTTGCAATCAGCCGGTCGCACAGGAAAATCATCCCGCAGCCGAACACTGCCAGCCCAGCCAGCACACACACAGCGGGAACCGTCAGGGGAACCAGGAAGAAGAAATGCCTTCCGAGCAGCAGATAGGCCAGCACAAAAGCCGCGGCGACCGCAATCAGCAGGATGCGCCGGATGTGATTCAGCGGCAGGCAGGACCGGAACAGTACCATCCAGCACACCGCACCCGCGGAGAGCGTGGCCAGCGTGCTGCAAAGATCCGTCGGCCAGCCGAAGATCGGGCCCATGGCCATGGACAGTGCCGCACATAACGTGGCGGCGATGCCGCCCGGCAGTGCACGTAGAAGAACCGTCTTCAGGAAATCGCCCCGGATGCGTTCTTCGCTCGGCTCCAGCGCCAGCACAAAGCCGGGGAATCCGATCATCAGGGAGGAAATCAGCGTCAGCTGGATCGGCTGGAAGGGATAAGCCGCCGGCAGCAGCAGCATCAGAACGCTCAGCAGGAAACTGAAGATCGTCTTGGTCAGGAACAGGCTGGCGGCCCGTGTAATATTGTTGATGACCCGCCGGCCTTCCAGCACGATTTCCGGCAGAACGCTGAAGTCGGAGGACAGCAGCGTCAGCTGCGCGGCGTTCTTTGCCGCGTCTGCGCCGCCTGCAATTGCGATGGAACAGTCGGCCGCCTTCAGGGCCGGGATATCGTTGACACCGTCGCCGGTCATGGCCACGTTGTGCCCCTTGCGCTTCAGGGCAAGTACCAGCGCTTTTTTCTGTTCGGGTTTCACCCGGCCGAAGATCGTATATTGCTCGCAGGCTTCGTCGATATCCTCATCGGTTCCCAGCGTGGACATATCCACCCAGCGGTCCCAGTTGGGAATGCCCGCGCGCTTCGCGATCATGGATACGGTGATCGGGTTGTCTCCGGAGATGATCCGGATATCGACGCCCTGTTCCCGGAAATAGAGCAGCGTCTGATCCACTCCGGGACGAAGCTGATCGGAAAAAACGCAAAGCCCGCAGACCTTCTGGATCGGAAGAACCGCCTCCGGTGTCACCAGGCCCTGACCTTCTGCCAGCACGATTACGCGCTTGCCGTCGGCAGCGTAGGATTCCACTTGCGCGCGAATATCCGGCGTATATTGATCTCCCAGTACAAACTCAGGCGCGCCGAGGATCAGCGCCGTTCCGTCGTAGAAGGTTGCGGCGGATTTTTTTCTTTCGGAGGAGAAGGGAAGGACGGCACGCGGTTTCTCTGTGCCGGGTACCAGTTTCTCCCGCAGGGCGTCCAGTGTACCGCTTTTTTCGTCAAATACACCCAGCAGCCGGCTCAGCGCTTCTTCCGTTTCTTTTTGGGTGCACTCGATCCCGACAATCTCTTCCAGTTCCATTTTCCCGGTCGTAATTGTACCGGTCTTGTCCAGGCAGAGCACGTCGGCCCGGGCAAGCGTCTCGATTCCCGAAAGCTCCTGAACCAGCGTCTGCCTGCGGCCGAGCTTGATGACGCCGACGGCCATGGCGACGCTTGTCAGCAGGATCAGCCCTTCCGGAATCATCCCGATCATGGCCGCCACGGAGGAGGGAACTGCTTCTGTAACCGGAGTATGATACAGCAGGAACTGTTTCAGGAACAGCAGAACTCCCAGTGGCACCAGAATCATGGAGTCAAAACGTATCAGCTTTCTCAGGTCGGTCATCAGCCGGGATTCGGGACGAGCTTCCTTCTTGGCTTCGGCAGTCAGCCTGCCGGCATAGCTTTCATCCCCGACATAGACCAGCTGGACTGTCATGCGGCCTTCCACGATATAGGATCCGGAGTACAGCCAGCTGTTGACTTCCTTATGAACGGCATTGCTCTCGCCGGTCAGCAGGGATTCCATCGCGGCGCCGGCCCCTTCGATCACGATACCGTCGGCAACAACCTGGTCTCCTCCCCGGAGAATTACAAGGTCCCCCTGTACGGTTTCGTCCGGGGTGGCGGTTATTTCCTCTCCCTCGCGCAGCACATGCACGGAAGGGGCATTCAGCAGTTTCAGCGCGGATATGGTCTTCTGGGCCCGGTATTCCTGCACCGCGCCGATCAGAATGTTTGCGATCACCACAAAGATGAACAGCATATTCCGGTAGCTTCCGACCAGTAAAAGGCATACGGCCAGCGCGAAGTTCAGCAGATTGAACAGCGTAAACACGTGGGAAAAGATGATCTGGGAAATGGTCTTCTCATCCGAAACGGTCATGCGGTTGCCCAGGCCCGCTGCGGCTTTTTTTTCGGCTTCTGCCCGGGAAAGGCCGGTTATTTCCGTAAATACAAAGCCTTCCGGCAGTTCAGAAGGGAGTGTCAGATCTTTTTGCATAGAGTATTCCTTTCATTATTCCAATCCCATCCTCAAAAAGTGCTTGCTTTTTCAGAACGGTTGTGATAAAATCTGTCCGTTGTCGAAAGACAACGTGCTGATATAGCTCAGTCGGTAGAGCGCATCCTTGGTAAGGATGAGGTCGCCAGTTCGAATCTGGCTATCAGCTCCACTTGCTCCCAGGGACGTTGTTTCAATGGCTCCGGGGGTTTTTCTTTTACCCAATATATCGGCTGATTTTTGAGGCCATTTTCCAAAACCCCATCAAAAACCCCACCAGGCAACATGAGAATAATACCACCAAATGCGCAACCGGGCAAGACGCGCGTAAAAAGCGTGTACGTTGCGTGTGGAGGAATAATCGCCCGTATTATTCTCATCTAGTCCTGTATTCCGTCTCGGCCTTCCTGTATTCTATGCTCGTAAGGAGGGCCGCTGAGATGGCATTTATCGCAATTGTCGTGATCCTGTATGTGGTGAGCAAGGTTTTTGACGCGCTGGAAGTCTTCTCTGTCCGTATCTCTTCCTTCGTGAACAGTGATATCGGGACGGTTGTCATTGTGGCGCTTGTCACGTTCCTGACTTATTGCTGGTACAGGGCCCGCCAGGCAAACAAAGAAGTATAAAAAATGCCTGCCCAAAAAACGGGAGAGGGCAGGCTGGATATAAACCGGGGGCAGGAATCATGTGTTCCTGCCCCCAACTTGTTATTTCCTGTGACTGCTGAATAGCTTAATAAATCGGTTATTTCTGTTCTTTGGGGCTGAGACCCGTATTCGGTGTTTCTTGCAATATTTCCATGCTTCAGAATCTGGAGAACAAGTTACGGTAAGCTTTGGGCAGTTTTCAAAAGCCGAACTATCGATTCCTTCCACGCTATCCGGAATAATAAGCGAAGTCAGATTTGTGCAGCCTGCGAACGCCCTATTGCCGATTTTCGTTACGCTGTCAGGAATGGTGATTGAAGTCAGGTTTGTGCAGCATTCGAATGCTGATTCTTTTATTGTTTCCACGCTGTCCGGAATTTCGATCGAAGTCATGAATGAGTAGTCTTTAAATGCATTTTCGAAGATTTCCGGTAATCCGTCCGGAAAAATACAATGACCTTCTTTGTCAATATATTTTTTTGAAATTCCAATCTTTTTCCATTTCCGGTATTAACATCATGTATGATCGAATTGTTTTCTCGATTCTAACATAACATACTGCCTCCCCGCAACAAAAACAACGGCAGAACTCACACATTCCTGCCGTTTCCGCATATTCCAGCCTCTATTCTCCCTGCGCGCCGTCACGCTCTTCCTTTGTCTGCTTCATCAGCTGCACAATCTGCAGCATGGCCTCCCGCTCCTTCAGCGTGAAGGATGCAAGTTCCACCCCGATCTGCTGATCAATCTGGTTCATGCCGTTACCGCCTATCCGCCGGAGTTCTTTTCCCGCTTTCATCCCGCCGTCCGCTTCTGGCTGGCGGATCAGGGCTCGCCCCACCATTAGCTCTGGCACGCCATGGAGCATCGCATTCTGGCCCGGGAACCGCTTCTGATCGCCTACTGGTTCCAGCATGATATTGCCCGCATCTGTGAGCGCTTCCCCCAGGTCCGCCTTCTGAAAACCGCGGAGGATATGCAGGACTGGAATGCCGGCAAAATCCCGCTGGGTGCGATCCATCCGGCTTCCGCCGGTCATGGACTGAACCTGCAGGCCGGCGGCAACCAGCTGGTGTGGTTCGGTTTGACCTGGTCCCTGGAACTGTATCAGCAGATCAATGCAAGATTGTGGCGCCAGGACCAGAAAGCGGAAACAGTGGTCATTCACCATATTGTTGCTGCGGATACCATTGATGAACAGATCCTCCAGGCCGTGGGTGTCTGCTTCTGTGTCAACTCAGACAGATCTTGCGGATCTGACCGAGACCTCTTTCGGACTGCAGCTGCTTTCGCTCCTGAAGCTTTACAGCCTCACCCGGTATGTGCCGTGATTATTCCGGGACATAGATGAAATATCCGGTAGTGATGTCGCACTCCATGATGATCGAAGGATTGCTGTGCATCAATTGTTTCGTTGTTGTGCCATATCTTTTTGCGATACTTTTCAGACAGTCTCCGCTCTGGATCTGATAAACCCAGAACCCTTCTTTTTCCGGCAGCATATCAGGAGAACCGCCCTGGCCGCCTGAAATTATATCCATTTCTTCCAAACTCAGTTCTCTCGTATTATTGTCCACGAATGTTTCCTCCTCTGTTTTTGATTGGCCGTGTTTCTGTGATTCCCATTCTACAGGATATAAAACAGGTTATCAATAGTAGATACGTCGTCAGGAATGCGTATGGCTATACGGATTGCTGATAAGCCGGAGGCTTTTTGTCATCCCGACCGGAGCGGAGGGATCCCTTGATTAATCTGTCTTTCGCCGAAGCAACGAAGAAGCTTCAGGACCGCCTGCAGTTCCTGCAGCACCTGGCAACACACACCGTGGAGGCAGGGCTGACCGGCAGCCTGCTGCAGACGCTGTACAGCCGTGCTTCACAGCGGGCGGTTCCGTTTTTTTGCACTGCAGTTTCGGATGCCGCTGCCCTCATGGGCACCGCCATGGGCCTGGAGCTTTCGCATCCGGCGTCTGCCTTTGCCCTGTGCTACAAGACAATTAACGAAATTCAGACGTCCGCCCTGACGGAGACGGAAGCGACAGCTATCAAGGCCCTGAACGGGAACGTCTATCTGACCCGGGGATATACGCACCTGCTGCTGGAAAAAGGCACCGTTTCGTCCGGTGCCCGGTATGATGAGATGCTGTAGCCGAAGCGATCATCATGACACTCAAAAACTACGATGAATCCATGGGCGCTGTCACCCTGAGAATTGCGCCTGAGAAAACATACACCAAGGGGCGAGAAAGTCACGGTCGTGATCGCCCTGCCGGACGAAAACGGCGGAAACACCTTTTTCTACATCGAAGGTGAAGGCCAGGCCGACGGAACCATTAACCTGAGCATTCCCGCCGACACCGCAAAAGCCCTGGCCGGCAAAACCTTCGTAACAATGATCCTGAAATAAATCCCATAACAATCGCAAATCAACATTACGAGTCACTTGGGGACCGATGTCCCCAAGTTTTTCATTGGTATGACGGGCATGTCCCGAAGTTTTGGCGGAAGTCCCAAGGGACGTAGTTGCCAATGAAACCGATAGCGACTGGTAAACTTTGCAACGTGCAGGGGAGAAGAAGTCATAGTGAAATCGTGGCCCGACGAACAGGAAGCCGATATCAAGGCGTAACAGGCGGATAAAGTACCTGTACATTGCATCGGCAAATGCCGTTAGGTCCTGTTTCTCCATTTCCGAACGCTGGCCAGAAGTTTCTCTGTTTTCCCGTCGTGAAAAGGCACAACTTTCAGGAAAATTGGCTGAATTTCTCCGTTGAGCAAAAGCCGGTAGGCCAGTGTGTATTTTTCTTCTTTCTGTATGGCTTCCATTACCTTTTCCTTTGAAAAGTCGGACAGGAACATCGTCAGATCATCGGGATGGATCAGATTTCTGGTGTTTTCTTCGCTGTTCCGGAAGAAATCAGCCCCTTCTTTTGCTATCCCAAGCTGCTCAAACTCCGGGGACGCAGTAAATTCGATATAGTGATTCGTCTTGGGATCGACGGAATACAGGCTGAGATAGTTGCCGGAGATGGCCATCATCTGGGCCAGAACCGACCTCTCCCGCATAGCGTTTTCCATTTGCACCTGCTGTTTCATCTGAGAATCCACCACACTGATGCCCAGAATGATCCTGTTTGTCCCCCGCATACGGTTAATTTTCATGTTGACATATACAGGCGTTCCGGTATCTACTAAGCGGTAAGTAATTGTGAACACACCCTGCTCGTCCAGTTCCCTGACGATCTTTTCCTTTGTAAACCAGGTCAGAAATAGCTTCTGGTCATCCTCATAGATCCGCTTCATGGTATCCCGGACAGAGGAAGTAAAGAAATCTTTACCCCGGCGTTGCAGGGACAGCTCATCCTCGCCGGCAGATGAGGTGTATTCGATATATTCATCCGTATCCAGATCCACAATATAAATGTTATAGTAATCAGCAGCCAGCGCCCGGGCAATATCCGCATAGGTTTCTCCTTCGCCGGGTTCGGAAATGGAAAGAACCGCTACCACCACCGCTGTGCTCCCGGTCTGCGGATTGACGGCGATCCTGCGCGCAAATGAATGAACTACCGAGCCGTCCGGCATCGTCTCATTGTAAAACGCCCTGGTTCCCTGCTCGCAGCAGGTCTTCACGAGATTACGCGTAAAACCTGTTCTGTATTTATCTGATGCTTTAAAATTTGATATATCCAGATTGAAGTACCGTCTCATGAAGTCCCTGTATGCGGGATTGCTCCTGACAAAGCGTGCGGTATCTCCCGTGATTTCGATCACGCCCATGGGCAGCATATTGAATGCGTTCTGGAAGTTGTTTTCCTCCCTGCTCGCAATGACTTCCAGGTCGTACAGATTGACCCGACCGATAGTTTCAAAATATGCTGCGGTCTTTGAATCTTCGAACCCGATCGTGAGACCCGCGTTATACCGCTGAATGATTTGTTCCAGTGGAAGCGGTTTGCTGAAATAAAATCCCTGCAGTTTTGAGCATCCGATTTCCTGTAGGAAGCGGACCTGTGACTCTGTTTCCACACCCTCACAGATGGTATCGATCCCCAGGGAAGTTGTGGATTTGATCAGTTCCGTCAGGATAATCTTCGTTCCCTCGTTTTCATCCAGTTTCCGCATGAAACTCATATCCAGTTTGACCAGATCAAAGGGAATGCTCAGCAGAATATCAAAAGAGGAATATCCGCTTCCGAAGTCGTCGATCCATACCGGGAATCCCAGTTCCCGGAAGCGGGCAATCTGCTCCTTCATGAACTCAAAATCGCTGCCGAGGGTGCTCTCCGTGATCTCAATACTGATCTTGTCATGGCTGATCCCGGCCTTATCCACCCGTTTCCGGATTTCTTCCACGATATCGCAGGCGGCAAAGTCCGATCTGGACAGATTAATGGAATGCGGCATCATATCCACGCCGGCTTCCTTCTGCGCCCGGAGTTTCTCCAGCACCTGATCCAGCACGCAAAGATCCAGCTTGTAGATCAGCCCGGCCTCTTCCAGATACGGGATGAATTCGCCGGGGGACAGAAAACCTTCTTCCGGGTCGATCCACCGGGCCAGCGCTTCTTCATCGCAGATCTTTTCGTTTACAGCCCGGACAATGGGCTGGTAATAGACCTTAATCCATCCTTCAGCGATCGCCCTGTCAATGTTGGCTACAATGTACTGCTGCCTTCTGACGGTATTCAGCAGTTCCCTGCTGTAGTAATTGGAAGCGGAGAGGTCGGACTTCGGGAGTGCCCGGCAGGCCATTTTGGCCCTGTCGTATGCATAGCTGACAGGAACGTCTTCAATGCCTGTCGAATAAACTCCGACGCGCAGCGGCATTGTTCTGCCGCCGTTTAAGCTTTCAGCAGCCCTGAACAGCTCCTGCAACTGGGCTTCCAGCACATCATCTGTTGAGAAAGCACAGAAATGATCGGCTGCGACATGGCAGCAGTTCTCTTTCCCGAAGATCCGGGCCAGGTTATCGGAAAAAGCCTTCAGCAGCCTGTCGCCTTCGGCAAATCCATATTTCTGGTTAAAGAGTTTCATGCCGTTAAAATCCATATACAGAAGAGTAGCGTTTTTCCCTTCGCTGCGGTCATCATAATGGGAAGGTTGCAGGGCTCCGTCTTCCTGCATGGCGCTGTTGAGCGAAAGGTTCATCTGAGCGCTGGTATCTTCACCCTCAGCCCAGATGCCCTCGTCCATATAGAAGATCTGGGCGATGCGCACCCCGGTTTCTGTACGCTGATGATGTCCATGCAGATGAATCACCTTATAGTCAGACGTCATACCCGCTTTGGTACGGTATACAACTTCCAGTTCATCATCATCTTTACTGTCAGCGAAGCGCAAAGCCGCTTCAGTAAGGCGTGTTCTGTCATCCGGGTGGATGTCTTTATACATGTTATGATCCATAAAAAACACAGCCTGTTCCCGGTCGGGGTATCCGAACAGTTTCCGGAAACCGTCCGAAATCAGCAGCGTAACCACCTGTCCGTCAATCACCTGATAAACGGCCATCGCCTGCTTCATACTCTCCAGGGCTGCTCTCACTTCATCCGAATAATGATATCTTTCCATCTGTCTCATCCTTGTTATATTCGCGTGGAAATTGCCGATTGCTGTTTTTGCCCGGGCTTTGTTTTTCCCTTTAATTTATCAGTATAGAAGACGTCTCAGGAAGATCCTTTTTCTCCTGTGTTATTGAGCGTTTGCATGTCACTCTGCCTCCTGCGCAGATTCTCCGATTCTGTTGTTGGACACCAAATCAAATATATAATACCATAAATACAATTTTTCTCAAGGCATATTTACCTGTTATTATGGATCAGGCTGTTATGCCCCTGATTACAGATTTCCTGCTGTCGGTGACTGGACGAAGCATATGAGAAATACTGTGGCCGGGCAACCCATGCGCATCTTTTCGAATAAAGTGTTACATTTGAAAAGCATTTGAAAAAAGCATTTTCGGGTTTAGTTGGTTGCTTTGACGTAGCATTTGCTGTATAATTTTATAGATATCGGAAAAAACTGCGAATCCGGGGAGATTGCGGCATGAAGCAGGCAATGAAACGAATTCTTTTATATATCCTTGCGTCAGCTATTATGTTCTGCTCCTTTCCGGCTGTTTCTGCCGCGTCGGAAACCGTTGGTCCCGAAACCATTGAAATAACATACAATTTCAATTCCGGAGAGGCGGAGAGCGGACTGCTTCCGACAGACAAAGTAATCTGGCGCGACGACTGTTTTCTGCGTTCCTCTTATCTGGGCTGCTGCCATCTGGCGGAGGTTTCCGCAGCCGCCGCTCTTGCCAGCAGTCCCTACGTCAATCCGTCCCTGACCCCGGTGCAGAATGAGCCCCTTGCTCCCAAATATGTGAAAGAGTTTCTGTCCTCGGCCCATTTTCAGGACGTCGAAACAAACAAATACTATACAGTCAGGTCGGAGGAGAACTCCGCGGCAGCGGCCATCGGGCACAAAACCATTCAGGACGGCAAAAAAACCTACACCTTGCTTGCGATCGTCATCCGCAGCTCAAACTATACCCAGAATGGACGGGAAATTTCACGATACGCGACAAAGACGGCTCTGCGGGGAATATGCACGCCGGTTTTAAGGCAGCGCGTGACGAAGTCCTCCGCTATGCGGCGCAGTACATGAAAAGCCACAGGATTACCGGCAACCTGAAGGTCTGGATTGCCGGACACAGCCGCGGCGCGGCCATTTCCAATTCACTGGGGGGCTTCTTTGCGGGCGGCGGCGACGGGTATTTGACTCCGCGGACCTGAAGGGCGGACCGGTCACTGAAGCAGAAATGCTTCAGCAGCTCAAGGCTTTTGACTCGCAAATGTATAAAACCCTGACCAACGGCGGCAGCCCGGAAGATTATCAGCGGGTAACGCTGGATTTTGACAAGCTGATCGAAAAAATCTGTTCCGGGGAGGAGATTGTGATCGCGGAGATCATGAAACCGACGTACAAGGGTCCCGCGAGCATGGGAGATCTGATGCAGAGCCGGGTCAACTCGCTGGAGGTGATTGCGGCGTCTCCCCGTAACTTTGACGAAAACGGTTACTAGCACGCGGCGCAGGCGCTGGCCGGATTGTTCGGAATGGTCCCCCTGGACATGCATGATCCGAGTCCCAATTATGGCGAACTGGCCAAAGCCGCTGTTTTGCGGAATGTGTCAAAATGCGGATTCGGCGGGGTATAACCCGCTGAAGGTGGAGGATTGCGAAACCAACCGGAAGATCCTGCAGGCGTTTTGTCCGGAAATGGACTATAAGAAGACGTTCCTGCAGAACACGATCACAATGGAGTGGAAACTGAAGAAATGAACGAGACTGCGGTATACGCCGTCCGGACGGATACGGTCCGGCGGATCAATCCGGCCACGCTTGAAAGGGCCATGCCTGAACGGGCGGAAAGGGCGCGGCGGTTCCGCTTTGAGAAAGACAGGCTGCTGTGCCTGGGCGCCGGTTTTTTGATGATGAGAGTGCTCGGGATCCGAAACGAGAAAGAGATCCGCTACGGTGAGAACAGCAAGCCTTACGCGCCGGGGTATCCGGCGTTCAACCTTTCCCACAGCGGTGTATGGTGTGCCCTTGCCACAGGCGGGGCGAGTATGATCGGTTTCGATCTGGAAGAGATCGATCAGCGACATACCGATATCGCGGCGGAAGTATATACCGACGCCGAACTGCGCTGGATGCAGGCGGACCCAGTGGATCGCTTTTTCCGGCTGTGGACTTGGAAAGAGAGTGTGATGAAAGCGACAGGGCTGGGCATGGTTCTGGAACCGTACACATTTGAGGTTCTTCCGTTTGCGGCAGGGCATACGGTTATGATCGGGGATGTGGAGTGGTATGCGGCCGATGGGATATGGGACAACTGCAGGTACAGTATTTGTGCAGACGAGGCTGTCGTACACGTCCGGTGGACAGAGATCAAGGACTGAAGGACCGTATAAACAGGGCATGCTGGCCTCCGGTCTCTGGCGCGGCGCTTACACCGGCCCGCTGCACCCCGGGGATACCGTCGAAAACAGCTTCACCCTCTGGGCGGACTTCTGCGACGACCAGCCCGACGCGGACCGGGCAGTGCATAGGCCGTGCCGGTCCAGGTCGGGCTGGTGGTGGCGGGGAGTATTGAGAGTATTGCGATTACTGTGAATGTGATGATCTAATTCTGTGTCGTATAATAACATAGAGTGTGCTCCGTAACCACCCCTATTTTCAGGCAACAGCCTGAATAGCGAGTGCAGATAATTGGTTTTCGAACCAGTAGCAAAGAAGGTGAAAACA
>OMYT01000097.1 GCA_900315315.1 uncultured Eubacteriales bacterium | reverse complement strand
TATCGCCTCCACTGTTTCGGGGCTGTCAAATTCAGCCTCTTCGTCTATTACTCCAGTGCCGTCACCATGATCTATGTTGGCGACAAGAGCCGTTTTTCCTTCAAAAGAAACAGCCATTTTCGTACACCTTTCTATCAGAGTCTGTGACCGGAATGATTATACTTAATGGGAGTATAAAAAGCAATAGATTAAGCTAAATATTGATGAGTGCATTTGCAACAATATATCGAAAAAGTCTTTACTAATGGATGATAGATAAATAATATTGTTTATATAGTTAACGGTCTGTACTGACTGCGCCGCTTACGGCGCGGGACGGAGGGTGATACACATGAAAACTTCATTAAAAAAATGGATCTGTTTTTTAACTGCGGCGGTAATGATCACTGCATCGGCAGTAAGCGCAAGTGCGGCCGCGTCCGCAGGAAGCTCTTCTTCGGGGAATGCATCCGCGGGAACGTCAACGGCTGTAAAGTCGAACGGTGAGATATATGTGCTCTGCACCAGCGATGCACACTGCGGCATCGACCAGGGATTCGGCTACGCCGGACTTCAGCAGGTAAGGCAGACGCTCGAAGCACAGGGCTATGAGACGATCCTGATAGACAACGGAGACGCCGTTCAGGGCGAGCCGATAGGAATGCTTTCAAAGGGCGAAGCGCTCATTATAATTTCCACAAGCCGTTCAACTGACAATATTAAACTTTCACTCAATGCGAATGAAGCAAGTGGAGCGAAATGTACCTCGAGTCCAGCCCGCAATCTATTCGCTAAATCTGAGTTTAACGAACATTTGTTCGCCATTCGTCCGTCCGTTTGTCATAACCATCAACGTATTCAGGCCAAAACAAAACTGACGCCGCTAGAGTTGCGGTGCCAGTTCGTTGCCTAATTTTCCTTTTCCTACTCAGCGGCCTTTTTGTGCTGTCCGCACAAATTGGGGCAGTTCAGTCTCCCGGGACCGGCCTTTTTTGTGTTTATGCGGTTTTCAGATGCTTTTGTCAGAATTTGGGTTCGTTGGATTATTCCCTAGGTTCGTTGGAATATTGGGTAGGTTCGTTGGATTATTGAGAGGTTCGTTGGTTTGTTCGTTGGATTATCGTTTATTCGGGCACGCCACGGAAAGAAATCCTCGCAAGCATTGGAATCCTGATCCGTGGACAGATAGAATTGCGAGGATTCAATGAATCTCACTCAGCTTATATCCGTTTTTATCGGCGTTCTTTCCTTTTTCGCCTGACTGTACGAGCTGACCGCTCTTCTTGTCATACCAGTAAAAGCCCGTCCATGCCCAGGAAAAAGCGGTGAGGACAAGGGTGATCTTCACGCAATCGTAGGAGCGTCCATCCACCGTTACGGTTTCCTCTCCGGCTTTTTCGGCAGCAAACTCACCGAGCCCCATGGCGCCGCGATTGTTGCCGGTGCCGATCGAATAGAACACGATCTGCTTTTCTTCCGAGGCGATGAACGCAGGCATCGCCATTTCCATCACTTTTCCTTTGAAGGTTCCGGAGAGCTTGATATAGTCACCGTCTTTTCGCGCCAGGAGTTCGGTCTGGTCGGAGGGTCTGCTGTAATGCCAGTCAGTGCAGGAAAGGTTACCGGCAACATGAAAGGTCTCTTCTGACCATGGGGCGTCATCTCTCAACAGGGTTTGTGTAATCTCCGCCCTGTCCGCATAACCGGAAACATCAACACAGCGGATCTCCGTACTGTCAGATCTCCGATACCGCATCCCCGACACATTATTTGGATAAGAATACTCCGGTATGGCATACGAGGAGATTGCCTTTTGCGAGAAGACGATCCTGCCCTTTAGGAACACCTTATCGATGAACTGGATGTTGGAGATATTCTCTCCCGGATCCTTCTCCAGAAGAATCAGGTCGGCGTCCATGCCTTCCCTCACCAGACCCTTGCGATCCGCGACCCCAAGATGCTCGGCGCTGTTTCTGGTTGCGAGGACGATGGCCTCCATGGGGCTCAGCCCAGCTTCCACATAGTAGGCCAGCTCCCTGTGCTCGATCGCTCCAGTCATGTTCTCCAGCATGTTGTCCGTGCCCATGGCGATCGGGATGCCGGCGTCGTACAGCACTTTGAGATTGTGCAGGCTGTGAGCCAGTCGGGAAGGATCCTTTTCGTAGGTCATGGCGTTGACGGTGGGAACGAACCGGGTTCCCGACTGCTTCCAGAGGGCGATGATCGGATCGTCCGGCTCGATATCCCTGTCAAGAATACCGTGTTCGATACCGTAGATCCCGGCCTCAAGCAATTCCTTCACGTCATCGTAATAGAAAGCATGGGCCGTTGCGAGAAGACCGTTTTCCTTGCCCTCGCGGATGATCTGCTGCATCAGCGCCTTATCGATTTTCCGGATCGTCTGCTTCTCGTCGAAATACCAGTAGTCTCCGCCCTGATAGGTGAATTTCAAAAAGTCAACGCCCGCCTGCTTCAGCTCCCGGATCCCTGTGCTTACCTGCTCGGGGGTGGATACCTCAATGGCCATCTCCGCCCTTGCCCAGGGGCTGTTGGAACCAAGGGTGCTGGCGGGGTGCCCGCCGGGAGCTGTAAAGTTCGGGCCGACAAGCAGCAGCTCAGGCCCGGTTATCTCGCCTGATTTCAGCTTATCACGCAGCTTGTAGATAAAATGCTTCGGAGCATCCAGGTCCTTGATCGTCGTTATGCCGTAGGGCAGAACGCCTTCACTGAATATTTGCGGTATCCTGTCGCGCAGAAATATATCGCTCTCCGCTTCACTGTGGCAGCTGAAACCGCCTTGGATATGAACGTGAGCGTCGATCAGCCCGGGCATAAGCGTATATCCGCTGCCGTCAATAACGGACACAATTCTGATGAAACAGTTCGCTGCCATCGCCGACAATGACATGGACATCCCGGATCAGATATCCCGCAGTCTTTTTCTTCTTCGGGCGGAGCAGGTATTTGACCAGAACAAACAGCACGAGGACTGTTCCGAGCAACATCTGGATCCATCCGATCAGCGGAATTCCGAATAATACAGGCATAGCTAAATCCTCCCGCTTCCGATTTATCCGAAAATCTTTCTGAAGTATTCGTCAAAGGACCCCTTTGGGGGAATCGCCATGCCCTGTTTGGCATCGGCAAGGATAAGAAGATGATCTCCGGGGTGGATATCAAAGACGCCCCGGGCTTCTTTCGGGATCACGATCTGTCCCTTCGTTCCGACCGTGACCGTCCATGCATATTTTCCTTCAGGCTTCTCCATGTGGCTCATGCTCCTTTCTCTGTGACATACAAATCATACATTTCATACCAAACCTTGTCAAGAGTTTTTGATAGAAAAGCAAACCAGGCCGATCTCGGATGTTCCCGGGACCGGCCTTTTTTGCGTTTATGTGGTTTTCAGAAGGCCTTGGTAAAAACCTGGTTCGTTGGAATATCGGGTAGGTTCGTTGGAATATTGGGTAGGTTCGTTGGATTATTGAGAGGTTCGTTGGATTATTGGGTAGTTCGTTGGTTTTTAGGGTAAATCGTTGGATTTGCAACTAGGGGCGAAATCCCAGCCTTTGGACATGCCAATCGTGAGGCTCCCGGAGTGCGGACAGGTTAATCGTGCGCGCAGCATTTTTCCGCCATGCTAAAGGATTATTGTCCCGGTTCACTTAATTCAGCCGCTTGTGCCCATCTTTCCATTTTTGGATAGCACGTTTATAGATTTCAATGTCCCGGTCTTTATTTGGTCTGGCAGTGTGGAGCGTCAGAACATCTTCCGGCATTCTGATTCCGGTCTTTTCCAGATAGCTACCAATTTCGGTAGTCCTGTATTCTGCTGCGCTTTCCCCGGGAAGTAAAGCAGGCAAGTCATCCAGCAGATCATGTACATGTGCTTTGAGATCCACCCTTTCGAGTTCCGGGTAGCCGAGATTACTGTTCTTAAGCCAGCCTATCATGCTCTGCGTCAAAAGACCAGCAAGACTACTGGCGGAGGGACTGTGGTTCTTGCTAACGACTATATGCCAGTCGTGCCGGTCATCACGGTAACGGCAGAAACCACACTGCGCTGGGCGATTGATGGTGAGTCCTTCCAGAAAACTGTCAGCCAGGGCACATGGGAGATTCCGGAACTGGAACTCCGGCATGGGGATAACTCGGTTTCCGTTACGGGAGAAGGTAATGTGACCTTTGTTTACAGGGAGGGGCGGCTATAAAGCATCTTCCGAAAAAGCAGATTCTGTGCTATACTCCATCTCGACAACTCGGGATTTGCCGGACATTTGTCAAATGTCCAACGGTTCGCTATCTATGGTAAAGACATAATTGCCTGCTGATGCTATGCTAAAGCATGGAGGTGACGAATATGAATATGGAAACTGTCGGACTGTTTATTTCAGAATGTCGTAAAGAGAAGAATCTGTCACAGGAACAGCTCGGAGAAATTCTTGGCGTAACTAACAAGACGATATCCCGCTGGGAAACTGGAAAGTATCTTCCTCCAGCAGATATGCTTTTAGCCATGAGCAAGTTTTTCAATGTCAGCATCAACGAGATTTTGACCGGGGAAAGGCTCTCCGAAAATGAATATCGTAAAGCTGCAGAAGATAATCTTATTCAGGTCTTGAAAACAAGCAGTTTCACCCTTAAAGACAGAATCGAATACTACAAAAAGAAATGGCTGCGAGAGCATATTTTCTTTATGGCTGTAATGGGATTTATCTTGGTAGCAGTAGCAGTTGTGGCAGTAATCCGAAGGAATATTTACTTTATGATTACCTGTTTCATTCTGTTGCCGGTATTTCACGCAATACGCAATAACACTATGATGGCTTATGTAGAAAACCATGCTTTTGACGGTACTGAAGACGCATAATTCCAGTTTAGCCAATTGAATACTCACTCAGAGATCGGAGAAATCCGGTCTCTTTTTATTTTACGAAGGAGGGCTGCCCATGAGCTTTTTTCGCGTATACGTGGATGGCGCTCTGTTCTATCATCCGCAGATGTCGAAGCTGGCGATCACGGACGCCCGCATTGAGGAGGACGCGGAGAACATCGACAGCATGACGCTTTCCGCACCTTTCAACCATCCTTTCCTTTCCAGCATTCGGCCGCTTGCCTCCACCATCGTCTGCAAAAAAGGAGATGCCGTTGTGTTTGAGGGCCGGGCGCTGGATAACGGTACGGATTTCTACAACACCCATACCTGGACATGCGAGTCCTGCCTTGCATATCTGAAAGACAGCGTCCAGCCACCCTATGATTACAAAGGCACCCTGCGCGGCCTGCTCGAACTGTTCATCTCCGTCCACAACAATACGGTCGAGGAGAAAAAGCGGTTTGTAGTCGGCAACGTGACCGTAACGGATAACAACGACTATGTTTCCTACAGCAGCATAGACTTCACCGTCACGCTGGACGCCATCCGGGACAAGCTGATTAAGACCCACGGCGGGTTCCTTCGAGTGCGCTATGCGGGCGGAGTTAAATATCTGGATTATATCGCGGACTTCGATTCGCTCTCCCCGCAGACTGTGGAGTACGGCAAGAATCTGCTGGACGTGAAGATCAGCCGGGACCATACCGACCGGGTCTCCGTCCTTCTTCCGTTGGGGGCAAAAATCAAGGATACCGATGCCGAGGGACAGGAATACGAAACAGATGAGCGGGTCCAGATCACATCCGTGAACGGCGGGAAAAACTACATTGTTGATGAAGACGCCGCGGCTGAGATCGGACGGATCTGGAGGACGGAAATCTGGGATGATGTGACCATTCCCGGGAATCTCCTTACCAAGGCGCAGGCCCGGCTGCATGATCTGGCCCAGGGCGTCACCAGCATGGAACTGACCATCGTAGATGAATCGGACACCGGCGCAGATATCGGGGACATCCATGCGGGCATGTATGTGGTCTGCAAATCTCCGCCCCACGGCATCGACGGCAGATACCGCTGCGTGGGCCGCACCCGGGATTACCTCAATCCGGCCGGGAACACGATCACCATCGGAGCAAGCGGAGTCACGCTTACCGGCCTCTCCACCAAGCAGAACGATACCATTTCCGCCCTGGAGGAGGATATCGTCGGGCAGTCGAGTAAGATCGATGTGATCTCCGGCCAGGTTGACAGGATCAGCGAATCCAAAATGTACCGCACCGAGATCATTACGGAGGGCGTCAGCATCTTCCGGGAAAAGAGCCAGAGGAGTACCGTCCGCTGCAAGGTGTATTCCTGGGACAAGGAGATTACGGATTCTCTGCCTGCGTCCGCTTTCAATTGGCACCGAAACTCCGGCAATGCCGAAGCCGATGCTCAGTGGGACAGCACCCATACGGGAATGAAAACCATAACGGTTTCTACGGAGGATGTGACGGACAATGCGTCTTTCTTCTGTGAAGTAACGATTTGATAGGAGGGCAAAAGCATGCCTACAGTACTGACATCATCCCAGCAGACCTTCGTAGATATTACCGACCAGCGCAAGCTCTCGGCGTATATCACGTCCAATCTTCCGAAAACGCAGAGCGAGGATCCCAACGTTCTGCCGCACACATACGTGCCGAGCTGGGCAAGCACCAATCTGACGCTGACCCCCGTAGTCTTCCTCGATCAGACGAGCATCCCGCTCGGCTCAACAGGACTGACCATCCAGTGGAAGCGCAAGGACGGCACCGCTGCCGAGACGGCTCTCACTTCCGGCGAGTCTGTGTCCGGCGGCATTCTGACCGTGAACCAGAACAAGCTGGCTGCGTCCTCATCTGGCATGATCACATACATCTGCTACATCAGCTACTACGACAGCGAAACGCGCAACACAGTCAATATCTCCGCGGACATCACTTACACGCTGGTACGGAACGCGGAGAACGCAAAGCTGGCGTATATCACGTCGGATACTTATGTGTTCAAGTACGATACGGACTCTACGCTCGTCGGCGCGACACAGGCTACCTTGACAGGCCAGGTCCAGGGCGTGACGATCACGAAGTGGCAGTACAAGAACGGCTCCGGCAACTGGGCGGATTATCCGACAACATCTGACAACAGCAGCATCACCGGGGGCACTCTGGTGGTCAAGCCCACTCACGCCGTTTTCAACGACAACGTTGCACAGATCAAGTTGGTCACATCCGATGCTGACGTCTACGATACGGTGACCATCACCAAACTGTATGACGGCGCGCAGGGCGAACCCGGTACTCCCGGTTCCGCAGGCTCCGGTGGCCTGTCCGTTATCATTTCCAATGAGGCGCAGACGATTCCCTGTACTTCCGGCGGAGCTGTCACAGCGGCGACAAACGTGACCATCCCGTTTACCGCCTATGAGGGTATCACGCAGAAAGCCGCCACCTGCACGGTCGGCACGCTTCCGTCGGGTGTGACGGTGAAGAGCAATACAGCGGCTACCGCGACCACTGCCGGATCCGTTGTGCTGACTTTTGCCAAGAACGCCACGCTGGGCGGCGCATCCGTCCTGACCGGCACCATCCCGCTCACGTTCACCGTCTCAGGGCAGAGCGTGACGAAGACCTTCGCCTGGACCAAGGCCAACGCCGGTACAAGCGGACAGTCCGCTGTGGTTTTCTCCGTGTACGCTCCTAACGGCACGATCGTCCAGAATCAGTCCGGCACCCTGACGCTGGCGACTTCCGCATATGAAGGCGCAACGGCGATTTCGAACGCCACCTATCAGTGGGCGAAGTACAGCGGCGGCTCCTGGGTCAACGTCTCCGGCGCGACCGGCTCAACGCTGACGGTCAACGGTTCAGATATCGTAAACATCCAGTCCTACCGTTGCACCATGACCTACAACAGCAAGAGCTATGTGGACGTTATCACGGTCGAGGACAAATCCGATCCGTATGTCTCCGAAATGCTCTCCATCGGAGGCTTCACCGTGAAAAACAACCTCGGCGGGCTGGTGCCTTACGTCATCGTTCGCACGAATCAGCATGAGGTCGATCCGCTGAAGGGCAACATCTCTGAGACCGCACCGGCCAACCCCTCAAGTGGGGATTTCTGGTACCAGGTGGACCATACCGGGCATACAGTGACGCTGATGAAATACAGTGGCTCCGCCTGGGCCGCGGCGACGGAGGCCCAGGAAATGACCTATACCTGGTACGCCCAGGACAAGGACGGCAACCCCGTCACGTTCAACAAGACCGGCAAGGTCATCTATCTTTCCGCCTCTGAAATCGACAGCATTCTTACGCTTCAGTGCGACGTCTCCAACTGAGGAGGTGCATTATGGCGCTTCTTACAGTCTGCCAGTTCTTATTCTTGCCCTTGTCGTTTCCGTTTGCGGATGTGCCTTTGGGGGCAGTAAAAAGATAGGGAAAAACGCCGCGCTTCAAGCTGCTCTGGAGGATGCCGGATTATCATCCGATGAAGTGACCGACATCGACATTGAGCTGGAAAAAACGCTTTCTTCCGCCTGGTATGAGGTCGATTTCGAATCCGGCAGAGCCGAATATGAATACAGGATCAATGCTTATACCGGAGAGATTTTATCGGCAACCACAGATTAGTAGTGCGGCAACCGATTTCGAACATTATTATCAAAATCGGTTCCCGCACTGTTTGTTTTTCCCTTATATTTCGGGCTTTTTTCGCCTTGCCCGTTTTACGGTGCAAAAGCAAAACTGTTAAAAACTGAAGAGTATAAAATTGACCGGTCACCTTATATCGACCGGTCATTATCATTTTTTGCCGCCATATTTGGCCTCAAACTGCGCTGGAGAAAGATATCCAAGAAACGAGTGTATCAATGTTTTCTTCACTCTTTTCGGCTGGATTCTATCCCTGCTCCATGGTATAATACTGCCGTCCGGAATCTTTTTCTCGGCTTGAACCAGAATATCCTTTGA
>OMYT01000098.1 GCA_900315315.1 uncultured Eubacteriales bacterium | reverse complement strand
CAAAAACCAGTATCAGCCTCACGGGATTCCCTGATGTCAAATCCTTGATCCGTATCACTTTTTCTCCTGTTTCTGATGCTGAAGAAAATCAAAATATATTTTCCGATATTCTCGGCTATCATCCTACTGGCTCAATTAAACGATAGCCACAGATACTACCGTCATGTGCATAGATAGCGACATCACAGAACGTGAACGGCAGGTTTGATTCCGCATTATCATAGCATTCGAGAATGATTCGCCAGACAGGATTCCCGGAATAATTCCCTGTTTCAAAAGAAATAAGCGGATAATAATGCACAAGATCTTCAGGAGTGGAGAGTTTCTGATCAATCAGGAATTTCAGCAGGATCTTCCATGCTTCGTCTTTGCTGATCGACTGATCGTCCGGGATGCCGACAGCCCAATAATATAATCCTATATCCTCATATTCGATATCATCTGTTGGCTCCATAGGAGTTCCGTCAGGACTGATTGACAGAAATTGTTCACATGCATATTCCGTATCATTCTCTCGGTCTGCTCCCAATCGGATATTTGTTCCTTCGGACTTCTCTTTGGCCTTTTCGATGATTCCGGAAATATGCGTTTCTTCTTCCAAGGTGAATTCTACAACATATTTGCCAGGTTTCCAGTACATCTTCCAGAATGTGTCGGCATGTGAAATACTGACAGAAGCCAACAAAACTATGAAGAGAACACAAGGTAATAATCCCTTTTTCAAAGATATCAACCTCCCAATGCAAGCTTAAATTCTCTTACCGGTTTTCTTGCCATGGACTGCATAATAGATCCGGGCCAGTCTAATACCAACGTTCCGCGCGATAATCAATCATTTCCTGATGAATGCGCAGTTCATCGAGCGACGGGTTCGTTATACGATCCTGAGGATCTATTTCAAGCTCTTCATCATTGATTAATATGATTACCCATGCGTGTTCGTTCCCGTTTGCTTTTCCGACCACATATTTAGCCGGAACGCCAACGCTTCGTAACATAGCCACCATGAGTCCTGAGACGTCTTTGCAGGCACCTTTGTTTGTTTCAAATACTTTATCTATCTCCGGAAGTTTACTTCTGATACCAGATTCTGTAAAGCTTATCCTTTCCACCAGCAATGTCTGTTGTTGACCGTTTTCAGCAATCCAGGTTTCAGTTTTATCGTCATCGACAGAAATATAATGGTAAATCTTTTTGACTTTCTCTTCAGGATCGGTAAGACCTTCACATAGTTCCTGGGCGAAAACCACTGCGGGGGTCTCTGCAGTATAGTTGGTATACTGGTTCGGATACAGAAAGCAGCGGGTTGGATCCGGCATATCAACCTGGATGGCAGTGGAGTTCAGCTTTTTGTAATTTTGCCCTTTCACCTGTTCAAAGAGCGAAAAGATATATTTACCGTTCCCATACTGTAATGGAAAAACTTCATAGATTCCATTACTGTTTAGGTCATATTGCAGTTCAATGCCATCATGAGTGACAAGAAGCTTTAGCTTTTTTCCGGATGGTTTTGCTTTTACCATCACATATCCTTCGGAACTGTTTGAGAAGTCAATCACAAGCCGCCCGCTCGTTTTCTTTTGCTTTCCTTCCTTCGGCATCAGCGGTTCTGCAAAGCAGGCGTTGAAAAAAACGGAAAGTACGATGAGATGCAACAGAAACACCAAAAACTTGTTTGTTTTCACTTTGCTTTTCGTCCCCATTGTTATTGAACTATTTCCACTCCTTTTTCTGAATGATACGGAGGTAGTTACGTTTCAATTCATACTGTTTCCCGAAAAACAATTCCTCAGAGTGTGAATAACGGTTGTCTTTAATTTTGAGCCGGATTAGTTCCATCGAGCAGATAAGATCGGCAACCTGAAACAGTTTATAGTCCTTTGGTAAAACCTTCCGGAATTGTGAATTGGGGATCAATGCGCTGAATACGGATGCAAGGATCCTGCTGACCTCGATTTGCCCATTGTCATAGTAAATCTTAACAGCATCACAGGACAGGAAGTATTCGAGGTTATCCCTTATAAACTGTGACATTTTTCTGGAAAGCTGGGAAGTAGCCTGGATGACATCATCCGCATGTTTCTTTTCGATACTGATACATTTATACCGGATGTCAACCTGGCGAAAGAATGCAACCAGTTTGTTGAAAATCCGGCGTCTTTCCGTTATGGGCATGAACTCATAGGTTTCTTCTCTTCGGACAATTGGCCCGGTATGGATGCACAGATCATTCAAATCCATGTATGATAATTCCTGATCCAGTTTTTGAACCGCATCCGTAATGGCCTGGCTTTGGTCATGAAACACCATAGTAATGATGTAATAGGGGGCTTGATCATCATATTCACCGAAGTCCCCGGATTCATCGATAAAAACACTCAGCTCTATCATGACTAAATCCTCCGAAAAACAGGAAAGGCGAGGAACTTCCCCGCCATCAGATGGACCTGGGTCTTTCGACCAGCCCCAATCAGTTTCCTGATCTTGCTTAAAGTATAAGGGTTTGGTGGCTTTCTGTCAAGATGTTTCGATACATTCAACAGCTATCCGATATACTTCCTGTGTGCGGATTTCACATTGCTCTGTTTCACCATGGCGTAATGAAGAGTGGTGTCAATCTTTTCATGCCCCAGCAACCTCTGTACCTGTTCGATCGGCATTCCTTTGTCAATGGCGGTTGTAGCCATGGTTCGCCTGAATTTATGCGGGTGCACATGATGAACTTCACACTGTTCACCCATCTTTTTCAGCATGATCTCAACTCCACCGGCCAGAAGCCGTTTATGAGGATTACGGATTGATACGAACAGCGCCGGGTTCTTATCTGTCCTAGTGCTCAAGTATTTCTTCAGATGCAGTTTTGTCCTTGCATCGAAGTATACAATCCGTTCTTTATCACCCTTGCCGAGAACGACGCATTCACGTTCTTCAAAATCAATGTCCGCAATATCCAGGTTGACCAATTCACCAACACGAATCCCCGTAGAATTCAGCATATCGATAATAGCAAGATTCCGGAGTTCTTTACAGTCATCCCGCAGTTTTTCCAGATCTTCATCAGCGTATGTATCCCGGACAGATACAGTTGTTTTAATCTTGTGTATCCTGCGAAGCGGACTTTTGAAGATGTAGTTTTCATCCTCCAGCCATCTGAAAAAGCTGGAAAGATTGCGGCGGACATTATCAAGGGTTGCTTTATTGACTCCATGTTCTTCCTGATACTGTGCCAGGCAATTCCGGATATCATCCGTAGTCATCACACATGCGTTCTTTTCAGAAATATGCAGAATCATTCCGATGTTGTAGCGGTACAAAGCCAGTGTCTTGTCCGATCGACCTTCAAGGCGCTTTACGGCAAGGAAGGCTTCCAGAAGTTCGGCTGATGACCTCTCCGTTGATCGATTTTCAGCCAATTTAAGTGATTCATTGAGGGTGTTCTGCAACCTGATCATCTGGCTGTTATTCAGGCAGCCAGTCATCTGTTGCAGTATGAAGTTTATGGTTCCCTGATTCATGATGCACCTCCACAGTTTTTTGAGTCACATCATATCAGAAAACAGGGCTTTCCCGATCGTTTCAAAGATCAAAGAGCGAATTGTTACAAATCCATTAATAGCGAGGAATATCAAAGATAATCCGCTCTATGTACCCGTTCCTTGATGGGTATCATATCATCCTTTATTCCCGTATGTCCAGATTTGAAGGAAGGTGACAGCAGTGGCCAGCCGGGAATTCTTGTTCCTGCCGGTGGCTGCCGGTTTCCGGAAGCCGCATGAGCTCCGGGACGGGACCTGTACCCTGGATGACCTGCTGGATATTGTGGAACTGATCCGGGTGCGGAATGAGAATCAGACCCGTGCCGCTGAAGCGGCACGAACCTGATTCTCAGCACGATCGCTGTATTCCGTATGTTTCAATGGCCGTGACTTCCCGCTGGGAAGATCACTCCCTTTCTCATGACCTCAGGTCCGATGAAAATATCGCCACCGGCGGTCATCGGCCCTTCGCCCGAAGTACCTTCAGCACTTTGACAGCTGTAGTGGGGCAGGTGTTACCCAAATCAGAGTTTTGGACACCCGCACCAAAACGGAGCCCGGGCTGCTGGCGCAGTCCGGGCATGGACAAGTTGCGTTTTTCCGTACGTTGTCAGGGTTTGTACTGCCGCGGTCAGTCCTTGCGGAGGCGGAGAACCCACTCTCCGTAGGTTTTCGGAGTGTACATCTCAAAGGATTCGTCGCAGCTGTAACCCTCCGGGTAATCGATGATCTGGACATGATAGACGTCCGGCTTTCCGGTGTAAACAATCGTGCCATCCTCGTCCGACTCGCAGGGAACACAGGCGACATCGCTACAGAAATTAACGCAAACTTCCGGTACTGGATCGCCGTTCTGATCGAGCACATGAATGATATAGGCGTCTGCCTTGCTCCCGGCGTTGGTTTCCGTCTCATATTCCACGGTTACATTGCTGTAGCCGGATGCCTTCAGGGCATCGATATGGGTGTCGATCTCACTGGGGTTGCGGATGATGTAAAACTGGATTATGTCCGGATCATTCATCTCAGTGACTATCTTCTGATAGTCCATCAGGGCAACCAGTACCTGACCTTCTTCGGGAACGCTGACGTCACAGGTGAGGACGCCGCGATTCGGGTCAAGCATATCTTTCAGGTCCGTATAGCCTGCGTCGGAGTTATAGAAAACGACATCTGTAGGGGAGTCGGAAGCGGAGATTTCCGCAATCACATGCGCTGTACTGTCATTCACAATGCAGAAATTGAGGGTATTTTCCGAGCCTTCAATGTGAATGGTCGCTTTCTGCGCGCCCTCGTTTTCAACCCACAGGGCACGGGCCGGGGATACCGGCAGCGCAACCGTGGAGTTATCCGCCGGAACGGAATTCAGAACAGCTGTTTCGGTATACTGGTCTCCGAGGAAGGCGTCGAGGGTGCGGATCAGGTCATCCGCTGTACGGAAGCAGCCGATCTGGAAGAAAACGACATTGCCGAAACGGTCGATAATTATGGTGACCGGAATCGACGTCGTCTTGGCAGTATCGTACAGCTTATGGTCTTTATCACGGCCCATGGGCAGGGACAGTCCGTTGGTCTGCCGGAAAGATGAGATGACTTCGTTTTTGTCTTCGGGCTCAATGGAAAGGGCAATGAAAGCGACCTTGTCCTTGTATTCCTCATACACTTTGTTGATTGCCGGGAACTCGGACCGGCAGGGTCCGCACCAGGTAGCCCAGAAGTTGATCAGTACCGCTTCGTGATCTTTCAGCGCTTCTGAAAGGGTAAAGGTATTTCCTTCGCAGTCCTTTATGGTGAAATCCGGGAACGGTTTCCCCAGTAAAGAGGACTCGTCCTCCGCGGAAGCGGAAACGGCAAGGAACAGGGTCAGGGCCAGCAGGATGAGTATGACTTTTTTCATCATTCAACACACACCTTTCATTCAAAACAGTTCAGCGCGAACCGCGCAAATGGATTCGGGAGATCAGCCGGCCTCCGTCCCCGCCTACGCCTTTTCCGGTCCGCGGAGATATTCTATATCTGTATATACGCGGCATGGGAGCGGATGGAAGATGGAAAAGTAAATTTCTTTATCCGGCTGGCGTTTCCTTTCAGCATACTTTGTCAGATATAAATTAATTAATGTCTGATATCCACCTTCGGATAGACGCGGATAAAGTCCAGTTCGCCGATCAGATAATCATGGGTGGAATCGTAATCCGCCAGACCGATGCCATCCTGATATTTCTGTGTCCGATGGATCGTGAGCACAGATTCATCCGTGAACACGCCGTCCGTCACGGTATAGTTCCCGCAGCTGAACAGCACATTTTCGTTTCCTTCCGTGACTGCAAACTGCCGGAATGATCCATCGTCATAGTAAAACCAGAGAGTGGGAAGATAGGCTTCGCTGCCGTCCGCCTTGACCAGCTTTTGCTTGTCCACCTGCATAAACGCGGCGACAAGCTGT
>OMYT01000100.1 GCA_900315315.1 uncultured Eubacteriales bacterium | reverse complement strand
CGGGCAGGTTATATAGCTACGTATATCCGCTACGTAAGAGATACGATTGGGAGACGGCTGCTAAAGGATATCAAGTATAGCGATATCAAAGAATTTTATTCGTACCTTCTTGAAGAGAGAAATTTGAGCATATCTACAGTAAATAGTGTACATACGTTACTGCATCCGGTTTTTAGTATGGCGGTCCGGGATGATATCATCCGGAAAAATCCTACAGACGATATAATGAAGGAATTATGTGGGAGTTGGACATACGAAAAAAAGGAAAGAGTTGTGCTGCCCAGAGAACAGGCAATTGCATTATTGGATTTTGTGGAGAGCCACCCGATATTTTATCACTGGCTCACTATTCTGACTGTGCTCATCGGTACAGGAATGCGGATCTGTGAACTGTGCGGACTCCGATGGGTAGATGCTGATTTAAAAAAGCGTGAGATCAGCATCAATCACCATATTGTATATAAACGTTGGGTAGGCGATACGAAAACGCGCTTACATGTTCTGACACCTAAAACAAAAAAGGGATGCAGGATCATTCCCATGCATGACGAGGTATATAATGCGTTGCAGGCTGAATATGCCTATCAATCAGTGACTGGATTCTGTACTGCGGAAGTAGAAGGCTGGTCGGGATTTATCTTTAAGAATCGATACGGGGGCGCATATCATGAGGGCCCAATCAACAGAGCTATTCACAGGGTGGTGAATCATTATAATAGGGAGGAGCGGCGGAAAGCGGAAAAGGAAAAACGTGAGCCCATTCTGATTCCGGATTTTTCAACACATGACATGCGACATACATTCTGCACCCGCTTTCACGAGTGTGGTCCGGATGATAAGGCCTTACAGGAAATAATGGGGCACGCTGATTTTGAAACGACGCGAAATACATATACCCACTCTTCCAATGAAGCAAAGCATAAAGCGGTCAAGAAACTGCAGGAAGGCGAGAGATTTTTCTAGTGCCATATAAGATTGTAGCTGATTATTTATGCGCAAAATAGACTCATCTGTTTCGGCTTACTGCATTTGGTCACGTAAACTCTCAAAAAATACATAAATTCCGAGAAAATCTTAGATATATATAGTGAAGAAAGAAATGATGCTGAACTACAACCAAATTAAGTGCAGTAAATCGATAAAAGCAAGAATTGAAGGGAAGAAAAGCTTCCGGGCGAAGGGAAATAGAGGGACCTCTGAGGTAATTTGTCCTCAGGTGTGGACAAACCACCCCAGAGGTCGGCTGCTCCTCGATCATGACATTGGGGTCAGTCCTCTGACTCCAATGTGATCGACTGAATCACCTTTGCGCACTGCCAAAGCTGTCTCATGAACTCATCGGGCATCATGCAGCTTTTGCTTTGGATCCACCTGTGGAAAGCCATGACGATCGCATCTGTGAAAAAGCTGAGCTGAAAATCTGTAACTTCAGCTGATCCAATCTCGGAATGGTAATCCTTCTTTACCCCCTGAAACATGACATCCCTGAAGTGTTCGGAAAAAGAATTCTGGCCTGTGATCTCCAGGGCTCTTTTGTAGAAATACCTGTTCTCATAAAAGTAGTTGGAGATACAGGTAAGATGGACCCATCCGGAAAGAGAAGAACTGTCAACGATAATGTTGTTCATTTCTGTGTCAAAGATCCAATTGATCACATCATACTTATCCCTGAAATGGTAGTAAAAGCTTTTGCGGTTGACACCGCAGCCTTTACATAGCTGTGTCACCGTGATCTGCTCAAAGGGATAAATCATCATTAATCGCCGAAGCTCATCCGCAAGGGTTTTTTTGGTGTCTCGGGAAGCAGACATTATGAATCCTTTCGTGGAACAGTATTGGCGGAACGGTTCTGCGGCGCGTAGTTTTCATAAGCAGGCGTTCTGTGTTCCTGTGCGTTCCAGATCGCATCCGCGACAGGCGCCCACTCGGCGGCGTAGTTATCACACTTGGCACATAGGTGCTCCACGGACTCTTCGGATTCCAGGTTGGTTTGAACAGCGCCGGTCCGCTTCACTATATCCCTCAGAAGCCGGGGGTTTTCCAGCATAGGGCAAGGGCGAAGATGGTTCCGGTTAAAGGGCTGGCCCTCGTGATAAGCCATGAACAGCGGACTCTGCAGCATCTCAAGGATTGACTTCTCCCGGATATTGGAATCGGAGAAGTGGATAAAGACACATGGCTCCGCATCTCCGTGCGCGTTGATATGGAAGTAGTTGCGTCCGCCCGCAATGCATCCGCCCACATATTCACCGTCATTCTGAAAATCCATGGGGAAGAAGGGAAGATCGCACTCGCTGCTCCGCACGTAACGGATGCGCTCGAGCATTCTGCGGCGCTGCTCCACAGTGGGCATGAGAGACGGCACTGCATTGTTGCCGACGGGCATGTAGTGGAAGTAGAAGCCGAAGCGTGCTCCTTTTTCGGATACAAAACGGAAGAATTCGTCGCTTGTGACGGCGTCAATATTTTGACTTGTGTAACAGACAGATATTCCGAACGGGATCCTGTGCGCGCGGAGCAGGTCCATTGCACGCATGACAGCCGCAAAGTGTCCATCCCCCCGCCTTGCGTCATTGGTCTGTGGTGTGCCCTCTATCGAGAGAAGGAAGAGAATATTGCCAAGGCGAAGCGTTTCCCTGCAGAGCGCCTCATCGACCAGCGTCGAGTTGGTATAGATGGCAAAAAAGCAATCCCTGTGCGCCTCACAAAGGCGCAGAATGTCTGTCCTGCGCACAAGCGGTTCTCCGCCGGTGAGCATATAAAGATGCGTACCGAGCGCTTTGCCCTCGCTGACGATCCGGTCCATTTCTTCATAAGTCAGATTATCTTTGTGGCCGTATGTGCCTGACCAGCAGCCGATGCAATGCATATTGCAGGCCATAGTGGGATCAAAGAGGATCAGCCACGGTATATTGCACTGATAGCGCTTCCGGTTTTCACGAATTGTGCGCGTTCCCCGGAAGAAGCCCTCAAAGCCGAGGGAGATAAGTGCTTGTCGGGCATAACCGGGGTCAGTCTGATCCAGGAGATCGCCGATCACGCGCATCCATCGTTTGTCCGGGTCGCTGATATAACGGAACAGTGAACGGTACTTGTCCTCGGTAAGAGCGTCGCCATAGAAGTGCTTTGACAGCTTGAGGATCCGAAGATATGTCTCCGTACGGCGCTTTTTATGCTCTTCTTTAGGAAGATTTCCGTCAATGTCCAGTTTCTGCAGAAGCAGATCAATCAGCTTTTCTACAGCAGCTTTTTCGGTCTGGTCAATCAGATTGCGCATGATTTGGATACTCCTTTCAATCACTCTGGTATTTCGAGTGATTAAGAGTATTATATTGAGTTCCGGCGCAAAAAGAATTAGACAAAATTCGGACACTGTCCAAATCAAAAATACATTCATGCAAAAGTGTCGTGAGTGTGGGACCCCGGAAGACCTCTAAGACCTATGAGGGACCTCTGAGGTAATTTGTTCAGAGTCTTTGGGCTTGTGAGGCGGTTTGATTCCGGGATTGTAAGTACAGGTTAAAGATTTGAAAGTTTGCACTTACGCCTGCGCGGAAGTATAAGCGTAGATTAGAGATTTGAAGGTTTGCCATTAGTTTCTGGAGTATCCAAGTTAGGAAGCAGCAAACAAGTGGATAATTCTTAATTAGGCAATAGAGAACTGAGATTGGAATGCACATGTACAAGCAAATTGTCATTTGAATTATTTCACTGTATTCTCATGTTTCAATATTATATTGAAATATGAGAATACAGTGAAACATCTCTTGAAATTATTATATTTTACTGATATGATAGGTTTCAATAATTGATTGAAGGGGGTGAATACAGTGAAAGGCCAGATGATAGAATCCATTTCGGTTCTGAAAGAGCTTCTCGGAAGGGTTCCGGTTGTAGAAGACATACAGATTGCGGATGAGTCGGAACATGGTTTCACTGTGATTCTGCAAGAGCGGGGAAGCGGGAGCTTTGAAATCCATGTTACCTGTCTAAAACGGGCAGTCCCCAGTTCCGTAAAAGAAGTGGTCAGTCAGTCGAATGGGCAGCTATACTGTATCATTATGGCTCCATACATAAGCGATGCCTCTGCAAAGATTTGTGAGACATACGGTGTGGGATACTGTGATCTGTCCGGAAACTGTCTGATTCAAATGGACAGTATCTATATTTCTAATAAGGGGAATCCAAATCGTTATCCAGTAGAAAACCATGCTAAAACAATATTCAAGTCTTCCGCAAAAACCACTTCCCTTATACTCCGGGAACTGATGAAGGATGTGTCAAAGAGATGGAAGATAAAAGAACTTGCAGAGAAAGTTGGCTGTAGCATTGGGATGGTCTCAAGGGTTAAGACATATCTGTGCGAGCAATCATGGGCGGTGATGGATTCCTCCGGGCTTCATATCACGGATGCGGAATCCCTCATGAAAGAATGGAGCCGCGCTTATGAAATCCCTGAAGCCATAAGCTGTTACACGATTGAAAGCATTCCACGCTTTGAAGAAAAGTGTTATGCGGCTTACCGGAATAATGGAGTGTCACTTTGCCTTACCGGTTTTTCTGGGGGTGTCAGATATGCACCGGTTGTAAGGTACACAAAGGCTCATGTCTGGGTTGACAGGAAAGATATAACAGATTTCCTGAATCTGACCGAATGTAAGAAAGTCGATTCAGGAGCCAATGTTACTGTGTATATAGCTGACAGCGATGAAGTATTTGTTGACTGCAGGGAAATCAACCAAAGCAGGGTTGCCTCACCGGTACAGGTATATCTTGACTGCATGCAGCTGAAAGGGAGGGGAGAGGAAATGGCAGAGGCTGTATTTTCAAAGGAGATTTGTAAATGATTCGTGATGAAGAATTAAGAAGCAGCCTTGATTATAGTGAAGGGCAGAAAGAAGCAGCCCATCGGGTGCTTGTGGAACTGGTAAATCTGTTCAATGAGTACCGGGATGATATTCGCATCGTCGGAGGATGGGTTCCGGATCTGATGTTCCCGGGTGAAGGGCATGTCGGTAGTATTGATGTGGATGTGCTGATCAACCACATAAAGCTGAAAGACAACGGATACCTGACTATGGCCAAAATATTGCTGCGAAACGGATACAAGGAGCATCCCGAGAAGTATTTTTCTTTTGTGAAGCAGGTGCAGGTTGATGGAATTTCGTATGACGTTGATGTAGATATCCTGGCGGGGATGTATGGCGGAACGCAGAAAAAGAAAAGGAGCCAACATGTACAGGGTGTAAAAGCGCTGAAGGCGACAGGTGGAAATTTCGCGTTTGAGTTCGATCCGCAGACAGTAAGGATCGAAGCGGAACGAACAGACGGGGCGATGGATGTCGTAAGGGTTAATGTGATTGCTGTTGTGCCATACTTTGTCATGAAAACTGCAGCTATGGGCAGGGGAAAATCAAAGGATGCATATGACCTTTATTTTCTGGTCAAGCATTATCAGGCTGGAATAGATGGGCTGGCAAAGTTGTTTGAGGACTATAAGGACTCGAAGAT
>OMYT01000102.1 GCA_900315315.1 uncultured Eubacteriales bacterium | reverse complement strand
ACCGCCGCGTTCTGCAGGTCGTCCGCGATCTTGTCCAGATACAGCATCTCGTCGTACCGGGCACCGGAAGAAACGGTGCCTTTTTCCAATAACAGATGCGTATAGCCCCGGGTCAGGTACACGTTCCCGTTCAGGCCCTTGATGGCCGTTGCTTCGGTCTCGGTCAGAGAAGACGGTTGAACCCCGTTAATCGTCTTGTAGCACAGGGCAAAGGCCGACGCCGGGTGCGAAAGCTCCAGCCCCATGGCGGTACCCATCAGGGCGGCGGCATCCGAAACCGCCGCGCAGAAGAACGGAACGGTCCGCTGCGAAGCTCGGCTATACAGCGTCTGCAGAAGGCTGCCGGAGGCAACAACCGCGGACGCCGTTCCGATGACCGGAGTAAAGAACATCAGCGGCCGTTCCAGGCCGGAGATGAATTCCTCCAGGGCCAGCACCCGGGCATCCGTTTCCGGCTGCCCGAAAGCAACACCGTAGAAGGAAGCCGTCACATCCAGCACCGCTGTCAGGGCTTCCACCAAGGTCTCGGAAGAAGGATAGCAGGACAGGAGCAGACGGGACGGCGAAGGCGAGGCAGCAAAGTACTTCACTGCGGCCTTATAGGGCTCAGACGAGGAGGCAAAGCCCCAGGTCGTCAGCTGATCCACGGCGGCGGCGGAATCGTCGACCGTCGCCAGGCGGCGGGAATCGGCATAGTTTGTGTCCTTGATCAGGAGCAGACCGGTATCAAAGGATGCCGGGGAGGCGGAAGAACGGACGGCGTTGACGACAACGCGGGCGATGGGATTGACTGAAAGCATAGGCATAACCTCCGTAAATGAAGTTGCTTGACAGAAAGATTTGATTCCATATATAATTTCTCCGATGACAATAAATTCAAAATCTGCGGATTGCTTCCGGAAAGCTCCGCATATTCATCGTTCCGGAATACACTCCGATACAGGAGTTCATATTCAATACAAAAAGAGGAGATTATCAGAATGAAAAAAAGACACCTGATTTCCGCAATTGCGATGTTCCTGGCCCTGATGATGCTGGGCCTGTCCTGCGGTGCCCTGGCGGACAGTAAAAACGGCGGTACACTGTCCTACCTGAACATGACGGAAGAAGAAGACGAAGCAGTCAGCGAATCTGTTCGGGTACCCATACTTAAAATTCTGTTCCTAAATGGCGTATTTGTTCCGGAAAATGATCAGGGCCAGAACGATTCCCCACGTGTAGTACACTTCTATGACACACTGGACACCATGCTGATGGCTCTTCAGTCCGGAGAACTCGACTCCATCAAAGTACCCTATTATACGGCCAGGTATCTCTGTTCCACTAACGACGGGCTGAAGATGTCTTTGGAGTATCATCCGGAAAAGGCGACCGGGATCTCTGAATTGGCAATCAGCACACTCAGCGACGGTTACTCCTTCATGATGAAGGAGGAAAATGCCGCCCTGCGCGATGAATTCGATGCGCAGATCACGGCCATGAAGGAAGACGGCACCCTGCAGAAGCTGATCGACGAGCATATCATCAAGGTCTCGGAAGGCGGAGAACCGGAAGCTATCGCTTTCGAAAAGTTTGAAGGTAATCCCATTAAAGTCGCCGTAACCGGCTCCCTGCCGCCCATGGACTATATGGCCGCGGATGGAAGCTTTGCCGGATTTAACACTGCTGTGCTGGCGGAAATCGGCAAACGGCTGCAAAAGAATATTGAGTTGGTGCAGGTCGACAGCATCGGCCGGGCCCTGGCCCTGTCCGAGGGTACGGTGGACGTCGTCTTCTGGACCTGTGGTGCGTCCGAAACTCTGGCGGAGCGCAACCGTGACAAAGCCAGTCCCAGTCAGGAAGAGTTGGATGCAAGAAATGCCAAACTTCAGGAGACGATGACGGATGAAGAAAAAGCACTCACCAGTGAAAACAAGGCCCCTGATCAGGAGACAATAGATAAATTAATTACCCGTGATATGCCTGCAGGCACGATCATCACTCAGCCTTACTTCTCAGATATTCCGGTGCTGGTTATCATGAAGTAAAATTTCTATAACCCCGTCTTTTGCAAGGCGCGGATCGCAATGCGGTCTGCGCCTTTTTATGTGGAACGGCTGGTATTTCGGAATGGGTGAAAAAGTTCCGCTAGCGGTGGAGAATGACGGCTGGGGCGGAAGTGATAGCATTTCGGGATGTACTATAGATCAGCGTATCCTTGATGCGTAGCGGGATCGTCAGATCCGCGCGGCGGCGCCAGAGAGATCCTTCCGGCTCATAGAGCAGCTGGGGTGCCGGCGGATCCGGGACCGGGTAGATCCCTGCCTTTCTCAGGATCCCACGCGGCAGGTTGGCCCCGTCGATATACAGAAAGGATCTGATCTTCCGGGCATTAGATTCGCAGCTCGGACCGTAACAAACCACCAGCAGCTGATAAGCCAGAAACCGATGCACCGTCGGCTTATGTGATCCGGAAGATGCGGCAGTCTCGTTATAGGTAGCCGGATCGCTCCCCTCTTCCGGAGAGAGAGACCAGTAGATCACGTCAGCAGAGCGGGCCGGCTGCGGAGTGTTTTCCGGCTCGGTATATGCCTGGCGGATCAGGGACAGGGCCTGCTCCGAAGAGGGCGACAGCCCGAGGCAGGCGCAGAGCGCCTTGAAAATCGTTTCATTCAATGATCTTCACCGCCAACGCCTGATAATATCCGAACATCGCCCAGTCCCGCACCCGCACAACCCTCCACGTTCCCCCGTTCCAATGCACCCTGTCCGGGCCGGTATAGGTCGATCCGTGATCCGATCCCAGGGACAGTGCGAAATCGGTATAGATCGCGATAAATTCCTCATGGCGTTCCTCCTCCGGCAGCAGTTGGATCATCTCCGGGGTTCCGGGATGAACACAGCCCATCGCCTGGTGGGTCACACTGCGGCTGCTCGTCCCCTCAGCCGTCCGTGTATAAGTAAGCCGCTCCACCGTGAAGGCGGAGCGGCCGAGTTCCTGGTCCATGATTGCATTTGTTATATCCATTGAATCACCTGTATGATTTTTTAGTATGATTCACTATTGTCCGGTCATCATAGGCGTTTGTTCTCTGTTTCATTTTCCGGGAAATCATGGTATCATTGGAAGCTGATAAAAAATGCTCATCCCGGAATGCCGGGCAATTCCCTGCAAAAGCCGGGGAGTGAAAGACAGCCATGAGCCAGGGAGAAAAACGATGATCCAGTTGCGCATCAAAAATGAATCCGATTTATACAACCCCTATGATCCTTCCAGAACCCGGATCAATGACGGGGTTTATAGTTACATGAAATCGTTCTGCAAAGATCCGGAATTTCAGCAGAGTCCCCACAATACCCTGCAGATCATTACGGATTGCCCGATTGATCAGGAGAGGTTTTTCGAAATTCTCCAGCGCGCCGTCAGAAAAGACCAGGATGAATTTGACAGGCAGATTAGCAGAAACAACCGGAGAGTTATATGGGAACTCATCATCGGTATTGTGCTCAGTGTCATTGGAGTCTTTCTTTCGGTTTACCTGGATCAAGTGCTTCTGGCAATCATTTCATTTTTTGGTACGATGGCCATCAGGGATGCCATCGTAATCCTTGTAACAATCAATCAGGACATCCGGCGTCTCAAAAAACTGCTGGATCCGTTTTCCCGCATCACGGTGGAAGTAGTCCGGAATATTGAGTAACGAAAACTCAGCCGGATAAACAGCCGTCTATTTCGATGCAATTTCCCAGTCAAAATCATTGTACAGCTGTCCGGTATCGACCAGCGGGGTCGTGCCGGACTTTCCTTTTATCTTCACGGGTTTCTTGGAAACCGGGTTTCGCATCCAGCCGCCGGAAAGGGTGATCGGGCTGTTGGGCGGCGGTATTCCCTTGTCGATGTAGGCGTGGATGCCGTCCACGCCGGCCCGGCCGGCATCTTCCAGGGCGGAAGTGACGGCGGACAGGTTGCCGTTGTTCGCGGCAGCGCAGGCGGAAAGCATCGCGGCGGACATTTCCGCCCGGGTGGATTCCTGCGCCAGCGCGGGCTTCACCACCGGCCGCGCGGGAATGTGCATCGCAGGGGCGCCGTGCTCATGAATCGCCAGCAGTGTCCGCGAGCGCTCGCTGGCCGTACTGGTTAAACCAACCTCCACGGTGTGTGTTGCCAGGTACTGCAGGCACTGCAGGCGGTCCTGAAGTTTCTTCGTTGTTTCGGTAATCTTCAATGTGATCATGGTACATATCTTGTCATGCTGTATAGGTTCAATAAACTCAGCAGCTGCAGCCCGAAAGATGTCTCACTCAGATCTGCCAGATCTGTACTGACAGAAGCAGTAGAGGAGGTCCCGGACGAATACGTCACGGAGACCTCCCCTACTTTTTTGCTCGCAATCTTCTGCTGGCTCTGCCCGGCCGCAGCAATGGCCGCTTTACTCGGTGTAGTGTTTTCCGGCAGCGCGACACGGGCATAGAGCGTCAGACGATGAGCGGTGTATAGCCGCCGCGCTTCCTCCGCATCCTCAGGTGAGAAAGAAGAAAAGCGGGCGTTCGCCTGGGCAATATAGGTGCTCAGGACGATGGCAGGAGTGAAGCCGGTGAACTGAGGGTAAAAGGAGGTAAAATCTGCCTGGGTCACGAAGCTTCACTCCCTGTCATTTTTAGGTCTTGATACCGCCGTTTTCATTCACGGTCGTTTTTTCCGTCATGGTTTCGGTCTTTTCTTCCGGTTTGGATTCAGTTTTCGCTTTGGCAGCCGCCTTCGGTTTGGCGGCTGTCTTCGGCTTAATCTCCTTTCCTTCCGCCGTAGTTCCGGCGAAAGGATCCTGCTCCAGAGCCTTGTCCTTCGCATCATCCGCCGGGTACTTGATAGACCCGTCGTCTACCAGCATCTGAAACAGCGGATCTTGCTTGACGGCGTCCGAAATTTCCCGGAAGCTCCCCAGATCCCTCGGAGTAATCCGGTCCAGCAGGTTGTTGTGTTTGTCATAAAATTCCGCACATACACGGGAAAGAATCAACATGGAAAAAACTCCCTTCTTTCTTTTTTATCTCCACTCTTCACTCTTAACTCTCCACTCTGAAGTCAGATTCCATCCATATACCGAACGGTAGATGGATAAAGGAATCTGACTTCCGAGAACTGCGCGATATACGGAATCTTGATCC
>OMYT01000163.1 GCA_900315315.1 uncultured Eubacteriales bacterium | reverse complement strand
CAGTCATCAAAAAAATATATTTCTGAGCCGCGCAGAGCGTTGCATTCATGCTTGCAGGCTTTACCTTCTATTAAATGACAGATGCTGTCAGGAAGAGATATTACTTTGGCAAATAAACGTCGACAAAGTTTCTTATGTGTGTTATAATTAACACATGGATACGATACATCTTTTGAAGGTCTCACCAGAGACCAGGAAGACCATTAAGGAGCAGGCAATTCGTCTGCATAACAAAGGTAAAAAGGAAGCTGAAATTGCTGACTTGCTGAACATCTCCTATCAGGGTGTAAGTCGCATAATCCGTGCGTACAAAAAGGAGGGTATGCACAGCGTCAAGGAGAAGACAAGAGGCCGAAAGCTCGGTGAAAAGCGGGCTCTAACTCCACAGCAGGAGAAGGAAATCCAGCGTATCATCATTGACAAGTGTCCTGATCAAGTAAAGATTGCCGCATGCCTGTGGACACGCGCAGCTATCCAGCAACTGATCAAGAACAAGTATGGTATTGCTATTCCTGTCAGATCCATTTCTAATTACTTGGATCGATGGGGCATGACATGCCAACGGCCGACAAGGAGAGCATATAGCCAGGACGATGTCAAGCTTAAGACTTTCATGAACGACACATATCCGGCTATTGCCGCGAAAGCGAAGAAGGAAGGCGCTGAAATCTACTGGGGTGATGAAACTGGCATCAATAATCAGGAATACCATGTTCGCGGCTTCGCTCCGAAAGGCAAAACACCTACGGTTCCTTCGTTTTCCAAGCTCGAGAAGATCAATATGATCTCAGCGATTAATAACATGGGAACCTGTCGCTTCATGTGCTACGAGGACAACATGACGCAGCAGCGGTTCATTGAGTTCATGACACGCCTGATAAAAGATTCCGCGCGAAAAGTCTTGCTTATTGTTGACAATCTGCGTGTACATCACGGGAAACTTGTTCAGGAGTGGCTGGATGAACATAAGGACCAGATCGAAGTATTCTACACCTCCCCGTATTCACCGGAGATTAATCCGGATGAGTATTTGAACCACAATCTGAAACAAAGTGTTCACTCAGGGAAACTGCCACATAACAAGAAAGATTTGAAGTCGAAAACCCACAGTTTCATGCGCAAGCTCCGGAAGCATCCTGAAAAAGTGAGGAAACTGTTTGACCACAAAAACCTAAGGTACATTCAGCAGTGTGAGTGCTAAAGTTTGTGTTGTGATTTAATGGCTGGAGTAATATATGGCCTGCAGGTAAAGGACAGGAGGGCAACTTTGTGGATTTACAGTTTATGAAAGCCGGAACCTCAGACGCCCTGGTGCTGACCGGCATATCCAGGCAGGCTTTCGACAGTGATGTAAAGGCGGGAGCAGCCTCCTCAGGCGGTCCGCCCGGGTATCAGTCTGTCTCGTTCCATGTCAGAATGGCCAGAACGAATCATTTATTCAAACTGGCTAATGAGAACGGAGTGATCATCGGCGGTGCAATCCTGTTCCGGGAGGGAGACACGCTGAACATCGGAAGAGTGTTCATCGATCCGCAGCACTTTCGGAAAGGGTATGGTCTCTTTATGATGCGGGAAATCGAGAATCTGTTCCCTGATGTAAAGTTTTTTACGCTCGATACCCCCGCCTGGAATACCCGGACGAACGCCTTTTACACCAAACTGGGATATTCGGAAGTGAAGCGTGATACTGATTTGGTTTACTATTCAAAAAGCGCTGATGGTAATGCAGGAAATCGTTAATCAAACAGCAGGACATAGCATACAGGAACACTGCAGAAAAAGATAGATGTGATGGAATACTGATCATGTTCTTCAGCCTGCATGCAGGCGGATCCGGCAGAAGCAACAGACAGTTGCTTGCGCCGGATCCCTGCGCGGTTTATGATGTGGTTGAAAACAAACGACAGGGGGATTGAACCATGGCAATGCGTGAGTTATTGAAGGATCTCAGGGAAAAGCATCATCTGACCCAGGAGGAACTGGCAGAGCGGGTGCTGGTGACGCGGCAGGCTGTCAGCCGGTGGGAGACCGGAGAAACCCAGCCGAATACGGAAACACTGAAGCTGCTGAGCCGGGAATATAACGTATCGATCAATACCCTGCTGGGTTCTCCGAGACAGCTGTTCTGCCAGTGTTGCGGGATGCCGTTGAACGAAGATGAAAATATCAGCAGAGAACCGGACGGCTTCTTCAATGAGGATTACTGCAAATGGTGTTACGCTGATGGAAAGTATGCATACCCGACAAAGGACGCGCTGCTGGATTTCCTGATTGAGCACATGCCGAACCCCGAAGGACTGGATGTTGAAGAAAGACGCAGGCAGTATGATGCATGGCTGTCAGAGCTAAAACACTGGAAACAATGAGAAGAAAGCTGATGGACCCGGCCACCATGACGGTGGTCGGGCTTAATTCATTAGGTCGTTTTACTTTGCTATATACCCCAGGATGGCGAAGAAAAAAA
>OMYT01000103.1 GCA_900315315.1 uncultured Eubacteriales bacterium | reverse complement strand
CTGTGAAGCACGGTTGCACAGCGTCTGCAGCAGGCTGCCGGAGGCAACGACGGCAGACGCGGTCCCGATCACTGGCACAAAGAGCATCAGCGGCCGATCGAGGCCGGAGATGAATTCCTCCAGTGCCAGAATCCGGGCGTCCGTTTCCGTCTGGCCGAGCGCGACACCGTAGAAGGAAGCCGTCACATCCAGCACTGCCGTCAGGGCTTCCACGAGCGTTTCCGAAGTCAGATAACAGGACAGCAGCAGGCGCGAAGGCGAAGGCGAAGCAGCGAAGTATTTCACCGCGGCCTTATAAGGCTCAGATGAGGAAGCAAAGCCCCAAGACGTCAGCTGGGCAATGGCAGCGGCGGAATCGTCTACAGCCGCCAGCCTGCGGGAGTCGGTGAAGCTCGTGTCCTTGATCAGGAGCAGACCGGTATCGAAGGATGCCGGGGAAGCGGACGAGCGGACAGCGTTGACGACAACGCGGGCGATGGGGTTTACGGACAGCATAGATATAACCTCCGGAGATTAATGTTCAAAGTGCGGCGGGGAGATTTGCCCTGGGCTGCCGCCCGTTCTCTGCTGAAAACTGTCCACTGGACAGTTTTCCGGGCGCGCCGAACCCCGACAAGCTCGGGATGACACCGGAAGGGTCAGCCCTTCCGGATGATGACCGCGGGGGCGGTAGTGATAGAGTTGCGGGATGCACTGTAGATCAGCGTATCTTTGATGCGCAGGGAGATTGTGAGATCTGCGCGGCGGCGCCAGAGGGAGCCTTCAGGCTCATAGAGGAGCTGGGGCGCGGGCGGATCCGGGACCGGGTAGATGCCGGACTTGCGCAGGATCTGCCGCGGCAGGCCTGCGCCGTCCAGATAAAGGAAAGATCGGATCTTGTGGGCATAAGCCTCGCAGCCGGGGCCGTAACAGACGATCAGAAGCTGATACGGAAGGTAGTGATGGACCGTCGGCTTATGGGAGCCGGAAGATGCGGCGGTTTCGTTATAGGATGCCGGGTCTGTGTCCTGCTCCGGGGAGAGAGACCAATAGATCACGTCCGCGGATCGTGCCGGCTGCGGAGTATTTTCCGGTTCGGTGTATGCCTGGCGGATCAGGGAGAGGGCCTGCGCTGAAGAGGGCGACAGGCCGAGGCAGGCGCAGAGAGCTTTAAAAATCGTCTCATTCAATGATCTTCACCGGGCCGGTATAGGTCGATCCGTGGTCTGATCCCAGCAAGAGCGCGAAATCGGTATAGATTGCGATGAATTCCTCATGGCGCTCTTCTTCCGGCAGCAGCCGGATCATCTCCGGCGTTCCCGGATGCACGCAGCCCATCGCCTGGTGGGTCACGCTTCGCGATGTCGTCCCTTCAGCGGTCCGGGTATAAGTAAGCCGCTCTACCGTGAAGGCGGAGCGGCCGAGTTCCTGGTCCATAATGGCGTTTGTTATATCCATTGAATCACCTGTATGATATAATGGTTTGCGGGAATAACTTTGAATTTTCCGGTGCAGGAAGAAATAAAAAAAGGTCTTGACCTTGCACTTAACTGCAATGATACCTTCCCCGTGAGGAGGTTGGGATATGATCACGATCCAGGGGTTCGCGAAACTCTGCGGATGCAACACCCAGACGCTGCGGTACTATGACCGTATCGGCCTGCTTACGCCGGCGAAGGTTGATGAATGGACTGGTTACAGGTACTATGAAGAAGAGCAGGCCATGCTTTTTGTGAAGATCAAAAACCTGCAGCAGGCCGATTTTACCATTGAAGAAATCAAGGCACTTCTTCCGGGAAATGACGATCTCCTGATGGCAGCATTTGAGCGGAAGATCGAAGAACAGCAGCAGAAGTTGGAACGGATCCGGGAAATACAAAGATCCTATCTCAAAGAAACGATGGATATGCAGAAATTGGTCAGCACAATCATCGTGTTTGTGGATGAGCACCTGAACAACCCGGTTCTCTGGGAAGAATTCGGCGCAGATATGGACCGAAGGACGGAGATCACGGCAAAAGCCCACGCAATACTGGCTGACATGCTGGCAAAAAACAGAGAAACACTGGAAACCGTTCCCCTGACAATGGACGATCAGGCGGTAAGCGGAGCTGAGAATGTGATCCGGGCCATTCAGGAAGGCAATCTGGACTCCGCCGGCAGAATCCTTGTCAATCCTGACGGGACAGAAGAACCTGACGGAGTCCCGGAAGACGCTGCTGTAATTTTCGAGCGCCACGGATGGTCCCATATCTCTGAATGGATCAGGGAAATGCCCCTGTTGAAAGAAGCGGGAGAGCGCTACTGTGTATTCGAACTGACGGCTGAAAGCGCAGCCAATGATGTCGACCTTCCCATGATGATGCTCGTCATGATGGCTTCTGAAATGGACGAACTCAAAGGCGGAGTCACCTGCAACACCATTCCCAGCAAGGACGGCCAGAATCATTTCAGACTGCTGTATAAAAAAACAGGAACTTCATCCTGAAGAAAGGAGGGGTGGCATCATGGAATACGGGAATGTACGGGAAATCTTTCCCGGAATCGGATGTGCCTGGACAGAAGCAGGTGGAAAAGCAACAGCTGAATACTATGGCGTTGCGAATCTGGAAAGCAATACGCCGGTGAACAGTGAAACCATTTTCCCAGCATGCTCCATTTCAAAATTCATTACCGCGATATGCGTCATGAAACTGCATGAACAGGGCGTTATAGATATTGATCGTCCTGTTAATCATTATTTGCAACAATGGAAACTACGCACATTGGACGGGAGTGAAAGCAATGTGTCCATCCGGTCGGTCCTGTGCCATACTGCCGGAATTATTGACGGAGAGGATGGCTTTTACGGGCTCCGCAGAAACGATCCGGAAATCAGCCTGGTGGATATCCTGGAAGGTAAAACAGCTTACAATAGCCGCCCGGTCCGAGCAGAAAAACCGCAGGGAGAAGCTTTTGAGTATTCGGATGCCGGGTACTGTGTCCTGCAGCAGATGCTGCAGGAAATGATGCAAAAACCATTTGACAAGATTGCCCGGGATATTCTGTTTGATCCGCTGGGCTTACACAGTACTTTCTTTGCAACGCCCGGCAATATGGCCTGCTTTGAAAACAGGATGGCGACTGGTTATGATGAAGAAGGTCTGCCCATCCCGGGAAGATTCCCTGCTGTACCCGATCTTGCGGCATCCGGGCTGTGGAGCACGCCGGAAGAGCTGCTGATCATCGCAAGGGAATTCATGAAGGCGTATGATGGCAGAAGCGGATTCCTGAAGCAAAAAACGGTTCGGGAAATGGTGAAACCTGCAGAAAAGTTCTCCTGGACAGGCCTCGGTTTGTTTATCGGAGATCATGATACGCTGATCTCCCAGGGCTGGGGAGAAAACGGACAATGCATACTGAAAATGCATTGCCGGACCGGAGAGATCGGTGCTGTCATGACAAACCGGAATCCCGGCGTTGATCAGCAGGCTTCCGGTGTGAAACGGCTTGCAGACAGGAATTTCTGTGAAGGAGAACAGGTGTCCTTTGGCAACCCCGATGATATTGAAAGCTGGATGAACCTTGTCCGGCATGTCAGCTGGAATTTTCCCGGACTGGAAACGGAAAAGGCTCTAGATGAGCATCGGCAGACTGTGCTGAAGTTCATGGGAAAGAAGCAGGCGCTGTGCACGAAAAATGATGAAGAAATCACCGGCGTCCTTTTGTTTTCCAGAAACCGGAACATGATCTGCTGTCTGGCTGTTTCCCCGGAATACCGCAGGGAAGGAATCGCGTCAAAGCTGCTTGAGAAGGCACTGGATGAACTGGACAGAAACCGGGACATTACCGTTTCAACCTTCCGTGAAGGTGATGAAAAAGGTGTTGCACCCCGCAGTCTGTACAGAAAATTCGGCTTCTGCGAAGGTGAACTGACGGTGGAATTTGATTATCCGAATCAGGTGTTTGTGCTGAAAGGTAATGGAAGTATACCGAGCGCATAATGAAACGCAGTATATGAAAGGCATTTTGATACGTCGGTAAATTTCAATTTTCTTAACCATCATTGCCTGAGAAACTTGCGAAAAGAGAAAGAGAGGAAGGATAAGATGAAAAAATCGATTGCCATTGTACTGTTTCTGTGCATGCTGATGGGTATGCTGTCCGCAACAGCAGAAACTGCTCATGCGGCAGAAGCATCGGCCGTTACAGAAGCTCCGGTCTTTACCAAAAAGCAGGTGACTGCCTATGACCGGGATGAAACGAAGAAACTGGAGCTTACCTGCATGTTCCGCGGGGATATGCCCAATGTCCCCTACGTAGACATGGAACAGTATATTGATCTCGTCTATCAGGAGGATGCCGACTATATCCTGACGGGGGACAGAGATCTGTATACCATTGTCGGGAAAAACAAAAACACGGGTAAGACCGGAAGCACACTGACCGTCGATACCGCAAAAGATACCCTGACTTATGAGAAATACAATGAATTTACGGTCGGAAAAAAAGACGCTACCATCATGGATTATGTGAGGACGGTGCTGGTGCCCGATGGCGAGGAACCGGCGCTGGTATACGATCTTTCCGGATATGGTATTGATCTTTATGCCGAGGACGGACATGTGTATATCCCGCTTTCCACCTGGTCCGACATCCTTGACCAGAGCCTGACATATGCCTATTACATTGACGGCGTGATCTACCTGTCGAGGGCCACTGCTTCCGGCGTGGGTCCGACGCCTTTTGTGCAGGAAAAGGAAGACACGTATTTCAATACGCTCACGAGAGAGGCGGATACAGCGGCTTATGCCTATAACGAACTCCGGTTCCTGCTGGAAAACCTTTACGGAAGGCCGGTGCAGGCAGAATCGCAGGAGTTCGTTGCCAGGCTGGCGGCGCAGGGACTGGACGCGACGCTTGAAGAAGGCGGGACGATGAACGGCATCGACCTTAAACTGATGAAACAGTACCTGACCTCCACCAGCAAAGCGGAATACGGACAGGGTCTGTTCATGCTGGATAATCTCCTGTTTGACGGCGGACACTCCACTTTCAGCAATGCCTTCCTGACCAGGCTGGAGAATGATGAAAACCGTGACCAGACGGAGTTTGCAAAGGAATACCAAAGGCTTTTTGGCCAGGACCAGGCTTCAGCCGACGTATTTATGAATGTGGGAAGGCTGAACGCGATTAAACCGCAGATCTATATGCAGCTCGACGAACTTCGCACCAAAGGCTTTGGCGAGCCGGTGAAACAATGGGCGGCCGCTGACAGATCTGTGGCGGCCTCCCTGTACCTGCTGGACAGGACCGCGGTTTTCCAGTTTGATGCGTTCGTCGATGATGTGATTATCACAAAAGCAGGAGAGAAACCGCTGAACGAGGCCCTGGAAATGGCAAAGGAGAACCGCTGCGAGAATTTCATCATCGATCTTTCCACCAACGGCGGCGGGAGCGACCAGACGATGGGATTCCTCCTGAGCATGATCCATGACGGGGATGTCTTTTACTATCACTGCGATCCGAACACGGGCGCCCGTAAAAAGGAACGCTATGAAGCGGATAAGAACCTGGACGGTGTGATCGATGAAAAAGATCAGGAAGTCAGATATGACTTCCGCTATGCCATCATGATCTCCGGCATGTCCTTCTCCTGCGGCAATACGACTCCCTGCCTGGCGCATGAACTGGGGATTCCGCTGTTGGGCGCTGCTTCCGGAGGCGGCGGATGCAATCTCTGCCTGCTCGCCCAGCCGGGTGAGAGCGGATATTATCAATTCTCCTCCAGCAGCGTCATGACGAATTCAAAATACGAAATCATTGACGGAGGTATTGCTCCGGACGTGGAAATGATCTCGACAGCAGAGGATGGAAGCATCATGGCTACACTCTATGATCCTCAGGAACTCACTGCTGCCGTGGACGAGTATTACAAAAATGTAGATACCCCGGTATCGGATGCCCCGGCGGAGTAATGGAACGATAACCCGGGAGTTATTTCCCGGTGATTTCCCAGTCAAAATCGTTATACAGCTGTCCGGTATCGACCAGCGGGGTCGTGCCGGATTTTCCTTTTATGTGCACCGGTTTCTTTGAGACCGGGTTGCGCATCCAGCCGCCGGAAAGGGTGAT
>OMYT01000120.1 GCA_900315315.1 uncultured Eubacteriales bacterium | reverse complement strand
ATCGCAGCAGCCGGTTTGCTGGCAGGCTTGAGAATGAATCGAGATAAGGAGCATCAATGAGGTGGTCCCTTATTATACCAAATAACTGTCAAGCGGTTTAGTCCGGAATCGGCAGAGACGGTGCACTAGAACAGAGACAATTCCAACAAAAGAAGAGGAGATGAAAATGAACTTCGTAATGAAAATGGTTGAACAGATTATGGAGCTCTTCCGAAAGACAAAGCAACGGAAGAGGGCCGTTTCTGTGATAGCTGCATTAGTCCTTATTGTGTCGACCATAGCGCCGGCTGCTTCTGCCTTTGCGGTTGAGGAGAATACTGCATCCACACAGGCATATAGTGAAGAGATTGCCGAAGAGGTGGAACCGGAAGAAAACGACGAGACAGTTGATAATGAAACCGGAGATGATTTGCTTTCCGTGGATACGGAGGAGAGCGAAGCGGATATAGAAAATGAAGAAGCCGGACAGGAGGAATCCGCGGATGCCGGCGAGACTTCCGATGACACGGCGGATATGGACGATCAGGCTATAGAAGAAGCAGTCGATGAGACTTCGGAAGATGCAGCTTATTCGACAACTGCAAGAGCAAGTGAAGCGGCTGCGGGAGAGACCGCACAGGAAACCGCGCCGGTTATTGAACCCGCAAGGCTTGTGTTCGAAGCTGAAAACTATACGGTGTATGCGGATTTTGACGAATCCGCCGGGTTCCCTGAGGGAGTAGAACTCAAGGTCAAGGAGATCACCAGGGAAGATGATCCCGAGATCTATGACCAGTACTATCAGAAGGCGTTGGAACAGGTGCAGGACAAGTATGACGAAAACACCGGACTTTCTTTTGCTAAATTTTATGACATTTCCTTCGTGCATGATGGCAGGGAAATTGAGCCTTCAGGGGAAGTAAAGGTCAGAATTGAATATAAGAAAACGGTTGAGACCGAGACGACGAAAGCGGTTGAAGCAATTCACTTCAACAAAGAGGACGAAGAAAAAGCGGAAGTGATTGATGCTGAAGCGGAGGGTACGGAAAAGGCTGTCGAAGCGGTCGAGTTCGAGTCCGATCAGTTTTCCGTTTATGGAATTGTCGGGACGGAGACGATCACGACACAGTTTACAACCGGTGATGGCAGCACATATGAAGTAGTTGTAAGTTTCGATAAGGAAGCTGGTATCCCGGAGAATGCAAAGCTTGAAGTATCTGAAGTTACCGAAGCAGATACTGACTATTATGAATATGTATCCAGAACCGCAGATGCAGTTGACAGCAACATTACTGATCTCAACTATATTAAGCTGCTTGATATCAAAATTATTGACGAGAACGGCAATAAAGTAGCGTTAAATGCACCGGTGGATGTGCAAATCAGATTGCTGGATACAGAAGAAACAAATTATGTTCAGGTTGTTCATTTTGCGGAATCAACAAAAGTAGAGGTTATCGATCCTTCTGTGGATGTAAACACGGTGTGCTTTGAAACCTCTGGATTTTCGATTTATGCAATTGTTGATCTTGAAGAAGAGGATCATGTAGCAAGAGTACAATATACATTTCAAAATTCTGATGGAAGCAGGTTTGAATTTTTAGATGCTTCTGGAAATAAAGTTGATTATCAAATCATCAAAAATGGAGAAGCACTTGAACAGGTCGACATACCTGCCATAGATGCATCAAATCAAACTTTCCGTGGCTGGTTCATTTACCTGAAGGATGGTGAAAATTATGTTGCGACAGGCGAAGAGATTGACTTTGGAGAAGCTATTTCCATAAGTACAGGAGCCGATGAAACAACGATTACGGCAACAACTGTCAAAATTGCGAATGAAGATAATACATCAGGCGATACAGGAAAATATCCTGACTATACGGTTTATTTAAGACCTGTGTATGGTAATGTGCATTACCTTACTTTCTATAATTCCATAGATGGAGCACCGGTATATTCAAGAATACAGGTGGATGATGGAAGTACATATGACATTTCTCAGATGGAGGCAGTCCCGCCGGATGCAACTGTGGAATATGATGAAGATGGCAATCCCGTTGTGACAAGCCTTTCTTATGTTTTTACAGGATGGAGCAGTACTGCCGGATCAACATTGGAAACAAGTGATGATCCTGATAGCAGGACAGAAATATCGAATACAAATGTCACAGTAAACAGTGATATGGAATTCTATCCGGTGTTCCGTTTATCACATTGGCTGAATTTCTATTCCGCGCCAACTGGCAGCGGCGCCACGTATTTCCCGCCTGTTTATATTCTGAACGGGCAAACGACAGCTTCGGCAAGACCCACAGCTGATCCGGAATGGCAGGGCCATGAGTTTGTTGGGTGGTTCCTGACAGAAGATACAGACTATCTGTCAGATGGAGAAACAGCGGATGATGCTTATCAATTCAATGGAACAATATCTTCTGATACAACTTTGTATGCGCATTGGAATGCCGGTACTGCAAATGTAACAGTTGTATATTGGAGAGAAAATGTTACTGACGATAAGAGTGTGTGGGAAGATACAACGGGTAAGACTAAGAGCTATGAGTATTATTCACAGGCTAATTACACGGCAACGGTTGGAACAGAGTTTGCGTTTTCAAAGGAGATAATCCTTGATCTCGGTCGCGGATATACGACAAACACAATAAAAAGCGACGCCAGCGTGAGGGTTCAACCCGATGGCTCTTCCGTGCTGAATGTTTATATAGACAGAGATTTGATTCGTTACCTGTTTTATTATGGCGGGACAGTAGGGACGAATCCGGGGTTTGATAATGAAGTATATGCTAATAAAGAAGATTTGGAAGGCACAATGCTGGTTATGACTGGACTGCAGGGTCAGACCATTTCAATGTACGGATATACATTCCCTAATGTAGGCGATTATGAAGGATATGTTTGGATGGCAATTCGGACGGATGGCACAACACTTATGGATATCGCTACCAGTTTTAGTGCGGTGACTGAGTACGATCCATATGAGTATACAAGCACAATTCATGAAAAGAGGTTTTACGTTCATTCTAAGTCCGCCAACAGTCATTATGAGCAGTACCGTCAGAATACAGATGGAGAGACATATGAAACGGAACCACAATCAACATATTGGTATACTAATTGTACCGCTATGAATTTCTCTGTGCCCAGTAATACGGCAAAATTTGTAGTGGATCATGTGCGTTTGTTCCTTGATGATGTCAATGGGAACCGGACATATTTCAAACCGGTAGAAGATACCAATGGAAAAGGGATTCCGGAATCGACAGAGAGTGAAGAAGAACAATGGACAAAGGTGACGCCGCCAGCAAGGATACCGAGTTACGCATGGGAATATGTTCGCGATGATGAAGGAAATATTTGTCAGGATCTAAATGCGGTAAAGGCGGCGGCAGCAGATGAGCTTGCACTGTATCCTAATAATGTTAAGTTTTATCAAAATTCGACGGGCGTTTATAAGATAGTATATTATGGGATGGAGATTTACTATAGAAGGAATCAATTTACCGTTAAATTTATTGACACTTATGATGGGACTTTAGTAGATGAACTTGGTTCCAAGCAAGTTTATTATGAGGAATCTCTCTCGACAGTTAAGCCCGGTGAAGATATTACATTGGAACCGCCGACGCAGGAATATGAATGGGATGGAAAGTATTATGCGGATGTGGAGTGTACAGTCGAATTTGACTGGACGCAAACAATGCCCGGCAACGATGTTCCTGTATATATTAAATGGGATCCAATCTATTATTGGGTAAAGGTTGATCCTGATGGAGGAATTCTGTCAGATACGGAGTCAACCTGGTTCTGGGAAACGAAGGGGTCGATCATTGAAGAATATACCGATGTTGTGAGGCCGTACGTTGAGAACTCTGATGGTGCTTACTATTATCACTATGATGAATTTAATGAAAAAGATCCGGATGGGACACAGCCTTCTACCAGGAAAGCATACTACACAACAGATGAAGGTGAAGCAACAGATACAGAAACCAAATATGCTGTCGATGGAACGGCCTATTCATTTGTGGGCTGGTATGAAGTTGATAAGGAAACCGGGCAATTAATTGGTCTTTATAACTTTGATGCTGGAATAACGGGAAATACGTATTTGAAGGCTGTGTGGAGATCTGTTGGTGTTTATACAGTTAAATACAGTCAGGACGGTGTAACAGCAGAGGGTGATAGATGAGAACCAGTACATCGATAAATCTTATACTTCTGTTGCAGGCTCAATTTCGGCACCTGAAGGATACGTTTTTACAGGCTGGTACTATAACGGAGCAATGTATAACGCTGGTGATGTATTGCTGATTCAATCCGAAATGGCAAATGATAAAAGAGAAATCTGGCTGTATCCAGTATTTGTTCCGATTGAGGATATTCCGGTAGAGGTCACACAGATCACATTCCATGGCAATGGGTATAACAGCCAGACAGAAATGGAAACAAATGGTAATGTGACAGTGCATACAGATAACAGTGAGGATCCGACGATCGTTATCTATCCGGAAATAATCAACAAGACTGTTTCCCTGGAAGGGTCAAACCAGTATTTCAGCCGTCCGGGTTTTGTGTTTAAAGGGTGGGCCCTTAGCGCAGAGGCGACTACACCATGGCTGATATATGATGATTCAACAAACAAATATTCGCTTTCAACTGGTTCTGGAGCACAGGTGAAGGCCGTAGCAGCAGATAATATAGGTGCAACGGAAGAAGATGGAAATATTGTGTATGCAAACGACCTCTATGCGATTTGGGAGATCAAGATTGTAATAAGAAAAGTAGATATTTCCGACACAAATAAAAATCTTCAGGATGCTGTTTTTAACCTCTATAAGGTTGATGATGAAGGCGAAGACGAATTACTTTTTGAAGACATCAAATCAGGAGCGGATGGTTTGCTTTATTACAACAATTCTTCAGAATTGCAGCTTCCATTGGGAACTTACCATCTCGTTGAAACATCAGCGCCGGCTGGCTATAACATAAAGACATCACCGGTGAACATAACGGTAAGTAAATCAGGAATAACATATGATGAGAGTACAACACTATCTTCAAGCGGAAATGGTATTACTTACGATGAGGAAACTGGCGCATATATATTGCTCGTGACCAATAGCGCAGGCGAAGAACTTCCGCACACCGGTGGAACCGGCACACTTATGACTGCGAAGGCAGACAAGAACAGCGCGGATATCAAATTCACCAACACCTACAATCCGCCGGAGAAACATCACAAGCGCGGTTCCAGCACCGGCGACAGCGCAAACGGAGCCCTCTGGGCACTGATGCTGCTGCTGGCAGGCGGAGCGCTTGCCGGAACCGTATGGTTCAGGCGCAGGAAAAAGATCTGATCAGTAAGGTTTACTGAGTTCATCTTACGTAAACTCTCCCTATAAGAAGACCGGTCACAGCACTCGCTGCGGCCGGTCTTCTATATTATATAACAATACCCCTATTGAATTGAACTGCTACAAGATCTGTTCGATGACCTCCGCCACGCCGCTCTCCTCACAGCTTCCTGTGATCAGGTCGGCAGCGGCCTTGACTTCATCTACGGCGTTCTGCATTGCGACGCCTATCCCTGCCTCGCGGATCATGCTGATATCATTGAGCCCGTCGCCAAAGGCCATCACCTGACTGCGATCTAGTCCGAGACGGGAAGCCAGCGCCGTGAGCGCGGCCCCTTTGTTGGCGTCCTCATGATTGATCTCCACGTTGCGCTCGACCGAGGATGAAACGGCGAGATGAGAAAACCGCGTGGGCAGTTCCTTAAGAAGAGCTGTGCGGAGCGCAGGATCCGTTGAAAAATAACCGGCGCATTCTCGTGTTTTTAAACATGAGTTAGCCGGGAAAGCCTGGTGCTTGTTCTTTCAGCTTAGACAATCGGTTTTTATATAGT
>OMYT01000107.1 GCA_900315315.1 uncultured Eubacteriales bacterium | reverse complement strand
GGCGTTGAGATCTTCTAACCTTGCACTTATTATACCATGAACCACGCCCTACACGTTGAATTTGTTATGTTTTTGGTTTGTTGAGCAAACCCTAATTATGAAGCAGGGTGAAGGGATGCTGAACAATACTGAGTTGAACGGCAAAGCAAAATACATGGAAGATGGAACAACTCCTGCATCGCCGTGTCACAGTAATACGCTTGTATCCGCAATTATTACAACACATAATCGTGAACCTGATCTGGTGCTACGGGCGGTTTACAGTGTGCTGAACCAAACGTACCAAAACATAGAACTGATTGTTGTCGATGACAGCTCGCCTTCCTTTGATCAAAGGGCAGAGGTTGAGCAGTCAGTTCTCAGCATTTCGAATGATATTCTTTATCTGAAACACGAATTCTGTCAGGGCGCCTGTGCTGCGAGGAATACGGGGTTAAGCCATGCCAAAGGAACCTATGTCGGCTTTTTGGATGATGATGACGAGTGGATGCCGACGAAAATTGAAGAGCAGCTGAAAGGCTTTCATGATGAAAATACAGCATTGGTGTACAGCCAGATGGTTTATGTAAACGAAAAGAATCACACAGAGTTTCCGGGAAAACCTCGCTCTGAAAGCGGATATATATTTGAGAAGCTTCTGAAGCGCAACTTTATCGGCCCCACTTCCAATCCGCTGATCAAAAACAGAGTGCCTGGATGCAGTCGAGGGCTTTGATGTCCATATGGAATCCTGTCAGGATTATGATTTGTGGCTGAGACTGGCTTTGAAATATCCTATACAATATATAGATCTTTCTTTGCTCAGAGGCCACATTCATTCCGGAAAGCGCATTTCGACGGATGATGAAATTAGAATAAAGGGTATCGAACACATTCTCTCGAAGTATGCAGATTATTTCAACGCGGATCATGAGGCATGGTATTCGCGGGGTTCCATGCTGATTCCTCATTATCTGAACGTGTTCGGAAGAAAAAAGGCACTGGCATTATGGGTATCCTGTGTAAAAAAGTGTCCGGGGAAGATTTCAGACAACTTCAAACTACTGGTTATGATTCTTTCGGGAAATGAGCTATAGGCCGTTCCTATTTCTCTGAAACGGAAAAATAAACCGGCTATTTTGCACATATCGGCAGGTGGCTGAAAAGGGAAGATGTGGTATAATCTGCCTGTTGACGAAGAAACGGAGTGTGGAAGCGATGCTTGTACCGATCCTGCTGTTCATCCTGGGACTGATCCTGCTGATCAAGGGAGGGGACTGGTTCGTAGACGGTTCCACCGCGCTGGCACGCCGCCTGCATACGCCGGAGATCGTGATCGGCGCGACTGTGGTCTCCATCGGGACGACGCTGCCGGAGGTGCTGGTTTCCGCAACCGGTGCGATCAGCGGGCACGGCGGCATCGCCTACGGAAATGCGATCGGCAGCGTGATCTGCAACACGGCCCTGATTTCCGCGCTGACCTTCGCAATCCGCCCCTGCAGAGTCGATGTCAAGAGCTTCAAAGTTCCGGTGATCTTCTTTTTCGCCGCGGCGCTGCTTTATTCACTGACTGCTTATCTTGGCGGAAACTTTACCCGCCTGACCGGCATTCTGCTGCTGATGATCTTTGCAGCCTATATCGCCTATACGATCTATGATGCGAAAAAACCGGCATCTGTTGAGATACGCGAAGATATCATCGAAAATGAACTTCGGGAGATGAATGAGGTCCCCGCCCCGGAGATGCCGGTGTGGAAAATGATCCTGCTGCTTGTCCTCGGCGCGGGTTGCATCGCTGTCGGGGCGAATCTGCTGGTGAACAACGGCACCGAGATCGCCAAAGGCCTGGGCGTACCGGAATCGGTGATCGCACTGACGTTTGTGGCGCTGGGTACGAGCTTACCGGAACTGGTGACCGCCATCACCGCCCTGGCCAAGGGGCACAGCGCTCTGAGCCTCGGAAATATCGTCGGGGCAAATCTGTTTAACCTGGTCCTGGTGTCCGGGCTGAGCACTGCCATCGCGCCTTTCAACGTTCATGAACTCGGTGAAAAGACGATCGGAGGTATTCCGACATCGCTGGCGGTGGAGATCCCGGTGATGCTCTTCGTGATGCTCTTCATGACCCTGCCAGCACTCAAACGAGGCAAACTGACCCGGCCTCAGGGGATCATTCTCCTGTGTGTCTATGCCGCGTTCTGCATATTCCAGTTTGTTTATTGACCCTTCTGTACAGAGAGAACATTCCGGATTCACGGAGCAGTTCGATTTGGAACTGTTCCTGTTTATGTGTAAAAAAGGTTGACAGAATGCCGGCTTTATGATCTATATGAAGTAAGCAGAAAAACGGAAGAGGGGATGAAAAGCATGACGATCAGCCTTGGAGCATACGATGTACTGTTTGAAAACGGCGGGATCAGGGTGGAAAAAGAAGGAAAGACACTGTATTTCAATGCCCGGCCGGTTTATGTATCCGCCAAGACATACGGCGCCATCAACGAATTCCGGGACACTTCCTACAACCGCCTATATGAAAGCGACGGGAACGTGATCGGCGAAGGCCTGCTGGTGACACGGAACGGATCGGAGATCTTTGTCCGCGACGTATATACCGCCTGCGGGGACGCGCTGAAAATCGCCCGGGCCGCGGAAGTCAAGAAACAGAACGGGAACGACCTGGGATTCCAGAGCAAGATTTCCCTTTATCAGGCCGTTTCGGACGAGCTGCGTGATTTCGATTACTTCAGCCCCGGGCAATGGTACCGGAACAATCAGTATGCTGCAGACTTCGCCATGGGAAAGAACATGGATCTGCAGTACCACTGGCGGAAAGAAACCTATTCCGGACTGCCCATGTTCTCCATGCAGCATAAGGAGAGCGGGGAGACCGTCTCCTTCTCCCGCTGGGCGGCAGATGCCACGCTCCCGTCCCTGGACCGGACGGCGACGGAAAACTATGCCTATGTGGATCCGAAGATCACGGTCGGATCCTTCGGCGTCAGCAAGGCGAAGCCCGAGACGCTGACCTATACCTACTACGGCCATATGCTGGCGACGCCGCTGCCGGAAGCGAAATGCGACGGTGCCTCCATTGACTATATCTATCCCGCGGTTAACGGCCAGCAGCCCTCAAAGGGAACCGGTCCGGTTGTCACGGAACAGCCGCTGACCAATATCACATGGGTACATCCTATGCAGGAAGGCTTTACCCAGCGATATGCCGTCGCGGTGACCTTCGGCCGTTATAACGGTTTCGGAGAGATGATGCGCGAAACCTGGCGGCGGGTCTATTTGCGGCTGAAAGACCGGCTTTTCAATGTGGACAACGCGGAACTCTTTGATTATATGATGCGCTTCCTCCGGGAAGTGACAAAACAGTTCGGGGACGCGTGGGGCACGCCCTTCGCAGCTCAGCTGCCGGACTTCGATCCCAATTCGTTCTCCGCGGAGATCGGGTTTGTCGGACAGCAGGCGGGGATCGGATACCAGCTGCTGCGCTGGGGCAGGCTGATCGGTGACGAGGAGGCGGTTCGGAAGGGGCTGGGCATCCTGGAATACTGGACAAACCATACCATGACCGAATACGGATTCCCGCGGCTGTGGGTCCATCTGTCCGCACATCAGGCGGAACCCCAGCCCCTGTGGGTCCGGCAGATCGGTGACGGAATGGAAGCGATTCTGGACGCGTATGTATTCGAAAAGAAACGTGGAACGGTTCATGAGCACTGGCTGGACTATTGCGTCCGGACCGCCGACTGGCTGGTGAAAAACCAGAACGGGGACGGCAGTTTCTACCGCTCATACAACGATGACGGCTCCTGCCGCATGGATTCGAAGGCCAGCACCCCGTGCATTGTCCGTTTCCTGGTCCAGCTGTATCTGATTACGAAGAACGAAGCGTATCTTACGGTAGCAGCCAGGGCCGGGGAATGGTCCTACGAACACCAGTATCAACAGTTCGAATACCGGGGCGGTCCCTGTGACACGTCCGATATCCTGGACAAGGAATCCGGGATCTACGCGATGTTTGCCTTCATTGCCCTGTATGACGTGAGCGGGGAAGCAAGGTGGCTGGAAGCCGCCCGAGGCGCCGCCGACTATACCGAGACCTTTACTTTCGTCTGGGATTTCCCGGTATATAACCGGTACCCGGCGCATCCCTTCAACCGGTATCATATCAGCGGGCAGAGCAATGTCTGCGTGGGCATGCCCGGCGGGGACATCTATATGGCGGCATGCAGCTACACTTATTACCGTCTGTATCTGCTGACCGGCGACAGCCATTACTGTGACTTTGCCGAATTCCTGAATCGCAACTGCAAGCAGGCCAACGATATCGACGGAAGGTGCGGGTACCGGTATATCGGCCTGGTAAACGAAGGAGGATCCTTCAGCGAGCAGGAATACCGGAGCCGCTACCACTGGCTGCCCTGGTGCACTTTTGTGGAGGTGGATCCTGCCTCCCGCCTGTACGACACCTTCGGCGCCTGGGAGATCGAGGACATTGAAAGCCTGCCGCCCGAAGAACGGCAGCGCAGGAACCGGATCTACGATCACTATGCCGGATAACCGCAAACAGGAAAAGACAAACGAACGCCAAAAATAAACTGCAGGGAGGGGAACATACAGATGCCAGGCCCGGGCGGTCCCCGCGGGAGAGCAAATTTCCTGACGGAGGAAGAAAAAAAGAATACCCCGAAGATTACAAAGGAACTGCTCACGCGGATCTTTGCCTATCTAGGGTTTGCTCAACAAACCAAAAACATAACAAATTCAACGTGTAGGGCGTGGTTCATGGTATAATAAGTGCAAGGTTAGAAGATCTCAACGCCTTGAA
>OMYT01000114.1 GCA_900315315.1 uncultured Eubacteriales bacterium | reverse complement strand
GTTTGAACATCACCGCTTACCAGGACTACGGCTGGGAACCTGTAGAACTGAACTGAGAGAGGACGGTGTGCCCAATGAAGAGGCTGATTCCTGCTCTACAGTGCCAGCCGACCCTCCTCTTTCGTATCAATCATTGACCGGGTTGATCTGGTCAAAACAGGCTTATTGAATTCTAGTCCAAATCAGTTATGAAGGAGGAAACCAAAATGAAAAAACTGATTGCGATCTCCTTGTCCCTTATTCTGGCGCTTGTACTGGTCTGCGCCGCCTCCGCGGAAACCGTTCAGGCCAAACCCGTCGAAATCGACCCCTCCAACCTGGAAGGGCGGATGGTAAGAACGGATATCGAATACAAGGAAGGCGACAAAATGCAGCTGACCCTGTATGTCCCGGAACGTTTTGACGCCGCAGCGATCCAGGCCGTACAGCCCGGCGATGTCATCGTCACCGACGGCGAAGAAATCAAAATCGAAACCGTCGACACAGACGGCCCCGATTTTGTCTTCAACAAGTGCACCGAGAACGAGATGCTTTTCTGCGACGCCGGCCATGATGAGTTTGAGCACTGCATGGATAACGACTACGTACCGTGGATAAAGCTGACCACTCTGGAACTGGAGCAACTGGAATACTATCCGATTATCGACAATGTCGACCCCATCTCCGGCGACATCCTGGAAGATCCGGTTATCTACCGCGGAGATCGGCTCATGGAACTGCTGAAGAACCCGGACGCCGTCTCGTTCTCCGTGAAGAACGTGGACGTGGTCTATGACCGGAATAATATGCCCGTTCTTATGATCCGTTACTACTCCCCCGCTCAGTAAACAGAGCATAGGCCGATTAAAAAGGAATGGCAGAACTTTCTGCCATTCCCTTTCGCGTTCCCTTGATCCTACATTCAGAGAAAAGATTTTCATAACAGAAAAACTCAATATCCAACAGAAATAATCATGTCAAGGTTATAATAATCAACATGATAAGTTTTCCCGTCCTCTGCAGTATGGGCAAAATTTGCCCATACTGACTCTTTCTGTAATTCTCCCTCTTTCAATATATTCCGGATATGTTTTCCAATTACACTACGATCCCTCTGGAATAGAGTTGCCATTTGATCAATTGTCAGCCAAACAGTATCCTCTTCAAAAGTAACATTTACTTTTGTCAACCCATCCTCTGTCTGGTAGATGATCATTTCCGATTGATTTCTCTTTTCAAGTATCTCCATTATCTGGCTACTCAAAGGCGTCCGGCAGCTGAATCCTGTGCGTCACCGCGCGGCGGTCAACTGGCTGTAAGGGATTTCCGCCACCCAGGCCAGGAAAGGATCCCCCGTCTTCCGGATGGATTCCCGCAGGGTCTCTTCGGAGGGATTCACCGTCACGTCGAATTCCCCTTCGGGCGTTGTAATATGCACCGGCCTGGAGACATCGACCAGCCGGGGGTTCACCAGGATGGAGAAGTCCCCGTTGACGCCTTCCGGCGTCACCTTCAGGGCGTTGTCCCCGGTGACCCTCGCGCAGATCGTTCCCTGGTTCACGGCCGGCTCTGCCCGGAGCCAGTAGAAGCTGTCCGCCTCCCGGGTTTCCGCCCGGGTTCCCAGATCCCATACCACCGCATCCGGCACGGGGTTCCGGGTGAACTGATCCACGAAACGCATTGCGCTGCCCTTCACCTTCTTCAGGGCCAGGCCGTATTCCTCCGACAGGATCTTCCGGACCGCGCTGTCAAACTCCGGCAGTTCTCCCGCCGAGACATAGGACATGTATACCACCGTGTCCGGTCCCCCCGCGGTTTCGCACGCCTCCATGAAGCGCTCCAGCATCGGCATCACGATGGCCGGATCCGCGTAGGCGGTCGGGTCCGCAAGCACTTCTGCTTCTTTTTCATATGTGCTGTCGTCGAAGCCATGCCCGTCGGGAACGCGGATCAGCACCTGGTGCTCGTATCCGCCGCCCAGAGCTTCGCGGTAATCGTTCAGCGTCTTTTCAAACTCTGCCGCCCGCACGCAGCGCAGTGCGTCCTCCGTATAGTAATCGTGCACCCCTGCCTGGATACTGAAGGGGAGATTCGCCAGGTTCCGCAGGCTGACGCCGTTGGGATGTCCGGAGGACATGCCGGCCGCCGCGAACCGGTCCGCCATCCGGGGCGCGATCTGATAGACCCCGTCCCCGCCGGCGGAAAAGCCCAGCAGGTACACCCGGTTCGGATCCGCGCCGTACAGCCGGATCATCGCCCGGATCAGCCGGTCGTACATCGGATAGGATTCGGGCCGGAAATGCAGGTCCCAGGTATCGGTGATGCCGCGAATGGCGACATAAATCCCGCTCTTCATGTCCCATCTGTAATAATCGTACATGATGCCCCACTCCTCATCGTTGTCTTCCGGCGGGGCGCCTCCGCCGCCGTGCAGGGCAAGGTACAGCGGATAGCCGCCTTCCCCCGGCTCTCCCCGGATCTCCATCAGGAAGCGCATGGATACGCCGCCGTGGGTCAGGGTGTAAACGGGCAGCTCCGTCGCTTCGTCGACATCCAGGCGGATTACACCCTTCCGGATCTCCTTTTCCAACTCCGCGGCGGCTTCCTCATCCCGGAAGTAAGCATCCGCCGCGTCTTCCGCCATTTTCAGGGTCTGCTCCTGTGTCTTCGTCTCCAGCTCCCCGTTGATCTGAAGCACAGTTTCCGCCCCCACCGGCGTCATTGCCGCCAGCATCAGCAGTCCCGCCAGAAGCCCTCCTAAAATCCGTCGTCTCATTTGGTTTCCTCCTTTTCCGATTTCCGTCCTGCTTCACGCTTTTTTGATTTTCTGTTCCGGAAAGAACTGCTTACGGGGAAGAAGAAACGGTATCCTACATCCATTTTTTCTTCTTGAACAGAACAAGGCAGAACACCACGATGAGGACGGAGACGACCAGGACCGCCGGATAGCTCCAGCGCCAGTCCAGCTCCGGCATGTAGCGGAAGTTCATGCCGTACCACCCGGCGATCAGGGTCAGGGGCAGGAAGATGGAGGTGATGACCGTCAGCACGGTCATGATCCGATTCTGCCGCTCATCCAGCTGTGACTGGATCAGGTCCCGCAGCTGAGTCACATATTCCCGCTGGCCGGTGACGGTAGCCTGCAGGCGGATCACCCGCTCGGTGAACATATTAAAATAGCGCAGGTTTTCTTCCCGGAAGAAGCCGTTCTCGTTTTCCTGCAGTTCCTGGGCCAGATCAATGAGCTGCTCATAGTGGACACGGAGGTCCAGCAGATTGCCCCGGATGTCATTCATCTTCGCGGGATAGCTGTCCACTTCGCCCCGGAGGATGGCCTCCTCCAGCTGATTCAGCTGGTGCTCCGACTTCTCCAGCAGCGCCAGGTCCTGCCCGATGGTGGTTTCCAGCAGGTCGTACAGGAAACGCTCCAGGCTGGGGAGCCGCCATTTCTTCGTACGGCAGATGGACTGCACCAGCTCTTCGGCATAGCCGCTGCCGTCCACCAGAATGATCCCCTTCTCGTCCAGGGCGAAGGAGAACGAGCGGCGCGTCCCGTCGATCCACGAGCGATCGGGGATGCAGAAGGACCGGTGAGGGAATCCTGGTTGACCACCGCCTTCGTCTCGCGGGGCGGGGTGATATCCATGTCCATGTCGATGAGCAAATCGAAGCTTTCCCCGCGCTGCTGCCACTCCTCCGGGGTCAGCACCGCGACGTACTGCGCGCCGCCGGAGGCGATGTCCTCCGGTTCGCAGGGAGTCAGGGATTCCCTGATCAGATAATACATGATGATCACTCTTTTCGTATCAGTACCGGAGCCCGGGCAGGACCGCCCGGGCTTCCGTGTTTGGGGCTTCATCATATCAGAACCGGCCTGTCCTGTCAAAGAAACCCCTTGTCTCGGTGAGAGCTCATCGTTCACATGACTGACCGATCGCCGTGGCGGAGAACTGTCGGCATATCGCTCCGGCAGCTGCCCGCCGGCCCGAATTTGTCCGGTTCATCCGAAATCTGAGTCGTTTCCGCTGCTCAGCACCCACGCAAAAGCTTTTGCCGTTCGGAGATCAGGATCTTTAAAGTGATTTCCCTCGTTCCATTCAAGAATGCAGTTCACGCCCCGTTCTTTCAGCAGAGCATGCGCTTCGCGAATCCTGTCGCCCACGGTCGCCATGACAGGGTTGCGTGCTTTTTCCTCCCTGTCTCCGAGGCTGAGATAAACGGTATCGGTTCTGATTTCATTCTTTTTCATATATTCAGCAAAACCCGGGAACCACACTGAGGGTGACGCCGCCGCTACTCCTTTGAAAACATCTGTCTGATACGCGGCCCATAACGCGAACAGCCCTGCGAGCGAATAACCGCCGATATAATAGGTTTTGCTCCTGTCGTCACACAGCCCGAGCAGTCTGCCGAGCATTTCTGATGCCCCGCTGCCGAAGCTTTCTTTACCGAATACCGCCGGAGCTTCCCACGGCGAAAGATCGCTGTTCCAATCATCAATCCTGACA
>OMYT01000109.1 GCA_900315315.1 uncultured Eubacteriales bacterium | reverse complement strand
CAGGGAGAGCGTCCACTGTTTGTTATCCGGATTCCCGAAAATGAATTTAAACAGGCGGTCCTTATATTCCTTCTGCGCGGCTTTCCTTTCACCGCCCTGTCCGGAAAACCCGAATGACTCCTGCTGCTCTTTCAACCCCGGAACGGCACCGATCTTCTGAAGCAGAATCTGTTCAAAATCCGTTCCGGATCTTTCCGGGGCAGTATCTTCAACTCTTCCAGGCAAGAACATGATACCAAAAAAATCCTTTTCTTTCAATGGCTGCATCCGGCTCACAAAAACCCCTCCCCGTCTTTTTTGATCATTGTAGCACAATAATATTATGAAAGGAATGGGAACAAAAAAATAAATGTGCATCATGAAACAAAACGAGGGGCGTCCCTCTGCTCCACTGTTATGATTCACAGTTTTTCATGAGCAGAAAAGAGGAACTTCACTGAATGTTCAGCTCCTGATGAATGATTCCGCGGACAAGAATAAACTGCTGACACTTACGGCCCAGATCGATGAAATGGAGCGGGAACTGGAAGCGTGCTGATCATGCATTACCTGGACTACAAGAGCTGGCGCGCCATTGCCAGGGAAATCGGGTACAGCCACGCACAGATCTTCCGGTACCGGGACGCGGGGCTCGCGGAACTGGAGGAAATCCTTAGGCCGTTTGCGGAGGAGACGTGACCGGTGAAAACTATGCTATTTTTTTCCGAAAAGCTTTTCCCAAAGGCCGGCACGGGATGATCTGCCGGAAACCTCCACAGGGATTTTGTGAACGTTGCAATAAGCCCAGGCCCTGGTACGGGGGGAACAGGTGACGGTGAGCTTTGAACAGCCGTGGAAAGCGTTATCATATATTTCTTCCACGCTGTCCGGGATGACCGCGGAAGTCATGCCTGAACAATTGCTGAACGCACCGCTTTCAATGCTTGTTACGCTGTCCGGGATGATGACGGAGGCAAGAGACGTGCAGCCTGAGAAAGTGAAACTGTATATTGTTTTTATACTGTCCGGAATGCTGACTGAGACCAAACGGATACAACCTGCGAACGCAGAGTCGCCGAGCAGGGCCAGGTGTTCCGGCAGGATGACAGAAGTCAGGTTTTCACAATTGCGGAAAGCGCCGGAACGGATTTTTTCAAGGCTGTCAGGGAGAACCAGCTCACGGAGGCCCGAGCAATCGCTGAAAGTTTCCCGCTCTATGACTGAGACAGATTTCGGTAATATGACTGACGTCAGGCTTTTGCAGGATGCAAACGCCTGTTTCTCAATTTCCCTGAGCTGTTCCGTGAATTCAAAGGAAGCCAGAGAAACGCAGTTATAAAACGCCTTTTCCGCGATCTTTGCAACGGTGTCCGGCAGCACAACGGAAACCAGACCGGTGCAGTTATTGAATGTATTTGGCGCAATTTCCCTAAGGCTTCCGTGTATTTCGACCGAAGTCAAGCCTGTGCAGTTTTCGAATGCGTTTTTCCCGATTTCCGCTATACCGTGCCATTGACTGACTGAGATCAGACTGATGCAGTTTGCAAAGGCGTTTTCCCCGATTTTTGTCACATCGCCCGAAAGAGTGACAGAAGTAAGATTGGTGCAGTTACAGAATGCAAAATGGCTTATTTCAGTCACGCCGGCCGGGAGGATTACGGAGGTCAGTTTTATACACTGACTGAACGCAGCGGATTCGATTTTTGTGACGCTTTCCGGGATCATGAAAGAGGCCAGATTTGCGCAGCCATCAAAGAGGCCGGAGCTCAGGACGGATATTCCGTCCGGGAAAGTGATTGAGGCCAGGTTTTCACAATGGCTGAACGCATAGATGCCGATTTCACTGACAGTATCCGGAATGCTGACGGAAACCAGATCCCTGCATTCGCTGAAGGTATATGGTTCGATTTTCACAATACCGGGCGGAATCATGACCGAAGAGAGCGCGAAACAGCCTCTGAAAGCCCCGAAGCCGATTTCCAGAACACTGTCCGGTATTCTGACCGAAGTCAGACTGACGCAGCCCATGAATGCTTCTTTCCCTATTTTCCTGACCGATTCGGGCACTTCAAAGGACTTCAGGCGGACTGCGTTTTTAAAGGCCGCTTCCGCTATTTCGATCACAGGTATCCCATTGTATGTGCATTCGATTTTCGGGTTGGGATCGATGCCGATATACCTTTTTATGACAATGCCTTGATCCGTTTTTTCATATTCGAATCCGGGAAGGGCTGCGGTGTTTCTGCAGCCTCTTTTTTGCAGATGGCGTGCAAGCTTCGTGTTCATATCGACGGTTATGCCGTGAACATAATTCAGCCACTGCATTTTATGGAGTGATACCAGATCCGGCGGAAGATCCTCATCCTCGATGTTTTCGAGCAGACAGACAACCAGATCCCTGCCGGCCCGGTATTCCCGAATCAGCAGATCTGTGAGGTGCTGATCCGATAAAAAAGGTTTATCAAGAAAGATCACCAGGCTGGCGCTGTTTTGCAGCAGCTCATCATTTTCACCATCCGTAACAGCATCATAAAAAGTACATCCGCTGTTTTTTGCCTCGAGGATGACGGCCTGCGCAACAGCGGCGTTTTGTCCGGAATACAGGGTGTAAGCATATCCGTTCCGATCCGGATCATTTCTGTCCGCCGGATTCACAATGACCGAAATGCCTCTGGCTGTGCGCTGTTCGCCTCTTGTCAATTCACTGATTTTTTCAAGCGTCCGGTCGATCTCAGACGGCGCTACCGTCGCGAATGCCTGACTGCCGAAATTTCCGTAATCAAGGCTTTCATCCAGAATACACCTGATGATAGGCTTGCCGTAACGAACGGCCCATGGGATTTCATTCTCTTCGACATACAGGCTGTTCAGCGAATTTTCGGTCACAAAAAGCAGAAAGGCTGAGCAGTCCCGGACATGTGTTTCGAGCGTCTCATCATATTTGTCGCCGATTGTCAGCCCTTCGTCATACCAGATTTTCCAGCCGGATTCATACAAATCGCTGATGATGCTCAGGATGACGTCCCGATCCTTGTGGGAGTAGCTGATAAAGATGAACGGTTTTTCTTCATCCGCGAGAAAAGGCGAGGGGAGTTTCTCAATCCCGGGAGGCAGTGTACCGTTAAAGGCTGCGAACTGATAGTCGAAAATATATGACAGGTTATTGTCCAGGCAATACTGATGCACATATGAGTTTTCACGACAGATGAGCGTGTTATGAGGACACCGGTCGAATGAATCGCTGTCAATGCATGTAACGCTGTCCGGTATGACAGAATGAATCAGGCCTGTGCACTCATAGAATGCCCTGCTCTCAATTTTTGTCACGCTGCCCGGGATAGTAACGGACGAAAGACCTGTGCAGGAAGCAAATGCGCTGTCCGCAATGACCGTTATACTGTCCGGAAGCCTGACGGACGTCAGACCTTTGCAGTTCATGAATGCCATTCCATCGATTTCATTCACACTGTCCGGGATGTCCATGGATGTCAGGCCTGCGCAGTTTAAGAAAGCACCTTCTCCGATTGCTGTTACGGATGCCGGTATCGGGACTGAAACCAGACCGCCACAACCGGAGAATGCCCGTTCTTTGATTATTCTGACGCCTTCCGGAATCACAACAGCATTCAGGCTCCGGCAGCCCTCGAAAGTGCCTTCATCGATTTCAAGCAGACTGTCCGGAAGGGAGACTGAAGTAAGCGCTGTGCACATTTTGAAGGCCCGGGCGCCGGTGCTTCTCGGACCGCTCTGCATGATCACAGAAGTCAAGCTGCTGTTTTGCATAAAAGCACTTTCCCCGAGAAATGCCAGGCCGGCCGGGAGAATCACTGAAGTCAGGGCTGTGCAATTCATGAACGCATTTTCCCGGATCGCTGTAACACTTTCCGGTATAGTGATTGACGTCAGGCTTTTGCAGCCCCGAAAAGCATTTTCTCCAATGATAGTCAAACTGTCAGGCAGATTGATTTCAGCCAGTTTTACACAGTCGCTGAACGCAAATTCATCGATTAACGATACTCCGTCCGGTATCACAACCGAAGTCAGACTGGTCTTGCTGCTGAATGCGAAACTATCTATCGATGTTATGCCATCCGGGATGATTACGCGGGATTCATCCCCATAATATTTTTTAAGCACTCCGTCTTCGATACTGAAGTCATCTGTCAGCATATTGTTTCTCCCTGCGAGCATTATTCACTGATGCATTATGGATCCTCTTTTGACATTGAATACTACCATGAAGCCTTTATTGAATATATACCGGTGACCAGTGCAATTCAAAAGGGTGTGGTTTTTTTGTTTATCATGACTGCAATCATCATATTCGAATGCTGCTTTGCAGTCAATAAAAAACTTTATCTATCATCTCCGCAAAAGGCTTCGTGTGTTGTGCAAAAGAGACATGACGTTCCAGCATGTACCAGGATGAGAGATTGAAGTACGGGGGCCGCCGTGATAGTATTACACTGGACAGAAAGAAAAGAACAATAAGCAAAGAGATCCGGCCTGCAGATGAACAGGCGGATTTCTTTTTTCGGGGAGATGGATATATGGCCGACAGAATGGATTCCCTGGATGAGATCCGGAGCCTGGCGCCGGAAGTGGTGCAGCAGATCATTCATCAGGATATTTTCATGATCAGCTCTCCATGATTTTCTGCATCTCATCGTCACTGATCCAACCTTCACGATCAGCCCTTGCCTTTGCTTTGCGAAGATCGGAAACGATCATGCTGGCGGCTTTGATCCGATCGAGTTCATCCAGTTCTTCCATGGACATGATGGCATAGGCCCCCTGGCCGTTCCGGGTCAGATAAACACGGCTGGCAGAATCGACTTCTTTCAGGACCTGGGTATAGTTGCGCAAATCTGAAATGGGTTTGATAACAGGCATAAGAGTATCTCCTTTCATACGGATTGATTATAACAAACAACGTGCGAATTTACAAGCGAAAACAGCAGCATTTATTGAGTGGAGACCTTTTTCAGAGTGAAGAGTGGAGAGTGAAGAGTGGAGAGCTTTTTTCAGAGTGAAGAGTGGAGGTGAACGAAAGAGTGGATTCTTTGGATGAGATCCGGAGCCTGACGCCGGAAGTGGTGCGGCAGATGGGCGATATGCTCAGCAAAGACAAAGTGCCGCCGATGGTCAAAGTCCGGATCATGGAGATCATGAGTTTGTGAAATGGCCATGGGTGATCAGACATTACAGAAGCAAAAAGTGGGTGATCAGACATTACAGAAGCAAAAAGTGGCTGAAGAATATCACAAGAGAGAATGTGGTATGACAGGATAGAAGGAGGAGAGAAAGATGAAGAAGATTAAACATTCTCTTTAAAGACTCAATATCCAGCCAAGGCGAAGAAACATCGATGCTCTCATAAGTGGATACGGTGGATTCAGCTGGCGTGTGCTGGCCATCATACACCGGTTCCATTCTGTATTTAACGGGACGGTCCAGTCTTCTGATCATAGCAAGCCTGTTATATGTCGGATCATTGGAATCAACTATCGCAAGAGCATTATCCATCCCCGGGATCCGTTATTCCGTTTACATCCGCGAAAACCGAAAATGACGGTATAATCATATCGTACCACGATGTCGTGTTGACTTCATAAATGCAGATCGTGGGTAGTCACCTCCTCCAGCAGGACATAA
>OMYT01000110.1 GCA_900315315.1 uncultured Eubacteriales bacterium | reverse complement strand
TTCACCTTCTTTGCTACTGGTTCGAAAACCAATTATCTGCACTCGCTATTCAGGCTGTTGCCTGAAAATAGGGGTGCTTACGGAGCACACTCTATCTTATGAATCGCTTTATATAATATCATAAAATACAGGAAAAACATAAGAAAGGTGTGCGAATGAATGAAACAGAAAAACTTCTCAATGATCAACTGTATTTCAACGGCATTACTCGCTTTCTTTTTCACTGTACCATTGCATGAATTCTTTCATCTGGCTACTTTTCTGCTGAACGGGGATAAGGTTATCTATTTCACTTCCGGATCAGTATATGCGGCCGAGGCTAATTATGCGTTGCTTCCGCCGCTTCAAAGGATCCTGGTTGCAGGCGGAAGCGCTTCAATCCTTAATGCGATTATCGGAATCATTCTTCTTATCGTTTTACTGAAGGTTGAGAAGATGCCGTCAATGTTGAGGCTTTTTCTTACCATGCTCATGGGGGGCCATCTTCTTGAAGGGTTTGGATATTTCCTGATCGGCGGGATTTTTGCTGCCGGGGATTGGGGAAATGTATTCTCTTATTTCCAGGACAGCCCGGGAACTGTCACAGCCATGCGGATTATCCTTGCGGTCATCGGTGCTGTAAGTGCAGTTGCCATTCTTTATATCGCAACGCGTATGACATATCAGTTCATTGAAAACCCGACGGACAAAGAAGAACGGAAATATGTTTCATTACGTGTCAATCTTGTTCTTTTCCTGACAGCGTTTATCGTCGGCGCCCTGGCCTCGATCAGTCTTCCCAGCGTCAGAAGCGGTGAACACAGCTACTGGATGTTCTTTATATACAATTCGATGTGGTTTATCTATTTAGTCGCATTCTTCTATGCCTGGGGAGGCATCATGGTCAAACCTGCCAAGGCGGTCCCATACAGATGCAAGCTTCCGGAAAAACCGTATCCGGTCGTTTGGGTGATTGCGGTTGCTTTGACACTGGTGGATATATTTGTTTTCGGACCGGGAATTTATTTCTGATCACTGCTGTTAAAGGACAATTTATAAAATGAACTGACATCAAAAAAGACTGTTCATATCAGGGATAAGAGAAAAGATCTGTAAAGCAAGGATATCATCTATACACCTATATTCAGCGTTTTCTTCTGTCAATACTATATCACAGAGTTTGCGGTAAAACAAACTGTCATCCCGGGTGTAGTCGAGGGATTCCCATCTTTGAATGCGTGGATGATTTGTTTTGCCAAATAACTTTCGGTCAAAAATGTCCGAAAGTGCTTTTACGCAAAAATGAGTAAAAGTCCTGCATTTCGGACTTTATACCAAAAATGACATAAAGTCCCGATGCCGTCCGTAGTCGGGGAGGAGAAGTGCTCGCTGCCGCTCGCAGTTGCTCCCCACCCGTTAAGTCCGGCTCGTCGGCGCCCGCCCCGTGCCCGGTGCCGAACGCGGTTCGGCAGGAGATGGCGCGGGTCGGCCGCCGCCGTGCCTCTCCGGTTTTGAAAGCAGTCCCGGCCCACCCCACCCACGTGCATTCCATCGCCGTCCCGTGATCCGCCGCTCCGCCGTCTGCCGCTCCGTTCCGGTTATCCGGCGAGTTACCACAACTTCGATAGTCGCATAGGCGCTATGGACGCGTAAAGTTTTTTCGGTTTCGCTAATTACTTCACACCCGAAGGAGACCTGGAGGGCGATCGGAGAGCTCTGGTCTTTAATTAACTTGTTGACAGAAAGTTGTTTGAAATGATAGTCTTTCTCATATCGTAAGTGTTCTGGCGTAGTGTATTTCTGAAACCGATCCGCCCGCATAATCTTGCAGGGCGGATTCGAACGCAGTCAGGATAAATATGCTTCAGGGGAGGGTTTGCCATGATCGAATCAAGCCAGAATTTCTGCGAAATCATCATTCGCATTTCGAAAGAAAAGGGAGCACGGCTTGAAAAAGCCCGCGCTGACTGGGCGAAAAAGCACGCGATTCAGGAAGTGGAAAACTGGAAAACAGAACATCCAGGCCCTAATTATTGGGAAAGTCCCTTAGGGAGCGATCGCTATGATGAATATTGCGACAAACTGAGAAGGGAAGCGGAAGCCAGATGGGAATCCCGGTTTGACAGGGAAGTGCTGTCGGAAGCGCTTGAACAGTTCATAGAAAAACTGTAGTGTGTCTAAAAAATTGATCCGACCGCATATTCATGCTATTTTGTTTCGATCGCAATTATCTTCACTATTCTTTACTTGCCTGCATAATCCCTGTTCATTATATACAAACTGTAAGCAAAGATCCCGACCGCCGGGATCTTTTTCTTGTCTGTAAAAAGGAGGATTTTTCTATGGCCCGTAACCGCAATCGTAATCGTAACCGCACCAAAGAACGCATGCCGGCGAGGAAGGCAAGGCCTTTCACTGTGGCTTTATCTGAGCCAGAGCTCACGCCGGCGCCGTTACCGGCACTTGCCCCCGCAGTCACCGCGGAACCGGAAAAGAAGGATAACCCGCTGACCAGGGAGCAGAAGATCAAAGCGGTCCTCATGGCCCTGGACGGATATTCCAACGCTGCGGCTTTCCTGGGAGATGATTCTCCCTTGCTTGCCTCCGGGACGTACCGGCGCTCCGGGCTGACTTCCAATACGGAACTGCTGACGGTGACCTACCGGGAAAACTGGCTGGCGAAGAAGATCATTGATATGCCGTCGGAAGACATGACCCGCTCCTGGTATTCCCTTTCGACCTCCATGCCGGAAGAGGACATTCATGACCTGAAACGCCTGGAGGCAAAGCACTCCGTCAAGCAGGAAATCACCAACGCGATCCGCTGGGCGAGGCTGTACGGCGGATCCATTGCGGTCATTGTTCTGCGGGGAGAGGAGGGGATCCTGGACCAGCCGCTGGATCCTGATCTGCTCCTGCCCGGCTGCTTCCAGGGCCTGCTGATCCTGGACCGGGCCCAGGGGATTGAGCCGTCCATGGAATTGGTTACGGATCTGGACGATCCGGATTTCGGCCTGCCCATGTACTATACCGTCAATCTGGAACTGAGCGAAGGAACGGTTTCTGATGATTCCGGAAACGGAACCGGGGCGGTCCGCACATATCATTCCGTGAAGATCCATCATTCCCGGGTCCTGCGGTTCACCGGCCGGGAACTCCCGTGGATGGAAACCGCCGCGGAGAATTACTGGGGCGCGTCGGAACTGGAGCATATCTGGGAGGAACTGCAGAAGCGCTCTGCGACGAGCGCCAATATTGCCCAGCTGGTTTTCCAGGCGAATGTGACAACCCTGAAGATGGGGCGCTTCGGGGAGCATATGGCCTTCGGGTCGGAGCACCAGCAGAAGGGGATCCTGCAGACGATAGAGCAGGAGAACCGGATCCGCACTTCCTACGGCCTGCAGGTCCTGTCCGCCGAGGATGACATGGAGACGCACTCCTATTCCTTCGGGGGCTTGTCGGAGATCTATGAGCAGTTCATGATGGACATGGCCGGCGCGGCGGAGATCCCGGCGACGAAGCTCTTCGGCCGCAGCCCCCAGGGCATGAACTCCACCGGGGAAATGGACCTGCGCAATTACTATGATATGATCGCGCAGATGCAGGAGCGGATGCTCCGCCCTGCGCTGGAAAAGCTCCTGCCGGTGATGGCCATTTCCTGCTGGGGTTTTGTCCCGGAGGATCTTGAAATCGTCTTTGAGCCCGTCATGACGACCAGCCCTGCCGAGCGGGCGGAGCTGGTGCAGAAGCTTTCTTCAGATGTCATTGAAGCTTTCAAGTGCGGCCTGCTTGATCGGGATGAGGCGAGGGAAGAACTGAAAGCAAGGGGAGAGGAACTCGGGGTTTATACGAAAGTGTGATCTGTGGGATTTGTCCTCCCGTGATTTTTCATTGACTGAAAACCCGTATTCGGATAAGATGGATATCGCAAAGATACCAAAGGCATATTCATACCCCGAAAACGGTTCGGTTCATGAAAAATATCGAAGGAGAGAAAAACCATGAAGAAGATCATGCTGTTTGTACTGGCCCTTTGTCTGTGCGTCACTGCTTTCGGCGCGGCGTTTGCCGAAACCGCGGAAGCGGACGCAACTGCAGCTGAATCCTCCGCAGCGGAAGTCCCGGCGGCAGAAGCCCCGAAGGCGGAGATGACCACGGAGGAGCTTTATCAGGCCGGCCTGAATGCCCTCAACGCGGAAGATTACGGGAAGGCGCTGGAGTATTTTCAGCCGGCAGCGGACGCCGGCGATGCATATGCATTGGGAGCCGTTGGTTATCTGTATGATTTCGGCCTGGGGGTTGAACAGAACTACGGAAAGGCCTTTGAATACTATCAGAAGGCGGCGGATCTGGGTAATGCGGAGTCGCTGTTTAACCTTGGGGTTATGTATCATTTCGGCCAGGGTGTGGAACAGGACTACGGCAAGGCACTTGAATACTATCAGAAAGCCGCGGACCTGGGCGATGCGACGGCGCTGAACAATCTGGGCTTCATGTACGAAGAAGCTCTGGGAGTGGAACAGGATTACAGTCAGGCCATGAAGTATTATCAGCAGGCTGTTGACCTGGGTGAGGCATTTGCGTATACCGGCCTCGGGGATCTTTACCGCGGTGGCAAAGGAGTCGAACAGGATCTCCTGAAGGCGGGGGAATACTACAAAAAAGCCCTGGATCAGGGTGCGAATATTGACGCAACCGAA
>OMYT01000171.1 GCA_900315315.1 uncultured Eubacteriales bacterium | reverse complement strand
ATTTCAAGGCGTTGAGATCTTCTAACCTTGCACTTATTATACCATGAACCACGCCCTACACGTTGAATTTGTTATGTTTTTGGTTTGTTGAGCAAACCCGATTATAGACTTTTTCAGTTTCCCTGTCAGCAAATCTTCTGATCATGAAAAAAGTATACACGACGGACGTGTATACTGTCAAGTCTGGTTCTTATGCTGTCATTTTTCATGTAGAGCCAAGGCATCATTTTTTGCATCGAGCAACTTCCGGTTTTCTTATCCAAGGATGAATCGGAAAACCGGCAATCCATGGCGGATTGCCGGAAGGAATTTCTGACGGGAATTAGCGGCTTTCGCCAGTAAAGAATACCTCAATAAAGGCTGTTGATGTAATCGGTCAAGGCCTGCCGGTCATAGAACTTCTCCGGCGAGCTGATCTGGTAATCCGGATCCGCGCCGCGGTCGATGTCGTAGAAGGAGCCGTTCTTGAGGAAGGACAGGCGCTTCTGCTGGGAAATCCGGAAGGAAGAGCCCCAGGCGGAAGAGACAAATTGCACCATGCAGCTGCCGCCGCCGGAGGTCCTGCCCAGCAGGGTAGCCCGGTTGGAATCCTTCAGGACGCAGGGAACCAGGTTCCCGCAGGAGAAACTGTAGGGAGAAGTGAGGCAGAATATTTTTTTGTCCGCCACAGTATCTTTCTCATCAAACTTCCGGTCGCGGTTGACGTCGGCCAGGTAAGAGGCGGTACTCATCGCTCCGGTCATGGTGTTTTCCACGCTGATATCTGCCTCACCCAGAAGCCAGGCAAGGACAAATACCGCGGTGTCTGACATACCGCCTTCGTTCAGGCTCAGGTCGAGCACAACATTTTCAATCGGGCTGTTTTCCCGGGTAATCTGCGCGTGCGCCTTCATGATCAGGCCGATCGTATCATTATCCGGGAAGGCATTGACATCTTCCTCACGATAATAGGCTTCCATATCATTTACGTTGGGGGTATAAAAACTGTCGAACGTAATGTATGCGGTATTGCCAACCTCTTCATATCCGGGGATTCCGTCGGGATAATACACCTTCCTGGCTGCTGCGTAGCGCTCAGATTCAGCGAACATTTTGGTCACAGAGGTGCCGAAGGATGTGTCGTATTTGACAGGGCCGGCCAGATAGGAAGGAGCCAGGAACGCGGAATGGCCGTCGTCCAGATAGTCAAAAATCAAACGGGCAATCACATAATCGGCACCCGCGGGATCTGTCTCCTTCAGGATCCGGTCGAAGGTGACGGAATGTAGCAGGGTCTCAAAATGCCCGATGTTATGCGCCTCCTTCAGGCCGTAACAGTAATCCAGCATCATGCACAGTTCTTTATATCCGAATTCCGTCAGTTCCGCGCTGCGCTGCCCTGTCGGCGCGGCATAATACAATTCATTCGCAGTGTTCATCTGGTCCGACATGATCAGTACCTGACCGTTGAAGAACAGGTTCTGATTACGGCCCGGGGAGAAAAAGAAATCATTCAGGATCTGCAGGGGAACGAAGTATTTTCCGTCTCGTTCAACCAGATCAATTCCGTAATCGCCGCACCGGATAACCAGCTGATCTCCGTAACGGTCCAGGGCTTTCTTTTCGACCTTTTGGAAAATCGACGGTTCCCCGTCCGCGTTGAACGTATTGATGGCGGTTACATCCAGCACGGTCGTTGAATTTTCCTTCCAGCAGAACAGATCGTGATCCAGGAAAGTAATGGTGTCCTTGTCAAAATCGAAAGTCGCGTAGACGCCGTTGTCAATCGCGCCCTCCGCGGGCCGCTCCCGGATAACCGTCGTGACCGCGCCTTCCGACCTGGAGGTATAGGTAAATTTACCGGTCGCTGAGCCCATGAGGTCTTCGATCAGTTGACCCACATCATTTGCTTCGACATAAGGAAGATCCTTCACACCGTCCAGGAACCAGAGCGTCTTTTTTAATCCGGAATCGATATTGTTTACCGTCAAATAAAGGGGAAACGATTCGCTTGTGAGGCTCTGTGCAGCAGCAGTACTTTCAGCCATCACTGGCACGATGCCTGCCATCAGGCACAGGCAGAGAATCAGGGAAATCAGTTTTTTCATTGGGTTTCCTTCCTTTCTTTGTCCCGCCGCTGCCAATTCGACAGTATGCAGCGGAATTATTATCTTTTTCATGGGTTTTCTCTCCTTTATTTCTGCTGATACTCATCCCCCAGCAAAGCCTTCAGATGCTCCTGATCTGTTTCATCCGGCTCATATCCGGC
>OMYT01000181.1 GCA_900315315.1 uncultured Eubacteriales bacterium | reverse complement strand
CTGCGCTTTAGCCATCGTTCTCATCCTCCATCTGATGATGAGAACATTATACCACAGGTCGCAATAATAGTCTAGTTATTTGTTGTATTTACTACTAGTCGAGGGATCTCCCTCCCAAGGAGCGTGATTGTATGAAGTTAAGACCTGTTGATCAATCCGGCGATATCCTTCCGGTTTTGCACGCATCAGATATGTTTTCCGGCTCCCTTGCAGTTGCGAAACTGGTGGAAGACCGGCTGAATCTGTTCTCCGGCGACTGGTGGGAGAATCCTTCCTGGGGGAATGAAATCCTCCGGATGCTGCAGGAAGGCAGATTGACGGAAGCGGATGCACAGAGTTTGTCGACGTATTTGGCGGGGTATGTCAGAAATACTTCCGGTGTCAAGGAAGTCCAGGATGAGAAGTGGGATTTGGACGGCGGACGGTTTTCGTGGGGGTGTACGGTGATAACGGAATATGGAACTATGGGTGTCAATTATCAGCTGTAATGAAAACAGTCCGCATTGCTGCGGATTGCCGGATGATTGAAATTCAGCTGCCCGGGCAGATGACAGGGGATTCAGAAAACTATTCGGGAGGACAGAGCGTAAAAAGAAAAGCCGGGATTTTCCGGCTTTTCAGGTTTCTGTGGGTTTCTTCAGGTTCCGGCTCCTTTTGAGCCTTGACACTTTGCTTAAGTTTTATTCATTACAATGACAAGTGTATCGGTGAAAAAAGGATCTGTAATGATCGTTTTTTCCGGCATGTCGGCTGTGCTGTACATTTCAGGACTGAACATTTCTTTCACTTGGAGCACTTTGGCATCACGCTCTTCGTCAAAAGCTTTCTTTTCGTCTTCGCTCTTAGAGGATATTCTGTTTGCAAAACTGCTGGTCCGGGTCCAGAAGACGACGTCTACGGAGCCGCTGGCCAATGCTGCTGCGCGCCCCATACTGTCAACCTGCACCAGTTCGATGTTTTTGCCGATCCGCTTGCTGATTTCCGCCAGCAGCGCGGTGTTGAAACCGGCGGGTGTCCCGTCCGGAGCGATGTAATCCATGGGCGGCAGGGAGCCGGTGATGGCGATCTTGATTGTCTCCGCGCCGTCGATCTTCGCGATCTCGATGGGCGCGATATCCTTGCCTTCGATGGCTCCGTCAATGTATTCGGCAATCAGCTTTTCCATGGTCCCGTCTTCTTTAATGGTGGCAACGGCTGTGTTGAACTCGTCCCGCATTGCTTCACGGCCTTCCGTCATCATGAAGGCAAAGTCGTTGGCCAGAATGCCCTTCAGCAAGGCCATGCCGATATCTGTAGACGTATCAATCCCGTCATTACTTATGTAAAACAGTTTGTCATTGGTGGCACAGAGGTATTTGGCAGTGCTTTCATAGATTTCCATCCGATCAATATCTCCGGCATCCAGAGCCATCAGCATTGCGTTCAGAGAATCATAATAAATGGGTTCCATGACCATGTTTTTATGATTCTCTGTATTTGCTGCTTCAGCGTTATCATTTTGTGCAAATCCTGCTTTTATAAGTAACGTGCGAGCTGTCAGGATATCTTTCATCTTTGATTCATCAATATTCAGCATGGACAGCACGCCTATTTTGCATAGTGTTGTTTCTTCCGCAGATGCGGGGACGATCAGGATGCCCAGCACGAGCATCAGCGCCAGGGAAAGAGAAATGATCTTTTTCATTTGTATATCCTCCTTGCTTTATTGTGATGTTTTCTTCCTTTCTGTATTTTTCTGTATTTTGCCATAGAAGGGAGAAAAAAACAAGACGGTATTCTGCCGACAGGAATGTTACTGCTTTTCAGGAGGGATCGTAATGCCTTACTTTGCTCCATACATTGACGGAACCGGCCTGCATATGCCGACATATGAGGACCGGCTTTCGGATCTGGTGTCGGCTTACCGGTCGATTTTCGGGGTTGACGCGGAATTGTCGGAGAGTGTTCCGGATTATCAGCTGCTTTCGGTGCTTGCGAAGGCTCTGGACGATACTTCAGCATTGGTTTTGCAGGCGTATAATTCACGGAATCCGCTGTATGCTTCCGGGAACGCGCTGGACCTGCTCCTTCCTATGTATGGCCTGACCCGGCAGGAAGGGGAAGATGACGCTACTGCCCGGGGACGGATCTCGGCAGCTTTGGCGGCGAAGGGGGCGGGAAGCCTTGACGCAGTGAACGCGGCGGTACGGTCCGCCCAGTGGGTCCGGTCCGCGAAGATGTATGAGAATGATACGGACGCGACGGACGCGAACGGGATCCCGGCGCATTCGCTGGCGGCGGTGATCCACGGCGGGGACGGGCCCTCGGTGGCGAGGGCGATCTTTGAGACGAAGGCGCCTGGGATCGGGACCTACGGGAGCACTAGTGAAGTCATTACCGACGAAGGCGGGCAGGAGCACCGGGTGTATTTCAGCCGGGCGGTGACGCGGCGGACGTATCTGTATATGACGATCCGGCGGCTGGCAGGGTGCGATGAAAGCGCCGTGACAGCGGCGGTCACGGCGGCG
>OMYT01000111.1 GCA_900315315.1 uncultured Eubacteriales bacterium | reverse complement strand
ACAGCTTGTCGCCGCGTTTATGCAGGTGGACAAGCAAAAGCTGGTCAAGGCGGACGGCAGCGAAGCCTATCTTCCCACTCTCTGGTTTTACTATGACGACGGATCGTTCCGGCAGTTTGCCGTCACGGAAGGAAACGAAAACGTGCTGTTCAGCTGCGGGAACTATACCGTGACGGACGGCGTGTTCACGGATGAATCTGTGCTCACGATCCACCGGACACAGAAATATCAGGATGGCATCGGCCTGGCGGATTACGATTCCACCCATGATTATCTGATCGGCGAGCTGGACTTTATCCGCATCTATCCGAAGGCGGATATCACACACTGAACGGATTTCGCCCATGCAGGAGGTCCGGACGGTCTGCATTTCCGGGCTGACGCGGCCGCATACTGCGGATGAAACGGAGCGCCCAAATGAAAGTCATCATCATTAACGGTCCCATGTGCGTCGGAAAGACGGCCGTCGGGAAATACATTGCCGACCATCATCCGGGAACCGCTTTGATCGACGGAGACTGGTGCATGGATATCCATCCTTTTGTCGGAAATCCGGAAACGAGGGCAATGGCTGCGGACAATATCCTTCATTTGATCAGTAATTACCTGAAATGTTCCGTATGCAATACTGCTACTCTTTCATATGTTTCTGATCGTAAAAGCACAAAGTGTAATTAAAGCTTCAAACTTGCAACCAAATTGATTTTTGTTGCAAGTTCGTTGCAAGTTTGGTTGCAAGTTGATTATGTGAGTTCAGGTTGTGATCCGGGATCGGTACTCCTCCGTACTCTGGCTTTTCAGTCAATCCAGGTGACTATATTGCCCTTGAGGGACATCAGGTTCCGATTAGGCAAACCTGATTCAGTTGCGGGATATCCGACGATTACAGCTCCGTAGACCCGTTCTTCTTCCTTCATGCCGAAACTGCGAAGGTATTCTACGATTTCTGTTTCCTCGTTCAGCCATTTCAGCTGATTGATCCAGCAGCTGCCCAAATCCAGCGCGTTTGCGGCAACCATCATGTTTTCGATAGCGCAGGCACAGTCCGCTATGTTGTTTCCATAGTCTTTCCGATTTGCGACGACAATCAGGACAGGCGCGTTGTAGCAGAACACATATCCGCCTTTCTTCGAGGCATTGATGGAGTGTTTCATGCTTGCATATGTGTTCTCCGTGACTTCCATGGCGGCAAAGGCTTTTTCAGTCATTACGATCAGTTTATCCAGTGCTTCCCGGTTCCGGATTACAAAGAAATGGCTTGTCTGATTATTTCCGCCGCTCGGAGCCTGTCTACCGGCTTCCAGAATCTTATCAATTTTTTCCTGTTCTACCGGATCAGGCTTGTAGTTCCGAGTACTCCTTCTGGTAACGAGTGCTTCCAACGCTTCCATTGAGGACCTCCTCCTTCATCTGATTTCGCGTGTTTCTTCCAGAATCTCCGCTTCGCAGTTTTCTTCCACGAACAGGGAGATCTCTTCCATCAGGCTGTCCGCTATCGCGTTATGCGGAACAATAGTCGCAACGCCGATTACGATGATCTGATGTGTGTCCTGTTCGTCAATCTCAGCTGCGGAAACGTGGAATTTGTTCTGCAACTGTGCAATCAGGCTTTTGACGATCATCCTTTTTTCCTTCAGGCTGTGAACCCATGAAGCACGAAGCCGGAAGGTCATTACTGCTATGTTCATGGTTGGCCTTCTTTCTTTCCATGTATTGGAACGCCAATCCCAACGTTCTTCCCGGGTTGTGTCTTTAATCAGAATGGATTTCATGATTCGTCTTCCTCCTGATCTTGCTGGCCGTCATACCATAGCTCATTGCCAGCAGCGCTGTGATATCCTCCTGCTCCGCGGAATCATCCAGCAGGATAGTGATCCACTTATCCTTGTTCATGTGGTACGCCGGACGAAAACCGGGCTTGCCCCGCAGAGAACCCATCATAATCGGATCGCACTTGATGTTCAAAATATCCACTTCGCCGTCCTGATTTATTCCAAGCGTTCTGTATGGAATAACCATAGCGATCCCGAACCACTTTCGGTTATCAATATGCCGAAACACGCAGGTCACGTCATCTCGCGGAAAAGGATAATCCGGCTCAACACTGTACGTGTCGAAGATATAGTTAATCAGCTCCTGTCGGGTCATTCCGCCGCCTCCATCAGACCGAATTCCAGGCATAGCTTCTCATATCTCGAACGCTCTTTTTCCTTGATCTCCTTCGTTGGGTCAGTCAGGCAATGGTCAATCACGTCCGCATCCTTCAGCACCTCAGCGAAATTGCTGTCAATATTGGCCTTATCATCATGATGCCAGATAGCGTCGCAGATGATATCTGTCTCATCAGACGTGGTAATCTCCATTTTTCCCAGCACTTTCCGGGCATAGTCAGCACCGAGATGGGCATGGTCATCATAAGAGCCAGACTTGTATGCCCACAAATCATGGAGAAGCCCGGACATCGCTGCCAACTCGGGGTTCTGTCCACGTTTCTTAGCAATCAACACGGCAGCAAGGGACACACCATGCAGATGAGCCATGGCTTTCATCGGCTCATCGGTATCAGCCAGTACTTTGAAAACCTGTTTCTGTAAATCCTTTATTCTGCTCATGGCTTTTCTCCTGTTCTTTAACTGATATAAGTGTTATCCTTCAAAACATCTTCCATATTTGCGACAAGAAATCCGGCCTGCACAGCCAACTCTGCGAACACACCGCGTCCGGAAATCAGCTTTCCGGAAAATGCTCCGTCATAAATCTCTTTTACTCCGCAGCTTGGACTCCGCGACTGCAGAATGATCAAATCCGGCTTTTCGTGCATTGCGATTCAGTGCCTCCTGAATTAATCGTTCAAAACTCTCCGCAAAGCGTTTGTCATCTTCTTCAGTGCGCTTGGCTGGCCCTTTCAGATGATGCTTTCCGCTGCGTCTGGCCTTCATAGCCAAGTGTCGTTCCATCAGCAGTCCATCAATATTTTCATCGGTGTACCATCTGCCGCTCTGATGAATTGCCTTCGCGCCTTTTCCGAGCGCCAATGCCGCTACTCCATAATCCTGTGTGACAACGATATCCCCGCGATGGCAGAGGTTGATCAGCGCGATATCCACCGCGTCCGCGCCTGCACCGATCACCTTGATGGTGCTGTAATCGGAAGTCAGCTAATGGTTTGTGTCACAGAGCAGGATAACAGGAATGCCATGATCTTTAGCAATCCGCTCTGCTATGCGTGTTACCGGGCAAGCGTCAGCGTCAACATAAACAGTCAAGCAATCACCTCACAGTATTTGCTGCGGTACCCATTTCAGATAATCGCCGGAAACAAGTCTGTACATGATTCCGTGGTGTCGGCCTTCAATACTGTCATGGAACCGGTGTTCTCCATGGCAGTGGGCGTAGATCACCTGCTCCACCTTGTATTCTTCGGCAATGGCTGTGAAATCACTGTTCCGTTCCATCACATTTGTCGGAGGATAATGCAGGAACATGATGAAACGGCTAAATCCGTCCTTCCTGGCAGCCTCAAAGGAGATCCTCAGTCGTTCCATTTCCCGGTCGATCAGGTGGATTGCCGCCGATTCAGCCGATGCATCCCAGCCAACGATCTTCTTTCCCCGCACATAGAACGGGCCTTCAAAAGTGTATCCCTTGGTTCCGACAATCGCGTAATCCTGATAAGAGGCATAGTTGTTCTGGAGAAAGAACAGTTTCCCGGCATACTGCTTGTTCAGCGCCTCTGTCTTCTTTGCGTCCCAGAACATATCATAGTTTCCGCGAAGCAAGATTTTCTTTCCTGGGAGGGAGCAGATATACTCCAGATCCTTTTCGCATTCCGGGAGCTTTTTCCCCCAACTGTGATCGCCGACCAATACCAGGGTGTCATCCGGCTTAATCAGCTTCTCGCAGTTCTGCCGGAATTTCACATCGTGGTTTTTCCAGACCGGTTCATGAAGCTGACCGGGAGCCTTCAGTTCTGACTGAAAATGAAGGTGCAGATCTCCGATTGCAAATAAGCTCATCGTACTGTTCCTCCGATCTTCAGAGCTTTCCCAACAGGCCCATCTTTGTCATGATGCCATCTGCCGTTACACCGGGGTGTGTCACATACAACCTGACGATCTGTTCTACCAGTGCTGGATCAAGACCACGCTTCTGCACGATGGAATCAACCGACAAGCCTTTTTCCGTGTCATGAACCACAACTTCAATCTGTTTGTAGATGTTTCCGCTGTCAACCTTAGGCGTCTTTTCCTTAGCTGAGTGCGGTATTTGGACTTGCTTTAGTACCCATCCGTCCGGGTCAATCCTCAATATAGCCATGGTGATCGGCTGGATAAAACGGCGCGGCCCGCAGCTTCCAGGATTGAACAGCAGAGTCCGTTTTTTGCCGACAGGTTTCTGCCAGACTTCTGCATATTGATGGGTATGGCCGCAGATCACCAGGTCATAGGCTGTCAGATCTTTGGGCAGATCTTTTTTCTTGTGGGTCATGTAAATGCGGAGGCCGCCCAGTTCGAAGTCCAGGAACAGCGGTAAATGCTCAGCCCATTCCTTGTCATTGTTTCCGCGGACAGCCATTACGGTGCGTAGCGTATAATGGTTTTACCGAAAATCGGAAAAAGAATTCCCGATAATCGGAAAAGGAATTCCCGATAATCGGAAAAGGAATTCCGTGAAAACG
>OMYT01000112.1 GCA_900315315.1 uncultured Eubacteriales bacterium | reverse complement strand
ATGTTCAGTTCCATAACCAATAAAACTCCTCTGTAAATCTGTCACCATCATTATACCGGATCAGCCATAACTTTTCCACATGCTGTTTTACGCAATCCGTTTCTGACAGGCCATCCGAGATTCCGCGGCATTGCTTACAAGCAAATCGTCCCAGGCCGCCTGCTGCGCAAAGCCCATGAAGTAATCCCTGCCCTCCGCGGTCCTGCAGCTGCGGGCGATATGCAGGATCTCCCGGACGCTCATGGATTCAAGGGCGTCTTCCCGGGTCGCCCGGGTGGGATTGCGCTTCTGGAAATCATCCACATCACGGTAGGTATAACGCATCTTCATCCGCTCCTTTCGGTCCGCTCTTTCTTTCAGGCCGTCCGCAGGCTGCCTGTCAGCCAGTTCTCGGTATCATTCAGATACTCCCGGCAGAAATCCTCATAATCATTGAACCCCAGCAGGTTCATCTTGTTCGGCAGCTGTTCAACGGCCTTCAGGAAGCCCTCCCGGTGCCAGGGCAGTACCTTGCAGACGATGAGGCGGTAGGGGCTCACTTTGTTGGAAAACTCCTGCTCGAACTTCACGGAAATATTCTGCCGCCTGAACAGGGAATCCGCCAGATGATCCCCTAGGTCGATATAGGCATAGCGGCAGTACAGCGACGGCGAGACCGTCAGGTTAAACCAGTTCTTCTGCGTCATAAGGCATCCTTCTTCCGCTCATTTTTGGCCCTTCTGTTCCTCCGGGCATCCTCATTATCCGTCCGGAGGCGTTGCAAAAGCACCCCATTTAAAAACGGTTTTTTTATTTTTTCAGAAATGCGGAAAAACCTCCGGAATCAATCCTTCGCTTTCCGATTCATCCGGGCAACTTCCTTGAATATTTCAAGTTCCTCGTTAAATGCCTTCTCGGCTTCCCGTGCTTCCTCTATCGTCATATCACCGGTATTTCCTGCCGCCTTTCGGCGTTCCTTTTCCGCCGGGTTGGCAGGTTTCCCGGGATGCTTTTGTTTATCTGTTTTCATCATTTTTCCATCAACCTTTCCCGTATTTCGATTCCCTGCTTCTTTTCAGATTATCCCGAACATTCATCATCGCCAACATCCTTCCTTTCACTCTCAGGCATATTAATTCTTTCATTGCTCCATTCATGATAATCTTTAGGGGATTAGAGGGGTTGCTTTTCCTTTTTTATGGACTATAATATTAGCGAAGGAATTCCGCCGGAGAATGCGAGGGTTTTTTAACCAGCATGCTTGTCATGTGGCAGTCGCACCGGGGATTCTTTCTTTTTTATTGCAAACCCTGTGTTCCCATAATTCATCCATATTGGGTCTCATACTATTCACAAAATACTTAAGTCCATAAGTATCAATGTGTCCATTTTTGCTGTACAAATGCCCCGATAGAGCAGACATATAACATGGTGTACAGAACCCCCAGCCATTGATTCTGGCGGTCAAAGACAGGGATCAGCACATACAGATGATTCAGAAGATCCGACAGCTTCACGGTTCCGCTGATCGTCAGGTCGATATAGGGCGAATCTCCCCATTCCGGAAACTTGTCGTCGGAAGGGATATCAACAGTGTCGATCCGGTCATTTGCCGGACTATCACCAGGGATATCCTTTTTTACATGACCACATCCCCGCCGGGACCCATGCTGTCCCTGACCCCGGTATAGAAGAACTCATCCATTGCCAGGGCGTAGTCCCCGCCCATCAGGCGGCACTGCGGCTCATCGTTCAGATAGAAGCAGTGCATATTCTTCTGCGGATCATATTCATACCGGTCGCATACAACCGCCTTGCCGGGGTTCTTATTCCAGATCATCTGGACATCCGCGGCGTAGACCACCACAAAGTCCGTCAGCATGCACTGCATGGCCGGCGCGATGGACCAGAGCACCTTGTCCGGCTTGCTCCCGTCCTTCCGCTTCCTGCGGAACTCCAGGCGGACCAATCCTTCCTCCGTGGTCTGGATCATAAAGGCCAAATCATGCTCAGGTGTAATGAACGCCTCCGAAACACGCCCCAGTCCCATGCCGAAATAATGGCTGTTCCGGGTTTCCTCATCCGGCTGCTCACAGGAATTGATCAGGTCCCGGATATTCTTCCCGACCGCGTCATCGCCGTAGAAGTCGTACGCTTTCCGTAATTCCAGGGCATACTGCGCTTCCAGCAGAAGACCCAGCGCTTCCATGTCGCTCTGGTATACGCTTTTCCCTTCCTTGTGCAGCCGGCCCATGCGCAGGGCGACATCCGCGAACTTGCCGTTATACATGCCACTCTCAAATTCAGCTTTGAGCACATAGTACAGCAGAATGTAAGTGCACAGCGCATGCTCTTCGTCCTTCGGCCCGCCCAGGCCATTCATCTCCATGTCCGCCAGCTTATAGGACGACTCAACCATTCCCCGCTCGGCACCCTTCTCAAACCACTGGCGCGCCTCGGCATAGTCCGGCGCGCCGGTATGCCGGCCGTAAAAGCAGATATACCCGAGAACGTTCGGATACTGCCCGCTCCTCGGCTTTTCCTGGGCCAGCTTCACAAAAGCGTCATACGATTTCTTCCAGTCTTCCCGGGTCGGGTTCTGGATCTCCTCATACGGTGCCCACCCGATTTTCTCCAGCGCTTTCACTTCAGAAACCTTCAAGCGGCATCCCCCTTTCCTCACGCCGCGTCGACCGCCCGGTTCAGGAACGCCTCAATCAGGTCATATCCCTTTTCATATTCCTCGTTCCGCGGCTCATAGTACTCGTCGAACTCGTCGTTGTCCTCATCCTCCGGCAGCACAACCCGGTACTCGCACCAGACCTCCCGGATCCCCTCGTCCAGGTCCCCGTTCAGGGAGATGCAGGCCGTGACTTCCATCCGCCATTCCCGCATATCGGCGTTGTCGTCATCGTCCATGCCGTACAGGCTGTACTCGTCCTCCGAGAACAGCAGCCGGTCAGCGAAGGGAATCCGGATCACGTTGTCCTCGACCTCCGCCTGCACCCCGTACTGCTCCAGCGCCTTGTTCCCGGCCTCCAGATAATCCTCCTTCAGCGGGAACACCCCGTAAACCTCCGGAATCTCCTCAAAACGGTCCACATTCTCAAACAGCATCCTCATGTCCTCCTTCATCATTTTTACATTACCCATCCGTTTTCCGCCTCCCGGCAGTTGAACTTCGCGAACTTCGCCTGGTTCCGGATCCTCTCCTTGCCGCTGTACCGGTTGGAACGCCGGAACCATTCCGGCACCTCATACAGCGTGATTACCACGTCTTCCTGCGTCACGATCAGGCACATATCGTTGTACACCAGCGCCCTGTACCCGCAGGCGTTCTCCTTCGAGATCAGCCACTGACGCTTCTGCTCGCAGGAAAACATGCTCTTGTCCTTCCCGCGCTCCAGGGCGTTGCGCATGAAATGCTCCGCGGCCCTGGGGTTCATCCGGATCCTGTCCTTCGCTCTCTCAATGCTGTGCAGCGTGTTGGTCATGGTTCTCCGTCTCCTTTCTGTTCCGCTTTGTTCATCCGGGCATCCGGGCATCCTCATTATCCGGCCGCCCATGTTGCAAAAGCACCCCATTTGTGATATCCTGTAAAAAAAATAAAAAATATAAAAAAACCGGAGGCACCCATGGCCCGCAGCAACATGAATAAAAAGAAATATATGGTTTTCGACCTGGTGAAGATCCTGAAGCAGGAAACCGACGCCGCCCATCCCATGAAACAAAGTCAGCTGGTCGACGCCCTTCACGCGCTGGACTATGAAACGGACCGCTCCACGGTCCGCCGGACCCTGACCGACCTGGTCTTGGACGAAGAAAGCCATGTTAAATCCTACGCGAACCAGGCGCATGACGAAAGAGACTCGGTCAATGACACCTACTATTCCGGCATCTACTATGACCAGGAATTCTCAGATGCTGAACTGAGATGGCTCATCGACGGTATCCTCTTCAGCCGGAATGTACCGCATGAGGCCCGGAAGGATCTGGTGGAAAAGCTCTGTAACCTGGGAAATGTCCATTTCCGGAAGAACCTGAACCTGAACAAGATCCGCCGCCTGGCGGCGGACGAACCCACTAACCCCGAGCTATTTAGGAATATTGACCTCATCGGGAAAGCCATCGACACCGGCAAAAAGGTCACGGTGGTTTACAACAGCATGGGCCCGGATTTTGAGCTTCATCCCCGCTGGGACCATCCGCATACCCTGAACCCCTACGCCATGGTCATCCGTAACGGCTTTTACTATCTGATCTGCAACAACGACCACTACACAAACCTGAGCGTCTACCGCATGGACCGGATGACACAGGTCGAAATTCAGGAGGAACAGCCGGTCCGCCCCATCCGGGAAATTGACGGCTGGCACAAAGGCTGGAACCTGCAGGAGTTCATGGAGCACAACGCCAACATGGCCTTCGGGGATCCGGTGCGCATCACTTTCATTACCACGGAAAAAGGCGTCCCGATCGTCATCGACTCTTTCGGGAAAGGCGTCGAGTTCAAAAAAAGAAAGGACGGGCAGTATAACTGCACCGTCCGCGTTCCCGCGTTTGATATGAAACTGGTCGCCATGCAGCACGCCGGTTTCATCCGCGTCACCGCGCCCAAAGATCTCGCGGAAGAGATCCGCGAAGACCTGAAAAAAGCCTGGGAAAAATATGACAG
>OMYT01000113.1 GCA_900315315.1 uncultured Eubacteriales bacterium | reverse complement strand
CGGAGATGTTGATGAACTCAAAGATTTGTTCATTGAGATGCCCCCTATTCCCGAATAATGACAGTCAAAAAATGTGCAGGTTAAGTTATTATGTTAATTAATACTTTCCCAATTCGCCGTACTATACAAAACAGCGAAATTGATACGATTTAATATCTGAACGCTTTGCGTCCTCCAATAGTTCCTTGAAAAACAACGGTTTTTCCGCTAATACGACCGCACGCAGGCTCAAAAATAGCCTCAGATTATTGAAAAAATCCATCAAAAATCCTTGATATATAGTACTGTATATATTATAATAGTACTATATAAAGGGGCGATTATTATGGCAGTTCCAGATCATATCCGTAAAGTCCCGCGGCCGGTCAATACTATCGTAGAAGATAATGGTCGTGACGGTCCCAACCGTTTTGCTGTACGGGAACGGATCAACACAAGATACATTCCCGGAGGAAATCCTCAGCCTCGCAACGGCAAGGTCATCGGACATATCCGCGACGGCAGATTCGTCCCTAAACAGGAGCCGTCTTCTGTTGCCGGTCCGGACATGCTTTCCTATGGTGCGTCCGCCTTTGTGAAGTCGGTTTCCCGAGATCTCCTTGATGACCTCATGGATGTTTATCCGATCAAGGAAGCCTATACCATCATGGCAATCGCAACCTTGCGGATCATCAAGCCCTCTATTGTAAACGGCAGGCTGTCTTCCGAATACAACCGTACCTTCGTCTGCAGAGATTACCCCGGCATTGGAATGTCAGCCAATACCATATCCGGTTTCCTGCAGCGTCTCGGACAGGATGGAAAGAAACGCCAGCTGTTTTATCAAAAACGTGCAGCACGTGTCGCATCTGACCACCATGTGGCAATCGATGGGATGCTCAAGCAGGACACCAGCACTGTCAATGATCTTTCGGCCTTTTCTTATAAAGCCAGGATCAAAGGCTGCCGGGATGTTTCCGTTATCTACGCTTATGACATCGAAGCCATGGAGCCGATCTGTGCGGAGGTGTTCCCGGGCAACAGCATTGATGCGGTCTCTTACCGCTCGTTTATCCTGGATAACGACATCAGGAGCGGTATCATCATCGCAGACAAGGGTTTCCCGCCTGTCCGCATCATCCAGGAGCTGGGCGACCGTCCGGATCTTCATTTCCTCACACCGATCAAGAGAAATGATTCCCGGATCGGCAACAACGACATGCTCAGCTTTGACGGTGTCCTCGAAGGGATCGGCGACCATGTGCTTTACAAAAAGTGCTACATCAAAGGCGGCCGTTATCTTTACTCATATAAGTCAGCAAGAAAAGCCGCTATTGAGGAAGGCGATTACCTTGCCCGCCGTGAGAAAAACAAGGACTTCAGCGGCAGCAAATATGAGAACAAACGCAGTATTTTCGGCGTGATCGTGTTCGAGTCGGATCTGGATATGGATCCTAAAACAGCTTACCTCTGTTACGATGAACGCTGGATGCTTGAACTGGTATTCCGTCAATACAAAAATGACCAATGCCTCGACAAAACCAATGTCCAGGGCGACTTTTCTCTGATGGGATCCGAGTTTATCAACTTCATTGCTGCTGTTACCACCTGTCGGATGATCGGGAAGGCCAGAGATGCCGGCCTGCTGAGCAAGATGTCCTACAAGGATCTCATGGACGACCTGAGTTCCGCATGGCGAATGGTGGATGCACCTGAACAGCCACGGTCAGATGATGGCTGTTGGGTACATACCATTACCTGTGTGTTTGAAGAGCTTGAAGCTCTCGGGTTATCCATACCGGTTCCCAGACCGGAACCTAAGAAACGCGGCAGACCAAAGAAAGAACCAACTGAGCAAAAACCCAAGCGTCCGAGAGGACGTCCACGGAAAAATCCCTGATCTGTTGTTACTGTATAGTACGGCAGATTGGGAAACTTTTAATTGAATTAAAAAATGTCTTTTCCCGTCTGCAACGACTCGATTGCAGCATGCTTTACTTCATCTGTTGCTTCCGCGTAGATGTTCAACGTAGTCTGTACATCTGCATGACCCATGATTTCCTGAATTGCTTTTATATTTGTCTCCCGCTCGCAAAGCCTTGTACAAAACGTGTGCCTCATGTGATGGCAGGAGAAATGCGGGATCAGCAGCGGCTTCCGCTTGGCCTTTGCAGCATTCAGCAATTCCTCATCATTATAACTGGTATAGACTCTTTTTATCGCCTTATTGATCGGCCCCTGATGCAGGACGCCTTCAAAGCGATTCCGGAAAATGAATCCCTTCATCCCATCTACTTCAGCAGTGCAAAAGCCCGTTTCCTTCTGATGTGCGTATTCCGCCTGTAAAGCCTCGTACACTTCGTCCATCATTGGAATAATCCGGGTTCCCTTTGCCGTCTTTGGCGTAGTGATGTGAAACGTTTCCTTGCCGCCATCACCATCCCACCGGGAATATACAAGATTATGGTTGACACTGATCTCACGCTTTTCAAAATCTACGTCTTCCCATCTGAGCCCGCACACTTCACTGACACGCATCCCGGTTCCGAAGAACACGGCAAATAAAGTGAGCCAGTGATTGAACTGCGGATGGTTTTCCGTGTAATCCATGAAAGCAGTCGTCTGATCAACTGTCAGTGCATGCCTTGTACCTTTATCCCAGAGCCGGCTTTTCTTGATCTCGGTCATGACTCCGGATGCCGGGTTGATACGGATGATACCGTCCCGAACCCCCATCTGGAACACCGGATGAAGCACCGTGTGAACATTATCTACAGTAATGGGTTTAACACCCCACTCATTCATCAGCTGATAGTAGTAATACTTTATGTCAGAATACTTGATATCCTTCAAAAGCCGTTTTCCGATCGTATCCCTGACGAAATGATCATACATGTAGTTATAATTTGCCTTTGTCGTGGGTTTGAGGTCATATTTAAGGGCGATATACCGGTCATACGCGTAATTCAGCGTCGTCCTTCCGGCAACATACGTCCGAATATTGTCCAGACGATCCCTTGTTACTTCATCTTCCTTTCTCCTGAGCTCCACAAGAGTCTTCGCATAAAGTGTGTGCTGTTGACCAAGTGGGTCCATGTATTGATAGATATACAGATCTTTGTCCGGCCGGTAGCCTTCTCCTCTCCTTAATACGCGGCCTTTTGGATCCTTTCGTGCCATGTCTTTCCCACCTTTCTAAAGAATGTGGAGAAAGAACAAGATTCACGATCAGGTTGACTGTTCCTGCTTCCTTAATAGTTCGAAGCCATCCATCAGAGTTTTGGAGACCGTCTGGCTATGCTCTTCAGCAAACTTCATGACTTCACGGTACTTATCCTGGGTAAGTCGTATCGTCACATTCTTGTTTTTGGGATTATCTGATTTTGGTCTTCCCATTACAGCCATAATCGGTTCCTCCATTTACTCCAATTACCATCATACTTTTTGCAGTGCGAAAAAATCAACTTTTATTTCTGCCTGTTTGTATCTATCAGTTCTTCACAGAATCCGGAATGTCTCCAGATATTCTTCAAAAACCTCCATGTTCACAAGGCTAATCCGGTTAACTTTATACAATGCCCCAGCTTCAGCCGCCAGCTTCATAAAAGAATGTTTGCACATGGAATACAGTTCAGCGCCTTCATCGTATCTCACAAACTTCTTTTTTCTGATAGCTTCCCTTCTCTTTGGTTTCTGCTCGTTCTGATTTGAACTTTCTTTCTGACTTGAACTATTCGGCTTCGGATTGAAATAATCGTCATAATACCTTCGTGCCATTCTCTTTTCACCTTTCTTTCATTCCAGTGAAAAAGAACACTTCTCACGAAGAGCGATTATCTGCTGCGTAGTACAGCTTAATGCCCTACAGATCCTAATGTTTTTGATCATTGTGAAAAATGGATCTACTCACATCTTTCAAAGAAATCATACTTTCTGTAGTGCATAATGTCAATCTGATTTTCGAACACATGCCCTCTCCGAATTTACCCGCTTCATCAGATTTTTTTCGCTCAAATCCTAAATGTCTCCAGGTATTCTTCAAAGATCTTTGTATTCACCAAAGAAAGGCGATTGATCTTGTAAACGGCACCTGCTTCTGCGGCCAACTTTATGAACGTATTTTTGCACATGGAATACAATTCCGCGCCTTCATCGTACCGGACATAAACCTTAGGCCTGCTGATTTCCCTTTTCTTCTGATGTCTTTCTCTCAGTTCTTCTCTGTCTGCACCCGGATCAAAATGATCATCATAATAACTTCTTGCCATCTTTTTTTCCTCCGTTCTGTAGTCTCGGAACGGAGATGATTGCCGCCTGGTCCTGCAACAACCCTTCTCCTTCCAATAACCCCAAAACAAAGGGCCGTCAGGAAAGCTGATTCCGGAAATTTTCTACATCAATTTACCGCCCACACGTTCTTTCTCAAATATTTCCACGATCATCAACAACGGATGCTTTGGATAAAAAATCCAGGGAGTCTTTTTATTGCTACTTTATGCTATTGCTTTAGTTCTTTTGCCAATTAAACAATAGTATGTCACCATGAGCATCAGAAAAGCGCCTATCCATGCAGATACT
>OMYT01000191.1 GCA_900315315.1 uncultured Eubacteriales bacterium | reverse complement strand
CCTGTGGAAAGAGAATGATTGTTCTTCCGACGCCCTGCCGAACCATATCCTGATTCCCGTGGAGCAGTTCGGCCTGCTGGTGACCCGCAAGGTTTCCGATGATTCGGAGCGGTCCATCCTGACGTATGTGCTGGAGAATAACATTACGACCCAGCAGGGCGGTGAGCTGATCATCTCTCCCTGCAAATGGTGCACCAGGGCCGGCAGCGGCAATACCGACCGGATGGTCGTGTACTGCAACCGGATCGACCGGATCTGCTTCAACCTGACCCAGCCCCTGCGCCGTATGGAAACCGAGTACGCCGAAATGCGTATCAAGATTCCATATATCGCCCAGTTCTCGGAAGTCAGGTTTTTGTATCCGTCGACTGTACGGTATATGGATGGTATCTAAGCCACAACTATATTGTGGCCGAAGGTGGTTTGGAGGGCGACCGGAAAGCCCTCCAATTTTCAAACAAAACTTTATATCCGAAGGGGTCAAGGGGGCGATCGGAAAGCCCTCCAATTTTCAAACAAAACTTTATATCCGAAGGGGTCAAGGGGGCGACCGGAAAGCCCTCCAATTTTCAAACAAAACTTTATATCCGAAGGGGTCAAGGGGGCGATCGGAAAGCCCCCTTGCCTTTGATTTTTCAAGGAGGAAAAACCCTATGCTTATTTTGTCCCGCGTATGTGCGGAATTTTATGACAAACACAACAACCTGCTGGGCCGGATTACCCCGAGGGATCTGGGAACATTCCGGGAAATTTCGGATCGGATGAAGCGAAGGATAAAGCCCTGGAGCAGGATCCCTTTGCCGGAACGACGGCGGAAGGGAAGGAGATTAAGCCCAAGGCTGCCGCCAAATCGAAGGATGCTGCCAATGTGAAAACTGAAACCAAACCTGCAGCGGCAACCGCTGCCGATCCCAAGACTGAATCGAAGCCCACTGACGTAAAGACCAAATAAACTGACGGAAGCAAGCGGAATAAGGGGACGGCCTTTTCTGTTACACGCATGTGGAACATGAAAAGACTGTCCCCGCCGTTCCGCCCCACAACCGGAGGGAATTACCTGTCCGGCACCAATGTCATCCCGAGCGTAGTCGAGGGATCCCCATCTATCATGAACAGGAGTGAAGCATTGTGACTCAGTCAGATTTTACCGCCTTTTACCCTCAGTTCACCGGCTTCACTCCCGCCGTCGTCCTGACGACCTACGTCGCCCAGGCCAACGCCCGCTTTGGGGCATTTGCCCCCGAGGACGCTGAGGAAGCCCGCCGCCTCTACACCGCCCATCGTCTGACGCTCTATGCCCGTGTCGCGCTGCCGGAAAATACTACACCGAGTAAAGCGGCTATTGGGGGAGGTCTCCGTGACGTATTCGTCCGGGACCTCCTCTTCTTCTATGTCAACTCAGACAGACTTTGCTGATCTGACCGAGACTTCATTCGGGCTGCAGTTGCTTTCGCTCCTGAAGCTCTACAGCATGACCCGGTATGTGCCGTGATTAATCCGGGATATAGATGTAATATCCGGCGGTGATGTCATTGATGTTATGGATCGTGGAATTGATCCGCATCAGATATTCCGCGGTCGTGCCATTCCTTCCGGCAATCTTGGAGAGACAGTCGCCGCTCTGAATCCGGTATACTCAGAAACCGGGCCTGTCAGGCAGCCTGGAGGGGGAACCGCCCTTACCGCCGTTGATCATTTCCATTTCGTTCAGATTCAGCTCGCTCATTTTCTATTTCCTCCTTGTTTTGATCTCTTTGGGGCAGGTTCCGTATTGGTTCCTGCACTGGTGTATACGCACATGATTCAGCGGGTGGCAGTTTGATTTATGATTCAGTTGAAATTTGCCGAACAGACGGACAAAATGAAGGACCGCCTGCAGTGCCTGCAGTACCTGGCAACACACACCGTAGAGGTTGGGCTTACCAGTACCGCCAGCGAACGTTCGCGGACACTGCTGGCGATCCATGAGCACGGCGCTCCGGCGATGCACATTCCCGCCCGGCCGGTGGTGAAGCCTGCGCTGGCGCAGCCTTCCACCCGGGCGGAAATGTCCGCCGCGATGCTTTCCGCCTGCGCTGCCGCGAACAACGGCGACCTGTCCGGCGTCACCGCCGCCCTGGAGGGTGCCGGCAAAGCCGGCGTGGACGGCATCCATGCGTATATCGATAAAGGCATTCCGCCGCCCAACAGCCCGATCACCCTTTCCGGCGGCTGGATGCGCAACCCGGTCTCAAAGATCACCCTTTCCGGCGGCTGGATGCGCAACCCGGTCTCAAAGAAACCGGTGCACATAAAAGGAAAATCCGGCACGACCCCGCTGGTCGATACCGGACAGTTGTATAACGATTTTGACTGGGAGATCACCGGGAAATAACTGCCGTTTTCGTTTACCATTGAGTTCTGACAGTCAGACCGGCGCAGTTACCTCAACATGGTTACCTTCTGAATCCACAAATTCAGCTACCCAGTTTCCTCTGATTTTTGTTAATGGAAAACAGATTTCCTTACCTTCGAGTTTTGCTTTTAATGCATCAATGTTTTCAAAACTGATACTCGGTAAACAGTTGCTGCCAAAGGTGTGTGCTTCATTCATCGTCTTATATGCAAACAACCCGAATCTGAAACCATTGACATCAAAAACGCTGTATGTGTCATTCCGCTCTGTTACTGACTGTTCAAATAAGTTTTCATAGAACATAATGGCCCTGCTCATATCTTTTACGCAGATATAAAGTGATGCAATCTTACAGTTCATTTTTCTTAACATTATTAGATCCTGCGTTGCCAGTTGCTTTTTGAAAACAAAAATCTTCGGACTTCCATTACTTTCTGATCGCCTTCAGGAATAACCACATAGAAGACAATGTAGTTTTTTACGTAAATCCGGTAGTAAGGATATCTTCTCTCTTTTCGGGAATGATACGGTTCATAGGCTTCGGCATCGGGCAGCCTTTCCAATATCGCATTAGCTGCAGCCTCGATCAGATCAGATGCCGCCTGCGGATTCTGCAATTTATTGGCAATATATTGTGTATGATGCTTCAGATCTTTGTGAAACTGCGGTAAATAGCGCAACTGATATTCATGCATTGACTGACCTCCGCAGGTCAGAGAAAACCTCTTCATGAGTCATTCGTTCAGTCGTATGTTCTGCCAGATAATCTGCTTCATCAAGCGCACATTCAATGTAATCTTCATATTCCGTCAGTTCGCGCATCAGTGCAATTACGATATGCAGACTTTGTTCCGGAATATTGTCAAGCAGCATTTCGGCCTGTTGCCTTTCACTCATAAACAGTTCCTCCTCTCTGATTCCTCGTAAGCATATCATAGCTGAAAAACAACATTTGGTCAATCAAACCAGGATGGCAACTTCGGTTAATCCAAAAGATTATTATATCATTCAGGTGAGTATATGGATATCACTTCCGTAATTATGGACCAGGAACTCGGCCGCTCCGCCTTCACGGTGGAGCGGCTTACTTATACCCGGACTGCAGAGGGGACGACATCGCGAAGCGTGACCCACCAGGCGATGGGCTGCGTGCGGGATCAGACCACGGATCGACCTATACCGGCCCGGACCGAGTCCACTGGAACAACGAAACCTGGCGCGTTGTCCGCGTCCGTGACTGGGCGATGTTCGGTTATTACCAGGCGCTGGCGGTGAAGATGAATGAATGAAACGGTTTTTAAGGCCCTCTGCGCCTGCCTCGGGCTGTCGCCCTCTTCGGCGCAGGCGCTTTCATTAATCCGGCAGGCTTATACGGAGCCGGAGAACAGCCCGCAACCGGCACGTACCGCCGACGTGATTTACTGGTCCCTCTCCCCGGAACAGGACACCGACCCGGCCTCCTATAACGAGACCGCCGCGTCATCCGGCTCCCATAAGCCAACGGTCCACCGTTATCTGCCGTATCAGCTCCTGATCGTCTGCTACGGCCCCGGCTGTGAAGCCTATGCCCACAAAATCCGTTCCTTCCTTTATCTGGACGGCGCAGGCCTGCCCCGGCAGATTCTGCGCAAGGCCGGCATCTATCCGGTGCCGGATCCGCCCGCGCCACAGCTCCTCTATGAGCCTGAAGGCTCCCTCTGGCGCCGTCGTGCAGATCTCACGATCTCGCTACGCATCAAAGATACCCTGGTTTACACATCTGGAAGAGGTGCAATTACTACCGCCCCTGCAGTCATTCTCCATAAATAAGGAGGTCATCTCGTGCTTTCTGTCAATCCCATCGCCCGCGTCGTCGTCAATGCTGTCCGCTCTTCCGCGTCCCCGGCATCCTTCGATACCGGCCTGCTCCTGATTAAGAACACAAACTTTGCTGATTCCCGCCGCCTGGCGGCGGTCGACGATTCTGCAGCGGCTGTGGATCAACTGACGACCTGGGGCTTTGCTTCCTCGTCTGAGCCCTATAAGGCCGCAGTGAAGTACTTTGCTGCCTCTCCATCACCGTCCCGCCTGCTGCTGTCCTGCTATCCTTCTTCTGAAACACTGGCGGAGGCCCTGACGGCGGTGCTGGATGTGACTGCTTCCTTCTACGGCGTCGCGGTAGGGCAGGAGGAGACAGACGCCCGGATTCTCGCACTGGAGGAATTCATCTCCGGCCTGGAACGGCCGCTGATGTTCTTTACTCCGGTCATCGGCACAGCTTCCGCAGTGGTTGCCTCCGGCAGCCTGCTGCAGACGCTGTATTCCCGGCAGAGCCAGCGGGCAGTTCCGTTCTTCTGCACGGCTGTC
>OMYT01000115.1 GCA_900315315.1 uncultured Eubacteriales bacterium | reverse complement strand
CCAGGAGCGATCCTCATCCGGATCCTCCCTGAATTCCTTCGCCGCCTGCTCCCGACGCTCCCGGTCCAGCCGCAGCTTGACCTCGTCCTGCCGCAGCGCGAAGTCACACATCTCCTGAAAGGACTTCTTCGTTTCATCATTCCCGAACTTATGGATCCGGACCAGGTCAAAGGCGTTCACCAGTTTCCCGCCCGCCGGATCCGTCGCGTGGTGCGAATACACAAACCGGTCATCATAAACAACTACACCGGCAGTGGAATCGGCCGGAATATAGTCCCAGCGCCCCTCGACATCTGTCGGGGCGTACACATCCGAAAGAAAGGCTTCCATAGCAGACTGAATCGGAAAATACGTCCGGCAGAACGCGCCGACCAGTCCTTCCTTGTTCAGGGGATCCTGCTGGTTTTCCACATTCCGGTGCATAATCTCCGACTGCCGCGAGCTGGTCGGCCACTGCGACACATCCCGCCAGTCCCGGTACATTCCCAGATACCGGTCCACCGGCAGCGGACAGCCGAGGGAATCCTCAAAGACGAACTGGCTGTCAGAAGAACAGGATGCCCAGTACATCATCCGATGCGGCTCATACGTGCTGTCATCGAAATAATCCATGCCCAGCTGCTTCGCCACCATGCGCATGAGGGCCGGATACTCCTCCTCCGATACTTCCCGGTCAAAGAGAATCACCAGGCGGAACCGCGGCGCCTCCGGGCGGTGCTTATGGGTGGAATACAGGAACCAGTCAATCCCGATGAGAACATCCCGGCATAACGCCGGGAAGTTCGTGCCTTCGGGAATATTGTCCGCATCCAGGCAGCCGACGGTGCGGAAGAGCACATGCCCTTTCTTCCGCACGCCGGACTTCAGCCAGCCGCCGACAAAGCCTCCCTGGTCCTTCAGTTCATCCCGCCGCTCCTTCGGAAGCTTCGGGTACTCTTCGACCGTCTCGCTTGTGCGGATCGGCCGGCGGTTCCGTTCCTTGATCCAGGACCAGTTGCGTTCCTGGTTCTTATACCGGGCATTCGTCCGCCTGTCGCAGACGGAAATCTTCAATAAGGGATCATTCATTTTCCTTAATCCTTTCTGTAGGTTTTGCATTCATACCCGTCCGCCCGGAGGATCAGTCCCTTTGCCCAGGGCGGGCATTCTCCCATGATCCGGCAGATTTCCTCAACGGAATCCTCCGGATCTGCTTCAATAATCACCTCGTCATGCACATGGGCGACAATGCGATGCCCGCGCAGCGGATCATCGTGCAGCGCCAGCCGACAGGAGAAAGAAACTTTCCCGGCGGCAGCAGACACATATCCCGCAGGTACCTGGATAAGCAGACCCTTTCGAAGGAAGCATTGAAGGCGCATTTCAGGACAGACTCATCCAAAAGCGCGTCAATAATCTCAGCCGGAAGTTTATCCCCGGAAGCCAGGTCATACACAAAGACCGGGCCGCCGTTGACAGAGCAGCCAAACAGCAGAACTTTGAAATCAGGCGCCTCCGCATACCGGTAAACACCGGACTTCGCCAGGTTTTCCGAGGAGAACGTTTCAATATCAATAGAAAGCGTCTCTGTCGTCATGCCAGAAAATCCTCATCCGCGCCGATCCTGCGATCGCCGTTACCAAGCCCGCCGAAATCATCCGCGGCACTGGAATGGGCGCCAAGGCGTTCCCCGTCCCTGACCTTCTGAATATTATTCAGCCCGCAGGCAATGCCGCGGTTCCCGTTGAAGTTGTAAGCGTAGAAGCTCAGGGAAATCCGGCAGTAGCAGCCGGGATATACTTCGTCCCGGTCCAGGATCGGCTCACAGTTCAGGTCCACAATGCCCGGAGCATGGTCCGTCTTGGCGTTGATGAACCACATGCCGGCGAAGGCAGGATCGTCCGGGCGTTCCAGGTCCCCGTCCCGCAGCGGCACACGGATCGCCGTGATGGGCGGAACAGACTTGCCGCTGCCCTTCAGCTTCACCTCGCCCTCCTTATAGGCGGCCTCGATCGCTTTCCGGACCTGTTCTACGGTTTCCAGGTCCGTCTTCGGAAACACAGCACAGCAGGAGTACTTCTGCTTCTCCCCGTCCCGGGCATAGAGCTCCCACACATGCGGATAGCACAGGCGGGTATCTTCCCCGGTGATGGCCTTGCAGGGATTGACGGGTTTATTGTTCTGACTGGATTTATTACTCATTGGCTTTTACCTCTTTCTCTTTCTTTTCGTCTTTAGCGTTGTTTTTGCTATCTGCGATCGCCGTTACCAAAGCCGCTTCGCGCCTTTGACGGCTGTAGCATGGGATCTGTTACCCGAATCGAAGATTCGGACAGATCCTCATGCGAACTCCACATTCGCAGGGATCAGTTCCGCCCGCCTGTCCGTAACGGGCGCCAGGATCGGTTTTCCCCTGGGCCGGACCACCAGGTCCGAAAGCAGATTGGTGAAGTTCTTCTTCCCCATCAGCCTTTCCAGCGCAGTGAGCCCCAGCATCTTCTTCTCATACGGATCGAACCCGGCCATCTCGAGCCTTGCCGCGACAGCTTTATCTTCCGTAAACTTCCGGATGGATTTCCCTTCCACCAGCTTCCAGCCGGCGATCTTCCGTCCGTCCAGGGCGGCCTTCAGGGCATATTCCCGGACACCTTCCGCCCAGGCCACCAGCCCGTCCACCCTCGAAAGCACATCCGCAATCTCTTCATCCGAGAGCAGCGGCGGATCCTTAAAGTCGTACCTGGCAATCTCCAGCTGGTGCGCTGCCAGTTCCCGGCAGGTCCGCCTGGCCCGGCAGTTCCGGCACCACTCGCCGACGGAATACTCTCCCTGCCCGGCAAAGGCCTGTTCCGCCCGGGGCTTCAGATCTTCCTCCGCCCAGGAATACAGCGCCGCAACATCCATTGAAGCCTCGTCCACCGCGCCCAGCCTGGGCTGATAGATCGTCATGCGCACCCGGCTGAAATCGTACAGGTTCCGGAACAGCTCACAGGCCCCCAGGGCGTAGATTCTCAGTTGCAGCGAGGAAGCGGGTACCCGGTGCATTCCGTACTTGAAATCAATGATTTCAATCTCATCGTCCGCAACGATCACGCAATCCGACGTTCCCATGCTCTCAGGAATGTACGTCCGCAGGTCCACCCGCTGCTCAATGAAGACTTCCGGCGAAACCCCTTTGGCCTTCCAGGCTTCGATCTTCTCCCGGATGAACCGGGCGTACCCACGGCAGCATTCCTCCATTTCCTCGGTGTAATACTGAAACCCCGGCCTGGGATCCACATCCGGAATGCCCAGCATCTCATGAAGCAGAAACTCGCACAGCCGGTGCGCCTCCGTCCCTTCCGCAGCGAACACGCTGCCCAGGTCCGGAAACTGCTCGCACAGCCAGGCAGAGGGCGTACAGTTGAACCAGCGTTCCGAGGATGACGGCGACAGGAACGCGTGCTTATCCGGCATCCGCATCACCGCCTTCTGCGCCCAGGCGGCCAGCCGCCTCCAGCAGCTCCCCGTACTTCTCCGCCGGCACACCCTTCAGGGAAGCAGCCCCGTAGGAACCGATCAGCGCCTTCACCTGTGCCCCGAAGCCCTCAGCACACTTTCCCGCCAGTACCGCCCGGACTTCCGGGATCGTAAGCGTTTTTCCCTTTTCCGGAGCTGCTTCAGGTTCAGCACCGGCCTGATCTGCAGATCCTTCTTCTTTGGGAGCGGGTACCTGCTTTCCAGCATCCACTTCATCCGCTGGGGCTTCCTTACCGCGAAACGAGGCTTCCAGATCATCCGCCCACCGGTTCAGCCTCTGCGCGACCGAGCGCATCTCCGCGATGCCGGCCCGCAATCCTTCTCTCTTGTCCATAACCAGCTTTTCCTTTCTCAGTCGTCCACTTTGCTCTGCCGAACCTCGACCGCCTCCACGTGCCTGCCGACCGGCGTGAGCACCAGCCCCCACAAACCTCCGAAGCAGACGGCTGCGCAATGTTGTACGGGCCGTCTTCAGCAAGGTTTCCTCGCCGCCGTCCGGCCTGGACACATTGACGCGGATCAATTGTCTGAGCCGCATATCACTTTCACCCTTTCCGAGAGGAAATATCCTTCTCAAGGGTCTGAATAAAAAAAAGCGGGTTTTTTCACCGCTCAAAAAAGAAACTGTGCCGGCCAGGGCGCCGTTTTTTCGTGCAAAAGGGCATAAAAAAAGGCCGGCTCATTACGAACCGGCAACAATCATTTCGCTGCCTCCGACACTTTATCAAGCGTCTGGATATCATTCATCAGATCCTGCCTGCTCTGGTTCAGGTATGTGATTCCCATGGAATCATAAAATTCGATCACGCGCATCTTCCGGCCTTTCACGGTCACCCCGATCTTCCGGTATCCGCTTTTCAGCAGATGATCCAGGAGTTCCTCACAGATCAATATACAGACATCCGGGCAGCCGACTGTGCTTTCTTCCAGCCGGCTGATCGCCCCCGGGATGTCTCCGTATTCAGAAATCTGCAGTTTGATCGGCTCATTCATGCAGAGCCGTCACAGGGGACTTCCCATCCTATTCCGCCGCAAGAGATCTCATAAGCCATAACGCACCAATAATCCGACCAGCACCACTCGATAGGATGTCCGCGTCCGCCCGCAACATCTTCCACATCCTCATCTTCTAATTCTGCTATGTCAGATGACGCAGCCTTTGTCTTCTGTCGAATCTCAGTCTCAATCTCTTCCACCGCAATGGCAACATCCTCCGGCGACAATTCTTCGCCGAGTTCCGTCGCAACTTCCGCATAGGCTTTGATGATGTCATCCTTGCTTTTCGGTGCTTCCTTGCTCTGAAGAAGTTTTTGCGCTTTTTCATTCGTTCCCAGTTCTCTCAGAAACCGGATCGCGCTTTCTTTTGACATGGCGGTTGCTCCTCTCTGAATGTTTTTCTGTTCATCTGCTGAGTATGCGCCTATAATAACATTGAAAGCCGATCAGCGCAAGGCACAGAATGTGCCGCGGCACGGCTGTTCCCATTCACGGTCGAAAAGGCATATAAATGCTCCAGATGGACCCATATTCCGGCCTGAACATGCTGTGATTCATGAACAACAGGAACAATAGGAACAGTGTGAAACATTCTGACAAACGCTCTGCAACGTTCTGCAAACATTCTGACGTTCTGGCAAACGTTCTGCTAAATGTTGACACGAGTTGCCAAAGATGTTATTTATTGCGTATACAAGATTGGATGGATAGGGCATCCGGAGAAACAACATGTGAGGAGGCGAAAAAAATGTCGGAGGAAATCCGCGAGGTCGTGAATCAGGAAGAAGCCCGGAGAAAATCGGAAACCGAAAAGATCGCGTCCGATATGAAAGCGCTGAATGACGATGATGTTGAAAATGTTGCCGGCGGAGGAGGCGGATGGTGCTGGTCGGATTATTGGTGCGTTATGTTTTCGAAGTCACCTTGTGTAGGCTCTTCAGAAAAGAATGATCGTTGTTTTACGAACAGACTTTGACATGGTGTTTTTTGAAAAAGCTGAAAAATATAGTTCCCTGTCTTTATGCGCCGCCTGAATCATCCCCGGCGGCACCCGAAACGGCGCTCAGATTCTTCCAGCCGGACAGGGCATCCGGTCCCGGAAATATACGTCTCACAAAACCCCTTCTTTAAAAGGAGGCAATCATATGCACATCAATGAAAACATCGTCAACAAACTCACCGACGAGCAGAAGAGCAAGGTTGAAGCTGCCAGATCCCCGGAAGAACTCCTTGCCTTCGCGAAGGAAGCCGGGTATGAACTGACTCTGGAAGAGATCAGCAAGGTGTCCGGCGGATCATTCCCTTGTCAACATTGCCAGTATGACGCCTGCCCGAAGAAAGAAGTCAAAAGTCCTTCATGGTAAAACCGTCGGAAGAGCCAGGAAAGAGACAAGACGGTAAGACCTTGAAAAAGCCGTCGAATGAACTGGCCTGCCAGGCGCTCTTCCTGCACGCCGCGAATGAAGGGCGCGGATCGACGCTCTTCGGAGTAAACTGGAAGGAAACCCTCAACCGGATTCTTCCCTTTGTGGAAGATGTTCCGTTTCCGTGGCTGTATCTCGAATTCCCTCTGGCGGGAGATCCGTTTCTTGATGGGTGCGCCCTGTATGGAGAAGTCGCACCCGGAACACGATTCCGCTCGGAAGCTGCAGCCGGCACGGAGCGGATGATCGACTGGTTCGCGCAGGTTTCAGCACAGTACAACGCCATAAGTTTCGGCTTTGAGCTGGACGCAGGAAACGACGCTTCCGCCCCGGCAGCTGTTCATTTTCAGCACCACAGCCATATTCGGCTTGCGCAGGAGTTCTGCGATGCCCTTGGAGAACCGGCGGCAGGGCAACTGTATATGAAGCTGGCTGCATGTATGCCGGAAGGATGGGCACCGGCTTTCTTCGGTATGTTCCGGGGAAGGCCGGGCTCTCCGCTGCGCGTGTGCGGCTATCTGAACCGGGACGAACGGCAACGCAGCGCGGAGGACCCGTCCCGTCTGGAGGAAGTATTCCGGCAGGTGGGCTTCCGGGCTTACGACGACCGGATGCTTCGGCAGATCAAGATCTTACTGGCCATGACTCCGGAACGTGCAGATTTTCAGTTCGACATTTACCCGGACAAAAGGATCGGAGACACATTTGCCATCGACATCTGCCTCGGCCTGAAACAGAGCAGGCTGCAAAAAACCTCCTTCGTCAACGGGCCCTGTGCGGATGTCATGAAGCAGCTGGAAGCCTGGGGCGCGGCGGATGATCGCTGGCACCTGGTCGCCGGCACCTGCCTCACACGCGCCCTGCCAGTGACAGATGAGGACGACAGGGAAAAGGCTTACGCCCTGACAGTCTGCCCCAAATGGGTCAAGGCGCGCTGGCGAGGCGGCGTTCTGCAGAAAGCAAAGCTCTACTGTGAAGCAAAAGCTGGAATAATCCATGGAGGGGAGGGAGAAAAGCAGGATGAACCACAGCGTGCTCTATGAGATCCTCTACGCCCTGGCTGCTTTGGGCGAACGGAAACAGGCGCTTTTCGGGAATTGCGCCCCGGCTGCGCGGAAAGCCTTTGCCCGCTCCTGTGCGGGAAACGCCTTTCCGGAAATCTGGTTCGAGATTCCCCTGCTTGGCGAGCCCCGCTTTGATCTGCACGCGTTGACCTCCCGCGGGACACTCGATCCGGAGGCAGCGTTCCCGGCGGAGGTCAGCGGCGGCTTTCCGGATGCGTTCCGGTGGTTTGCCTGCCAGGGGGAGAATGTACGCCAGCTCGCGCTGAGCTGGGACCTGAAACCGAACGGGGATCCGTCAGCGGCAATTCAGCTGCTGGTCGCAGACAAAGACCCGGATACGGTCAAGGGCTTCCTGAAAGCCGCCGGACGGGAGGATGCCTTCGAACGGTACGAAGCTTTTTCAGATCGTCTGCCGGAAGGCTGGCGCATCTGCTACTACGGTGTTTTCCCCGGACGCCCAGGATCAGACCTGCGCGTGGAATGCATTCCTGACCGTTACCTGCAGGCGGTTTATGCAAAGGATCCGGAACTGATGCGGAAGCATCTGGTGCAGATCGGCATCCGGGAATTTGGCGATACTCTGCTGCACCACTGCCGGGATTTGGCGGATACACCTTTCCGGCTGGAATTTCAGTTTGACGTCGGAGAAGACGGATTCGCCGGCCCCGTAATGGGGGCATCCCTGCGCTTTGCGTGTCCGCCCGGTGAAAGCGGCTGGGATTTTTTCAATCCCGACGGTGAAGCAGGCAGGCTGATGAATCGTATCTGCGAATGGGGTCTGGCGGACGACCGCTGGCGCCTGCTGGGCGATACGAGTTTTGCAGAGCGGGTTACACGAGAAAAAGAAAGCTGCCTGCTCTTCTGCTTCACTGCCTTTGTCAAACTCCGCTGGCGGACAGGAGTGCCCCTGGACGCAAAGGCATACCTCATGGCAGGGGTTCAGGACGACTGAAAACAACCTTCAACATAATCATTGAGAAAGCTTGCGGCCAAAGATGAAAGAGAAGAACAGGCAGGAAATAAAACGGACAGCGGGAGAAGCCGGCTGGCATCTTTCACGTTACAATCTGAATGCGCCGGTTCCGGGTAAGAATGCTGTCGCCATTGCCAACCTGTTTAAAGGAACCTGCGCGGAGTATTCACCGCCGGAACTTTACCTGCTAAGCGTTCTGGACCGGCTGGATGAGCATCACCCGATCATCGAACATTTCGCACAGCGCGGTATCATCACGCGGATGGACGAGCTTGCCGCGCTGGAAACAATGGGACGCGCGGCCTGCGCCGCGCCGCTTGGAGTGAGCCTCACCCTCTGTCCGACCATGCACTGCAACTTTGACTGTCCTTATTGCTTTGAAAGGCACCGTCCCGGAAAGATGAGCCCGGCCGTGCAGGATGATGTATTGGCGCTCGCGCGCAGGATGCTGGATGTTTCCGGCGGAAAGAACCTCGGTATCACCTGGTTCGGAGGCGAGCCGCTGCTGGCCGCGGACGTGATCGAACACCTTTCGGAACGGCTGATGGCCCTGGCAAAGGAAAAGGGAGCCGGGTATTCCGCGGGGATCATTACAAACGGGTACCTGCTGAGTCAGAAGAATATCGACATGCTTGCCCGCTGCCAGATCAGATCCTGCCAGATCACGATCGACGGACTGGGCGCCGCCCATGACGCCACCCGGCATCTCGCCAACGGCGGCCCTACCTTTGACAGAATCGCCGGAAACCTGCGGAACGGAAAAATCCCGTTCCCGGTTCACATCCGCCAGAACGTCCAGGAGGACAACGTGGACGCAATTCCGGAAGTGGAGAAATTTGTCCGGGAGCTGTCCGAAGCCTCCGGGAATGAGATCAGCTACAGTCCTGCCCCCGTTTCCGGCAACGAAGCAACGGAAGAGCGGGGCGGAAGGGTCGGTCTGCTGTGTGAAACGAGCCTGACGGAAGTCGGACTGAAGCAGGAAGCAGGGCGTTTTACCACCGGACGCGGCCATTATTGCGGAGCGAATACACTGTTTACCGTGGGAATTGATGAAAACGGGAGCCTGTTCAAATGCTGGGAATCCGCCGGTGCCGACGGCCTGTCCTTCGGAAACGCGCGCGACTGGAATCCGGCGGATCCGCTGAACACAGCTTCCGATCCCGATAATCTGACGAAGTATCTGAACACCGCGCTTCCGACAACCGATGAGGAGTGCAGGCAGTGCGTCTGGCTTCCGCTGTGTGTCGGGGGGTGTCCGCACCGCCGCCTGTTCTATGGCAGGGACTGTATCCCCTTCCGCGATCAGCCGGAACGCTATGTATTGACGCTTTATGCCCGCATCGGTGAGAAGCCGGATAAAGCAAAAAAGTCGGAATAAACGTGTTATTCCGAACAAATGACCCTTCCACGAATCGGACGTCAATGCTGGACCCCCGAAGAGTGTCAGACAAATCTATCTTCTCTGGTTTCTCCGCATCTGGTGCATTTGTAATAAACCGTATCCCAGATCCAAACACCATGTCAAAGGCTTCTCGTAATACACTGCGTTTTTTTATCTGAAGCGCCTATACAAGGTGACTCCCAAAGGACAACGCACCAATAATCCGACCAGCACCATCCGGCTCCGCCGGCAACATTTTCAACATCATCGTCATTCAGCGCTTTTATATCGGACGCGATCTTTTCGGTTTCCGATTTTCTCCGGGCTTCTTCCTGATTCACGACCTCGCGGATTTCCTCCGCGGTGATGGCATAGCCCAGCTT
>OMYT01000117.1 GCA_900315315.1 uncultured Eubacteriales bacterium | reverse complement strand
TTGTCAAATCCGGCTTTCTGGAAGCAGTGATCCACGTTGGTGGTAATGACGAAATAGTCCTTGTTCTTGATCAGCGCAAGCAGCTCATCGTAAACAGGCTTGGGCGCGTCCATATAGCGGTTGATCCAGATATACCGGCTCCAGTATGCCCAGAATTCTTCCTGTGTTGTGTAAGGATAGAAGCCGCCGGAATACATATCGGAAAAATGATATTTCGCGGCAAAATCAAAGAAGTATTTCTCAAACCGTTCTCCGCTGTAGACGAAGCCCGCCGATGTAGACAGACCGGCGCCTGCGCCGATCACTACGGTATCCGCTTCTGCCAGCGCCTTTTTCAGTCTGCCGACGTTATCCGAGTAAGTCCCGGTAGATGTCATAATCCTCGTCCTTGAAAACATTGAATATCACCTCGACGCTGCTGTGTGTTTTTGCCCGCCAGTCCCTTACCGTCTGTACGGCGATCTCAGCCGCCCGTCTCTGCGGAAAACCAAAGACTCCCGTAGATATGCAGCAGAAAGCAATGCTCCTGACGCCATTGCGCTCCGCCAGTTCGAGGCACGAACGATAGCAGGAAGCAAGCAAATGCTCGTGCCGCTTTGTCAGTTCGCCCTGAACGATGGGGCCGACTGTATGGATCACATACTTGCAGGGCAGATTGTAGGCGGGTGTAATCTTCGCCTGCCCGGTCGGCTCCTCATATCCCTGTTTCTCCAGGATCTCTGCGCAGGCGTTCCGCAGCTGAATCCCCGCATAGGTATGAATGCAATTGTCGATGCAGTTGTGGCAGGGCTGGTAGCAGCCGGTCATCCCGGAATTGGCCGCGTTGACAATAGCGTCGCAGGCCAGCGTTGTAATATCGCCCTTCCAGAGATAAAGGCCCGGCTCTGCTGCTGATAATTGGGCAAGATTCGTGATTCCTTTCTGCCTTGTTTCTTCCCTCAGGTATTCATCCTGAACAATGAGAAATGCATCACTGATTTCACCCGGCATTCGGATGTTAAGCAGACTGCGGAGCATCCGCTTCTGCTCTGCTTCTGTATCGGGTGTTTCCATCCCACGGTATCTTGGCTGTTCATCCAAAAGAGAACGAATCAGGAACCGTCTTTTTTCAGTCTGGTTCACGGTATCACCTTACTCTGACCACGATCTTCCCGTTGACCTTTCCCTCATCCTGGACGGCAACGGCGTCGCGTATGTTTTCAAAATTGTACACCTGTCCGCAGACCGGAACAAGATCCTTTTTGTTCAGGAAAGCAAAGATTTCATCCATGATCTGCTGTGTCGGATAGTTGGAGAAAAAGCCGGTCAGATAGACTCCGTTGGGGATATCCTTGATGGGATCAAAGCCGTTGAGCGCATACACCCCGCCGAGGATGCCCGTCTGGCATACAATGCCGCCTTTCTCCACAGCGGTCAGCGTATCCTTCAGATTTCTTGGCCCGATGAGATCAAGCGCCTTTGTCACGCCATGAATCCTGCCGGTCAGCCTGCCGTCATCCAACACCGCTTCATCCGCGTCCGCAATCAGGGCCAGCTTGGTTTCCCGATGCGTTGTGGCAATCACCCTGCATCCGAGCGCATTGGCGATCTGCATGGCGGCGCAGCCCAGCGCACAGGTCGCGCCGCGAATCAACAGCGTATCATCTGCGGTCAGATGCAGACATTCAAACAGCGATCCCCATGCCGTGAAGTAGGTTTCCGGTACAGCGCCCAGCGCCTCCCACGGCAGGTCGCTGTCCACAGTGAAGACAATTCGCTCCGGCAGCAGAGCATATTCGGCATAACTCCCGTTGAATGAACGCCCCATGCCGCCCATCAGCGCCGCAGCCTTCTGTCCGACGGCAAGGCCGCTGTCGGAAGGATCGACGATTTCTCCCACGCATTCAATACCGGGGATAATCGGTTTCTGAATATACGGCGCCCTGATCTCGTTCAGCCGGAGGATCTGCTCGGAGTGGTTCAGTCCGAAAGCCTTAACCTTTACCAGAACCCAGCCGGGTCGTACGTCCGGGATTGGACATTCGGACAGGATAATATCCTTTGCTTCCGTTATTTTGTCAAGCACAACTGCTTTCATTTTGATTCGCCTCCGTATCTGGCATCAAAAGTCCGTTCTCCTCACTTGCCCAGCACTGAGGATCATCGCCGTAGAAATCACCGGTATATCCCTTTGCAACGGCAGGGCATCCGCGGCAGAACGGAAGGAGCTTGCAGCGGGAACACTTTGAGAATGCATCGTAGTTCCGATATGCCTCCATGCTTGTGATCCACACATCGGCCAGGCGGTCCTCAAAGATGTTTCCAACCTTGCTGTCAGCCACGCGGCGGCAGGCGTAGATGTCACCGGTGGGAAGGATCGTGATATGGCAGTTGCCGCAGCTGCAGCCGCCGTAGATCATTCCGTCACAGACGGAGGCGGGAATCCGGAACGCTCCTGTTTCGTATTCATACAGCGTCCAAAGGTGATCCTTCTTGTTGAAATAGGTTTCACAGCCCTCCGCTTCATATTCCCTGAACTTCCTGCCGCATATACCGAGAAGCTCTCTGTATTCCTGCGGTGTCATGCTCGTATCCAGCTCACCGCCGGAGGGAACATAACGGGAAAAAGCAAAGACATTCGCACCGGCTTTCACGGCTGCGTCGATGATGCCGGGAACCTCCATGCGGTTTTGCTTTGAAACCGTGGTCATGATGACGCTGCGGATGCCCGCCCGATTGATGCAGCCGATCTTCTCAAGGGTGCAGTCAAACGAGCCCGGCTTGCGGAACCAGTCATGGGTCTCCCGCAGACCGTCCAGGGAAAGCTGATATTTCTGACAGCCGAGCGCTTTCAGTTCCCGGCAGATCTGGTCGTTCAGGTGAAAGGGGTTTCCCATGATCGTGAATGGGACATGGTGTTCATGAAACAGCTCCAGCAGCCGCCAGAAGTCCGGGTGCAGGATAGGATCGCCGCCGGTCAGATAGAAATACGGAAGTCTGCCGTAAACTTCGCAGAAATCGAGACAGTTATAGAATGTGTCCTCCATCTGCTTCCAGGTCATGCTGTCGAGCTTTCGGCAGGGATCGCCGGAGAAAATATAGCAATGCTTGCACCGCTGATCGCATTCATCCGTGATGTGCCACTGAAAAGAAAAATACTGCTTCATGTCGTCACCTTGCGTTTCTATGGGTATCGGAATGTCCGAGTAATTATCGTGGTTCCCGGTAAGATGCTTCCCACCGGGAACCTTGTCGGGTAAGAAGCGGAGTTTACTTGTCACCGGCACCGCAAGCCGAGCCGCAGGCTGCAGGCTTTTCTTCCGGCTTGTCGCCGGCGCCGCAGGCTGCAGGAGACTCGGCTGGCCTGTCACCGGCGCCGCAGGCGGAACCGCAGGCAGCGGGCTTCTCCTCCGGCTTGTCGGCAGCACCGCAGGCCGAAGTGGGAGACTCCATTTTGTTCCATCCGAACAGATTAGAAAGTGCCATGATCGCATCCTCCTTTGTGCTTGTCAGAAGGCCGTTTGCCCTCTGCGTTTTTCATTATACGGATGATGGGCGCCCATACAAGTACGCACCTATTTATTACATGGTCACCTTTTTGTAACCCATAGACAAGCAGCCGATGTTCTGCTATGCTGTACTTGCTTTTGAATGTTACATCCGTTTTGGAATGTAACATTAATCTGGAGGTGAACTATGAAGACAAAAGATGAACTGCCCGATTGCCCGGTAGCCACCACGGTCCAACTGATCGGAAGCAAGTGGAAACTTCTGATCCTTCGGAATCTTCTCGCAAGGCCCTGGCGTTTCAATGAACTGAGAAAAAGCCTTGATGGCATCAGCCAGAAAGTGCTTACCGACAGCCTTCGGTCCATGGAGGAGGACGGAATCATTACAAGAACGGTTTATCCTGAAATTCCGCCGCGTGTTGAGTACGCGCTGAGCGGAATGGGTGAATCCATGCGCCCCATCATTACTGCGATGGAAAGCTTCGGGACAGACTACAAAAAGATAATGGAACGGGAATAGAATGAACTGCCCGGCTATAGATGGACTGCAGCGCCGGGATCAGGGTCTTGCCCCGCTCGGTCAGAGCATACTCCACGGCAGGCGGGATGTGGACGGCGTTTATCGCGAGATCCGCAGCACCTATTTTGTCCCTGACGAGGAAAAGAAAGTGATTGCGCTGTCGGAAAAATAAGCCGTATTCGGCCTGCTTCCAAAGATTTCTTCGAAAAACAAAGCTCCGCCCGGATGGACGGAGCTTTGTTTTGGCTGAAGACTGCTATTCTGGCAAAACCGGGAAATCTTAATGATTGACACCCCAAGTAAAAGAACGTGGAGCGGCATCATACCGCTCCATAT
>OMYT01000118.1 GCA_900315315.1 uncultured Eubacteriales bacterium | reverse complement strand
TTCCAGTCGTCCGGGAGTTCTGCCCAGGGTGCGTTTTCTGCTTCATCGTACACGTAGCCGCAGATCTGACAGATATATCTCATCATCTTCCTCCTTTTCTTTTTTATTATCATAAACCATAAAGTTAACCTTAAGTCAAGGGCCTACATCTGGTTTTTTCATGCCGTACATTGTTATTGACATATGTCATTAATGGTGCTATACCATGAGCAAAGGAGGGACCAGCATGCCGAGACCGGTCAGATGCAGGCGGATCGGACAGATGCCTGCGTTCCGCAGCTTTTCGCCGGATGACGCGCCGGACGCTGAAGTGATCCGTCTGACGCTGGACGAGTATGAGACGCTGCGCCTGATGGATGCGGAAGGACTGAATCAGGAAGCCTGCGCTGCACAAATGAATGTCGCAAGAACTACTGTAACTGCGATCTATGAAAGCGCCAGGCATAAAATCGCCACGGCGCTGGTTCAGGGGAAACGGCTGCAGATTACCGGCGGATGCTGTGAGTTCGCACCGGTTCCTCCTCCGGAACACCTGATGATGAAAGGAAGCCAAAACATGAGAATCGCAATACCTTATGAACAGGGAGAAATCTTTCAGCACTTTGGCCACACCGAACAGTTCAAACTGTATGATGTGGAAAACGGAACCATTATCCGGGAACAGATTGTAAATACCAACGGAAGCGGTCACGGCGCACTGGCCGGTTTCCTGCAGGCAGCCCAGGCGGACGCCCTGATCTGCGGCGGGATCGGCGGCGGTGCTCAGATGGCGCTGGCTGAAGCCGGGATACAGTTGTATGCCGGTGTGGCCGGCAGCGCGGATGCTGCAGCAAAGGCATTGGCCGCAGGCAGTCTGGAATATGATCCTGATGCGCGCTGCGACCATCACGATCACCACCACGGGGAAGGCCATGACTGTCACAGCCATAGATGCGAAGAGCATTCATGCCATAAAGCTTAAGTTGCAACGAAAATGACAGGCAGGAGTTTGTACGTGACTCCTGCCCTTTCTTTCCTTCACCTCGCAGCGTCTGCTTTCAGCATCCTGATGCCGGGGATTTTTCGAAAGACCGCAAACGAGAGCAGAACTTCTATAAACGGCGCTATCGCGTAGTATGCGCTTGTTTTTGCCGCTCAAAGATCACGCTGTGCATGTGTTGAGAATGGCTGGGAAGATTACATCATCCATTCAGGCAATCCGGATTTCAAGAAGGCTCTCCCAAACAGCGATCTCCGTCTGTTCTGCTTCGATGATCCGGCTTTCCGTATCTTCAGGCGCAGACTGATCCCGTTTTTGTGCTTCTTTCGCTTCCATAGCGGCCTCCTGTAATCCTTTTTCTGCAGGATATTGTATAATCATTACGGAGTAAGCACAAGATGTATTCGTGATCGGCGCCGTATTTTTAAGATGTAACCGGACCGGGGCCGGCCGGTCGGCGGCGGATTTCCCGGGATGAAAACAGAAGATGCTTGCGAAGAAAAGGGAAGGTATGGTAGATTTGAGAGGACGGCGGAACGCGGAAGGGCGGTTCCGCGTTGGATTACCGGAGAGTTTTTCGGATAAACAGATCCTGAGAGAACAGACGGGAGGGGCGCGGAGATGAAAAGAGTGTGCGGGATGATCCTGGCGCTGACGATCCTGCTGACGGGCGCGGGTTCCGCTTTTGCGGAAAACGCAGGAGACGAAGTAAAGCTGCTGTGCCTGAACATCGGCAAGGCGGACTGCTTTCTGCTGTTCCGGGGGGATACATGCTGGCTGATTGACGCCGGGTATGAGCAGAATTACCCGGCGCTGGAGGCGGCGCTGAAAGAATATCAGGTGGATCATCTGGACGGGGTATTCCTGACCCACTGCCATGAGGACCACGAGGGCGGGCTGATGCCCCTGGCAAAGAGCGACGTGCCCGTGGGCGCGTGGTATGCCGCGTCCCTCTGGCATGATGTGGAGGAAGGAAAGCATCCCGCGGTGCTCGCCGCGAAGGAGCGGGGGGAGAAAGTGACCTGGCTTTCCGCGGGAGATGTGATTCCGGCGGGCAGCGGCGCGACTTTTACGGTGCTCGGCCCGACCGAAGTGAACGAGGAAAACGAGAACAACAATTCGCTGGTGCTGCTGTTTGACTCCCCCGCGGGAAGCATCCTGCTGTGCGGCGATATGAAGACGGCTGAGGAAGAGGATCTTTTGTCCGCCGGGAAGCTCAGCCCCTGCACGCTGCTGAAGGCCGGCCACCACGGGGACAACGGAACGCTGACGAACGGCTTCCTGAAGACTGTGCGGCCGGAGGCGGCCGTGATCTCCACTTCCACGGCGGAGGAAGCGGACACCCCGGCGGAATCCACGCTGATGAAATTGCAAAACGCCGGGTGCGAAACCTTCGTGACCCAGGATTACCATGACGCGCTTCTCCTTACGCTCTCCGGCGGAAAAGTTACGGGTGCGGAGGATATCGAGTGGACCGGCGTGCCGTCCCGAATTGAAGGAATTATGCTGGAGATCGACAGAGAAGACGATAGCGTGACCCTGAAGAACACGACGGGGAACGCCGTATCGCTGGACGGGTATGTGCTGTTTTCGACGAGGGGCGATGAAAGGCTGCTGCTGTCCGGCCTGACGCTGGAAGCCGGCGGAAGCTGGACCATCGGGGGAAGGAAAACGAAGGGGTCCGCGGATCAGATCTGGGATGAAAAAGGCATATGGGCTAAAAAGAAAAAGGACGTCGGAATCCTCTACGACTGCTGGGGCCGTCCCGTGGCCTGCGCGGATAACGGAGTGGAAGAAAAGTGAATTACAAACTGATAACAATCATCATCCTGACAGCGGTATATCTCTGGGGGCTGCTGCTGAACATGATCAGTATGCGGTCCGTGAAGAACCCGGTCCCCGTCAATGTCGCGGATGTTTATGACCCGGAGACCTACCGGAAATGGAGGGAATACAAAAAGGAAAAATCGCGGCTTGGCGTGATCTCTGAAACAGTTTCCTTCGGGATCAGCCTGCTGCTGATCATCCCGAATGTTTATGCCGCCTTTGCCGGGCTTTTTCCGAAGACGGCCTTTGTGCAGATGCTGGCCGTAATCCTGCTTTCCGCGGTATCCGATCTGCTGCTGATCCCATTTTCCTGGCACAACACCATGGTCATCGAAGAGAAATACGGGTTTAACCGGACAGGCAAAAAGACCTTTTGGATGGATGAACTGAAAAGCTTCTTCATCGGAATCCTCATCAGTGTCATCATCGGCAGCCTGCTGATGTGGATCCATCAGGCGCTGGGGGATCTGCTCATCATCGTCTTTGCCGGAGCGATGACCCTGCTGTTGCTGGGCATTACCTTTCTTTATCCAATGATCAGCCGGATCTTCAACAAGTTTACGCCCCTGGAGGACGGGGAACTGAAGGAGAAACTGACGGGCCTGCTGGAGAAGCACGGGTATAAGGTCCGGGCGATCCAGGTCATGGACGCCTCCCGCCGCACGACAAAGTCAAACGCGTACTTCTCCGGCTTCGGAAAGATGAAGACCATCGTCCTGTATGACACCATGATCCAGCAGATGACCACTGATGAGATCTGTGCGGTGTTCGCCCATGAGATGGGCCACGGGCTGCATAAGGATACGCTGCGCAACCAGGTAATGTCTTTCCTGATGATGCTGGTGGTGGGTGTGCTGGCCTGGCTGACGCTGCGGACGGAGGGGATCTGGCCGGCCTTCGGGTTTGACGGTATCAATTACGGATTCGCCATGATCCTCATCATGAGCGCGGAGTTCGCCCTGATTTCCCCGCTTTTCGGCTTGCTGACCAATTACCTGTCCCGCAGGGCGGAATACCGGGCGGATGCGCAGGCGGTTCAGGAAGGGTACGGCGAGGCCCTGATCTCCGGCCTGAAAAAACTGTCGAGGGAGAACTTCGCCGATCTGGCGCCGAGCCCGCTTCTGGTTAAACTGGAGTACTCGCACCCCACGCTCAGCCAGCGGATCGACGCGATCAGGAAACAGCAGGAGGCATAAGCCAAAAAGGGTGACATTCTGGAACATCCTCTGGATTTTTAACGCTTGGTGTGTTACACTGCTGCAGGCGTTTCAAAAGCGGGTGTAATATCACTCCGTACCGAAGCGCGCTTCGTTGCTTTCGAGGCTGAATTCACCAACATGAAGATGCCGCGAAATAAACCGGGTTCCAGGCGTTAAGCCTTCAACACAATATAACCAAAAGAAAGAGGGAGAAAAAAACATGAGGTTTCCAAACGCATTTAGTGGAGTCAAAAAGATCTGGCTGGCTGAGATTCTGATGCTGCTCGCCGCGGTCATCGGGATTATCATGAT
>OMYT01000152.1 GCA_900315315.1 uncultured Eubacteriales bacterium | reverse complement strand
TTTGATAAATGCATCGCACATATGCTTTGTAAAAGAATCATCTGACGGATGGCAATAAACAACAAATACCTTCATACAGTATATTCACACTCCATAATCAGGCTTCTCCATACAGTCCGATTTGTCGTCAACTTATTAAATTCCGGTTCCGGGGCATCATCTGCTCTTCAAACAGAGAATTCCCCGAGCAGACTCATCTGACGATTATGTGTTTGCACATTCCGGTTTTTCCGCAGACTGGGCAGGTCAGTCTGCGTTTTGTAAACGTGTGATATGCTTTCACATAATCCTTCATTTCAGGAACAAACAGATGTCCGCAGTCCGGGCATTGAAAGTGTCCCGCATTCACATCCAGCGTAGCTGCTGCACTAATCCCGGCAGCTGCCGTAATGACAGCAATGACAATAAGCATGATCCTTATTACCGTGGGCATTTCAATATATGCTGCGATGATAATGAGCGCGCATACCGCAATGATTGTGATAATCCCGCATACAATCGACTGGTACAGTCTTTTTTTGTTCTCTTTGTTTTCCTGCACAAGATTCATGATGGTAACCTCCGCTTTCTTTTTATAGTCGGCATCGGTCAGTTTCTCTCCTGTCAGCAGCTCGTTTACACTGATTTCAAGGGTTTCGCAAAGAGGAAGCATCAAAGAAACATCGGGCAAGCCCGCGCCGCGTTCCCATTTGCTGACCGTTTTATCACTTATGCCGAGACGATCAGCAAGCATCATTTGTGTGAGCCCTTTTTCTTTTCGTAGAGAAGCAATTAACTTTCCTATTTTGATCTGGTCCATGACCCATGCCTCCTTTCACGAATGATACTATCATCTCTTATTTTTTTCTTACACTCACGGACCGTAGAGTCGGTTGACTTTTCCTCGACGGACCGTAGAGTTAAGAAAATCCTGATTGTCGTTGCTTCAGTAAATTCAAATTTGGAACTATATCGTAAGATTCCGGGTTACCGGTGCATTATTTTCTCGTCAAGCTGGGATTTATTTGTTTTCATCATGATATAGGATGTAATACCATCCTTTGCTGACTTTTTCAATTCTCATTTTATATTCGATCCTCCCATCTGTGAACTTTTTTGTATCAGCTCATCTGATATCTTTCACGACTTTTTCTGCCTGGATCTGTCTGCTGAACAGGAAAATTGGCCGTTTCTTCTTATGATACTCCCGGTTCGAGTATTTTGATCCCCGGACCATCGCAGTCTATCTCCATCCATGCCCCGGTAGGAAGTATCGTCATGGGAGTTCTGTGAATGTAATCCACATTCTCCAGTATGACCATATCCGGTCTGTGTACTTCGTTGCATATAACCTTTATGATTGTTTCCTCATTGTCCTCATCCAGAGGGCCTGTAATCACGGCTTTCGCCTTATCAAATGCTCCGGCCGCGGCAAATGCACGAAGTTCATGCAATCCGGCAACTTTGCTGCCGTAAATGCTTCCGTGTTCCAGCGCGATAATGGAATCTTCCCAGATATCGGGGCCCGGAAAATACTTCGTCCCCATGATCTGCCAGAGTGGGCCTCCGCAAGCCGCAATAACCTGGCCTCTGACTTTTCCGGATCCCTGCAGTACCTTGTAACCGGTTCCGGGTGTCCAGGGGATCACATCTTTCGGATCCTCAATCTCATCATTATCCGGAAAACGTTCATACTGCACTTCTTCCTGTCCCTCTTTGATCGTGTAGGTAGTATTCCAGTCAATCGGCGTGTTCTTTTCCGACGGCCGAATTTCGCCAATCACCTCATTGGAAAACAATGTACGCCGGATCGCCTCTTCCGTATACGCATCAAGTTTTCCGGGCTGTGCGATCGGAGTCAGGACGGTGGGACCGTAATACGCGCGGACGCCTGCATACGCAAAAACAGCCATCCAGGTAGCAATATCGGAAAAGCCCATAAATACCTTCGGATGATCATGAATGACCTTCGGATCGATATACGGAAGAACACGATAGGAATCATCCCCGCCCTGATTACAGATAATCCCTTTGATAGAGTCATTCTTCAAAGCCCACATCAGGTCTTCGGCCCTTTTTTCGGGATGCTCATAAAGGTACCCGCTCCCGCGAAGCGCGTGTGGTGTTTCAACCACTTTTACATGAAAGATTTTTTCGAATCTCCTTTTCCCCAGCAGGTACCTGGGAATCATGTCCTCATCCCCGGCACGGCCGCCTGAAATGGAAATAAACGCGACGGTATCGCCTTCGTTCAGTTTTGACGGAATAATCAGTTTTTTCATTTCGTTTCCTCCATCCAGGTTTTCCGTCAGTCCATTCAATACTGACTTGTTTTACTTTCCTGCATATCACCCAGCACAACGCTTTTAATGGTATTGTATCTGTCAAGGAAAGGTTCTTTTGTGCGATCGCTCAGATCGTTATAATCATGTTCAAAAGAGTCTCTCATCCAGTCCCTGACCTCATTCAGGGAAACACCATGCTGGTTGAACGCGGAATTGAACAGCATAGGGATCTCCTCCACCAGGGAACGGACCGTCTTTCCTTCCTCCGGGCCGGATCTTCTCATAGGTATCCGCCACGGTATTGAAGGTCCATTCCTTCCCCTGGTTCATCGGCATTTGCTAAAGCACCTCCCGTTCATTGCCCGGCCGGCGTACACAGGCCGCGTATCCGCCTGTTTACAGTTCCAGCCGCATGAGCACATTCTCCTGCCAGCCGCTGTTCCGTGAACGGAAGCTTTTCGG
>OMYT01000182.1 GCA_900315315.1 uncultured Eubacteriales bacterium | reverse complement strand
AACGGTTCCATGTTTGCGAAAGAAGGCCTTGGGATCCTGCTTACACTGAACAATTTGATCGATACGTCGCCGGAAAATGGACTGGTATTCCGGCCGCTCTCGCCGCGGCTTGAAATGAAAATGTATCTGATCTGGAATAAATATCAGAGCTTCACGCCTATTGCAGAGAGGTTCTTGAAGCAGATAAAGAATTCATTTGCCAGGTAATAAAAAGGCCGCCGGAAGACACCCTGCATGGGGCATCTTCCGGCGATTTTGATTTCAGTGCTCCTTTTCTCCAGCCGGACCTGGTCCTCCGATGGTCAGCCGGTCTCCTCAGCTCAGAATCCTTACGGATATTCTTTGCCGCAGAAACGGTATCCACTGGCAGGACTGCCTGTGTTTACGCCGCCTTTTCTCCCGCTGCCGCTTCCGACAGTTTCTTAAGGTCCGCATATACACATGAGGTTCTGCGCTGCACTGCAGGGACTTTTGCCTCCAGTGCAGACCGTTCCGTTTCCGGAACGGGTTTCAGTAATTCCCTGATAAAATATCTTGCACCGATATTGTACGATGCTGAAAGGTCGCAGTTGTACCGCTTTCCGTTCTGAAACACCGCAAGGGAATGGTTCCGGGGATCTCTTGTCACTTTTCCTGACCCGTCGAACGCGAGGGCGCTTGTCTTCCACGCGCATACTCTCGAGATCCTCATCCCCAGCCTGTGGGCCTGATGCTCCGCGATCTCCTGCACAGTCTGTTTCTTCCACATATGAAGCTTCTGCCGGTTCTTTCCCCGTATCTTCTGCCCGCGCGTATCCAGATGTTCGAACACAATCACGTCCGCGCTGTATTCTTTCGCAAACCGTATGACCGCCCCGGCTGTCTTCCGCGCAAGCTCCCCGTTCAGCCTCCGGGCATAAGCCCAGAAGCCCCTTACGCTCCGGGATCCGTGAAGACGCTGGGCCTTCCGCACACGGTTCAGTACATGATGCAGATGGTCTTTTTCAGCCGCAAAGCTGATGAACTTCCTTGCGGCGACAGTTCCGTCCGCTTCCATGATGCTGCATACCGCGTCCGTATTGATTCCAAGGTCCACCGCACAGATCCGCTGCTCCCCGGCAGCCCTTTCTGTCAGGGCCGCTTCCTGCTCAAAGGCAAACTGCAGGAAATATTTCCTGTGTTTTTTGATCAGGACCGGGGACTTCGCTTTCGTGCCGCTCCAGTTCTTCCTGATGTAATCAAGGTCCGTCTTTTTCAGGAAAATCTCCTGCCATACCCAGTCTTTCCCGTTATACAGCTTCAGGAATACCCTGTCCTCTTCCTTCCGGTACATGTTGTCCCTGTAAAAAACCGGCATATAGTGATTGGATATGCCCTGACTGCCTTTTGCATGTTTCTCTTTTCCGGCAGCGGTTCCGGAGGAAGCCGCAGCTTCCCTGCTTTCCGCACTTCGTGTCCGCGCGGAGGAAACAGCCCCGAGCACATGCTGCAGGACCGCCCTCCTCAGATAGGACGGCATCTTCGGGAAGGCGGTGTCGAATGCATACTTCGCCTTATTCCGCTTTGTCGTATGGATCAGTTTCTCAGCCGCATTGAAACGCTGTTTCTCCCACCGGATCCCGGACAGTCCATCCCATTCCGTATCTATCACAGGATACAGCCAGTCCACGGCTTCCCTGCACACCCTGAGTGTTTTCCCCAGCGGTTTATGGAGTTTCAGAATCTCTACCCCGTAACCTGACGTGATCCGCATCCACTGCCTCCCGATGGTATGCCTGCAGCCTTAAAAGATCCTTTGGCGGGCGTCCCTTCCCGCTCCATGCCCTTTCTTTCTGGCTCTCAATATACTGCTCCACCATCTCCCTGCTCCGGTCACTTACGGTGACGACACAGTAAGATGGGTTCCACAGGTGCCCTCCCCACAGCTTCTTCTTCATCTCCGGATGAAGCCGGAACGATGAATATGGTCAGGCATCACCTCCATCGCCGCGATCCTGAACCGGTATTCCTCCGCCAGTTCCTGAAGAAGCGCTTTGCAGTCTGTGTCAGCCCCATTCTTCAGAACCTGCCTCCGGTACTTCGTGCACCAGACAATATGGTACTGCAGCGAGTACACATACCCTCTTCCATATGTTAATTGATTATTCATGATTTTATATACCTTTTCTTCCATAAAATAATCATATCATATGGGAAAGAATCTGTCATCATTATTCGAACATTTGTTCTGATAATATTTCTCAGCCTATTCCCTTTTTAGACAAGTGTACAGAACAGACTGCGCCTGTGAGTCGGGTGGGATGGAGAATTACCGGTCAAACAAAAGAGGATAGTGCGGACGAACAGGCGCAAATCTGAAACCATAATAAAAAATCAGGCTGGCTTACTCACGACTTAAGTCACGAGAATGCGCCAGCCAATTCTTCAAATTCAGGGTGCCAGTGAACCGGACCTTCCCGATTGGGAAGAGCGATGAGTTCATCATGAAAATACGTAATCGGGAATTCCGGGGAAATATGATGCATCTGCTCGCGCAGCTGATGATCAAGAATTACCGGCATAGGTGTCCTCTCTGTATACATTATCAAGATACTCCATCAGTACTTTAAGGCCGCCGATCGGTACGCAGAATTTCTGATCCCGGGCAAGACACGCCCGGTATGTCTCTTCCAGGTCAAACCATTCAGTGCACTCCATCTGTATACATAAACGAAGGCGACCTCATTGTCCCGGAAAGGTTTCCCGTGAAATTCCAGATCATACTGAATCCGGAAAGTCCCGGCAAAGTCCAGATCCTGTTTCTCCGCTTCAATTCCCAGTTCTTCCTTCAGTTCCCGGAGCGCCGATTCGCGGGGTTCATCCCCTGCCTGGATATGGCCGGCCGAGGATGTATCGAAACGGCCGGGGAAAGAGTCCTTTTCCGCGGACCTTTTCTGCAGGAGAACCTGCACCCGTCCACCTTTTTCCCGGATAATCCAGATATGGGCGGTTCTGTGGCGAATTCCTTCCGCATGCGCCCTGCCGCGCCCCACCGTCTCACCGACGGGATTTCCATTTTCGTCTACAACATCAAAGATTTCCAAAATATACATCCTCCGCTTCGTTCATAATTCATGTTCGATTATAGTATCTGGCCTCCCGCATATCAATATAGTAAGGCCGCAGCCCGTACCGGAACTTACGCTTGCGGGGGTTTTCCCGAATTAGTATAATTCGGATAAGATATGCATACATAAACACTGAATGCAGGCTGATGATACTATTTATCACTTTGAATATATTATATATGGGAGATATAGATATAACATTGAAAAACCAGCAGCCGGTTTTATAGAGAGGGCAAATATATAATCGATATCAGTGAGGTGTCACAGTAATACCGGAGGGGGACATATGGCACAGTTTGACCTGCAGAAACATATTGAACAGGGTGTGGAAAAGATCGTGACAGATACGCTCAAAGCCACATTAAAGAATCCGCGTGAAAGCGCGTTTATGGCGAAATTCGCGGTTTCCAGCCGCAAAGCTTCTAAAACCCGCCTTAAATTCGAGCAGGAAGGACTGCATGTACCGGGATTTCTGATCGCCAGCATCACCAG
>OMYT01000193.1 GCA_900315315.1 uncultured Eubacteriales bacterium | reverse complement strand
GATTGCGGACGGAACAGACATTGCAATCATCGCAGCAGGGATCATGGTTCCTGAGGCGATTGAGGCAGGAAGAGCTCTCTCCGAAAAGGGAATCAGCGCGAGGATCATCAATGTTCCCACAATTAAACCCATCGATGAAGAGGTAATTCTTTCCGCGGCACGCGAGTGTGGGAAGATCCTGACAGTTGAAGAGCACAGTGTGATCGGCGGACTCGGCGATGCGGTCGCATCTGTAATTGCAGAAAAAGCACCGGTTCCGCTCAGAAAGATCGGCGTGCAGGATGTATTCGGCCACTCCGGAAAAGCAGAGGCACTGCTCAGACAGTTTGGATTGTGTGCGGATAATATTGTAAAGGAGGCAGCTAACTTTATGGGAACTGCATTTGGATGAATAGCTTTTGCGAATTTAGGCAGCATCTGCACTTAGTGAAATAGTGTTATTGGTTACAATTTGTGCATTATACGTTTCTGTTACGGGTGACTCCAGGTGACTCGGTCGGGTCCCGAAAAGTGCCTTAAATAAAAGCTTTTTTTCGAAATCATTGGCTTCAATTCCCACCGTCACAAAGAGTTGGGTGACAAAGTGGGTGACAACAAAAATCGGGGCACGGAAACGCCCTCCTTTCCTTGCTTTTTTGGGTGACAAACCCGCTCCTAAGCGGTAGGTCGGGTGTTCGAGTCACCTCGCGGACGCGCATTGACCGGGACGGAAAGTCCCGGTTTTTTATTTCATTTGCTTGGACCGGCCTTTCGATATCTGCCGCCTTTGGTGTCCTGAAGTGGATCTTTTTGCTTCTACTCTTGAGGATCCAAAAAGATAGAGATATACTAATATATAGATTAGTAATATATAAATTAGTAATCTATGATTAGCGGAAGAACACCTCGGGAGTGGGATGAGAATATGAAATTTATCGGAAGATCGGCAGAATTAAGTGCACTGGACAGGATGTATGGAAAGAACAGTTTCGAGATGATGATCCTTTACGGAAGAAGGAGAGTCGGAAAAACGACCTTATTGAATCAATTCGCAGAAGGAAAGAACGTACTGTTCTATACGGGGGTTGAGAGTAAAGACAGCGAGAATCTCATTGAATTCGGAAGAGCAGTGTTTTCATATTTTAGTAATGTAAAACGGGAAGTGATCATCATTGATGAGTATCCCTATATTGCGGAAAATGCGCCGGAGCTGGCTTCACTTCTGCAAAGGGAGATCGACCGCGAATGGAAGGATCTGAACATCATGCTTATCCTTTGCGGGTCATCCATCGCCTTTATGGAAGAGGATGTCCTCGGTCAAAAGTCTCCGCTGTACGGAAGACGAACCGGACAGATCGACCTGCAGCCTTTTGATTACCTGACTTCTGCGGAATTTGTTCCCGCTTATACACCGGAGGAAAAAGCCATAGCATATGGAATCACAGGCGGGATTCCAAGGTATCTTTCCCTGCTCGACCCGGAGAAGACTTTGGAAGAAAATATACTGGCGCTGTATTTTGATGCGTCGGGCTATCTTTATGAAGAGCCGAAGAATATGCTGAGGCAGGAATTCAGGGACATCTCACTATATTTTGCCATTTTGGGAGCAATAGGAAGCGGCAGCACACAGCTGAGTGAGATATCGGATAAGACAGGATTTGATTCGGCAAAAACAGCCCAGGCTGTCAGAAAGCTGGAAGCTGTCAGGATCATCCGCAAAGATGTCCCGATCCTGAACGAGAAAAACAGAAAGTTGAACCAATATATTATTCAGGATGGGATGTTCCGTTTCTGGTTCCGGTTTGTTGCAAAAGGAACCGGTGCGATCGAGAGGACATACGGGAATGAATACTATGCTGCCATGGTCAAACCTTATATACACGAATTTATGGGGCCGGTCTTTGAGACAATTTGTCAGGAGTATACATTCCGGACGGGAGTAACGGGAAAATATGGAAGTCCTATTACCAGGATTGGAAAGTGGAGGGGTGCTGACCCGGTCTTGAAATGCCCGTCGGACATCGATGTTGTCGGCATCAACGAGGCGGATAAAACAGCAGTGATCGGGGAGTGCAAATTCAGGAACCGCTCTTTCGGAAAAGAAGAGTGTGAGACCCTGATGGACAGAGCAAGGCTTCTTGCTCCTTACAGGATTGAGAAGTATCTTATGTTTTCTCTTGGTGGTTATTCAGATTGGGTGGTCGAATATGCACAGAACGATTCGACTGTTGTGCTTGTTTCTATTGGAAGTTTATATAGCGGGGCATTCTGATCAGCGGAGCTGATCACTCAAATCA
>OMYT01000121.1 GCA_900315315.1 uncultured Eubacteriales bacterium | reverse complement strand
ATGAAAAAGTTCAGAGCGTTTTTTATTGCTATTACTCTATTATTTATGTGTGGTGGAATCTCATTCTCAGTCTATGCAGGAGTTAATCATAGTCAGAGTGAGGCTGTCGCATGGATTTCTGCGAGAAAAGCAGAAGGTTGGGCTCAGGATTATGATAAGGATACATTTACCAGTGTCCCACAGTGTGTCGACTTAATAACTAAAACTTCCCATACCTATAATGGGATTGCTCTTTGAAAATCCCATATTTGAGCCCAGAAAATAGAGTTATGCCGTTTTGGCAAGAGCCGTTTGCATATATTCCGGCAGGCCAAGAACAAAATCATTGATAAATGCATCCAGTTGCTCCTCGGTAAAGTTAAAATGCTTATACATACTTTCGAACATTCAGGAGGATGATCTCCATGGCATAGCCAAACGTGATGTCAGTTCATCCGACCGATGGATTTTGGTCGGCAGGCTCAAGATTCCGAGAGCCTATTCCGATCTTTAAGATCTTTATTATCCCTTGGACTGATTATGTTATACCACTATTGTTAGCACTCGTCAAACGTGAGTGCTAACAGAAATTGTGAACTTTTAGTGAACCCCTTTATGCTCATTAACGTGTCAATACCCCTTTTCGCTTTCTATCTCTTCCCGAATTATCTTTCCTTCATTCATTCTGTATACTGTTTTTGTACTGAGATCTCTCTTCCGCTAATGCTCGTTGACTGGGCATGAAATAGATAATATCATGAATTCTGAAGCCGAATAAAACAACACATTGAAGGTGTACAAATGAAGATTCTCATTGCAACAGATTGTTATTTATTTAATTTGGGAGGCATTGCTGCATCTGTTCTGGCTTTGTGTAGCGGTCTTCGTCATCACGGGCACGAAGTCAAAACGCTGTCTCTTTCCAACTGCAATCATTCGTTCCGGGATAGAGACGACTATTATATCAAATCAGCTCCAGCACTGTATTATCCGGATATGCGCATAAGCTTTGCGATGCGGGAACCTTTGTTAAAGGAACTTGAAGAGTGGCAGCCCGATATTATTCATATACAGACCGAAGGAACGGCACGCCGTATGGCTCTGAAAATCAATAAGCATTGCCGCGCTCCGATTGTCATGACCTGCCATACGGATTACGGGCACTTTATTTTTCATAAGTTGAAGACCACTGCTCCGGTGAAAATACTGATGCGGATTGCGGGAAAGATTCTGTACAGCTGTGCAGACATAGTGACCGCTCCATCACAAAAAGCCGCTGCGTTTCCGTTTCTTGATACGGTGCGGGATCGTCTGGTCATTATACCGAATGGAACGGAAATCAATAAATATCAGAAACATTTCACCGAAGAAGAGCGGCGTAAATTTCGGGCGTCTTTGGGAATCGACGACCATGCGGGAGTTCTTGTAATGGTCACCAGGCTAAGCAAAGAAAAGAACATCCAGGAACTGATTTCTTTTCTTCCGGGACTTCTGAAAAAGGTTCCCAATACAAAGTATTTAATCGTTGGAGACGGACCCTATGCAAAAAGGCTGGTGAAGCTTACCGAAAGGCTCCGGATTTCCGACAGCGTTATATTTGCCGGCAGAATCCCCTCGCAACACGTCTGGCAATATTATGACGCAGGGGATCTGTTCGTTTCGGCGTCCACCTTTGAATCCCTAAGCATGAGTTGTTTGGAGGCTCTGGCAAACGGGCTGCCGATGCTTTGCCGAGCTGATGATGCTTTAACGGGCATACTGGAACATCAAAAAAACGGAATGATCTATCATTCTGAAACAGAGTTTGTTGATTTCGCAGCCCGGATTCTTTGTAATCAAAAGCTGCGGGCAGATATGGGACAATTCTCAACACTGAAGTCGGCGGATTTTACAGGCGATGCCTTTGCAGCCGCAATGCTTTCGGTTTATGAGAATGCAATCGCAGAAAGAAAGATCAGATCAAATAGGGAACGATTAAAATGAACGCTGAAAAAAGAAAGCAAAATCGCGAATATCTGACCGTATTTTTTAAACGCCGCAGTGTGATCGCATTTTGTTGCGGAATATTGTCATTGGTACTTTCCTTTTACGGAGTTATTGCAGGAGTGAATCTTACGATCACCATATTGGGCGAAAACGGATTCGCCTCTTTTAATCACTTTACAATGATTGCAAATGCATTCGCGGCTCTGTCGGTGGCGTTTGTGTTCCCTTATACGGTCCAGGGACTTCTAAGGAAACGCTTTACTCTGCCTAAATGGGTGGCTGTGATGCATTACCTCTCCGCAACCTCTATCACGATCGTGTTTGTCTTTGCACTCGCTTTTATGAGCTGGGCGAATCCGGATGGCGCTTTTGGAGGTTCCAATCTGGTGACACACGTTTTTTGCCCGCTGTTGATCCTGATTTCCTTTTTTCAGATGGAAAATGGTCACTTGCTTACATGGAAAGACCGTCTGCTTGGATTGGTTCCTTTCTGCATCTACATCATCGTTTACTATATCGAGGTCGTCGTGATCGGTGAATCAAACGGAGGCTGGCAGGATGTTTATCATATTATAGAATATATATCGCCTGCTATAGCCATTCCTGTTTTGCTGCTGCTATCTTTCGGCGTCAGTACCTTTATAGCACTTTTATCCAACTATCTTACGAAAAAACGAAAGAAAAAGATGTACCTGTTTTGGCGCGAAGAATTGGATCCCATTGAAGTCCGAATTGAAGCGTATGGGCTTGGCAGAATGGCAGGTCAGTATAGTGAAAAAAACAACATAGAGATTCCTTTCGATATCCTGGTATATCTTGCGGAAAGGTATCATCTGAAAACAGAGGATCTGATGAAGCCTTTTGTTAAGGGCCTTCTGACAGAACTCAAGGATCGGGATATGTTTTAATGATCTGTTCCGGTCCGGACTTTCTTCTGGATGGTGAAATGCGGCCATGAAAATACTGATTTGCTCAGATACATATATCTATCAGACAAACGGTGTGGTTACCGTTTTGATCACACTTGTAAACGGACTTCGAAAGCTTGATCACGAAGTCAAAGTGCTCGCACCGTCTGATTGCAGAAAATCATTCAGAAAAGGGGATGACTATTTCATCCGCTCAGTGCCGGCTCTCTACTATCCCGGGGAACGTCTCTGCCTCACCCGACGGGATCCGTTACTGGACGAGCTGGAAAACTGGAAACCCGATCTGATTCATTTTCATACCGAGGGAATGATAGGCAGAGCAGCGATCAGGTTCGCCAAGAAAACCAATACGCCGATTGTAATGACAACTCATACCGATTTTGCGAAATACGCTTTTGGCCGTTTTAACGATTCATTGCCTGTCCGTGAGGCGGCAAGAGCGGTTGGCAAGCTGTTCTATCCTCCCACCGATGCTATCATTGCACCATCGGAAAAATCACGGGATTTTTATTGGCTTCGGCCATACAAAGATAAGATCACAGTGATTCCCAGCGGAATATGTCTGGAACGGATCCAGAGGCCTGTATCCAAAACGGAAAAGACCTTGTTATTGCGGAAATACGGACTGGAAGACAACGGCTTTACGCTTGTCATTGTTGCCCGCATCAGTAAAGAAAAGAATATTATGGAGATATTGCGCTATATCCCTGCGCTGGTTCGGGCCTTGCCAAAAGCACAGCTCATCATTGCAGGCGACGGTCCATACCTGAACAAACTGAAAAAACACTGTGTACATCACAGCATCTCTGAGCATGTACGCTTTACGGGCGGGATAGCCCCTGATGATGTCTATCGCTACTACGCTATGGGAGATGTATTTGTATCAGCTTCGACCTTCGAGACGCAGGGTATGACCTATCTTGAGGCGATGGCGTGCGGACTGCCCCAGGTGTGCCGGGATGATGGGTGCCTGGCGGGTGTAATTGAGAACGGTAAAAACGGATTCCTTTACCATACCGAGCAGGATTTTGTGGCTGCTGTATCGAAAATTCTTCTTAACAGGCAGCTTTGGGAAAAAATGAGTGCCTGTGCGCTTGAAATGGCAGCCGGGTTCAGCGATAAGCGCTTTGTTCAGCAGATAATCGCACTCTATAAAAAGGCTCTTGGTAACTATTCAGAACCCCCTCGTGTAGGAAAGCAATTTCCGCGCGTTGATTGATCCTTGACAACATCACGAACATAGTGTTGCAAATGTTTACAATTTAGTAACTAACTAAAACTTCCTATA
>OMYT01000122.1 GCA_900315315.1 uncultured Eubacteriales bacterium | reverse complement strand
CATCTTGTCGAAAGGACTGACGGCGGAAGAAGCAGATCCGACAGCAAGGTGTACATAGATCGCGGTGGACGAAAGGGACTTGTGTCCCATGAGAGTCTTGATGGTCATAAGATCGACCCCATTCTCGTAAAGATGAGTGCCGAATGCATGACGGAAATGTAGAGCTCTACATTTCCGGCATTATGTAGAGTGTTTGATAATGGTGAGTCTTTCACAAAAAACCAGCATTCAAGCATCATAACATGAAAAAGACTCACCATTTAATCCTTTGATAGAGTATCCTCTTTATACCATTTGGTAGAAAGGAGGATGTTAATGAAAACATACAAACGTGAATGCATCCAGGAAATTGTGGACCATCTATTATCAGAGCTCGAAAAGGAGGGATTATCGGAACAGACTGTAAAGGGTTATAAATGCGGTTTTTCCTTGTTTCAAAAGTATATCGACAGTACTCATGTCGATGTAATTGACGAAAATGTATGTCTTGATTATATCGAGACCAAAACCGGAAAAAGGCTGGCGGGTCTTCATGAACCAACTGGTGATCCGAGCATATCGAGGCGTATCAGGCCTTTATTTCTGCTCCTAAATCATGAAGATGACGGGTTTTCCTGTCATACTTCTCATAGGACTACTCCTCTTTTTGTTTGCCCTGAAGGTTGGTCGGACGAATATAATGGGTATCTTTCAAGTCTTATGGAAAGAAATCTTAGCAGAACCACCATTAACGATAGAAAAAAGGTAGTAAAAGATTTTATCCTATATCTTTCCGGTAAAGGATTGGAACATTCAGATCTGATTGGACCGGAACATGTAGATTCTTACTTGCTGCAATTCAAAGATAATTCGATAAAATACCGTGCGGCAATCGTATGCGTTATCAAGGATTATCTTGGCTATCTATATGAGCATGAATTCAGTACTACTGATCTCAGATGCTGCATTCCAAAGTTAAGCGTTCCGCGAAGCACCGGCAAACAGCACCTTTGGACAAAAGAAGAGCTTCAGAGAATGTTAAAGGCGGTTGATCGTGAAGACCCGACAGGGAAACGGGATTATGCGATACTCGTACTAACTATTCACACAGGTCTGCGCTCATGCGACGTAAGATGTCTCCGACACAAGGATATTGACTGGGGAAAGAAAACCATGCATATCATCCAGGGGAAGACTGGGGAGCCTGTTGATCTTCCGTTATCCGACACGGCAGGATGGGCTATTATTGATTACCTGAAGAATGGCCGTCCAAAGACAAGCTCGGACAGGATTTTTGTCAGACACAGTTCACCACACGGACCGCTGGGGAGCACCGCAACCATGGACACTGTGTTAACAAAATACATCCTGAAAGCAGGTATTATAGTCAAAAGCGGTGAGCATTACGGAATGCATTCGCTGAGAAAGACTCTCGCAACAAATATGCTTGTTTCAGGTACGGCTCTTCCGGTCATTACCCAGACATTGGGGCATCAAGATCCGAAATCTACAGAGCTTTATCTTAGCACCGACATACAGGGCCTTAAGCAGTGCGCTTTAGATCCGGATGAAGAGTATGGGGAGGCTTCTGTATGAAGGGTTACGAATGGAAAAGTGCGTTGGCGCCAATGATCAAGAAGTACCTTGACATGAAGCATGTGGCCGGGTTCAAATACGCCGGACAGGAAAGATGTCTCCAGCATTTTGATCATTATTACTATTACAGCGGGTATGAGGCTGTTTCATTTACAAAGGACTCTATTATGCCATTCCTGTATAGACAGGATGAGTCAATGTCTTCTTGGTGTATGAAGGAAACTTTGATAATCGATTTCGCTCGTTTTTTAAATGATCGTGGATATAAAGCATATATTCCCGTCCAGAAACATGAATGGAAGAGAACTTCGTATATCCCCCATATTTATACCCGTGACGAACGGATACGTTTTCTGCAGGCTGTAGACACATATCCTGCGGGGCACGGATTATACAGGGATGTTACTGATCCGGTATTGTTCCGTCTTCTGATAGGTACGGGCTGCAGGCTGTCAGAAGTATTGCATCTGCGGAAAGCTGATTATCAACGTGAAACAGGTACTATTACCATCCGTCAGTCTAAAAACGGAACCAGCCGCACTGTGCCGCTCTGCGAATCCCTTCAGAGCAGGATGTGCCAATATATTGATCTTGTTCATAAGGAAGATGAAAACTGTTTTCTGTTCCCAGGAGGAAAAGAGGGTCAGCCGTTGGACATGAGCACGGTATACCGTCGTTTCAGGGACTATCTGTTGATGGCAGACATTCCCCATACTGCAAGCGGCCCTAGGATTCATGACTGGAGGCATACTGCGGCGGTGGAAAATCTGCGCAGATGGTCAGAACAGGGAAAAGACCTGACAATACTTCTGCCGTATCTCTCCGCTTTTCTTGGGCATACAGATTTCAGGGCAACACAGTATTATCTTAGGCTCACAGCTGAAATATATCCGCATCTTGTAAAAAAAATAGAAGATGCCTGTTGGGAGATCATCCCGGAAGGAGGGTTCCGTAATGAAGAATGATGGGACTTTTCCTTATTACGTTACCACCTTTTTTAAAAAATACCTTCCGGGACAAAAAAATCTTAGCAGTAATACAATACACTCGTATTCTGATTCATTCAAGCTCATGCTTATTTTCTGTGAGGAAAAGAAGGGAATCAAGAGTTCACAGTTGAAACTCGAAAATCTGGACAGAGAGCTTGTTATCGAATTCCTTGACTGGCTAGAACAAGAGCGGGGATGCAGGCCGACAACCAGGAACCAGAGACTTATAGCGTTTCGTTCCTTCAGCAGGTATGTTCAAAAAGAATGCCCATCAGAAATGGCAGGATTACAGTCTATTCTTGGGATTTCCTATAAGAAATCCCGAAAAACGGTTGTCCCATATCTCACAGAAAGGCAGATGACGCTGCTGCTTGCACAACCGAAAGGCGATAAATGGGAATCATACAGGGATAAAGTATTGATGTCCACGCTGTATGATACAGGTGCGCGAGTGCAGGAACTCTGTGATATTAAAATGAAAGATGTCCGTTTGGAAAAACCGGCAATAATTACCCTTCACGGAAAAGGAGATAAAGACAGGCAAGTTCCGATCATGGGCAGTACGAAGCTGCTTCTGGAATCCTATATTGAACACTATAAATTCATGCCTGGGATTAGCAAGGGAGAACACTATCTGTTTGTGAACCAACGGAAAGGGAAGCTATCCAGATGGGGCGTCTCTCATATCATCAACAAATACGTGGAATCGGCTGAAAAGGAGGGCATGAATGTCGATTTCCCAATCACTCCGCACGTATTTCGTCATAGTAAGGCCGTACACATGGTTCATGCAGGTATCAACTTGATATATATCCGCGACTTTCTTGGCCATGTAGATTGTTCGACTACTGAAATATATGCAAAGATTGACACTGAACAGAAGAGAAAAGCAATCGAATCAGCCTGTAAAGACATAGCTCCTGAGCAAGAGTATGAAGATTGGACAAAGGACGATGATTTAATGGAATTCCTGAGATCATTATAAAACAAAATGGTGAGTCTTTTTCATGTTATGATGCTTGAATGCTGGTTTTTTGTGAAAGACTCACCATTATCAAACACTCTACATAATGTCGGAAATGTAGAGCTCTACATTTCCGGCATACCTACTGCAGCAATCAGGCGAAGGCCGGGATGAACCCCAAGACACGACACTGCAGTATCTCATGGGGCATTCGGACATAGGCGTCACGATGAACGTATACACGCATCTGGGGTTGGAGGATGCGGCAGCGGAGATGACCAGGATGGAGGAAGTCGAATCAGCACGGAGAGAGCAACAGAAGCTTTCCGGCGGAGGAGAAAGAAAAGAGAAACTGGATAGGAAGATGTTCAGAGTTGTGTGATGTGAACAGGAATTCGCGCTCATCGCCATTATGGCGGTGGGCGCTTTTTTTGATAGATGATATAATGGAGCGGAAGGATGGAATAGCAGGTGTACAAATCGGGATTGCATAAGGATGGGTACTATAAACCGGAAGAGATTGTATTGATGCCGATCCCGGGATCCGGAAGTAAAGAGTTCCTGTTTTGCGTAAAGATGTATTGC
>OMYT01000123.1 GCA_900315315.1 uncultured Eubacteriales bacterium | reverse complement strand
CCCTGGAAGACGGCGGGCAGGCATGGCTCCGGCTGAGCTTTGATCTGACGGAAGAACTTCAGGAGCATGGATATTTTCTGCTCAGGAGTATCCTGCTGACCGTCGTCGTAACCCTCCTGGCCTCGGTGGTTACCGCACTGGTGATGCGCCGGTATGTTCTGCAGCCTGTGCGTACTCTGGCGAAGGAGACAAAGGAGTTCGTTCCGGAAGAGGACGGAACCTATTCGCGGGAGCGCATCGGCCGGGTAGAGATTCGCAGCAACGACGAGATCGGCGACCTGAGCCGGGATATCCGGACAATGCAGGAGAGCATCGTAACGAATACGGAGAATCTGGCTCGGATGACGGCAGAAAGGGAACGGACCGCCACCGAGCTGGAAATGGCCGCCAAAATCCAGGCGGATGCGCTTCCCAACATTTTCCCGGCTTTCCCGGAACACAGCGAGTTCGACATTTTTGCCGGTATGACGCCCGCGAAGGAAGTGGGCGGCGATTTCTATGATTTCTTCCTGATCGATGAAACGCACCTGGGAATTGTCATGGCGGATGTTTCCGACAAGGGCATGCCTGCGGCGCTGTTTATGATGAGCGCCAAATCGCTGATCCGGACCTATGCCGGGATGAAGAAGAGCCCAGCGGAGGTCATGCAGGCGGTCAATGACCGTCTCTGCGAAAACAACCGGGAGCTCATGTTCGTCACGGTCTGGTTCGGGATTCTCGACCTTGCCGCGGGCAGGATCACGGCTGTCAACGCGGGCCACGAGTTACCCGCGCTGATGCCTGCGGGCGGGCGGTTCGACCTGATACGTGAAAGGCCGGGGCTCATGGTCGGCGCAAGGAAAAAAATGCGCTGGCGGGAGCTGGAAATCGACCTGACGCCCGGAGCAAAGATCTTCCTTTATACCGACGGGGTCCCGGACGCCCATAGCCCGGCGGGCAAAATGTTCGGCGAAGAGCGGATGATCTGGGCTCTGAACGAAGGATGCGAAAAAGACCGTGGACGCCTTTGTGCAGGACGGGGCGCAGTTTGACGATCTGACGATGCTTTGCCTTGAATACAAGGGACCGACCGCTTCCTGACCATATCCAGGAGGAAGAAATCGAAAGCTTCGTCACCGACCTCCGGCGAGTAATCGCCGTGGCACAGAAAAAGGCCGGAATTGATCCGAGGCCGAACTGAAAAATAAACTGCCATCCTGCTCCCCTGCTGCGTATATACCGGTGACCAGAGAAACAACGGGATCTCCTCCTTTCAATCCGGGTCTGAGCAACCCGGATTTTCTTATCATTAGAACATATCTATACAGCCGCGTTCCCCCTGCTGCACTACCCCGATACCAGCGGAGCCGCCGAGCGAAGTGCGGCGGAGCGGTAAATCACAAGATGGTGTATGATCAGTCCTTTCTGTATTATCTTGAACATTTAATAATCCCCAACATTGCTTGAACCTTGGTGAATAAAGCATGTCCTTCTCACAAAAGTTGGGGATAATGGTTTCTATCAATCAAATCAGTGAGGAGGATATGCATGAACCAGTCGAACCGTAACATTCTGTATTTGCAACTACCACAGTATTGGAAGGATTTAGTAATGGACTATCGCAAAGACGTGAAAACGAGGAGATCCAGAAGGGCAATCACAGAACAGATTCCCCATATTGTCAGTTTTTCAGGCTATGTAGCTAATCGTGGCATTGAAAGGGCTGAAGGCATTACCGGGACTGTTATCTCTGAATATCATGATTTTGCGGAAACAGTCGGCGATACTTATACGAGCATATACTCGGTCCGCTTTTTTCTCCAATATTTAGCAGACAAAGGAATGATTCCGAAACACAGACCATTTGCATTGACTGCACCAATTCAGGCCAAGGCGATTGGATATGCAATTCGGGCTTTTAACAAAGCAGACATTCAAAATGATATTCCCTGAACATCACCGGATGTATTCTGGGCAAATTCAGCTTTGCTTATTTCGTTCCTTGCTGACATATATCAGTATGACAGAACAGCCCTTCGGAATAACTTCATAGCCTATTTCAAGATGTTCTATGTTTTCTGTGCAGAGACAAGCATTCCGTGCAATGAGATAACAGAACAAGAATGGCTGAATCTTATGTCAGATTTCTGGAAATACAACCAGCAATCCCGTAGTGCAGTGCGTGCATTTCATCTGCTTCATGTTTTCGAATCCAAAGGTTTTCTGACTCTTTCCGAAATCAAAACGCACAATATAGACAGAGGCTTTATTACAAGACTAGACGCTTATTATACTGGTGCAGAGTGTTGTCTCCTGGATGGTATATTCTTCGAGAATCTGATTCCTCAGATGCTGAAGTTCAATTTCCTCGAAACCCCTGGCAGCCTCAAAGATTACTAAAACGGAGAGAGCAGATCTCTGCTCTCTCCAAATACACTTAGTAATTATAACTTCCGAGTTATTTTACTATGCACTACGCCGGTTTCTTCGTCAGATACAGCACATAAGTATCCCGGAACTCGACTTTATCTCCGCCCGCAAGCACCACACTCCGAAGTCCTTCGAAAAACTTCGTTTTATAGGGCTCGGGGATCAAAATGTGATCGCTGTGCGTTCCGCAATACATCACATATTCATCTGCAGAAAAAATGCGTTTTCCGTAAAAATCATGCCGCGTCAGATCCACATAGCCGTAGTCAGTCGCATGAAGATAGTCAAAAGGCTCCTTCATGTTTTTGTATTCCGTCACCGGTTTATAATACTCGTCGTAAACCTTTTGGATATTGTTAAACAGCTCCTCATTGGGCGATTTATAATCCCTAATCAGTAACATCATCGCCAGCGTTCCCCCTGGCTTTAGCAGTTCAAACGTCTTGGAAAAAGCGACCTTCTCCGGAATCCACTGGATCGTCGCAGCAGAGTATATCACATCATACCTCTGTTCACCGAAATCATGCGTAATGAAGTCGTCGTTCACAATGTGGAAATTCGGTCTTGTATCGTATTTTTCTTTCATCTTCTCATAGAGATGCTCCCCGAGCTCAATGGCATTATAATCACAGCCGGTATCCAGAATCGGATCCGTCGCCTGGCCTGTTCCCGGGCCGATTTCCAGCACCTTCGTTTCAGTTCCGATACTGGCTTCCCTGATGAAATATTCGAACAGTTCCGCACTGTAACGGGGTCGGAACTTATCAAACTGCTCCGGGATTGTGTCAAACACCTTACGATATTCCATTGGCTTCTTCCTCATCTCGCTGTATTTTTCATTCTGCCCCAAAATCGTATCTCCTTACTCATTTATCTCATAATATATCTTCCGAGTTTTCTTGCCATCAGGTGCTCCGACAAACTGGAATGTGATGATGAACTCGTTTAGTCTATCTTTGCATAATCTTCTCTGAGCATGCCGTAAATATTATAGTCACAATAGACCGAAACCATTTTTCCTTGTCGAATTGTCCCCTCTTTTATGAACCCACACCTCTCCAATACCTTATTAGAGGCAATGTTCCTTACATCGGCACGTCCGTTCAGCCGTTCTATTTCCGTATTTTCAAAAACAAACTTTATCACTTCCTTCAGTGCTTCTGTAGTAATCCCCATATTCCAATATTCAGGATGAATACGATACCCGATATCTCCCATCCTCGAATTCTGTATATCAAACACTGCAATCATCCCAATAACAATATTGCTTTCTTTTAAGACAATCCCCCAGTCGAAATCCAGTGAAGGCTTCCTTTTTACCCAAGGACGTGCGTCAATAAACATCAACTCCGGATTTTTCTCATTTTTGCTGGCCTTTCGTCCCCAATAGGTATAAATTTCATCTCTCCCCAGCCATTCTTTCAAATCCGGCACATCAGCTTCGTTAAGAGTTCGAATAATCAGTCTATCAGTTTCAAGAACAGGTTTATTGATTTCATAATCTTTTAACATGGTTCCTCCATTTATTTCTGATTTGTCGATCGTAAACAAAATCAAAAGATACTGGTTCGTCAGGTTTCCCCTGATTCCAGATAGGAAGCAATAAAGGCATCAATACCGGGGACCCGATTTGCCACTAATCCCGCTCTGTCATATTCCCGCAGATAATCCTTCAGGATTGTTTCAAACCCTTCCGCTGTCTTCCGCAGATTCCCGGGATCATAAACTGAAAGCACATCATAGGAACCGATGTCAACTTCACTACCGATTCCGGACAGCATCTGATTCAGGCTCACCAGGCTCATAAACGCAAGATGCCGATCACCGAGTTCAGCTGCCTGAATCATTTTCCCGTGCCAGTTTGAAAACATTTCCTCGTAGGTGCCGGACAGGGTTTCCGGCTCGGCAGGCTTTTTCTCCTGCTGAACGGACTGCTTTGCCTTCTGTAAACACACAGCAAGCTCTTTCATCAGGAGTGACAGCTTTTCTTTTACGCTTTCCACAGTTGTGGCTTGCAGAATGTCTTCAATCATCCGGCAAAGATTCTCCGGTCGCCTCTCCATGGCATTCAGCTCTTCATAGCGGCGCTTGACACCCTTGTGGAAATAAGTCTTGTTCAGCAGTGCGACAGCGTTTTCCGCAAAGTAGATTGTGCCGCCGGCGTAACTGCGGACAACATTGAGATCATCCGCAATCATGGCGTCCGCATAACAGCACCGCGCCTCTTTCAGCTCATTTTCCGCTTTCCGACAATCATTTTCCCCAAAGGGTTCCGCCAGAGTTCTGCGTACCTGATCCCGAAGCATTTCCAGCTCTGTCCGGTACTTTTCATCTGCGCAATACACAATCCGGGAATCCATCAGTTTTGAAATATGCGGATGCAGAAAACAGGCGTCCTCCCGTAGGCTTTCCCAGTTTGTGCAATAAATATCATGTCCAATACCCAGATCGTCCTGAATAAAGGAGGTTCCCAGTTTCCAACCGCGATCGTCATTGATTAGGATCAGCAAATCCAGATCGGACAGGGGATGAATATCGCCTGTCTGAAAAGAACCGTATATTCCAATCAATGCGACTGCACCGGGGCATAGTGTTTTTTCTTTTTCCAGTATTGCCTCAATAATCCGGTTATTCCTGTTTTCTTGTGTGCTCATATGAACCCATTTCCTATCCT
>OMYT01000169.1 GCA_900315315.1 uncultured Eubacteriales bacterium | reverse complement strand
CATTCTCATCGCTCCTTTATCGGATGCCGGATGACGGTTTTCAGCTTTTCCGGGATGACTTTTCTTGCGTCACTCAGATATATTTCGTGATGTAAACGCCGATCCGTGATATCCAGATCATAGCCCTGCGCTTCCATATATTCATGCATGATCTGAACGGTAGCAGGTTCATCGTCATAGGAACCTATATGCATTCCTCGGGGCACTATCAGTTTTTTCCTTTCTCAATCACGTCACTGTGAAATCCGTCCATTCGATATGGTTGTACTGCATTACATCGTCCGCTTTTCTCATACCGCACTTTTCGTAGAAGGACACGGCGTTTTCGTTGGCAATCAGATAGACTGCGATGTCCTTTTCACCGCCGGCCAAATGATGCGCGGTTTTCATCAGGCGCTTGCCGATTCCCTGGCGGGTATAATCCCTGTCCACCCCCAGATCGGTGATGTAGAGCCAATAGGCGTAATCCGTCAGTCCAAACAGCACTCCCACCAGCAGGCCCTGTTCATTCCGAGCGGTGAGACTGATGGAAACCGTATTTACCAAGCGGCTAATCCGCTCCTTGAAGCGTTCTTTGGGGTACTGGGAGCCAAGGTCTGTCCGTTTGAGAAAATCGATGTATTCTTCTGCCGTGATTCGCTCTTCCCGGATCGTGAGGATCCCTGCCGTTGCTTTCCGTTTGGATAGGCGCGCGGTGTTTCCATGCATCAATGCCCACGCCTCTTTTCCTTCTTCTTCATCTGCTTCATTTCAAAACGGCGCTGCGCTTCCGCATTCCTCTGCTCCCGGCTGATCTGCCGGTGTTCCGTCTTCAGTTCCTCCCGCTGTAGCTGAAGCGCCTGCTGGGACTTCGTGCCGATCCCTCTGCGCTCCGTTTGCTTTCGGACGTTTCTGAGCCGCCGTTTGGGATTGTCTGCCGTTTTCCTTGTTTCCATATCCATAGCGGGACTGAAGACCAGTTCGTCATAATGCCGCAGGACAAACTCCCATACGTCATAATCCTTGGGTTCCGCGCCAAAGGTCACTTTGCACACCGACAGTTTTCCGTCGTCAATACGCTCAAAGACGCCGATCCAGAAGGGTTCTTCAAAGAATACCGTCAGGCTTGTTTTCATGATTCTGAATCGGTGATATCTTCAGGTTCTGCGCTGCATCCGCGTTATTTCCAGTGATGGCCGCCAGCTTTTCGCAGCTTTCCTTCTCCGCACAGTTACCGCAAGTTTCAACCTTTTTCCCCATTGCGCATTGGCGTATTGGACAGAGGGATTCGCAATAGGGTGTTTTGGGTCCTTCAATCCGACACCCGACACAGTTGATCATTTCCGGCGTGATTTCAACGCCGTTCAGCTCTGTCCAAAGCGCGGCAACTTTTTTCCGAAGCGCATTGTCATTGTGGATTGTGGCGATCCGGGCTTCACAGGTTTCGCAATTCAAGCCGCAATAAGCGATGTATTCGTTCATTTTCCCATTCCTCCGTTCACGATGGCCGCGTACTGCTCCTCCGGGATCATGGGAGAACCGATTTCAGCAAGCAGCGCTTCATTAATCCTGCCCGTTTGGGCGTATTGTTTTCCCGTCTGCCGCACAAGCGCCAGCCTTGGTTCGGTGACGATCGCCGCCTCGGGCGCGTTGAACATAGGGCTTTCGGGAATCGTGATGATCGTATGATTGCTGGGGAAGCACTGCTTAAACTGTGCAACGGCGGGCTCAAAGTTGTGTTTGCTGTTCGGGAAGCCGCAGCCGCAGATCATCATGTAGTGCAGGCGGGAGAAGTTTGCCTGGCCGACGTGCTCGTACCGGTCGCCCACCTTCCGCATCGCCATGGAAGACAGTGGCATGGTGCGGTCCAGCAACGCCTTCAGCGGCGCGGGCATGCCATAGCAGTACAGCGGGAAGCTGAACAGCAGCAGATCGCTTTCAAGGATCTCATCCAGAATGGCCCGCATATCGTCGTCATGGACGCACGTGCCGCCGTTCATCTTGCAGGCAAAGCAGCCGGTGCAATATTCGATGTGACGGTCAATCACGTCGATCACATGGATCTCCTGATGTGCGGCTTCCTGCATTCCCTCCAGGAATGCCCGGGTGATGTGCATGGTATCGCTCTTTTCCCGCTTAGGACTGCCGTTCAGAATAAGGATCTTCATCTGTTATCCACCTCTTTCTGGTTTTCTTCACTCAGCCATTCTTCTCTGGTAATCATGGATACATGCGTTTTCCCGTTGATTTCATCCGGGTATTCGCAGGCAAAACGGTGGATCCGTATATTCGCAAAATCGTGCTCGGTGGCATAATAGACGGCGTTCTCATTCCGCGAATAGACGAAGGACACGCGGGTGCCC
>OMYT01000124.1 GCA_900315315.1 uncultured Eubacteriales bacterium | reverse complement strand
TTTTTGTATCACTTTTTGAGTGAAAAGTCAGAAATGCTGAGATTTTCGTAACTACAAGGCTTTTCAGTACACCTTACCGGAAACGGTGAATAATCCAGGTAAAACGTTCTTTGAACCCGGAATTCTGGACACCCAGTTAGGTTTGGAGAACTTTTTGTATTATATCAGCAATGTACCCGACGACTGAAGGAGAGAAAGGAAAATGGAAAAGAGAGACTTGATCTATGAAGGGAAAGCAAAGAAAGTGTATGCGACCGATGATCCTGCGAATCTCATTGTATGCTATAAGGATGACGCTACTGCATTCGACGGAATGAAGAAGGGAATCATATGCGGAAAAGGTGCTGTCAACAACCGAATGAGCAACTATCTGATGCAGAAATTGTCCGAAAAGGGAATCCCGACACATTTTTTTGAGGAATTGAACGACAGAGAAACTCTGGTCAGGAAGGTTGCCATTATCCCCCTTGAGATTATCGTCCGCAATATCTCCGCCGGGCATTTTTCCAGCCGGTACGGAGTGGAGGAAGGAATTGTTTTTGATACGCCGGTTGTGGAGTTTTCTTACAAGAATGATGAGCTGCACGATCCTTTGCTGAATGACGACCATGCTGTCGCGTTGAAGCTTGCATCCCGGAAAGAGATAGAACTGATCAGGAGCTATGCTCTTCGAATCAATGAGTGTTTAAAAGAGATCCTGAGTGAAGCGGGGATCACGCTGGTGGATTTCAAACTCGAGTTTGGAAAAACGGATGACGGTTCATTGATCTTAGCCGATGAAATCAGCCCGGATACATGCCGTTTCTGGGACAGTATGACCGGAGAAAAGCTTGATAAAGACCGCTTTCGGCGTGATCTGGGAAATGTTGAAGACGCATATCTGGAGATGCAGAGACGGCTTCTGGGAGAATAGAATGGAACTGCACGAAGAATGCGGTGTGTTCGGTGTTTATTCCAGATCCCGCAAAGATCTTGCCGGCCTTTCCTATGGAGCATTGTATGCTCTGCAACATCGGGGTCAGGAGAGTGCAGGCATTGCGCTCAACGATGACGGTGTGTTTACCGTCTGCAAAGATACAGGGCTTGTGTCAGAAGTGTTCTCCTCGGATAGACTGGAAGCGTTGGGAGAAGGAAATATTGCTGTCGGTCATGTGCGATACAGTACAACCGGTACAGACAGCAGAAAAAATGCCCAACCGCTGCATATCAATCATTTCAAAGGGCAGATGGTGCTTGCGCACAATGGAAATCTGACCAATGCCTTTGGACTCCGCAGGGAACTGGAAAACATGGGGGCTGTTTTTCACACTACTTCCGATACAGAGGTCATTGCGTATGTTATTGTGCAGGAACGACGTTCCGCGGTATCTATTGAAGCGGCAGTGTCTGCAGCAATGTATCGTTTGGATGGAGCATACTCAATGGTTATTTCATCACCGACGAAATTGATTGCCGTAAGGGATCCTCATGGATTCCGTCCCCTGTGCATGGGGAGACTCCCAAATGATGAAACAGTCTTTGCTTCGGAAACTTGCGCTCTGGATGCGATCGGGGCGGAATTCATCAGAGATATTGAACCGGGGGAAATTGTCACTGTCAGCAAAGACGGAATCCAAAGTGATACCGCTCATTGTGGCAGGACAGAAAGAAATCTTTGCGTTTTTGAATATATCTATTTTTCCCGTCCGGATTCCGTGATCGATGGAAACAGTGTACACCTGGCACGCCAGAGAGCGGGTGAATTCCTCGCCGAAGAACACCCTGTGGACGCAGATATAGTAGTTGGGGTTCCTGATTCTAGAATAGATGCCGCTATAGGGTTTTCGAGAAAGAGCGGAATTCCTTATGGCATTGGTTTTATCAAGAATAAATATATCGGAAGGACATTCATTTCTCCGGAACAGAAGCAGAGAGAAAGAGAAGTAAGGATTAAACTCAATCCCCTCAGGTCAACTGTGGGGGGGAAACGGGTCGTTCTGATTGATGACTCTATCGTCCGTGGAACAACCAGCCGACATATCGTCTCTTTGCTGCGAAAAGCAGGTGCAAAAGAAATACACATGCGAATCTCCGCGCCACCTTTTGTCGCTGCGTGCTATTATGGAACGGATATAGACAATTCGGATAACCTGATTGCCAACCATCTTTCTGTTTCGGAAATCGCAGAGATGATTGGAGCAGATACACTTGGGTATTTGAGTGAAGAACACTTGCTGCATATTATAGAGAATAATAAAGGCTTGTGCACGGCCTGCTTTGATGAAAACTATCCCACAAGAATCCCGAGTCACTCAGATAAGTCGCATTTTGAGTATAGGATTCATGAAATTGACGGCCGAGCGTAACTCAAGAAGGTAACTTTCATAAAGACTTTATTACAAGGGTGAGAAGAAATGTTTGACGCTGCAAAAGTAAAAGATGATTGTTTGAAATGGATCCGGGTTTTTTTTAAAGAGAACGGAGACGGTTGTAACGCAGTAGTTGGAATATCCGGCGGAAAAGACAGCTCAGTGGTTGCAGCGCTGTGTGTGGAAGCACTTGGAAAAAGCCGCGTGATTGGAGTATTGATGCCGAACGGAATTCAACCGGATATCGATGCTGCAATATTGTTGGTAAAGCACCTGGATATCAGGTACTATATCGTCAATATTGAAGATGCTGTAACCGGACTAAAGAATAGTATTCCATTTGCGCTTTCTGAACAGAGCCGGATCAATCTTCCCGCCAGAATTCGTATGGCAGCACTCTATGCAGTTTCACAGAGTAACAACGGAAGAGTTGCAAACACCTGCAATCTGTCTGAAGACTGGGTTGGCTATGCAACACGCTATGGGGACGGAGCCGGGGATTTCAGCCCAATTTCAATGCTGACGGTTCAGGAAGTTAAGGCGATCGGGAGAATTCTCAAGCTCCCGGAAGTGTTAATTGAGAAAACTCCGATTGACGGATTATCTGGGAAAACAGATGAAGAGAGTCTTCAATTCTCTTACAAAGAGTTGGACAAATATATTCGCGAAGGAATCATATGTGATCCGGAAAAGAGAAAGCGCATCGATTCACTTCATCAGATGAATGCCTTCAAGTTGAAACCCATGCCAGTATTCGACCCTGGATTAAGTATTGCTGAAATCTGATGTTTAGACCCGGCTGCAAAGCGGCAAAGTGTAACAGCTTCACTGCGATGAAGCCGGGTTTTAATACTTTGAAACTAATATGTTATTATGATTGGTTGGACGATAAACAGTGTAATAAACATCTATCCAACTGAACAAACTGGATCATAACAATATAGGTGTCTCGGTTCTGCCGGAACAACAATTTCCTCGGGAAAGCATCCAAAAAGGTGAAGGAATAACAGGCACAGAACTTACCGTGTTCTTCCCAATAAAAACGGAATCTCATCTGTTATCAGGGTGGCTGACACAGAGCGCAAAAGAATTCTGAAAGAGAACCTGATCACCGGATATTGAGCAGAGAGCAAAAATGTGATAGAATACGCAACACTATCAATTGCGCGAAACCCCGCCCAGAATCTCCCGTAATCAAATGCGCGAAACTCCGACTTCCGCGCATTTGATTTCCTGTTACTTAACAGACGGGCGTTCAATATCGTTTCTTCGGCAAAAGCGAGAGCTCAAAAGGCCTGTAAAATGGGGCTTCTTGAGCTCTCGACTTCTTTTCCGGACATAAATTTCGCGCTTTTGAAGAGCCAAAATTATGATATAATTCAATTTCAGACTGTAGCTTTCCACCGGGGGAAAAAATCCGGACTTATGCACGTTGTTGCACAAGGGAGGAAAACGGGCTCCGTTTTGCCGAAGAATGGTATTCAAAGCCTTTCATGCACACACGCACAACATGCAGGAATCCCAAGATAATGTGGCAGACTCGGTCGGCCTGATGAGTCAGGTTACCGAGTCAGCCGCTTTTTGCTTTATACAGCGAAAGGACACCTCCGATGATATGATCCTCCTGAAGTAGACAAGGGATATACCCAAAATCTACTTCGGGAGGATTTTTATGTCTAAGAGGAAGCACACGCCGGAATGGATGA
>OMYT01000174.1 GCA_900315315.1 uncultured Eubacteriales bacterium | reverse complement strand
AGCCGCGGCGGAATCGTCGACTGTCGCCAGGCGGCGGGAGTCGGCATAGTTTGCGTCCTTGATCAGAATCAGGCCGGTATCGAAGGATGCCGGGGAAGCAGAAGAGCGGACGGCATTGACGACGACGCGGGCGATGGGATTGACAGAAAGCACGAGATGACCTCCTTATTTGTGGAGAATGACTGCAGGGGCGGTAGTAATCGCTCCCCTGCCGGCGGTGTAGACCAGGGTATCTTTGATGCGCAGGGAGATTGTGAGATCTGCCCTCCGCCGCCATAACGACCCTTCCGGCTCGTAAAGGAGCTGGGGCGCGGGCGGATCCGGGACCGGGTAGATCCCGGCTTTGCGCAGGATCTGCCGCGGCAGGCCTGCGCCGTCCAGATAAAGGAAAGATCCGATCTTCCGGGCATTGGCTTCGCAGCCGGGACCGTAGCAGACGATCAGGAGCTGATACGGAAGATATCGGTGGACGGTTGGCTTGTGGGATCCGGAAGCCGCAGCGGTCTCGTTATAGAAGGCAGAGTCTGTGTCCTGCTCCGGGGAGAGGGACCAGTAGATCACATCGGCGGATCGTGCCGGCTGAGGTGTGTTCTCCGGGTCGGTGTAGGCCTGGCGGATCAGGGACAGGGCCTGCGCCGAGGAGGGCGACAGCCCGAGACAGGCGCAGAGGGCGTTGAAAATCGTTTCATTCAATGATCTTCACCGCCAACGCTTGATAATATCCGAACATCGCCCAGTCACGCACCCGCACAACCCTCCACGTTCCCCCGTTCCAATGCACCCTGTCCGGGCCGGTATAGGTCGACCCGCGATCCTTTCCCAGCGACAATGCAAAGTCGGTATAAATCGCAATAAACTCCTCATGCCGTTCCTCTTCCGGCAGCAGCTGGATCATCTCCGGTGTTCCGGGATGAACGCAGCCCATCGCCTGGTGCGTCACACTGCGACTGGTCGTCCCTTCGGCCGTCCGGGTATAAGTAAGCCGCTCTACCGTAAAGGCAGAGCGGCCGAGTTCCTGGTCCATAATGGCGTTTGTTATATCCATTGAATCACCTGTATGATATAATGGTTTGTGGGGATAACTTTGAAGTTTTTGGGCTAACGACAAATCGGGATTTGCGGAGGAGGAGGAACGTGCGAAGATACACAGCCATTTTGCTCAGCCTGATTATCTGGATCCTGATGTGTGAATGCGGTGCGGCGGATTCTGCTTTCCGTTATGAGGTGGCGGAAGTGCACCCTGTTGCGGGCAGACAGGGAATCTGCACAGAAGCAGGGTATTACTGGGTCAGCGGGTCAGGGACGCTGACAAAATACGATGCGGACTGGAACCTTGTGGTGGAGAATACGGAGCCATTTGACGGCTACGAATTGGAAGTGAACCACATCGGAGACATCGATGTGTACCACAACGAGCTGTATCTGGGCGTAGAATACTTTATGGATGGCGAAGGGAAGAACATTCAGGTGGCCGTCTATGATGGTGACACGCTGAAGCTGAAGAGGGTTTTCCCCTTTCGCTCTGATACCGGCCAGATGGAATGCAGCGGGATCGCGGTTGATCCCGATTCCCGTACAGTCTATATGACTTCCTGGATCGATGATAAATCCAGTGAATATCTCTACATGTATGACCTTGATACAGGAGATTACAAGGGAAAGATGATGCTTAACCCTGGCCCCAAATGGATGCAGGGCATTGCCTGCTATGATGGGCATCTGTATGTAACGAGCGATGACGGGGATGCCGATGACCTTGCGCCGGATCATATGTACAGGATTGATCCTTCACAAAGCAAGGAGACCGGAACCGTCCTATTGGAAAAGACGTTTGATGATGTGATTATGCAGGGAGAGATCGAAGGCTTGTCGTTTGATAAGGAACGTGGGCAGTTCCTTCTTCTGTTTAACAGGGGAGCAAGAATCGTTGCCGGAATGCCTGCTGGGTTTTATGAAGGTTACAGCGAAGAGATCCATGAGGTGTTCGTTTATGATATGACTGAAGCCAACTGAATCCCATTTTGGCGGGCAGATGTCTCCCCGGAAACAGGAACGGAAGGCGTCGATTATTACAAGATAATAGTCGACGGGATTCTTGTCGGAGGAATTCATAGTGAAATTGATAGCAATACTGTGTCTCTCAGCATTTGTGTCGATGAAAAGCATAGATGCCTTGGAATAGCAGAAAAGTCATTGCAGAAATTCTTTTCACTATTGCCGAGTGCTGTTAAAACAATAGAAGTATATATCGAAGAGACAAATATTCCGTCAATCCTTTTATTCCAAAAGCTTGGATTTCAAACTTCAGAGAAAGAGCAAGAACTTATAAAGTATTGTAAGTTGTTATAATGACAAATCCCGGGATGAACCTTGGAACATAAAATTGGAATATATTACAGGATAATGAAATAAGCAAATCGGGATTTGTGGGGATGATCACGTGAAAATAGAAAAGGACGAAATAACAATCCGGGATTTTACTGAAACGGATCTTTCGCTCATGTTTCAATGG
>OMYT01000125.1 GCA_900315315.1 uncultured Eubacteriales bacterium | reverse complement strand
AAAAAAGTGGATTTGCTGGACGTGAAGCAGCTTGTGAATAATGAAACGTTGATTGATGAGATGCTTAAAGAAGGAATAAAGATTTATGGATAATGTGAAAGATGATTTGTTTTATCTCGAAAAGCTTCGGGAAGATTTGAAATTTATTGTTGTACATACAAAGGATTTATCGTTGGAAGAATTGGGCAGGAATGAAATATTACTTGATTCAATGTTATTTCGGCTGATTCAGGTTTCCGAAAGTTCAAGAAAATTAAGTGATAAGTTTAAAGAAGCGTCTCCTGATATTCCCTGGAAAGCTGTGTTTGGATTACGGAATCGGATTGTACATGATTATGGCAGTGTTGATTTAGGTATTGTATATTCAACTTTAAAAAATGATATTCCGAAATTGCTTGATGTTTTGAGTTCGCTGTTTCCAAAAGAATGAGTTATGGAACGGAGTGTTTCGGAAATTCGCTGTAGAAAAATCCGAGACAATGTCTCGGATTTTTGAAAAAAAGATTCTTTTGTAAGTTTGAAAAGGATAACCACGAGGCAATGACCAGAATGAGGATTCTTGTAATACCGGATATACATCTGAAAACATGGATATTTGACAGAGCTGAGGATATCCTGAAGGCCAGTAAGGCTGACCAAGCTGTTTGTCTTATGGACATTCCTGATGACTGGGATATGGAGTTCCAGACCGAAATGTATAAGGAGACCTTTGATAGAGCTATAGAGTTTTCAAGGACATATCCGGATACACTGTGGTGTTACGGCAATCATGATGTGAGCTATCCGTGGGGAAGACTGGAAACAGGGTATTCCCCATATGCGGAGAGAACGGTCATGTCCAAGCTTGAAGAATTGAAGAATAGTCTGCAGGATCCGTCTCAGATTGCAATTATGCACAGGATTGACAATGTGCTCTTCACACACGGCGGTCTTACCGTTGAATTTCTGCAATTGCTTAACGAGGATTTGTTGGATGCCGATATAGATGAAGTGGTAGCTGCTATAAATGATGCGTCTCAAAACCATCTGTGGAATGACGAGTCGCCGTTGTGGTTAAGGCCGCAGAACAGAACTGTAAATGTATTTCGGAAGGATATCTATAAGCAGGTGGTCGGACATACGCCGGTGAAGAAGATATTTGAGAAGGACGGGATCATATCCACGGATGTGTTCTCGACTTATCGTGACGGGACGCAGATTGGTGAGTCCGCCATGATTGTGATCGATTCAATTACCGGAGAGTATGAGAAGATCAAGGTACCGGGGAAAAACTCATAATTAATTGAGGAAACAGTTGAGGAGCATGATATAATTACTACATATAAAGATGAAAGGCGGATTATAAGTATGAATAAAGATTCAATGGAATTTGTAGTGTATCTTATACACGCCTGTGCTGACCGTTGGCACATGACACCGAAACAAGTTTACCGGAAATTAGAAGAAGCTGGTTGTATCAAAGGATATCTGATTCCGCATTATGATATTCTTCATACACAGGGAAGCGGTTATCTGGTAGATGATATTCAAAAGTATTTGGCTGTGAGAGGGGTATCAATATGATTGTTTTTCACGGTTCAATTGAAATTGTAAAAAGTCCGGATGTGCTTCATTCGTATCGTTCCCTTGATTTTGGCAAAGGTTTTTATGTTACTACAGTCGAAGAACAGGCGGTACGCTGGGCGAGACGGAAAGCAGATTTGCTTGAAAAGGGAACTGCTATTGTGAATCGCTATCAAATGAGTGAAGAACTTGGTGATCTGAAACTTAAAACGTTTCCGGAAGATTTAATGGAGTGGATAGACTTTGTTTGCAAATGCCGGAACGGAGAAACTGACTATCAGAAGTTTGATGTGATTTCCGGGAAAGTTGCAAATGATAAAGTCTTTCGTGTTGTGGATTTGTATAGAACCGGCATCTGGGACAAGCAGCGGGCTTTGAAAGAGATTCGGGCATATCCGAATTATGATCAGATTGCTTTTATTACGCAGAAGGCAATTGATAAGCTATTGGTTTTCGATTCTTTTGCTGAGGTGAAATGATGGATGAAATGGTATTGGAAAAGCTTTATCAGGAGAAGCTTGAAGAGCGTATCATTGCATATCTTGCAGAAAAGTATGGTATTTCTTTTGAAGAAGCGATGGAAGCATATTATAACAGCAAGTTAGCGGATAAAATTCATCACGGTGTGGAAGGTGTACAGTATTTGGATCATAAGGTGCTTGCACAGATTTTGGAAGAGACTGAGCCGGATATTTTGAGGAACGCTGCCCGTTTGCCGGGATAAATCACTGACACACATATAAGTTTTATCCGGAGAGATGATTACGATGAACAGTATAGAAACGCTTACACAAATTCTCAGAGAGAGTAAAAATGTTGTGTTCTTCGGCGGCGCCGGGATGTCCACGGAGTCCGGGGTGCCGGATTTTCGCAGCGCGAATGGAATCTACAGCCAAAGGCTCCACCAGGAGTTCCGCCCGGAAGAGATGGCTTCCCACAGTTTCTTTGTGAATCATACGGAAGCGTTCTTCGAGTTTTACAGGGAACACAGGATATTCCGGAACATTCAGCCCAATGCAGGGCATATCGCGTTGGCGGAACTGGAGCGGCGCGGCATTCTGAAAGCTGTCGTCACGCAGAATATTGACGGGCTGCATCAGCTGGCGGGTTCAAAAACCGTGTATGAGCTGCACGGTTCCATTCTCCGGTGGCCGTGCCTGCAGTGCGGCAGGGTGTATCCGGTGGACTATGTGCTGCAGGAAGAGAACAAGCCGATCCCTTATTGCGAAGACTGCGGCGGCATCGTCCGGCCGGGCGTGGTGCTTTACGAGGAAGGCCTGGATTCCGAAGTGGTGCATAACGCGGTCCGCGCCATCGGCGAAGCGGATACGCTGATCATCGGCGGAACGTCGCTGGTGGTCTATCCGGCGGCGGGGCTGATCGATTATTTCCGGGGTCGCCATCTTGTTCTGATCAACAAGACCGAAACGAAAGCAGATTCCAGGGCCGAGCTTGTCATTCGCGACGCCATCGGGAAGGTGTTGTCGGCGGCGGTAGCCGGGATTTGACAAAACATTATGGCAGAATTATGATAATACGAAACAAGGAGGACTATACTCAACAGCCGTGGAAGAAAACGGCTCCGGTTTTGACGAGAGAAAAACGGACGCTAGTGTCAATTTTGCCGAACCTGTTTTGTATATATTATTAAAGGCAGTTATTATTTAACATAAAGGGGGATCTGTTATGCCGATTAGCAAAAACGAACTTACAAAAGAAATGATTGCAAAAGCGATGCAATGCCAAACTGCGGAAGAGTTGATTGTATTAGCTAAGTCTGAAGGTATTGAGTTGACCAAAGAAGAAGCTGAGGCGTACTTAGAAGAATTTTCCGATGTCGAATTGGACGAGACTTCGCTGCAACATGTTGCGGGCGGAGCCTACAATCCAGATTGTAATAATAATAATGCTCAAAAGTGCTATAAATACTAGCGATGAAAAGTCAAGCAGATTTTTAGAAGAATCCAGGGAACGCAAAATGTCATCAGTGAGAGTATGACAAACCCCAATTTGTGCGTATAGTTCATGCTGCAGGCAAAGACTTCGCAAACCCGGCAGCGATTGCTATTCCATGGATTTATTCGCCTGTGGCTTTGGAACTCGGGACTCTGTCCCTCAAACAGCCTCGCCACGACGGCGAATTTCATCTCATGGAATGACGCAATCGCTGCCGATGGTTTGCTTATGTCTTTGCCTGCTTGCATAATCCTGAACCGGAAAATTGCAGTTTTGCTCAGTAACGATTCGTATGATATAATTAAAAAAATATTTCAATCAATGTCAATTTTGCTGAACCCGTTTTGTATATATAATTAAAGTCAGCTACTATTTAACATAAAGGGGGATCCTGTTATGCC
>OMYT01000126.1 GCA_900315315.1 uncultured Eubacteriales bacterium | reverse complement strand
TCAGCTATAATACGCCGAAAGAGGTCTATTTCGGCGGAAAGAAAATGAAGTGACGGCATCCGCAGACGACTTGGCGATCAAGCTTCCTGACCAGGCATTACAGTATCCAGTCAGTTTACGTGGGATGAGGAGGGGACCTTGGTAAAGGTTTCTTTGCGCAGAGTTATCAATGACAGCAGCCGGGAAGCAAAACCAAACACTTATGATCTGATTGATTTTTGGAGGTTGTTATGGGCTTTTCACCGGTTGCGGCGTCTGATCATATAATTCTTTCAGCAGAAAAACAGAATGAGCTCCGCTTCCGGGAGCTCAAATACAACAGAAATGAGGTTGATTCGAATGAAAAAAAGGCACCTGGTTTCCGCAGTCGCGATGCTTCTGGCACTGATGCTGCTGGGCCTGTCCTGCGGCGCCCTGGCGGAAGGCAAAACGTTTGGCGTGTTATCCTTTCTGAACGTGACAGAGGAAGAATATGACGCAATCGGCTCATCTATGCGGCGGCCGATGATGGAGATCCTCCTCCTCGATGGTGTGCTGGAAGAGAAAGACAGTCAAGTACCGGCCGGCCGCCCTGTTTTCCGTTACTACGACACCCTGAACGCCATGCTGATGGGCCTTCAGGCCGGAGAAGTGAACGCCATTCAAGCACCCTATTATACTGGAAAATATCTCTGCTCCTCCAATGATAATCTGATGATGAGAGTGGAATATCATCCGGAGAAGGCGACCGAAATCACCGACTGGGCGCTCAGATGGTTCGGCAGCGGTTATTCCTTCATGATGAAGGAAGAAAACACCGCTCTGCGCGATGCTTTTGACGCGCAGATTACCGCCATGAAAGAAGACGGTACCCTGCAGAAGCTGATCGATGAGTATATCATCAAGGCTTCGGAAGGCGGTGAACCGGTGGCCATCGCTTTCGAAAAGTTTGAAGGGGATCCCATCCGGATCGCCGTCACCGGCTCCCTGCCGCCCATGGACTATGTGGCCGCGGATGGAACCTTCGCCGGATTCAACACGGCCGTACTGGCTGAGATCGGCAAACGGCTGCAAAAGAACATCGAACTGGTACAGGTCGACAGCGTCGGCCGGGCTCTGGCTCTTTCCGAAGGCACGGTGGATGTGGTTTTCTGGACCCGCAGCATGCCCGAAACCGTAGCGGAACTCAAGCATGCGAATGGCCGATCCAGTAAAGAAGAACGGGAAGCACTTCGGAATGAACGTCTGGCCAAGATGTCAGATGAAGAAAAAGCCATTATCGAGAAATACAATTTCCCGGATGTAACGATGATAGGCAAATACGACACCCGTGACTTTCCGGCCGGCGCGATTATCACCCAGCCTTACTTCTCGGATTTCCCTGTAACGGTGACCCTGAAGTAAACGCCTGTATCCCGCCTTTTCTCCGATACGCCGCGGGAGCCCTACCCGCGAACGCAAGGAGACGTCTCCGGCTGACCGCCGGGGGCACACTGACTTACAGAACCCTGCCGGGGTTGTCCGGCAGGGTTGATTTTTTCGGATTATTTGGATACAATCATTTCCGGGGAAAGGAAAAATGAAAAAAGGGGGACACCATCTTGACAATTGACGAAAGTATCCTCAGCAAACTCACCGACGAGCAGAAGAAAAAGGCCCAATCCGCCCAATCCCCGGATGAGCTTCTTGCCATTGCGAAGGAAGCCGGATATGAACTGTCCGCGGAGCAGCTTGAAGCGATCGCCGGCGGCAAATGGAAACCCTGCTGGACAAATTGTCTTATACACGGTCAATGCCCTTATTTTGAATAATAACAGAATCACACCTTCACATTCGCAGTAATCGCGCGGCAGATGCCGCGCGGTTTTTCCGTATACGCAACCGGCATCGCCGTGAAATTCCGGCCCCCGAAGGACGCCGGGAATTGTTGATCAGCCGCAAAATCCTCCGAAATTTTTCAGAAATACTGCCATCGGTAAAAGGCCGTGCGAATATCCTGTTGTCAGGACCTAAACAGGATCCTGCATAACAGAAAGCAAACACAGTACAAGGAGGTAAATACAATTCCTGTCGCGTGCGGTGCGCGAGAGCTGAGACTACAGCTTCGCGGGGCGCGCGCGAATCAATGCCGCCCTATTTGGGCGCAATCGTCCAAAGCTTCGGTTTCTGTAACACCTGCCCCGCCACAGCCTTACCGTGATCGCCGGGCCGCAGGCGAAGGCAGAGCGGATAAGGCGACCGTGCCTGTAAACGCACCTCGTAAAGACATTGTCTGTTTCTGTCATTCGTTATATAATCTACGCATATCGTAGCGGAGATATCCAGATCATCTTTATGAATCAGGAGGAAACCCCATGAATATTGACGAGAGAATTTTAAGCAAGCTCACCGACGAACAGAAGAAAATGGTCGAAGCCGCAATGTCCCCTGAAGAGCTCCTTTCCCTGGCAAAGGAAGCCGGGTACGAATTGACCCAGGAGCAGCTGGACGCCGTCGCCGGGGGCGGCTGCGCAAAATTCAAGGAATTCTGGGAATGCGCTGACAATTACTGGCCGTAATCGCTGCGCTCAGTAAGTACGGTCCCGCGGCGCATACCGGAGATCACATCAGGAACTGAATCCGGAAAGGATCAGACCCGGGCGGACGGCTTCAAGAGCATTTTTGATTATATCCTTGCCATCGTATTCGGCGTATCCGTTGCCAGCGCCGTGTGGAAAAAGGACAATCAGGGCGAAAAGAAACAGTATGCCGTATCCTTGGCTGCCTCCGTATCCTCGACTTCGGTAAAAGAGGTGGAGATCCTGTGCATAAGGAATTGATCATTGCCAAAGGTCTTGAATTTCTCTCATCCCTTCTTTGCGAACCGTGTCACCAAGGAACGTGAACAAGCCCTTTGTAAAGATGGTGGACGAGCCTGGCTATGACGTGGAGCTGACTTCCGGGGAAAAGCAAGGGAAATCGGGCGACGAGTGATGTCAGACGGGATTCATGACATTACGAAGGAGAACCTGTCTCAAGTCCCAGCGAGCAGAGGATCGAATAAGATCGAGTTCATCGTAGTCCATTACCTGGGCGTGCCAAATGCGGATAATCCGTATCTGTACGGCGGAGGTTACGGCGGGCACTACAATATCCAGCGTGATGGTTCTGTCTATAAGGCAGCTGATCCGAAGACTGCTGCTGTCTGGCATTGCGGCGGTGGTCTGCAGGGTTCTGGTGGACACACGTTCCATGGGATCTGCACGAACTATAATTCCATCGGAATCGAATGCGGTGTCTGCTATTCCGATACTTCTGTGAAGGAGGCCAGCGGTGATTCTGATCAGTGGTATTTTACCACGGAGACGCAGGAAAGCCTTGTATGGCTTGTGGACAAGCTGATGAAAGAATATGGGATCGGCATTGACCACGTGATCCGTCATTACGATGTGACCGGGAAGATCTGCCCGAATCCTTATGTGAAGAACAATAAGACGCGGACCAGTTGGACGTGGGATGAGTTTCTTGCCAGGGTGAAGCAGCAGGCCGGTGAACCTTCTTCTGATGAGAAACAGAGCGAATCGGTGACGACGAAGTATTATCGTGTGCGGAAGTCCTGGGCGGAGAAGGCCAGTCAGATCGGAGCTTTCACGGTGTTCCAGAATGCCAAGAACTGCGTGGACGCGAATCCCGGATACGCTGCTTTCGATGACAACGGCAATCAGGTGTATCCGGAGGCTGGAGAATGCCGGAGTCCCCTGTGAGCCGGTGCGACTCGATGTCTACACGGGGAAGCCGATGACCTTCTTCCGCGATCCGGACGGGTTGCCGATAGAGATACATGAGTGAGGAGAGAATCGCGTTCAGTTTATGATATCAAAGCCCTGAATG
>OMYT01000128.1 GCA_900315315.1 uncultured Eubacteriales bacterium | reverse complement strand
ATTGCCGGTGATTTCGTGCGATGCTGCGCTTTCAGCCATTACCGGCATGATGCATGCCATCAGGCACAGGCAGAGAATCAGGGAAATCAGTTTTTTCATTGGGTTTCCTCCCTTTCTTTGTCCCGCCGCTGCCAATTCGACAGTAAGCAGCGGAATGATTACCTTATTTTTCCAACGGCTCCTACTATACCTTGGGACAGAAAATCATAATTATCCGCCCCAAGACCTTGCCGAAATGATTATAACCAAAAACAGATTTCCGATCAATCGTGCTTGCAAAATTGAAATTCAGGAATCCAGTACTACCAGGTCTGATTTCTCATAACGGTTATGACCTTTCAGGCTCTTTTTATACTTCCAGCACTTAATGGCATCATTCAGTGTTTTCCCTGCATTGTCTTCAAAGAAGTCGCGGATATAGGTGTTATATTCGAACTGCTTCGCGATGGGACTCTTTCCGGACTTTTTTTCATCAAGAATCCTGCGGTAAGCAGTTACAGCATCCGCATATGTTTTCCCTGCGTTGGATTTCAACCATTGCTGAAACTGAACATTAAAGGAAAAATTGTTACCGATAACCTTTTTGAAAAAAGCCCGATGAGTCTCTGTACACAAAAAGCCTTCTTCAATAACGCTTTCCGGAGTGATTTCGGATGTGACGGCTTTATGCTTAACAGTACGTTTTGCCGCCGGCTGCTTAACCATACCCGAATCAAGGAAACAGGCAATCCTCTCTGTCAGCTCCTGTTTTCCGCCGGATGTGGGCAAATGATGATCACGACAGAAAGCCACCAGTTCTTCCTTCAGATAGTAGTATTCCCTGAAAGTACAGCTGCTCAGATTGAGTGTTATCTCAGGCCGTAATTCCATGACTCCTCCTGCTCGATGATGGTTATGTGATTAGTCTCTCAATTCGCGTTCGATTTCCTCGATTGTTGGCAGTTTGCCCTTGAATTCATGGAAGGCTTAATTCGTCCACAACTTGTGGACGAATTGAATATAGCTGATAGAATCTGCACATGTATTTCAGATTTGTTGAAGAAAATCCTTTTGCGTTTGGAATTGCTTTCTGCAGATCCTGGCTGAGACGATCATAAAACCGGCTGCCCCATTGGCTTGCTGCTTTCATTTTGACAATGTCCCGACCCAGAGACAAGTATAAGGCAAGCATCTCACTGTTTACAGAAGTCGCTGCCTTTGGAACGGAGGGACGACCCATTTTGTTCCGCGGACGGCTCTTTTTTTGCGAAAAAAACCGCCTTTCCGAAAGGAGAATCGGCACAGTCTGTCAGTTTCTCATTTCCCGGGCACTGCGGCCACGAAGGTCTTTCCGGCCAGCTGCTTCAGGATCTCCGCCGGGGGCGTCACCAGCAGTGTTCCGTCCGCCTGGCCAACGCCTTTCACCACGAACATCCTGTCCGTATCCACGCCGGGAAGCACCAGTACGACCCAGACTTCTTCGTCCTGACGGAAATCCGCTCCGCAAACCAGCTCAAAGGTCATGGCGCCCATGATTATTTTCAGGAAATATTCGTAAATGTCAAACGCTTGACTTGCCCGAATTGTTCGATTACACTGACAATGAACGAATAATAATGCATACCATGTGGCATCTGCGATCTATGCGAAGTGCGAATATGAGAATGTATACGCGGTTCGGATTGATAAGGGCGAAGAGATTGTGGAGAAGCTGAAGGAACTCTGCAGGACCGAAAACATCCGTTTTGCTCAGGTCAGTGCGATCGGGGCCTCTGAACATGCCGTGCTCGGGGTTTATGATCTGGCAAAGCAGGAATATGCCAGGGAAGCCATCAGCTGCTTCTGCGAAATCACCAGCCTGACGGGCAATATCACGACCGTGAATGAAGCGCCGTACATTCATCTCCATGCCACGCTGGCCGATCAGCAGCATCAGATTCATGGCGGTCATGTGCTGGAACTGACCGTCGGCGCAACCTGCGAAATTTTCATCCGGGTGATCGATGCCACGGTCGGCAGGATTCATAATGATCAGATGAGAATCAATCTGTGGGACATCTGAGCGCGGAAATGCGAATACCGGAGGGAACCATGATATACGGAGAAGCGGACGCATCCATTGTGCTGGTGCAGATGGTTGATTCCCATGATCTGGAAGGAATCGAGTCCGAAATCGCGGAAATTCGGAACGGTTACCCGGAAAAAGATCCTTGAGACTGGGGACGGTTCCGGGTCTCGTTTTCGGATTGGTGAGATCGAAATGGCCGACCGCGTTCGGAAGAGGGGAAAGACGATGAAGTATCTGGAAAAGCGTTTTAAGCTCCGGGAAGCCGGAACAAGCATCCGGACGGAAATTGTTGCCGGGATGACGACCTTCATGACCATGGCCTATATTCTGGTGGTCAATCCCATGATTCTTGCCAGCGCCGGGATGGAATTCACAAAGGTGTTTGCGGCGACGGCCATTGCCTCCGTGCTGGCCACGCTGGTGATGGGACTTCTGGCGAACCTGCCGATCGGGCTTTCGGCGGGGATGGGACTGAATGCTTTCTTTGCCTATACGGTCTGTATGCGGATGGGCTATTCCTGGCAGTGGGCGATCACCGCCATATTTATTGAAGGGATCATTTTCCTGCTGCTGACATTCTGCAACATCCGGGAGGCCATCGTAAACAGTATTCCAGCCACGCTTAAAAAAGCCATCGGCGCGGGCATCGGACTGTATATCGCCTTCATCGGGCTGCAGAACGCAGGAATCATCACCGGCGGGTCAACGCTGGTGGAACTGAGTCCGGACTGGTATCGGGGCCCTTCCGGACTTGCCATGCTCGGACTTCTGATCACAGCCATTCTGATGATCCGAAAAATCCCCGGAGCCATCCTGATCGGGATGATCGTGACCACCCTGATTGGGATTCCGCTCGGCCTGACTTCCTTTGGCGGCGGAAGCTTTCTGCCCTCGGCTCCGTATTTCTTTCCCTTCGCGTTTGACGAGATCTTTTCCAGTGGAAAATCCGTCTTTGATTTTGTTGTCGTGCTCTTCACATTTCTGTTTGTGGATATGTTTGATACCGTCGGCACGCTGATAGCCTGCGCAGGGAAGTCCGGCATCATCCGGCAGGACGGATCGATCCCGAACTGCAAGCAGGCGCTGCTGGCGGATGCCATCGGGACAACCAGCGGAGCGATGCTGGGCACCTCGACGGTGACATCGTTTGTGGAGAGCGCGGCAGGGGTGGCTGCCGGAGGCAGAACCGGACTGACGGCGGTTACGACAGCGGTCATGTTCCTGTTTGCGCTGTTCCTGGGGCCGCTGTTTGCATCGATTCCGGGAGCAGCCACCGCTCCTGCACTGATCCTCGTCGGCGCGATGATGATCTCACCCGTCAGGGAGATTGATTTCAACGACCTGACGGAAGGAATCCCGGCCTTTTTATGCGTGCTGTTCATGATCTGCGCATACAGCATATCAGACGGAATCATGTTCGGTATCATGTCCTATGTGCTGATCAACCTGCTTGCAGGCAAAAGCCGAAAGATCAATCATATGGCCTGGGTCATCTGCGCGATGTTTCTGCTCAGAATTGTGGTGGGAACGGTCATCAAATGACCATTGCGAGACTGGGGGACTGCTCCCAGTCTCTTTTTCAGATTGAACGGCTATGATATGATACAGTGCCAGCCGACCCTCCTCTTTCGTATCAATCATTGACCGGGTTGGTCTGGTCAAAACAGGCTTATTGAATTCTAGTAGTCCATAAATCAAATGGCTAGACCAACCGAGACCTTCTCGTCAGGGTCGATCTCATCCATCTTGTACTTCCAGTGGTGAACCACAGGAGTTG
>OMYT01000127.1 GCA_900315315.1 uncultured Eubacteriales bacterium | reverse complement strand
TTTTTCTTGTTCGCCATAAAATCGGCCTCCTATGATTTTTTATCTTATCATAGAAGGCCGTTGCCTTTCAGCTATTTACAGACTTTTTTTCACAAGCTCTTCTTTTCATTCTTTTTTTTGCCATCAATCGAAATGGTCGTTGAGTATCCATAGTCCTTTAACCGATTGGATACTTTTGCCTGCAATGCGATCAGTTCTTCTTCGCTCAACTCGTCTATCAGAATACCGGCTTTTGCTTTGCCATAATCCTCCTCACCTTTTTCCTTCAAGATCGCCTGACTGAACCCTGCAGCGATAATACCGGTCGGAATAGCGATAATTCCAATGCCGACCAGACTAATGATGGAAGCGAAAAATCGCCCAACATCTGTAACAGGATACACGTCTCCATATCCAACTGTCGTCAGGGTACAGATTGCCCACCATAAAGAAGAAATGACATTCGGGAATTGCTCAGGCTGCACCGGATTTTCGACTGTGTACATGATAATGGCAGAAAACAGCATTACGAAAAGACAGAGAGCTACAGACATAATCAATTGAGGCCCGGAATCCCGGATAACTCTCATGATGATCTGGAGTGCTTCAAAATATCTTCCGAGCTTAAAAACACGGAGTAAACGGAATAACCGGAACAATCTCATCATCCGGAGGAAACGCAGATCCGCAGAGATAAACGGCAGATAGAACGGTAAAATGGCAAGCAGATCAATCAATGCCATAAAAGAAAAGATATACTTAAGCCTCGGATGCTTTGCTTCGGGATACAGCAGATCAGCTGTCCAGACACGCAGGATATATTCAATCGTGAACACAATGACAGTAATGACTTCAAACACCTGGAAAAGAGTATGATATTTGGAGTAGATATCAGCAAAAGACTCCAATATGATGGAGATGATACTTAATGCGATCAATATCATGATCATCCAGTCAAAAACTGAACTGGCCCTATCGCCATCTTCAGCTTTACTGATGATTTCGAATACTCTTTTTTTGATCTTCTGATATTTTGACATATGACAATCCGTCCTATTTGTTTCTCGTGCTTTGATTATCAAAGGAATGATACCACATGAATGCAGAATTGTCCAAATTGAGCCTGCAAGAATCCAGCTGAGCTATAGTGTTTGCGATAACAATCAGAGCACTGGCGTAATCGTCTCTCCATCACTCCTGATCACAATCGTTCCCAGCTCATCGGTCTGCAGCACTTTCGCCCCGATTTTTTCAAGCCGCTCCAGCAATTCCGGATGCGGATGTCCGTAGGTGTTGTCTTTCCCGACGGAAATTACGGCATACTGCGGACGAACTTCATTCAGGAATTCCATCGTGCTGGAAAACCGGCTTCCATGATGGGCGACCTTCAGCACATCCGTTTTCAGATTCACTCCGGCGTCAATCATCATATATTCCGACCAGTCTTCCGCGTCCCCTGTAAACAGGAAAGACGTTTGCCCGTAATCAACTCTCAGAACAATGGAGGAATCATTGGTGCGCCCTGCATCAATAGCTTCTGGCCAGCAGTGAAGAATTGTGACGTCAGCGCCGCCGAGTTTCCAGGTATCTCCTTCGTTCGGAACGACAACCGGGGTATTCTGCTTCGCCGCATATTTCAGCATATTGTTAAACGACCTGGAATCCCATTTCAGGACAGGTGTATAGACCACTTCGACCTGTGCGACGTTCAGAACCGTAGCCAGACCGTGAACATGATCCACATGCGGATGTGTTGAGATGGCATAATCAAAATGGCGCAGCTTCAGTGTTTTCCGGATATAGGAATACAGTTTCGCGTTGGAGCCGCCCGGACCGCCATCAATTACCATGGACTGCCCGTCACAAAGCACAATGGCACAATCCCCCTGGCCTACATCCAGGAAGTGCACCTCCAGATCTGCCAGCGCAAACGCCGGCAGAAGCAGGAGAACCAGGACAAACGCAGTAATCCTCTTCATTGCTCCTGACAATAACCGGGGTCCATCAATCCGATTATCAGAACCGGAAAGTTTCCGGTTATTTCAGGATGATTGTAGGATGAAGAGGGAACAGAATACAGGACGGAATCTGAAAGATACATTGAGTTATTTTGCGTTGTCCAATATGTCGCAGGCGGCGATATTTGAAACGATGTTAAATTAATGATATAGTGTGTATAGAAGACTAATCAACCGGCAGAGATGAGGACCTGACATGTGGTGGGATTTTACACTGATCGATGACAGAAACGGGCAGTATGTTTATATATACGGCAGGGAGGCTATAGCCCTGGACGGTTTTATCACCTATGACATAAAAACAAATACGTGGCATGTCACACTTCCCTGTGAAAAGGATGCCGGCAACCCGTCCCGGATAATGGAATCGGAAAGAAAGTTCTGGCAGGTTGTGAAAGCAGGTTTCCCGAGAAGATATCACGTTGATCTTGATTGATTGCTTTTTACATTTGTTAAGAGGAGTCGGGTTTTCCGGTTCTTTTTCTGTGCAAAAGGACGGCGCAGATCTGCGCCGTCCAGGGAAAGGGATGAGAAAGAACCATGAAATCTATCGTGATCATCTCTGCCGCAAACCGGCAGGATGGGAAAGGTAGACCGGTTGATGATTGAAGTATAAGATAGAAATCTTAAACGAACCTTTAAATGAAAAGCATTTCCGTGAATATTTCGTGTTTTCTTTTGCGCGGTTTTCATGTATGATTGAAGCGATTCATGATGAACTGATCAGACCGAAAAAATGAAGGGTTGTGCTTCATATGATCCATTTATCCGCAGGGAAAATCCTGGAATACCAGCTGACAAAGAGCATGAGGCTTGATTTATATGAGGAAATCCTGACAGTTGCGCCGATGACGGATGTTTCCCAAAACCAGGAGTTTCAGAAAAAGTTCAACGCGTTTTACCGGATCCGGCGGAACGCGGAATGGCGTAAGGATTATTATGAGCTTTTTGAACTGGCCAAGAAGGGACATTATTCTTTTGACGACGTGATCAGTCTGCTGTATGTCCGAACCGGGAATATCGAAGCGTCTTTCTCCTCGAAGATGATCGCGACCATTGATCCGGAAAAACCGATCTGGGATCAGTATGTACTGCAGAACCTGGGACTGGAACTGAAGGGAAAGACGCCCAGGGAGAAGATTGACAATGCGGTTGAGATTTATCACCGGATCGAAAACTGGTATGCGGAATACCTGAAGACGGAAGAGGCGCACAGGAACATCGTTGAGTTTGATCAGTGGCTTCCGTCCTATACTTGGCTTACGGATGTAAAGAAGATTGACTATCTCCTGTGGGGAATGAGATAAAAAGGTTCTGAAATAATAAGTTCCTAACCGCTTCTCCGGAGGCGGTATTTTTATTTTTTTGGCGTTTTCAAATGGGGTACAAATGCAACAGACCCGGACGGATAATGAGGACGCCGGGTGAGAGCTGGAATCGCCGGAAAGGCTCCCGGAGCAAAATAGCCGGCGGTATTCCTCGTTTCTGGTCCTGTATTGCGGCGCCGGAAGCGGATATGATACAGGTGAAAGAATGAACTGCTGAAACTGACGAAGTAAGGAGTGTATTTCTCATGAAAGATCTGTGGGGTGGTATGTTTGACTTCAACGGCGACGGTGTCATGGACATCGGCGAAGAGTATCTGGCCTATAAGATTTACGAGGCTGTGACGGAAGAGTCGGACGACAGTGACGACGAAGATGAAAAGCCGTACCGGATTGATCATCCGCACTATATCACAGACGACGAGAGCGAGTGCTCTGTCTGCGGCGCCAGATTTTCGAAGAAACTGCTTTCCTGTCCCCGGTGCGGAGTACGTTTTGATTCCGTGGAAAAGGATGAGGAAGAGTGGTATGAGGAGTTTGATGAAGAGTGCGCCTGGGATGAAGAGGAAGAAGGGTGGTAAGCCGGCGCCGGTGCGTGTGTGATTGAGATCATTACTTGACATAAATTCATGAATGCACTACAATCGTAGTGCAGGAGGTGATTTTTGATATGGCTAAACAAGCTGTTTATCAGGTGCGGATGGATGAGGATATTAAAAACCAGGTGGAAGCATTGTATCGCGGGCTCGGTACGACTTTTGCCGAAGCCGTCAGGATCTTTGCGGTACAGAGCATTCGTGAACAGGGAATGCCTTTCACACCATCTGAAGCGCGGGGGAAGACGTTCGGAGCGCTTTCCCGTTATGCTGATCCGGCACTGAGAAGTCAGGAAGATACTGCTTTTGAGAAAGCGATGGTAGCAAAGCATCTTGACTTTTGACAGGAAACTGAACATTCTGATCAATCCACCTCAATAATTTATGTCTCACTGTCATATTTTTCCCAGGCTTTTTTCAGGTCTTCGCGGATCTCTTCCGCGAGATCTTTGGGCGCGGTGACGCGGATGAAACCGGCGTGCTGCATGGCG
>OMYT01000129.1 GCA_900315315.1 uncultured Eubacteriales bacterium | reverse complement strand
TTTTCTTGTTCGCCATAAAATCGGCCTCCTATGATTTTTTATCTTATCATAGAAGGCCGTTGCCTTTCAGCTATTTACAGACTTTTTTTCACAAGCTCCCAGCAATTATTCCTTGGTGATATCCGGACTTCCGCATTTGGGACATTGTGTGATATGGCCTGCTTGCTGGGGAATCCATCTGTGACCGCATCCTTCAGCGTTGCAATGAAAGTATGGAACCTTTTCATTTCCACCTCCACCGAGCCTTCCCCCGGCGACCTGATCCAGCGATTCGTCGTTTATGATCTTTTTCTTTTTCTTCTCGTCCATCATGATCCCTCCGGTTAATCATCAGTTTACGGGAACAAATGTACGTTCTTGCTTTGGCAGATAGCACATATTTTTAAATTTGGATCTTCATGCATATACATTTTATTACAGTCCGGACATGTATACACATATCGTGTCGGTGCGTCACTGCTTTCGCCTCCGGTGACCTGATCCAGCGATTCGTCGTCGATTACCTTTTTCTTTTTCTTCTCGTCCATCATGATCCCTCCGGTTATTCAGCGTTTTTCTTCTGCCAATACTATATCACAGGTCTGGCGGTAAAACAAACATAAATGCGGAGCAAGCCGGACTTTATACCCAAAATGGCATAAAGTCCCGATGCCGTCCGCAGTCGGTGAGGAGAGGTGCTCGCTGCCGCGGCCCTGGACAGCGTCGTCACTGCGGGTGCCTTTTTGCAGTCAGGAGGGATAATCTCCCTCCTGTTCTGACAGAACCGGTTCCTATTGTCTTACAGATTTCTTTTAACAAGGAGGACCATATCATATGGCTCGTAACCGCAATCGTAATCGTGTCCGTACTCATGACAGGAAAAGGGGACAGAGGGCTGTTAATACAAAGGTATCTGCGCGGGTGAATGCGCCTGTGCCTGCTGCTGCGTCTGTGCCGGCCGCTGTCTCTGTGCCTGATTCTGAGCAGGAAAAGAAGGATAACCCGCTCACCCGGGAACAGCAGATCAAGGCGGTGTTAATGGCCCTGGACGGGTATTCCAATGCTGCGGCTTTCCTGGGAGATGATTCTCCCTTGCTTGCTTCCGGGACGTACCGGCGTTCCGGGCTGACTTCCAATACGGAACTGCTGACGGTGACCTACCGGGAAAACTGGCTGGCGAAGAAGATTATCGATATGCCGTCAGAGGATATGACCCGCTCCTGGTATTCTTTATCCACGTCTATGCCGGAAGAGGATATTAAGGATCTGAAGCGCCTGGAGGCGAAGCACTCCGTCAAGCAGGAGATTACCAACGCGATCCGCTGGGCAAGGCTCTACGGCGGATCCATTGCGGTCATTGTTCTGCGGGGAGAGGAGGGAATTCTTGATCAGCCGCTGGATCCTGATCTGCTCCTGCCCGGCTGCTTCCAGGGCCTGCTGATCCTGGACCGGGCCCAGGGGATTGAGCCGTCCATGGAATTGGTGACCGATCTGGACGATCCGGATTTCGGCCTGCCGATGTACTACACGGTCAACCTGGAGCTGAGCGATGGATCGGTTTCCGATGACTCCGGAAACGGAGCAGAGCCGGTCCGGACCTATCAGTGCGTGAAGATTCATCACAGCAGGGTGCTCCGTTTTGTGGGACGGGAACTTCCTTATATGGAGACCGTGGCGGAAAACTACTGGGGCGCGTCGGAACTGGAACATATCTGGGAGGAACTGCAGAAGCGCTCCGCGACGAGCGCGAATATTGCCCAGCTGGTTTTCCAGGCAAACGTCACAACGCTGAAGATGGGGCGCTTCGGGGAGCATATGGCCTTCGGGTCGGAGCACCAGCAGATGGGGATCCTGCAGGCCATTGAGCAGGAGAACCGGATGCGGACCTCTTACGGCCTGCAGATCCTGTCTGCCGAGGATGCCATGGAGACGCATTCCTATTCCTTCGGGGGCCTGTCGGAGATCTACGAGCAGTTCATGATGGACATGGCCGGCGCGGCCGAGATCCCGGCGACAAAGCTCTTCGGCCGCAGTCCGGAAGGCATGAACTCCACCGGGGAAATGGATCTGCGGAATTACTATGATATGATCGCCCAGCTGCAGGAGCGGATGCTCCGCCCTGCCCTGGAAAAGCTCCTGCCGGTCATGGCGATTTCCTGCTGGGGCTTTGTCCCGGAGGATCTCGAGATCGTCTTTGAGCCCATGATGACGACCAGCCCCGCCGAGCGGGCGGAGCTGGTGCAGAAGCTGTCTTCGGATGTCATTGAAGCTTTCAAGTGCGGCCTGCTTGATCGGGATGAGGCGAGGGAAGAACTGAAAGCACGCGGAGAAGAACTGGGGGTTTATACGAAGGTATAGGAATCGGTATACCATCTTTATTACTGAAGAGGATGTGTTTAGTGCAGGATTGCCTCTATATCATGCAGAATATAGAATATCTGAGCTCGGCCAGTGTCCATTGGCAGACGGTAGTTACATCATATATGTCAATGGAGAGTATCGCAACACCGACACCCCCATTGGCAAGTTAATGCATGATTTTCATGCAGAAAAGCAGATGATATATTGAGCCCTATCTTGCGGGAGCGGGTAAGAATGCTGAAGGAGACGGAAGGAGGTCGCGAAGAAGTGTGTCAGCTTATGGAAGACCGTATTACTGAAGAGAAGATTGAAATGGCAAAGGACGAAATCAGACTGGGTGACCTGACATTGGAACAGATCGCCAGAGCATTTAAGCTACCTCTCCCTGTTGTTCAGGAATTGGCCCGCACTCAGTCTGTGAGTGCATGAGTTCGCAGAGCTTTTCTCATCGCTATCCATGCTGCAGCCGTTAAAGCAGTGAAACAGTTTTACTGATCCTTTTTTGTCATGGGTCCTTTCTTTTCATAGATGATCAATAAAACCAGTCCGATAATCAGAATTGCGGTTGACAGCGCCATGTGAACCAAGTTGAAAGAAGTGGCAGTTGCATTGTTGTTGACAGCAAGCATAAACACACCGGTATCGACGATTCCATGCAGCAGGATCGGAATCAACAGGGTTCCGGAGAACAGATAGATTCCGCAGAAGCATAGCCCGATCGCAAAAGCGAAATATACCTGCATGGTTGTACCGATAAAGGATTGCTCAAACAGATTTTCAAAGTGGATCAGTCCGAATACACATGATGAAAGCAATGCGGAAACAAGATAAACGTTTTTCCGCCCGGACAGGAGATCCTGAAGTTTGTTGAATATCACGCCCCTGAAGATCAGCTCCTCACAGAGGCCTACTGCGAATGCTCCCAATACTGCGAACAGGATATTTCCAAAGCCGCTTATGGTTTCCTGTCCGAAGATATTCATGCCGGCATGAACGAAGAACGGAATGCCCAGATACAGGAAGCAGAACAGGAAACGAGGTATGGTAAGAATGTGCTTTTCGCCCTGCCGGATTGTCTTTCTGAAGATCAGATAAACGGGAATGGTAATGATGAGTTCAACAATAATATTTCGAATGTTCAGGGAAAGATCAGGCGCAATGGCCTTTATAAGCCACCCTAACCCTCTGAGCGCGGCAATAAAGCATAGAGGGATCAGAATCAGATATAACAGCAGTTGCTTATAATCCAAGGGCTTTTTGTTTTCGCTCATTCTTCCGGGCGCTCCTTCCAAAGAAAAATCGAAAGCTAAGATCTGCTTATTATGAAACGGGGGCTGATTCCTGTCATTGCAAAACCGGACACTCTGATGGCCGGTCTTGCTATCTTAGGGTTTGCTCAACAAACCAAAAACATAACAAATTCAACGTGTAGGGCGTGGTTCATGGTATAATAAGTGCAAGGTTAGAAGATCTCAACGCC
>OMYT01000131.1 GCA_900315315.1 uncultured Eubacteriales bacterium | reverse complement strand
TTCACCTTCTTTGCTACTGGTTCGAAAACCAATTATCTGCACTCGCTATTCAGGCTGTTGCCTGAAAATAGGGGTGGTTACGGAGCACACTCTATATTAATCAGGATCTTTTTCCGCAGGGACAGTTTTCGCGCCTTTTTTTCCATCCTTTTCTCTCACTTCATCATTTTCAGAATCTGCAGCGTCTCTTTCGCCGTCTTGTGCAGGATCCCCGTCCCGCCCTTCCTATTCCTCATGACAGCCGTCAGGGTATAGGTAATACCCGTATACCTTCAAAGTTTGAACATGTTCATTATGAAGTGGAGGATGTTTTCTGTCAATGCAAAATCAGATGGATGGATCGATCTCTCCCGATCCTTGCAGACGGGGAACCGGTTACCGGCTATGCCCGGGCAAGGCTTATCGGAAGGGCGGGAATCACTTCCGGAGCACTGTATAAGAGCTGATATTTGTCCAAAAAGAGAACCGGACCAACGTCATGAAGGTATCTGGGCCGGATAATAATCATATTCCGGATCAGAAGGATTTTGTATATAGCTCGTATCCGACTTCCTTCAGATAGGACGGTAACGGCCGCAGGGATTTCCGGATGGCTTCCCGGGTTTCTTCAGTCAGTTCCTCGTAGGGTACCAGCTCCGGCGTCAGCTTCAGGTCCCGGTCGTATTTTCCGGACCGCCAGCCCTCCGCGGTTTTATAACGCATCCAGCGGTCATGTTCGATTTCGGAAAGTGTCTCCAACGTTGGCCCGTACAGCTCGGTAATCGCGTCCGTACGCCCGGGCAGAATGGAACGCAGGCCGATATTCAGATCATAACCCTCCAGCCGTTCGCCAAGGTAGCGGATCCTGGAGCGGTAACCCTCCTTATAGAATTCATCCAGCTCGCTCCATGGCGCCATTTCCGGATCGTTCAGCGCAAGCTCGGCTTCCGCTTCTGACAGTGCGGTAAGGCGGATTTCCTTCTCCCGGACAGCGCGGGTATGCTCGTGCTCGATCTTCGCGAAGGTTTCCACCACGTCCCCCATTTTCTGCTCAAATTCCAGCTTGCGCCGGAAATCCTTCACCTTCAGGTGCAGGTTCAGCTGCTCGTCCACCGGCAGACAGGAAGGTGTAAATCGCTTGAAGCCGGACAGGCGGCTCATGGCAAGGATCATTTCCAGGGAACGTGTACCGTGACGGTACTCTGACACGTCCAGCATGGCAGACAACAGGCATCTGGAGATGTTCGCGATACCGTTCTCGCAGATTTCCGGGCATTTCCGCACCAGCAGATCCCTCAGCAGCAGTCCGCGACGGATCACAGCGCTTTTATCAGTCGGCCGGGTCGGATTCGGCCCTTTGATATTCAGAATGCCCTTCAGGCGGCTGACGAAGTCTGTTCCTTTGATCAGTTGGAACGCTTCCTGTTCTTCCTCCGTCTGCGGCAGAAACGCGGAAAAGGAAGAAGCGGTTGCACCGGCAAAGACGAAAACGGCCGTACTTGTTTCGCATCGTTTGCCGTTCAGCGTAAATTCCCCGTCCTGCATGGGCGCCAGGAAATAGCGGAGCCATCCCCGGGGTGTTCCGTTCAGTTCCGAGTCAAACTCGTCAATAAACACCAGCGGAATCTGAGAACTTCGGCACTGCAGGGCTTCCCGCAGGGCCTCAAAGAATTCCGCGGGATCATGATACTGGGACAGGTTCAGAGCGGTGATTCCGAACCGCCCGCTGCTTCCGGCAATTTCACGGACGCCAAATGATTTTCCGCATCCCGGTGCACCGAAAACCGCAATGGACAGCGGCTGCAGGGGACTGTCCCCGTTCTGGTGGTCATACTGGTTGATGTAATCGTCCAGAAGCGCCTTGATTGTGTGATAGTTCTCGATTTCTTCCTTGTCAATGGAAACCAGCTTCCCGTAACGGCAGACCGGAATCCGGCGGGAAATTTCGTCCATTCCCTCATAAACGATACGCTGCGCGACAGCCAGGTATCGCCCGGGCTGCGTTTTGCAGTATTCGTCCAGTATAGAAAATGGTGAGATCCCGGACACCAGTTCCTTCAGACTTCTCTCCGGCACTTTGACACGGCAGAGGCAGTCCTTCTTCTCCTCCTGCAGCAGCCGGCGCAGAATCGCATACAGGTCTGTTGCCTCCGTCATGCTTGTGCCTTCCGTCTTGTCCGGGCTGAAGAGCAGCTCCCATCCCTGTTTATTCCGGATCAGTGCGCCTTCCTCGTTCAGCAGCACCACGGCGCTTTCGCAGCTTCGCATGCTGCGCAGCGAATCGTTTGTTTCCAACTGCAGCAGGAATTCGTCTACTGTTTTTTCATACGAGATTCCCCGGCTGATTGGATAATCCATCATCCGGAGATGCTCCATCAGCAGCAGCGGTGTTTTTCCGCTGTCAAAATTCTCTTTGATGGGTTTTTGCGGGTCATATATCTGATAACTGATTTCGTGTTTCAAAAGTTTCTGTCCTCCTGATTTGTTCCCGGGCAGCTTTCCGGAAACGTCCGGAATTGCACGTCTCCCGGCCACTATCCCATGGACTTCTGCCGACCGGAAGAAACGTATTATAGCACAAACCCATAAAATAACCAAAATGACCCGAACGTTTTGGTGGGTATGACCAAAGAAGATCGAAGAAGATTTGATGGATGTACCTTCCTTCAACTGTTGTGTAAATATGGTTTTGTACCCAATATAAGAAGCTTTATTACATGATTTGCAGCAGGCTTTTCAACGCCTCTCTGTTCAGAACAGCGGCTCCTCTGAACGCGTTACTGATAATGTGAGACGCAGCTTTCTTTATTCCGCAACAAGATATTTCTCTTTCATTTGTTCCAAACCTTCTGTGGTGATGCATAAACCCTCCCGGATAAATGCATCCATACTGCCGTATTTTTCGTCGATTGCCTGATAATAGGCTTCGATATATTCCATTTCTGCACTGAAAAGATAACGCAGGGACTCATCCGCTTTCGGATCGTCTGTGCCGCATTGCTTTTTGACAAGGCCGGTCAGCATTCTGGTATCCTGTTCCAGATATTCATTTGTTTTCAGGTAATCCGAGATGATCACATTCCGGGGAATTCCCAGTATCTCTTCCGCAATGACTGAAGCGATCCCGGCACGGTCTTTTCCTGCTGTGCAATGCCACAGAACAGCCCTGTCCTGCAGTCCCAGCAGCAGGTCTGTAAACCTGGCATACTTCCTGACCGCGTCGTCTGACACAAAGGCACGATACATATTACACATATACTGTTTTGTTTCATCTGGCTTCAGGATAAACCTTCTGAACATTTCCATAAGGCCCTCCTGTTCCCGGGAGATTCCGGCAGTCAGATCATCCACAATGGGGATATGAATACTTTCCGCTCCGGGGATTGCCTGATCAGGCTGTTCCTTCCTTTCGGCATCTGTCCTGAAATCAATGATGACAGGAGTGATCCGCGCCAGTTTGTCCGTATCCGACACGGAGAGCTTGTTTAGGTGGCCGGATCGGTACAGTCTTCCCTGTATTATCCTGCGTCCGTCCATAGTAACCATGCCCCCGAGATCCCTTGTGTTTCGTAATTGATCAAACTGCACAAGTCTGCTCATTCTTGCCTCCATAACGCTTGATGTCCCGAAAAAATCGAAAGCAAGTATTATGATACTTCAGGTTTTTATGGTCAAACAACTTCCGTACTTTTTCAGGATGCTTCTGAAGCTTGCGCATGAAACTATGAGTTTTCGCTTTCAGGTCCTTCTTA
>OMYT01000134.1 GCA_900315315.1 uncultured Eubacteriales bacterium | reverse complement strand
GATCCATCAGCCGGCTCTGAAACCCGTCCTGCAGCCGGGTCCACATGCAGTCATTCCCGCTGTTCCGCAGCACGAAGCTTTTATATTCCTCATAATCCCGGTCCGGAAACAGTTTTGCTTTGAACGTTTTTTCACCGTATTTGCTTTTCGCTCTGAATTTGAAACTCTTCTGGGGCATGTCCAGCGAATAGTCGCCGTTCAGGGAAATATCCGCACCCTGACTGACGATCCTTTTTCCCGCGTCGTCGTACATCTCCACAAAGCTTTCATATTTGACCCCGGAGTTCTTCACTTTTCGGTAAACGGTGTTTTTGAAGGGCAGACCCTCTTTTTTGTTGACGCCCTTTCCAACGGTCAGCATTCCCCGTTTGGGATTCCACAGGTCGTCCGGATCCACCGTGACGGATACCACCGGCAGGCTGTGATCCGCATTGATAAAGAATGTACCTGTGAGCGTATCGCTGGGCCGGACCGTCTCCTCCGCAAAAGCCCTGGCCCGAATCACGGTCGTAGCGGAAATTTCCAGCGTTTCCCCATCGTAATGCGTGGATTCCCGCGTCGGCTCCGATCCGTCCAGGGTATAAAACACCTGTGTGCCTTCCGGGACGATGATTTGCAAATACTGGGCTGAATCATAAAAACCGGGCTCCGCCGAAAACGACGGCGCCACGGCATATCCCACGAAGCCGTCGCCGTTTGCCGCAAAAGGCGTAGGCGTGTCATAACAGTACAGGTCGCCATCCTCCGAACTCCGTCCGAAGGAGATATCCGTCTTCATTTCAGGAAGCGTGATCCGGTCATGCTCGGCACCCTCCGCGTCAGTCAGGGTAATTACCTCTCCGCTCTTCCGGCTGATCGTGAAAGACGCATGCAGCTCCGCGTCGCTGCTCTTTTCCGTGTCCTTGTCGCACAGAATGACCCTGTATTCCCCGGGACGAATCGTTGTTCCGTCGGGAAACTGCCATTTCAGCGGCTTTTCCGGATTGTCGCTCAACCCCCATCCGCTCAGATCCACGGCAGCATCTCCGGAATTGAAGATCTCGACCCAGTCGTTATATCCCGCATTCGGATAAGTAGCGACCGAATCATTGCTGGCCATCACTTCGCTGATCACAACCGCCGGATGAGGTTCTTTCTCTGCGATTGTCACATTCCAGGCCATCGCCGTCATAAGCAGGACTGCTGCCATGATCATGAACCGCTTCATCCTTTTTCCCCTCCGTTCATCGGTTTTACTGCCTGAATGAACTCATCAAAAAGTGAATTACTTTCGAGACAGATTATACTATAATTCAAGAAGCTCGAACAATCATTTTTTGTCAACCGAAAGTTCAGCATGCTGCCATCGATCATCAGGGTAATATCTTTGCTGATCTGTCTCATTTCGCACTTCGCATGATTTGTTGCTTGCAGGTTCCATCTGGTATATAATCCACATATCAACAATTGGAATTTACTCAGGGAGGCAGTTTAGTTATGATTACAGCAAGGAAAAGAGTCCTTTTGATTTCATGCATTCTTTTGATGGTATTGTTTGCCGGCTGCGCATGGGCAGAGCAAACAAATGTGACCATTGAAGCCGACAATCCCTATATGACTGAAGCAATCAGAGAAGCCCTGGATGGGATTTCGCAGGGGCATGGCGGACCATTTGGCTGTGTGATTGTCAAAGACGGGGAAGTCATCGGCCGGGGGCATAACAGGGTTCTGGTCGACAATGACTCCACCGCGCATGGAGAGATCGTTGCGATTCGAAACGCAGAGCAGCAATCGGGCAGCTATGATCTGTCCGGATGTATCTTGTATACCACAGGGGAACCCTGTCCCATGTGCCTGTATGCCATCCTCCGGGCAAACATTGAACATGTCTACTATGGCTGTACGATTGAGGATTATTCTGATATCGGCTTCCGGGACGGGGAGTATGCCCAGTTGGACAGGATCAGAGAGACACTGTCCGATTATATGACCTGCACAGATCGTGACGCTTGCCTGAAACTGTTTGAAATATACAACCAAATGGAACACACCATCTATTGATAAATTCCGGTTGATAAACACAACGCAAAAAGGATGTTTGATCAGATGATCAGAAAAGCTGTCAATCATGATGTGTCCAGAATTGCTGAAATACTGGTATTCGTCAAAAGAATCAAATTCCGTCCGATTTTTCAGAACGACGATTATTCCTTTGGTGAGCTGCAAGTGTTACCTGTTGCTAAGGAATACTCGAATCGGGAAATACTGGATTATATCTGGGTATATGACGATCATGGAATTGTTAAAGGCATGATCCATATAGAGGGAAAAGAAATCAAAGAGCTATATGTCGATTATTTCTTTCAAAACCTGGGGATAGGGTCTGAACTGATCGAATTTGCCAAGGAAAAATATGACGTCCGTTTTTTATGGGCAATTGAAAAGAATACAGACTCAATCAGGTTTTACGAAGCGCATGGTTTTCATCTGACTGATATGAAAAAGTTCGAAGAAGGAACTACTGAGTATCTTGTCATGATGGAACGGTAAAAGAAAGTTATTGTCCGGCGATCTCCCAGTCAAAATCATTGTGAACTGGGCAACATCCCAAACTTTGCTGAGGTAAAAGCCATGATTATTCATGAATACGGCGCAGATCAAAAAGATACGATTATTCTGCTCCACGGAGGCGGATTATCCTGGTGGAATTATCGGGAAGCTGCTGAACTCCTCCGGAGCGAATATCATATAATTCTTCCGGTTCTGGATGGGCACGCAAACAGCGATCGGCCGTTTACAACGATAGAAGATAATGCATCCGAGATCATCTCCTTCATCGATGAACACCTGAACGGATCCGTTTTGCTGATCGGCGGGCTTTCGCTGGGAGGGCAGATTCTGCTGGAAATGCTGTCACAACGCGGAAATCTTTGCTCGTTTGCCTTAGTCGAGAGTGCAGCCGTCATCCCCTCAAGGATGACAAACGCACTGATTGCACCGTTCTTCGGCAGCAGTTACAGCCTGATCAGAAACAGAAGATTTGCCAGGATGCAATTCCAATCTCTGCACATCAAGCCGGATCTTTTTGATGATTATTACCGCGATACCTGCCAAATCAAAAAAAGGGATATGATTGCCTTCTTGAAAGCAAACACTTCTTATAAGCTGAAGGATACAATCCGAAAATCATCTGCAAAGATACATATTTGCTATGGGGAAAGAGAAACCGGAGAAATCCGAAAGTCTGCGGAAGCAATCTGTCGGGAGATTCCCTCCTGTAAACTGCACAGCCTGAAAGGCCTTTATCATGGGGAGTTTTCAATGAATCATGCGGACATGCACGCAGACGCCATCCGTCAAATCATTCATGAAGGATAAATCCCGTTTTGATCATTGAATGTTGAAGGGCAGGAGCTTGTGAAAAAAAGTCTGTAAATAGCTGAAAGGCAACGGCCTTCTATGATAAGATAAAAAATCATAGGAGGCCGATTTTATGGCGAACAAGAAA
>OMYT01000136.1 GCA_900315315.1 uncultured Eubacteriales bacterium | reverse complement strand
CAGATGGCTGGCCAAATGGTCTATATCATATGCTTTGATCGGAAATAAGAAACTGATCACAGACGCTTTAGTTGATGAAGTAATGCAGTCCTGTTCCGGAGATATGGCCGGAAAGTCGATGCTCAACTTTCAGCGGAGCGCGGCAGATAAAGATCGGTCCAAACCGTGCTACTTGGGAGAATTAAAGAATTTGAAAATGCCGGTTGTTTATATAATCGGAGAAAAGGATCCGCTTGTTCCTCTGAGCGACATTTATAAAGCGGCAGAAGAGAATCCTGACAGCCGGGTAGCGGTGTTTAAGGGCTGTAAGCACTGGTCTGTCAAAGAACAGCCCGGGAAATTCTGCCGGATCGTGAATCTGGTTTTACAGTGATCTCTGAAGTTGCTGTAAATGGATGAAACACGTGGCTGAGAAATCCGTTCTATAAACGGAAAGGGTGTCAAAATATTCATGGAACAGTTGCCTTTCACCTTCGGGTGGAGGGCTTTTTTCATTTATGGTAAAATCAAAAGAACTATAACATGGTGGACATAACAGACGTGTTCGAAAAACATCATGCGTTTGATCAGTACACATTCGATGAAAGGAGCATGATACTATGAAAGGATCATCCGGATTTCTATTGTGCGCGGTAAGATGATTTTGCCACCACATGGTAAAGAGTTTTTTCACGCCGCAGTAAGCAGTTTTTTACATCCTTCGGTAAGGACTTTTTTACACACACGGTAACCACTTTTTTACATCGTCCGGTAAGCACATTTTCAATGGACGGTAAGCAGAATTTTACATCAAAGGTGCTGATCTCCTGCCTGTGGTGAGTACTAAAAGGAGGCGCCAGCCGGTCTCGTTGTATACTTGGTCTATCAATCAAGTATTCGGAGGAGATCTATCATGCTGGCAAAAACACAGATGCAGGAAATACAGGATTTGAAGTTGCGAGGTTACACAAAAGCAGAGATTCTGAAGTATTACGAGGAGCAGGGAGTGAAACCTCCCAGCCGGCCTACGATTTCCAAGTATTACGACATGGATGTCGTGCCGGATAATCCGGGCGCAAAACTTTCCAAGGAAAAAGTATTTGATGTATCGCCATTCAGGGAAGCTATCATAGCGATCCTTGAAGACAACAACCGGAATGATTTCTGCATTTCATCCGTTTACGATGTCCTGGAAGAGAAGTTCATTGAAAACGGTGATTATGAGAGCCTGCCCGGCAACGAACAGACACTGCGGAATTACGTACACTTCCTTGAAAGATCAGGTCTGCTCGATACAAGCGAAGAGCACAGGCGTGTTTATGACCATGTATTTGACACACCTCCAGGGGAACAGATGCTCATTGACTTTGGAGAAGTCACACTCAGCAAGAAGGCATCGATCCATTTCATCTGCCTTCTCCTGCGTTATTCAAGGTTTTTATGCGTTTACGCGCAGGATCACAAGTATGATGCCACTGAAGCCTGCCAGGCCATTTACAGGTGCTTCTGTAAGCTTGGGGGAAGGCCTTCAGTCCTGGTCATAGACCAGGATGCTGTGTTTATCTCCAGTGAGACCTACGGTGAAGTCATCAAGACACGCGTATTTGAGGACTTCTGTACCGAACAGGAATTAAAACTCTGGGTATGCAATAAACATGACCCGGAAAGCAAAGGCCCGATCGAGAATTCTGTAGGCTTTGTGAAGAAAAACTTCTTCAGTGCCAGGAAGGTCACATGCATTGACGATGTATGGCGTTCCCTGCCCGGCTGGCTTCTCCGGAAGAACAAACGCATCCATAGGACTACCCTGCATATCCCTTCAGTGGTATTCCGCGATATCGAGCAGAAGACCCTGAAACCGATGTTGCCTTCTGTGTATGACAGTTCTCCGAACAGTTTCAAACCTTTTGAACTCAAAGGCACGCCGTATGTGCTGTACAGCTCCTGCCGGTACTCAGTCCCGCGTGAATTCGCCTACAGCACTGTGAAATATAAGGTGACGACCGGCAAGATCAACATCTATGATGAGAACCTGAACTTCATCTGTTCCCATCTGCTCAGTGAGCGGAAAGGAAGCTATAACCAGCTTCCCGAACACAGGAAGAACGGCTCCGGTGACTGGATCGACATCATGGAACGGCTCCGCAGTCAGTGGAACTGCTATGATTTCCAACACTTCATCAACGGGGTCAAAAAGGAGAACCCGCGTCATATCGCCAAACAGCTTGGCGCGATCGAACAGTTCCTGAATGCCGAGAACCCGGAGAGGTCCCTTGTGGCGGAAGTCATGAAGATCTGCTGCAAAAACTTCCGCTATCAATTCTCCCAGTTCAAGGTCGTGTATGAATTCACTAAAGCCGGAAGAAGCCTTATTGGTACCGAAGGGGCTTCCAAAGTCATGAAGGCTGATCCCGTCGATTATCGGGGGATGGAGGCGTACAACCGGGCCTTCTCTGAACGTGTTGCGCGTACCAGAGAGGAGGCTCCAGTATGAACCGGGAAATCCTCAAAAGCATGGATTCTGAACGCATCCCCATTGAACGGCTGATCTCCCTTCTGCAGACCTTTACACTGAAACATGCAGCAAGGGCACTGCCTGATCTGCTGGAAACGGCTGATACGCAGAACGCGACCAACCGGCAGCTCCTGCTGTCCGTTCTTGAAACCGAAGTGAAGGGAAGGAATGAGCGGCGCCGGAAAAGGAATTATTCAGCAGCACACTTTCCACCGAATGTCCGCCCGCTTGAAGAATTCGATCCCGAGGAATTGGAGTCCGGTATTTCACAGGCACAAATCGACCGGCTGAAGGAACTGTCTTGGCTCGATAACGGCGGCAACATCGTTTTGGCGGGCCCACCCGGCCTCGGGAAGACCATGGTGGCAGTGGGACTCGGGCTCCATGCCATCAATAACGGCTATACCGTCTGCTTTGAAAAGATGGTCAACCTTGTGAAGATCCTTGACACAGCAGAGATTGAACGCTCCGCAGGCTTCCGCCTGAGGAACCTGAAAAAAGCACAGCTCCTCATCATTGATGAGATCGGTTATACGCCGATCACCCGCAGCCAGGCCAACCGGTTCTTCACATTTATCAGTGATACCTATGAGACATCTTCCATTATCTTTACCACAAACAAAGAGATCATGGACTGGGCGGAGATGATGGGGGATCCAGTACTTACCACTGCGATGCTTGATCGCATCCTTCACCATGCCAGCTGTTATTCTTTCCGGGGAGAATCCTACAGGCTAAAGCACCCAGATATATTCAGTTGATAAGGTTCATGCTGGCTTTGCCGGCTACCTGACGAAAATGTAAACATTTCCTTACCAGACAGTGTAAAAAACTCTTTACCAGACGGTGTAAAAATCATCTTACCGAACGATGTAAAAAACTGCTTACCGTACAAGGAAAAAAATCCTTACCTAACGGTGTAAAAAAGTGCTTGACGTTCGCA
>OMYT01000138.1 GCA_900315315.1 uncultured Eubacteriales bacterium | reverse complement strand
GGGATCCACAACCTTCGCGGTTGCGTAGACAGAATCAAGGCTCTCGGAAGGCTTTTTCGTGGGCTGGGGGGACGGCGGAACATAGGGGCCGGGCTTGGTGGTGCTGGTCAGGCTTGCCTGAACAAAACCGACATCATTGCATTGCAGCCAGCCAGGGCTGGTCTCACCAATAACCCAGATCTCGGAACCGTAGGGGAATTTGCCGATGACCGGATACTCTTTGCCGGGGCCGCTGCGGTTGTTCAGAGGTTTTCCGTTGGGGCATTTGGAGTACACAACATAGTCTGCGGATGCGGTCGTCACAAACGCAACGCACATCGTTGCGAGCAGGACGATGACAGCAATCAGGGAAAGAAGCCTTTTGTTCATGAAGAACCCTCCTTAGAAATTGTTAAGATGGAAGCACCGTATCTTGTATGCACAGATAACCTTGAGTACTTCCTTTAGTATATTTATCATAAATCATTTAAATTTTATTCGCAAGAGATGTGACAGAATGTCACACTTTTTTTTATATGTTCATATTTACAGAACAGCCTCATGCCGTCCCCGGCGTTCCGTGCGGCGTTTTCTTCTCTCCTTGCCGGACTGGGCATAATAAGCGGCTTTGGCGTCGTACATTGCGAAGTCCGCTTCTTTGATCAGCTCTTCCGCCGTGCAGTTCTCATAATCACGGGCAAATGCAAACCCGATCGCAAGCTTCAGCCCTTCCAGATCTTCGTGTTTCCATCCGCCGGCTGCCTTTTTCAAGGCTTCCAGAGATTCCTGAAACACTTCGGGAGACATTCTGGTCAGGACCACAAACTCATCGCCGCCCGTCCATCTGAACACCGCACCACTCCGCCAAAGCCGAAACAGCGATCAGGCCGCAGGTTATATAAAGCAGCCGTTTATTCTCAAAAGACAAACGATTATTGTCCCTGATCAGCAGAGCCAGAACACCCAGCGCAATCAGGGACATCATGATAATCGCAGTGTAATAACTGAGCATGAAACTTCCTTCCGGTATCAATTTGAATCCGTGGACTGATGGTCTTCCGCCTGCCCGGGGAGGCGGATGGTTACAACAGTTCCGCCCTCTTCCCCGGATTCAATGATCAATGTTCCCTTGCACATCAGGTCCAGCCGCTCCCGGATATTCTTCAGGGCGATCTGCGGGTTGTCCTCATCCGCCGGTTTGAAACCCGGGCCGTTATCTTCCACGATGATCTCGATCCATTCGTCTGTTTTCCGGGTGCTGATATCAATCTCCAGCGCTTCCCGTTCCGGATTCAGGCCATGCTTCACCGCGTTTTCTGCAATGGGCTGCAGCGTCAGCGGCGGGATCCTGAAGGCTGTATATGGAGTGTCGAACCGGACCTTCAGCCCTGCCTGAAAACGGACCTGCTCCACAGCCAGATAAGCTTTGGTATGTTCAATTTCTTCGGAAAACGGAATGACATCTTCCTTTGCGATGGCTGAAAAATTTTTCCGGAGATAGTTTGTAAAATCGAGAATCACCTTCTGAGCCTGATCCGCGTCCTGTTTGCACAGATAATAAATACTCATCAGGGTATTGTAGATAAAATGAGGCCGCATCTGCAGCACGATAATGCTGGCCCGCTGGGCGGCGTTCTCCTCGCGCTGGCGCAGTTCCTGGTTGATATGATCGGAAAGCATAAACAGAAACAGAATCAGGGCTGAAAGCGTCGTCCCGATCACGATCATCAGCAGGCCGTAGAAGAACATCTGGATCAGCATGCAGATCAGCGGAATCAACAGATACAGGGAAAAAGCCAGGCACTGCCTTCGGCTCAGGTTTTTCCTCCGGAAGTACAGGGTGAAACAGTTTATGACTGTCATGACGGCCGGAGGGATCAGCAGGATGAAATACCACGGTCCCCGCCGGTACACATTATCCGGCGTAATCGTATAAATCTGCGTTGTAAACTGCGTAAACACAAGCTGTGCCACATAGACCAGCCACAGCGTCAGGACGCTGGAGAACACCGGCGTCCTTTTCCTTCTTTCCCCGGAGCACTGAAGAATAAACATCGTCAATACCGGCATCAGCATGGAGGAAAAGAGGGATTCACAGAAGACGGCAATCCTGGACAGAAGGGCATAGCCCGACCCCAGGAACACCAGGGAGATCTGTGACAAAAAATCGGAAGCCACATAGGCAGTAATCAGTGAGAACAGGATGATAAAAAAATTTCGGAGAGTCCGATTCAGATAAGAAAGAGACAACGTAAAAAACAGGCCCATCAACGCGATGATCAGCCCGCTGATTGCGGCCGCGAAATTAATGGCATCAATCGCTTTTATCATTTAACGCTGTGCCCCTCCCATCGGATATTTCAGGCGTTCCAGCTGCTTCCGGATCCCTTCCGCGGTCACCGGTTTCAGGAGGAATCCCGAGGCGCCTGTTTCCCATGCGTTGAGGGAATAATCCGCATAAGCGGTCAGAAAGATCACATTGGTACCGGGATTGATCTGCTGCAGTTCCCGGCAGATTTCCAGGCCGCTGACGGGACCCATTTCGATATCGAGAAAGGCCAGGGAGACCTTGTTGGAACGGGCGTACTCAATCGCTTCGGAGGGTTTTGTGTATCCGGTGATAATCGCGTCCGGGAACACCTCTTCCAGCACAGGCAGTCCGCCGTTCAGAATGATGCTTTCATCATCCAGCATGATGATATTGGGCGTATCTTCCTCTTTGGATAAAAGGCTGAAGAGCTTGCCGGAATCCACGCCGAGGCATCTGGCCAGCCGGGAGATCGTCACGGTATCCGGCATCCGGCTTCCGGTTTCCCACCGGGCGATCGTGGAGCGCGTCACAAAGATCAATTCCGCCAGTTGCGCCTGTGAAAGTCCCTTATCCGTTCTCAGCTGCTTAATCGTTTCCGCAAACTCCCTGCTCATGCGTCCCGTCTTCCCCTTCTTTTCCGGTTTTTCCCGGATCATTCAATATCCTTCCCGGGCACCCTGACCGGAAAACACTCCATATCCAGTACTGATTACATTATGAAGCACCGTTTCCGGGTTTGCAAGACATGTGACAGTTTGTCACACGAATGACTATACACGAATGATTGTGACAATCCGGAACACCTCTTGAAACTGCAGCCATATTTCTGTAAAGTCTGATTGTCGGATATCAGACAAGAGGAGTGTCGGGTATCCTTCATCCCGGTGGCCGGCTTACTGCCGGCCTTTTTTCCTTGCTGAAAGAAGCCCGGGCAAAGCCCGGGCTTCTGTACACGGCATACGCGGCGCCGAAGTCCCCGTCCACGCTCTTCACGATGAGTACGGGCGTGCCTTCACCGGTCTTGGCATCTTCGAAGGTCAGGTCGCCGTCGTCGAACTCCAGGACTTCGTAGAAGTCCTGCTTCACGGCTTCCATATCTTCCTCGGTGGCGTCGGCCAGGGTC
>OMYT01000139.1 GCA_900315315.1 uncultured Eubacteriales bacterium | reverse complement strand
GACCATTTCCACCCTGTGGAAAGAGAATGATTGTTCTTCCGACGCCCTGCCGAACCATATCCTGATTCCCGTGGAGCAGTTCGGCCTGCTGGTGACCCGGAAAGTCTCCGACGATTCGGAGCGGTCCATCCTGACCTACGTCCTGGAGAACAACCTGACCACCCAGCAGGGCGGTGAGCTGATCATCTCCCCCTGCAAGTGGTGCACCAGGGCCGGCAGCGGCAATACCGACCGCATGGTCGTGTAGGATCAAGATTCCGTATATCGCGCAGTTCTCGGAAGTCAGATTCCTTTATCCATCTACCGTTCGGTATATGGATGGAATCTGACTTCAGAGTGGAGAGTGAAGAGTGAAGAGTAAGTAACGACTGTAACAGGAGGTTTAGTATGATAAGAATGCTTTCACGGGTTTGTGCGGATTTTTATGACAAAAAGCATCATCTGATTCTTAAGATTACTCCACGCCAACTGGGGCTTTATTTTGATGCCCCGGATGCTATTCAGGAGGATCCGCTCTACCAGATGCTGCTGGATGACGGATCCATTCTGCTTTCGGATAATTCCAAAAAGCAGAAAGCGCTTGAGAACGATCCCTATGCCGGGGCGACGGCAGAGGGGAAAGAGGTCAAGGCGAAGGGAAAAAATAAAGAATAACGGAACAGAGGGGGGTCGGGATGGCACGGAGGGGGTGTGAAGTTTGACAGAATCTGAGTTTGTTGCTTTTTATCCGCAGTTTACGGGGTTTACTCCTGCGGTGGTGATGACGGCTTATATCGCCCAGGCGAATGAGCGGTTCTCTTTTTTTTCGCCTGAGGATGCAGAGGAGGCGCGGCGGCTTTATACTGCCCATCGGCTGACGCTGTACGCCCGAGTTGCGCTGCCGGACGGCGTGACGCCTTCGAAGTCGGCTATTGCCGCGGCCGGGCAGAGTCAGCAGAAGATCGCAAGTAAAAAAGTAGGGGAAGTCGCCGTGACGTATTCGTCCGGGGCCTCCTCTACCGCTTCCGTCAGTACAGATCTGGCGAATCTGAGTGAGACGTCTTTCGGGCTGCAGCTGCTGGGTTTATTGAATCTGTACAGCGTCACCCGGTATGTGCCGTGATAATGCGCTGCGGCGGGGAGGAGAAATGATCAAGATTATTTCCAAAGAAAACATGGGCAAAATGAAGGATCGCCTGCAGTGCCTGCAGTACCTGGCAACACACACCGTGGAGGTTGGTTTAACCAGTACGGCCAGTGAACGTTCGCGGATACTGCTGGCGATCCATGAGCATGGCGCCCCGGCGATGCATATTCCTGCCCGGCCGGTGGTGATGCCTGCGCTGGCGCAGGAATCCTGCCGGGCGGAATTGTCCGCCGCGATGCTTTCCGCCTGCGAAGCTGCCAATGAGGGGGATCAGGGAGGTGTTATCTCCGCCTTGGAGAATGCGGGAAAAGCCGGCGTGGACGGGATCCACGCGTATATTGATCAGGGGATTCCTCCGCCTAACAGTCCGATTACCCTTTCCGGCGGATGGATGAGGAATCCGGTTTCCGGTAAACCCGTGAAGGTAAAAGGAAAGTCCGGCACGACCCCGTTGGTCGATACCGGACAGCTGTATAACGATTTTAATTATGAAATCAAGGAGAAATAACCTTTGGACATAACAAATGCAATCATGGACCAGGAACTTGGCCGCTCCGCCTTCACGGTAGAGCGGCTTACTTATACCCGGACGGCTGAGGGGACGAGCAGCCGCAGTGTGACGCATCAGGCGATGGGGTGCGTGCATCCCGGCACGCCGGAGATGATCCAGCTGCTGCCGGAAGAGGAGCGGCATGAGGAATTTATTGCGATTTATACGGACTTCGCGCTGTCGCTGGGAAAGGATCACGGGAGAACGTATACCGGGGCGGACAGAGTGCATTGGAACGGGGAAACGTGGAGGGTTGTGCGGGTGCGGGACTGGGCGGGGTTTGGGTATTATCAGGGGTTGGCGGTTAAATTGCAAGAATGACGCGGAACAGAGGGGAATGATTAGGGGGCTTTCCTGCCCTTCCAACAAAGGCGCCACTGGCGCCTTTGCCCCCTATAACCCCTTCGGCCAGCATCTGTTTGGAGAAAACAAATGAATGAAACGATTTTTAAGGCCCTCTGTGCCTGCCTGGGGCTGGCACCGGATTCGGAGCAGGCGCTGGGAATGATCCGGCAGGCTTATACGGAACCGGAGAATTCGCCGCAGGCAGCACGGAATACGGATGTGATTTACTGGTCGATTTCGCCGGAACAGGAGAGAGAGACGGCGTCGTATGGGACAGAAGTGGGGGGCGGCTTTGGACATAAGCCGACGGTGCATCGGTTTTCGGGTTATCAGCTGCTGGTGGTTTGCTACGGGCCGAGCTGTGAGAGTAATGCCCGGAAGATCAGGGGTTTTCTGTATATCGACGGGGTAAATCTGCCGCGGGGGATTCTGAGGAAGGCCGGGATTTATCCGGTACCGGATCCGCCGGCGCCACAGGTGATGTATGAGCCGGAAGGGTCGTTATGGCGGCGGCGGGCGGATGTGGTGATTTCGCTGAGGGTCAGGGAGACGATGGTTTATGGTGAATCGCGTAATGCTATTGGTTCGGCGCCGGCGGTAGTGATACATAAGTGACGGGGTTTGTGCGAAACGGGGGAGATCCCTCGACTGCGCTCGGGATGACATGGGAGGGGGATACACTCCTGAAAGGGGGATTAATCTGATTGCGAGGGAGATCCCTCCACTTCGGTCGGGATGACACGAGGGGCTCGGGATAATAAGCGACATTTGGGCGCCGCAACGTAGAAGGAGGATTTCTTTATATGCTGTCTGTAAATACGATTGCGAGAGTTGTGGTGAATGCGGTTCGGAGTTCGGGATCGGCGGCGGCTTTTGATACCGGGCTTTTGCTGATTCAGGATACGGAGTTTACTGAGGCACGGCGACTGGCGACGGCGGATGATTCTGCCGCGGCGGTGGATCAGTTGACGACGTGGGGATTTGATTCATCGTCGGAGGCTTATATGGCTACGATGAAGTACTTTGCGGCTTCGCAGGCTCCTTCCCGACTGCTGCTTTCCTGCTATCCTTCTTCTGAAACGCTGGTGGAGGCCCTGACGGCGGTACTGGATGTTACGGCTTCTTTCTACGGGGTTGCTTTCGGGCAATCGGAGACAGATGTCAGGGTGCTGGCATTGGAGGAATTTATCTCCGGGCTGGACCGGCCGCTGATGCTCTTTGTGCCAGTGATCGGGACCGCGTCTGCCGTCGTTGCCTCCGGCAGTCTCCTGCAGACGCTGTACAGCCGCACTTCGCAGCGGGCGGTTCCGTTCTTCTGTGCGGCGGTCTCTGACGCCGCTGCCCTCATGGGCACCGCCATGGGGCTGGAGCTTTCGCATCCGGCATCCGCCTTTGCCCTGTGCTACAAGACGATTAACGGGATCCAGCCCTCTGCTTTGACAGAGACCGAAGCGACGGCCATCAAGGCGCTGAACGGGAACGTGTACCTGACCCGGGGCTATACGCATCTGCTATTGGAAAAAGGCACCGTTTCTTCCGGTGCCCGGTATGACGAGATGCTGTACCTGGACAAGATCGCGGACGACCTGCAGAACGCGGCGGTCTCCCTGCTGGCGGAGAATCCGGACCGGATT
>OMYT01000140.1 GCA_900315315.1 uncultured Eubacteriales bacterium | reverse complement strand
AACCTGTACGGCGTCATGCCTGATGCTCAGGAACTGGCCGAGATGATCGGAGAAGATATGCCCACAGATGAAAAGCAGGCGGCGTGAGGCAAATCAACCGGTTAATTGTAGAACTAAACGCCAGTTTCCAAAAAACAATTCCACTCTTCGGCGAACTAATTGCTTAATCTCATACATTGTTTACGAAATAGATAGATAAATCAGCTTGCTTGCTTCTAAATACTGAATAAATGAGTATGCGGTCGCCAGGATCGATCTTACGTAGGATTTCTTCTCATAGTAAAATCCACCCCCTGTTTCAGGTTGAAAGTTCTGTATTCAGCTACTTTTTCTCAGATTGATCAGAGTTGCCTCGGAATCATAAAGGAGTAGGCTTTTGCCTACTCCTCTATGACATGATAGTAAACATTAAAGAAATATCCCCTGTGACGTCTGTATGCTTCCACATAATTCATAGGCCAGTCATCTTCATCAAGGTATCCATAAGGGTTATTCCCAGGATCATTCCCCTGCCCCACCCAGTTACGCAGGGCTGTCCTTTCGGATGCCAGCATTGGGATCTCTTTTTCCATCTCATGCATCGCCTCACGCCGTGCTTCCCTGACAGTCCAATCCTCGTTTGTTTTATCCTTCATGACCTGTATCCTCTGCTCTCTTAAAAATGGTATCTTTCAGCGTTACTTCATCAGCCGGGATCAGCTTAAGGCCAAGTGCCTTACAGACAGTCTTCCCATAAAGGAATTCCATCATCTCATAGGGTGTTCTATTCCCAAGGCTGGCTCTCTTATACGAATTGATATGGTTCATCATCAGGTCTATGTCGTCCTGTGTACGGTCATTAAACGATTTTCCCTTCGGAATAAAGAAACGTATAAATTCGTGGTTGCGTTCTGCGGAACCCTTTTGGTAAGGAGCGGAGGGATTACAATAAAATACCCTGGTACGATCCCTGCCATCTGAAGCCGATTCCAGGACAGTCGGATTCGAGAATTCACTTCCATTGTCCCCAAGAAGAACCGGCATTATCCTGCAAAATACATCCGGTGTCAGCTTTTCGTACAAAGAATTAAATGCTGCCGTAACAGATCTGGCATCATTATGTTCCCGAAGAAATGCGATCATGCACTCGGCTTTTACAAAGTGGATTGTCAGAATGACCTTGCCGCCTTTTACACCCTCTACTGTATCCATCTGGGTAACCGGAAGATCAGGGTTCTCGTTCATAAATGTCTTGAATGCTTCGTAATCCCTCCCAATCCGGCATGCTTTTTCCACCTTGAATTCTTTTTTCTTCTTTTTCGGGGCGAACCTTACCTTTCTGGCCAGATCCAGATTCCTCGCAGATAAAAGACCCATATCAATCAGTTTGTAGATGGTACTCTCGCTGACCATGAGCTCATCTTTGTGGTTCTCATAAACATGGTGTACAGACTGGCCCTGTTTCAGCAGCGGGGACACAATGAGATCCATCTGATGGATTTCATCCTCCGTGAGCGAAATCCCGGTACGGGCTTCTGAAAGCGTATTGCGGTATTTCATGTCTGCCTTAGCTGCATGATAGATGTGTTTTTCAAGTGTACATTTCGCAGCCTTCTTCCTGCATCCATTGCATACGTACGGTGGCTTCATTAGTTCTTTGCAGACTGCCGGTTTATAGCGGTCACAGTTCTCATTGCACATACTGCAAAACCGGCACTTACTGGCACACCGGTGGTTTTTGCAGTCTGTGCAGATGTGTGTTCTGGAACAGGTAAAACTATACGCGCAATTATTGTAACCATGTCCGAAACATCCGCTTTTTACGACCGTATAATTCCGCTTTACTTCTTTTGCTATCGTCGTACAATCCTTGTGCAGAACCATGCCGATGGTTTTAAAGGAATTATTCTCGTTAAGGCTGGCAGCAATGATCTGCCTGTCTTCCAGTGTCAGGTGCTTATTCCTGTTCATCCTGTCTCCATCCCCGGCTTTCCATGCCTTCCCTGTACTTTATTCAAATGGCAATTCTTCGTGAAATGTCTCCAACTTAAATGAACCTGCATGGATATTCTTCAGATGCTCTTTATATAATGTCTTCAGATGGAAACGCCAGATAAAAGACTTCATGTTCTCATGCTCATCTACGATCAGGTTCAGGATCCGTTCAGCCGACTCCACCCGGTCCCTGGCAGACTGCAGGCGATCCCGCAGAATGCTTTCTGCAGAACGATAACGCAGATCAAGGCTGCCAAAATGATGGTTCAACAAGATCATATAAAGTGCCTCGCACATGCTTTCTTCGTCCCACTCACCTGTAATGGGTGGTTCGCTGAAGTAGGCTTTCGCGTACGCATCGAGGGCAGGGGAAAGATCTCCGTTTCCCGTAAGCTTGTATTTCACTTTCTCATATATCGATGTATTCAGTTTCATTTGCACCTCCTTGAAAGCGGCATAACCGGACATTTCCTTTATGCAGCGTCTTTCCAAAGCAATATCCCCTCTTTCAGGAATATAAATTCATTTCATTTCTTTTCCTTACTCAGACATCAAAAAATCATCCCTGACGGCCACTTCCAGATATGTTTTCCCTTCGAATTGCCGCACTTCCATAGACGCCGCCACTGGCATAAGTCTTTTTGAAAGCTTTTCGACTTTATCCGGCGGTGTTTCATAGATTATCCTGACCAGATTTTTTTCCATTTTTCTTTCCTCCCTCGTCATGCCTGCCAAAACTGAGACTTTTTTCTCTACGTGAAAGCATAATGGGAAATCTGGATTTTCGATATGTACTCTTCGTGTAATCAGGGAGGGTTCGGAACCAGCTTCTTTTTTTGATTTGGAAATACAGGATTTTTGTGGGATTGAAGAAATGAATGACCGGACTTCCGTATAAAGCATTCTGCAAATGTGCAGAATGGTGTTTTCCGGCACAGTTCAAGAAGAGCGGCTTTCAGGTCCCTTTTGGCTGCTGATAAAAAATCCTGCCATTTATCCTGATGCTCATAAAAGACCTTTTGCCATCTGTAGAAAGTTTTGACAGATATCTGGAAGACGTCACAGATTTTCTCAACGGACTGGAGGTGGAAGGCATGCACGGCAAGAACTCGGAGGATGAAGCGCAGACTGTGGCGGCAGTAGGGAATGACAGGATCCGGGAGTACAGAATGCGTATGACCACACCCGGTACAGATCAGGCGGGTGACAGACAGGCATATGTCTTCACATTGGCCATCAACAAGATCCGTCAGAAAACGGTCATAGCTGGCATATAGGCGGAGACTTCCCCTAAATCTCCAATCCAGGGTCCAGTTCATTCATGCATTCCTGAAAAACCGTCTCCCCGGATCTTTTTTCCTGAAAAAGCTTGCAATTGATCAGATTCTTTCTTATCATAACTATTGCATTAGGCATCATGCTTTTATAAGAGCAGGGCTGTAACCCTGTATAAAGCATGGTGGAGTGTATGGAGGAAGAACGGGGATCTTAGCGGAGAACGGTTTCTTCCTCTTTTAATTTTCATCAAATAGCACTATATCCCAGTGAATTCCTCACCGCAATAGTATTCCACTTTTCTCAAGTAAAATCCATCCCTCGTGTTTCCGATTCGAACTTCTACCTTTTGATAGACAGGGGTGGAATTTAAAAATA
>OMYT01000141.1 GCA_900315315.1 uncultured Eubacteriales bacterium | reverse complement strand
TTTCCGGCGGCTGTCTTCATCCACGGTTTTCAGGACAATCCATCCTTTATCGCAAAGGGTGTTCAGCGCACCGTAGAGTGTTCCGGCTGCCAGCCTGACTCGTCCGCCGGACAGTTCCTCCGTCTGCTGCATTATTCCGTATCCGTGCCGCGGCCTGTACAGGGACAGTAGAATATAATACGTAGCTTCTGTTAATGCAGGAGTTCCTGGCATGTTACTCACCTCCATCGCCGTCCGTTATATCGTCATTCGATATATCGTGATGTGATTATATCGGCTTCCGATATAGTTGTCAATACCCGAAATAAAGAAAATTGTCAGAAGCAACTCTCCTGACAATCTCAATGAAGCAAAGAAACCGAATACCTTCCTATTATATTCCACAGTAAAGAAAAGATCACTGTTTCAAGCGGCTTCTTTCACACATATAAATGGGGTTCCACGTCTGTTCAAATTCGGAGCGCACTTTATTTTTCGTTTGATCCTACGATCAAGCCACGTCCAAACTAGCTAATATCGCGTATAAAATAAAAGACTGCAAAGTGTTTATCTGTTTTCTTACAGGGCGTTATGCCGGTTCAGAATATTATATGAGGGAGTTGTTTTATGCGAGGAAATACGGAAAGACAATCATTCCGATTTTGCTTGAGGAGTTTGAAATGTCGAAAAAGCTCGAAGAAGAAATAAGTCACTTTGAACAATTTGATCTTGATTATTATGAAACTATTGGTGAGAGCATAGATGAACTGATAGGGAGAAATTATAGGGTTTTGGATTTATGCCGGGAGAAAGCATGATAAAAAAGACGGAAGTCTTGACACAAATCACATGACAGCATATTATTATGCTGATTTCTATTTCACTGAAATTTGATTCAGCATGAAAAGGAGCGGTTCAGAACATGTTTGTTGCAAGAACCGAAGAACTGTCAAAGCTCTCCGACGCCATGAAACAAGCCGGCCGCGCTTCTCTCGTATACGGCAAGCGCCGTGTCGGGAAAACCCGCCTGATCAAAGAAGCGCTGAACAGGCAGGATCAGTCTATCATATACTATGAATGTATCAAAGGCACCATGCAGGAAAACATAGATGTATTCACGCGTTTGCTGACCGAACTGCAGGTATTATCATTTACCTCTTCTTTCCAAAGCTTTATTGACGTATTTTCCTATCTCAATACGCTTCCGCGTTCCTTCGTGGTTGTGATTGATGAATATCCCTATTTGAGTTCCCTTGCTGACGCGGAAATCATTGATTCCGTTTTCCAGACTGTGATTGATCAGAAACTCAGCAATATCCATCTGGTCCTTTCCGGTTCCCAGGTCAGTGTGATGAAGAATCTGCTGAAGAAGGGCAACGCCCTGTACGGGCGCTTTCAGCTGATCCTCCACCTTCGGGAACTGGATTATAAAGACGCAGCTCTGTTTTATCCTTCCCTTTCTCCCTATGAGAAGATCGCCTTCTACAGCGTTTTCGGCGGTTCTCCTTTTATCCTGCAGGAGCTGCGGGAAAAAGAATCCCTGGAACAGAACATTATCCGCACCATCCTGGATGACAGCAGTTCGGTTTTCCTCTATACTTCCAACATCCTGCTGACAGATTACACAAACGCCGTCAATGCGGAACGCATTCTGGCTGTCCTTGGCAACGGAAAGAAAAAGTACTCCGAACTGGAGAGGGCTCTGCAGGCAAACAGCACCGGCAGTCTGGCCAAGCAGCTGAAATCCCTGCTGGCAACCGAACTAATCAGCCAGATATTCCCGATCAACAGACCGGATGATTCGAAGAAGAAATTCTATGAGATCAATGATAATCTGCTCCGTTTCTGGTTCACTTACATTTACCGCAACAGAAGCGCGCTGCAGATGGTCGGCCCGAAAGCGTTTTTTGATCAGCAGATCGCTCCCTCCCTGCGGACAGAATATGTTCCCCGCCGATTTGAAGAACTGTGCCGCGGCTTTTTCTCCCGCCTTGCAAAAAGCGGCCGGCTTCCCGGCATCACCAACATCGGAACATACTATTACGATGATCCCGTCAGACGTCGGAACGGAGAATTCGATATTGCGCTGGAATTCGGCGATCAGTATCAGATCTATGAGGCAAAATACTACAGGAAGCCTATGCCCCTGAGTGAAATCCATCGAGAAATCGGGCAAATCCGGGATATCGAATCCCTGAGCGTTGTCCAGCCGGGTTTCATCGCCGCAAACGGTTTTGAAAAACAGGAAGGCGGATACAGCTATTACACCGGAGAAGATCTGTACCGTTAGTCAAGAAAGGAGCTATACGCCACAAGAACTGCCGGACGCCTATGAGAAGGAAGCCGGAGGAACCCCCTGGCTGGCTGCTACGGAACAAAATGGGTCGTCCCCCTGTTCCATAACGGTTCCACCCCTATCTGGCAAGGAGGGTCAAGGGAAGAGAAACAATATACTGCCATCCTGGTCCCCTGCTGCGTATATACTGATGACCAGAGCAATTCACAGGGATCTCCTCCATTCAATCCGGGCCTGAGCAACCCGGATTATTTTATTTTGTCTGATACTCGTCCCCCAGCACTTCCTTCAGGTGTGCCTGGTCTTCCTCGTCCGGCTCATATCCGGCATCGAGCGCTTTCCGGTACCATTCCGCCGCTTTGTCCGGGTCTTTCTCCACGCCCTGTCCCAGGTCGTAACACGATCCGATCTCGAACATCCCTGCCGGCTCTCCCCCTTCCGCCGCCAGGGTGTAGTATTCGACAGCTTTGGCGTAATCCTGTTCGACTCCCATGCCGTAGCGGTAAAGATCCCCGAGGCCGGTATACGCAAATGCCTCACCCAGGTCGGCAGCCTGCTGATAATACTTCATGGCCTGACTGTAATCCTGTTCCACTCCCAGACCTTCTTCGTACATGTAGCCAATAATGTTCAGTGCCATCGCATCACCCAGGTCCGCGGCTTTCTGATAGTACTCCATAGCCTTCCCGTAGTCCTGTTCCACTCCAAGGCCGTCCTCATACATCAACCCGATATTCGTCATCGCACCCGAATCGCCCTGATCGGCTGCCTGCTGATAATACTCAAGCGCCTTCCCGTAGTCCAGATCCACACCCAGGCCGAAATAATACAGATACCCGATGCCTCTCCATCCTTCGGCATTGCCCAGGTCCGCCGCCAGCTGATAGTATTCCATCGCCTTCCCGTAATCTTCCGCATCGAAAGCATCCAGGCCGGCCTGTCGAAGAGAGACCGCCAGTTCATCCATGTTTTCTTTTGCTTCGGTTGCGTCAATATTCGCACCCTGATCCAGGGCTTTTTTGTAGTATTCCCCCGCCTTCAGGAGATCCTGTTCGACTCCTTTGCCAC
>OMYT01000144.1 GCA_900315315.1 uncultured Eubacteriales bacterium | reverse complement strand
AGAGGCTATCGCCGGGCTGTCTGAAGATTTGTAGATCGTCGCAGGAGTCCTTACATAGACTTCCGTCTCTCTTACCGATCCTTCGGCAGTATCCGACAGATCTCCTTCTGCCATATAGAGATCGTCCTCATCCGGATACTGTTCGCTTCTGACCTTGTGATATGTCACGCCGTCAGCTGTTTCGCTTTCCAGATAGCGAGTTACCGCCCTGCCTCTGGTCACCGTACCGGCAGCTTCAGGAGGCTGTTTCTCTCCGTTTTCATTTTCGGCTATCCTGTAAATGGTAACCTGATTTGAATTGCCCTGGAATGTGAACGCAAATTTTGCTTGACAATCCCCCGGCGGTTGTGTATAATACTCCTGTCATGCGGTCGTGGCGGAATAGGCATACGCGCACGTTTGAGGGGCGTGTGGGAGACCGTACGGGTTCAAGTCCCGTCGACCGCACCACAGTCCGTCCGAAAACACAGTTTTCGGACGGATATTTTATGCAAAAAATACAAAACGAAACCATAATCCGGCCCAAATCGCGAAGAAAGAGAGGGTTTTCCCCTCACAATTCCGCGATTTTTCTGATTTTTGGCATAGCTATCCTGCGGTAACGGTCTATGAGGTTATGAACGCCTCCGCAGATGTTGATTGCCCTTCGGATGTTATAGGCAAGGGCAGAGAGGGCGAACTCGGCGGTGACCTTTTCCTTGCCCTTGCAGAGGAAATAACGCCCGTCGTCGTAGTGCTTGATGGTGCCGAAGGGATGCTCGCTGGTCTGCTGGCGGAGCTTTTGTTTGGGGATGTCCCGCTTAATGAAGATCATGACGCGCTTGTCGTCGCGCCTGAGCTTTCCGAAGTTATTGTAATGGTCGGGCTGGTCAACGTCGGGGATTTGCTGGAGGGGATAGCGGGGATCACCGTACATGATAACCGGGACGTAGGTGCTGTTTCTGCCGATGTTGACGTGCTTCTCCCGTTTGGAATCGGTGCAGCGGTTGGGACAGGTGCGGCAGGCTTCGCGGCTGGAATACTCAGTACCGTATTTGGTATCCCGCTGCTTGAACAGCTCCCGCCCCATGGGACAGGTGACCCGGCCGTCCTCATGGCGGATGAAGCAGCTGATGTTGCTGAGGGATTGGACCTCTATGCGGATGTTGGTGCCCTGGTAGCAGTCCGGCAGTGTCCCGGCATGGAGACAGGTCTGGATATCCTCCGGCTTCGTCGAAGCCTTCATCTCCGGGGTGATATCCTGTTCCACATAGTCCAGCGGGAACACGCGCTCCTCCCGGTCCTGGATGAAGCCCACGTCCGGAACGATGCCGTTCATGAGGCAGTCTTTGATATCGGCGGCGCTCTCGTAGCCCTTGTCGGCGATGACCCGTATCGAATCCAGCTCCAGGTCCTTCATGCACATCTGCATGCTGGTGCACAGCAGGCCTTTGTCGCTGGGGCTGTCAGTGATATTGAAGTCGGCGATCATGTGGCTCTTCGCGTCCACGGCGGTCTGGACGTTGTAGCAGGCCTTGATACCGCCCTCCTTTGCGGGCATCATGGCGGATTCACGGTCGGTGAAGGTCATGGTATTGCGGCCTGATTCCTCCAGCTCCTTCAGGCACTTTTCGTGGAAGGCGATGCGCTTCTTCAGGGTTTCCACGCTGGGCAGGTGATTCTTGTCCAGGTCCAGGGCGAAGGGATGGTCGATTTTGCCCTCGCAGAGGTCATTTTCGTCCATGGAATCAAGGTATTTCTCCACAGCTGCCAGCTGGGCCTTCGCGTATTCCAGCTTCTTGCGGCTGAGTTCGACGCTGGTGGACTGCTTTCTGCCGTTGACGGCGCGGACGGTGGTGCCATCCAGGCACAGCATCTCGGCGTCCATGAGCTTCATTTCCCTGCACGCCCGGGCAAAGATGAGGAATATCTTCTTGAGCAGATTCCTGTGCGCCTTCCGGAAGTCCGCAATGGTGCGGAAGTCCGGCACGAGCCGATTCAGCAGGAACCACAGCTCAATGTTCCTGCGGCACTCCCGCATGAGCCGCCGGGAGGAGCGTATTTTGTTCAGGTAGCCGTAGACATACAGCTTCACCAGGTCGTAGGGATTGTAGGGCGGCCTGCCCGTGGGCGCGGGGACGGTATGCTCGAACCCCATGGCCTCCAGGTCCAGGCTGTCCACAAAAACTTCGATGAACCGGGCAGGGCTGTCCCGGGGCACCTCGTCTTCGATGCTCCACACGCCCAGGGTCATCTGTCTGCTGTCCGTGCCGGTGACATAGCCCATGCAAACGCCTCCCGTTCCATATCCTGAAAGCAGAGAATTGACGAATCGTTCCAATACATATATAATTCGACATGGAGACTTGGAATCCTTTTGGATTTTCATGAATATTGAACTTTTTTCACCAAAGCGGGAGGCGACGGCATGAAGATTCCTGCCCAGATGCAGCCGGTCTACGAAGAGATCGCCGGGATGATAGATGAATACTGTGAGAAATACCTGAACGAGGAATACCGGGCACTCTGCCTGCGCCTGCTGGAAAAGCTGTGCCGAAAGCGTCCGTCTCCCCTGATGAAGGGCAGGCGCAATACCTGGGCGGCGGGGATCGTCTATGCCATTGCCGCCTACAATTTCATATTCGACAAGTCCATGCCGGTTCACCTGACCGCCGACGAATTGAGCCGGCCCTTTGGCATCGCCCCGTCCACCGCCGGAAACAAGGCGGCTGAGATTCGCAAGCTGGTTCGCATGTCTCCCTGGGATACGGAATGGCTGTTGCAGGAACTGATTGAGGACAACCCCGCCATCTGGATGCTCTCTGTGGACGGGTTTATCGTGGATGCCCGGGATTTGCCCCTGGAATTCCAGCAGGAAGCCGCGCGCATAGGTTTGATCCCCTATGTGCCCGCTCCAAGGCAGAAAATAGAACAGCCTGAGCAGCATTCAGAGAAAACCAATCTCCCTGCTCCAAGTTCCTCAAAAACTTGCGTCCCGGATGATTCCCTTTCCGAACCCGCTCCTCCTGCTGACTTCTCCGATATCTATGACCGTTTTCGGACAGTCTGACTGAACACAAGGATCTGATCATATGATCGGGTCCTTATTGCATTCTCCTAGATCAGCCTGTCTGAGACCGCGTTCAACGCGCAGG
>OMYT01000145.1 GCA_900315315.1 uncultured Eubacteriales bacterium | reverse complement strand
GCGGTAAGCATGAATTGACAGCCCTTCTTCAAGCAGGACCTCATCCCCGTCATGCAATACATGATCGACCTTCGTCGATCTGCCTGCCAAAATATAGAAGTTCGGAATTGGTCTTTCCGAAAACTGAAGATCTATATCTTCGATCCATCTTCGCTCTTCCCGTCCCGCGTATATTTCACAGCCCACTTTCTCCCTGAACCATGCCGCAGAACCGATATGATCCGGATGTGCATGGGTCAGAAATATTCTTTTAATATCGGAGAGCTTTCTGCCTATTCTTTCCATATAGGATGATATCTGCTTTTCAGATCCATACACTCCCGAATCGATCATATAACAGTTCCCAGCTTCAATGATGTAAACAAAAACATATCTCCTTGTTTTTTCTGTTACATTGAAATCAATCCTGATCTGATGGATCTTCTTGTATGCCATTTTCCACTCCTTTCCCTTCCCGTAATGCAAGTGCCCACTTGCATAAATAGTATTTTTTTACGTGCCCACATTAGCGGACACGTATCAGCCGGATCATTCCATACCTTTTAGAAAAACATTCACGCTGTTCCGGATGTATTCATCCCCGGAAATACCGATCAGCTTATTCCCAAACGACGCGTTCAGGAAAACAAAGCCAAAATTCATTGAAATAAACTGGAGCGCAGCACTTTCCACATCGCAGTTTTTCAGCTTTCCTTTTTCAATCATTTCCGTAAAATACTGCTTCAGTACATTTTTGAAAACCTCCGGTATCTTCATGATTTCCGGGAGCGCGATCCCCTCAAGTTCTGCCGAGCGCAGTCCGATCGAGATCTTTACCATTTGCGGGGTCACCTTTGTCATATAGGTTCTGGAAAATGAAACAAGATCCTCTTCCGGAATTCCGGCATAGGCAAAATCCTTTTCTGAAAGACCCGGATTCCACTTCGGAAGCGACATTGCCGCCAGAATTATTTCTTTTTTCCCATCAAATTTCCGGAATATGGTGCATTCATTTACCCCTGCGAGTTTGGCTATGTTTTTGGTCGTAGTTCCCGAATACCCCTTTTCTACGATAATGGTCATAGTGGCATCTATTATTTTGATCTGGGTCTCATCAAACATTTCAAATAATCCTCGAACAGCTCATGCAAGTATATACTTGCATAGTATCAATTTGCAAAAGAATTGTCAAACGAGTTTATCTGAGCACTCTTCGCCGGCTTATCATCAAACTGGTATTTATCGAAGTCCTGAAAGTTTCATGCTTGCATCCCAGAGTTCTTTTGCGTTTTCCTCCACATAGGAAAGCAGTGAAGACCTGGCAGTATTTGTACTGCGGTCATAGTACAGTGCTTCAGAGGACAGATAACGATCCTCTGTCAGAATGTCTGCAGCAGCCTGTGCCGACACCGAAAGTTCGCCGAATCTGTCAGGCATAGTCTGTTTCACCTGCTCGATCCGTTCCTTTGTCATATTGCCGCCGGCAAGATTGGTTTCACCCATGAAACCAGGGTTGAGTGCGCTGACAGTGATATGGCTGCCTTCTTCCCGCAGTTTTCTGGAGAGTTCATACGTAAAATACAGATTGCACAGTTTGGAATAATAATATCTCTGTCTCATAATTTCTTCTGTCGGATGAGCGAGGATCTCTGCACCTTTCCAGACAAGTTCTCCGTAAGGCGGGTTATGCATGTCACTGGATATATTAAGGATTCTTCCATCATCCTCGATCTGTGGAAGGAGCAGATTCGTAAGCAGGAAATGCCCCAGATGATTGCTCTGGAAGACAATGTCATAACCATCCTCTGTTGTTCCGGTCTTCATCCCGGAAATTCCCGCATTGTTATCCAGCGCGTATATTGCGGTATCCTTCAATCCTTCGGCAAAATTTCTGACAGAAACCAATGACGCCAGATCAAGCTGACGAGATTCAATATTTTCGTTTCCTGTCTCTGATTTGATGGCGTCTGCCGCTTCAGATCCTTTTTCCATATTCCGGCATGCAAGAATCACCCGGTATCCTTTTTTTGCGATTCTTTTCGCTGTTTCAAACCCAAGCCCGGAATTTGCCCCGGTTATAATGTATGTTTTCATTTTGACCTCCTGTCTGCAGAATGAAATCCCGATTTATCGGAATCTTTTACAAATACGAATCTGTTGATCAGATTTCGACAAAAGATGTGATTTCCTGCTCTAAAAGACGGAATACGTTTGCGACCAGGTACCCGTCAGCGATTGCGTGATTCAGACGAACGGTCACAGGCATGACAAGCCTTCCGTTTTCTTCCCTATATTTTCCCCAGTTGATGATAGGCGCAAAATACAGATTTCCATCGGGAAGTTCAAGATGAAGTGAATCATAGGAAAGCCAGGATATAAACGATGCATCGAACCAGTTTGGATGATTAACCATATCCAGACCGTATTCCCTTGTCTTCTTTGCCTCTTCAACATCCTTTAAAGCAGCAGCGTAGAACTTTTCATAGTCCTCATCGTATTCCGTATATACCGGAGTACAGGTTTCCGTATCTTCATGGAAAACATACTGCGTAGGATTGATCACGTCATAACAGATCAGCTCATCTGTCTGCCAAAGGTATCCCATCCTGTAGTCTTCGCGTGAATTCAGAACTTTTGAAAGAATATACAGGAAATTGATATAAAATTTCGTCCCTGTGTTCTTTGAATGTGTGGCGAGTTCTGTCACATCGATTCTCGCTGTTATTGAGGTCGAACACCTGCAGTCTTCCGTGAAATGACGGAACACACCTTTTCTATAGTATTTTTCTTTGTCAATTACCTTATAGTTCATTTTGAATTACCCTTACAAATACCTGAGCCGGCAATATCTCTGCAAACCGGAGTCTGTTCATCTGCAAGATAGAAGGACGGCACCAAATCGTGGCTGATGTATTTGTCACCAAGAATAAGACCATGAAATCCATCTTCATGAAGCCAGGTCTCAGAATACATCCATTCCCTGTCATCCGGATCGGAATATCCGCCGTATCCGTGCTGAAAATTCTTTTTGCAGTGTTCCCACCAGAGGATGGATGAAACGCGATAACCTTCTTCATAGATAAAATCCAGGAACGCTTCCCAATCCCTGAAAAGGTACTCTGAACAGAAAGAATGATCCTCTATATATTTCTGAACTCTGTGATTTATCATTTTTACCTCTCAAACTCCGATTTGCGCCTCTCTTCTTATTGTTCACATTAAATATTACTACGAAAGTATCCATCGATAATATACCTGATTAGATGAATACCAGGTTTAATTGCGTCCCTCTTCTTCTGGCTCTTTACATACAGAAGGACTGTCGGCTGAAAGGCAGGCAGGGATCTCAATCCCTCCGCCATAGTCCAGCCCTGCTTTTTCTGCCTGTGTATGCTGGTATTCCCGCGGGATCTCGTAGATTTTCTGAATGTGACCGCCATGTCCGTCCGGGACAGATCTGCGGAGCCTGGCGCCTGTCTGGTGAAAATGGAAGGGGACGCCGTATTCCACGCATTGGATGTGTGTATTCAGGACCCAGCCGTAATCACAGATACGGGCTTTGGGGCCGGATTCTCCCCCGCAGGAGACGGACTCCAGGATACGGCTGCCATTTTCATTCACGCTGTTCCCGTACTCTGCCAGATACTTGCGTATATCAATGGCTTCCAGCATCGGCTCATGCGTAATGGATTTGTGCCGGATCGGAAGCTTGAGAAAGACTGGAAGCCGGAGGTCAGCCCGGGTTTGATCTTCGCAGGTACAGCTGATATGGACATGATCCCATCCCTTGCCCCAGTCTGCAGGGAGGCATTGGAGGATCCGCTCCGGGCGCTTGGTGATCATAAAGAATGAGCAGTCCGGCCGCTGGCGGATCATATCCCAGGCTTCCGGACGCCAGTCATCTGCTTCTTCG
>OMYT01000146.1 GCA_900315315.1 uncultured Eubacteriales bacterium | reverse complement strand
CTTGACATGGAGAAGTACCCAAGTGGCCGAAGGGGCTCCCCTGCTAAGGGAGTAGTGTCAGTGATGGCAGCCCGGGTTCAAATCCCGGCTTCTCCGCCAATAAGACCTCAGGAAAATCAACGCTCCTGGGGTTTTTTGATGCCAAAAAACAGGCTTGTACCTTTTACTGTACCCTTTAGAGAGAATGACCAAATTGTACAAATTATTACGCTTGAATAACAAAATCGCGCGGCGTTAGTGTTGTCAAACCGCTCGCACCGCGCTATATCATCCTATTGTTCCAAGCGAAATTTATAACCGGGACTCGCAGATCCAATTTCAATCTATTATTTCAAATCTGTCCGAATAATATATACCGTCTCTTCATCCATACCCTCCGGTTTGAGGTCATATCCGGTATCTGTCAGATGATCCTTTGTCGTCTTCCAGGCGTTCAAAACACCAGTCAGATTCTTTTCCACGAGCGGAAGGAGATTCACGGCCGCACTCTTTTCGGCGGTAAGAATGCTGTCTTTCAGCGTTTTTGTTCCGGTTTCCTGCAGTGTGGACGCGCCGGTTGATACCAGCGTTGCGCCGGCGGAAAGCGTTACTGCAGCGTCAGAAGCCTGGGCCACACCGTCCGTATAATCTTTCAGACCGGTTACAAAAGTGTTCACCTGATCAAGCTTCTCTTTCAGAGCCAGGAGCTGCTCCCGGGCCGCTGCCGCCTGTGCCAGTTTCGCAGTAATCGTTTCGTCCTTCGCCAGATAAGCCTCTGTGTTCTCAGTCACCAGTTTTTCAATCTGTTCCTGTACGGCCGCTTCGGTCTGAGCCAGAATTGCTTCGCTTTTCATCTGAGCTTCCACAGCGGTGTCTACCTGTGCGGCCTGTTCCTTTGACACCAATCCGCCTTTCAGGGCGGCGGCATACTGTTCGGCAGTCATCTCAAACCCGGCAGCCTTCAGAACGGCTTCCAGCACCTTGCCTTTTACGGCCTCCAGAACGCCTGCCCTGATCTGGTCTTCTTTGGCTGCGACCTGTTTCCGGACTTCCTCCGCGATTTTAGCGGAGGCAGCGGCTTTCAGCGTATCGGGATCAAGCTGCGCTATCACACCATCCAGGATTTCGGCATAATTCTCTGCGGTCAGCACCGGTATCGTGATGCCGGCGTCAGCCAGGCCGGAAGCAGCGATCTGGTCATTGGCCGTGTTCAGGATTGCTGCAAAGAGTTGTTCCGCTCCGTTGTTCAGTGTATCATTATTCCCTTTCAGCGCAGCAAGGCCTGTGTCCAGAGCAGCTGAGCCTTCCGCCACCTGCTGCGCGCCTTCTGCCAGTTGTAAAGCGCTGGCATCCAGATCCTTCAATCCTTTATTCAGTTCATTAATCTTACCGACGATTTCTTTCGTCATTCCTTCGGTCTCGGGCAAATCAGCACCGTCCTTCAGCGCTGTCAGTAGCGCTGTGACATCCTTCAGCAGCGCTTCAGGATCCATACCGTCGATCCGCGCGTCCAATTCCCTGCAGGCAGCTTCCAGCGGATCGGAGGAGCAGAATGTCATCATCCAGCCAAGATCCGCGTGATCCGCATGGAACACTGCGGAAAAGGATACCGGCAGCTGCAGGGACGGATCCATGTTCGGCACAGCCCATCCTACCAGTACGGACCGTTCCGCTTCCGTAAGCACGGCCGCGTTTTCCGTTTTCAGGTCTGAAATGCCTTCTTCGGGAAGCAGCAGCGCGGAAAGCACCAGTGCGGGTGCCTGCCCTTCTGTCCGGTAAGTTACGGTCAGGACAGCTTCCCCGGTCTTTTCTTTCAGGTCTGCCGCGGAGATCTCCTCCCCGTCCAGCGTCAGGGTCACAACCGGCACTACAGCCGGGGCTTTAGCCGATGCTCCCTGATAGATCACGTTCTTTCCGTTTGCTTTCCAGACGAGTGTTTCGCCTTCCAGGGTAAAGGTTTCATTCCCGCCAACGTTCAGAATGTCTGTCAGCATAGTACGGTCAGTCAGTTCATCCAGCCCGTCCGTGTTCTCCAGGCGGATACTGTCGGTAATGCTTTTCACAGAGCCGTCAGCGCCTGCGACCACATAAACCCTCTCATGCTTCGTATTCTCGGCCAGCGCGCCGGTACATCCGAGTATCATGACCAGCGCTGTCAGCATCGCAATAATCTTCTTACTCATAATGATCCTTCCTTTCCAAATCAGCAGGCAGCTTTTTTCATTCCGGCTGTCGTGTGTACAATGACTTTATCCATGATCAGCAGTACCGCCGGCAGGAGCAGCAATACAACTGCCACGCTCAGCAGCGCGCCGCGGGCAATCAGCCTGCACATGGAGGAGATAATAGCCACGTTGGAATAGAGGCCCACGCCGTAGGTGGCCGCAAAGAAGCCCAGGCCGCTGACCAGCACGCTCTGCGCGGCGGAAGCGACAGCGTCCTGAACCGCTTCTTTTTTATCCTTGCCCGCAAGCCGGTTCTGCTTGTAGCGGGTCGTCATCAGGATGGCGTAGTCCACCGTGGCGCCCAGCTGGATGGTGGAGATCAGGATTGGCCCCACGAAGGGCAGTTCCTGCTTCAGGTAATACGGGATGCACAGATTGGCCGCAATGGCCAGTTCGATCACTGCCACCAGCAGTACAGGCAGCGAGACGGACCGCTGCACCAGCATGATGATCACAAAGATCGCGATAATCGAGATCAGGCTGACAACCGTGAAGTCCCGGTCCGTACAGGCAATCAGGTCCTTCGTGCAGGGTGCTTCGCCGATCAGCATGCCGCCCTTGTCATATTTCTTCAGGATTGCGTTCAGGCTGTCGATCTGCGCATTCACTTCATCCGAAGAGATAACGTAAGCGCTGTTCACCAGCATCAGCTGGTACCGGTCTCCTTTTACCAGGGACAGCACGTCCTCCGGCAGGATCGATTCCGGAATCCCGGCGCCCAGCAGGCTGTCAATCCCGATGACGCTTTTCACGCCGTCCACCTGCTGCATTTCTTTCGTCATGTCCCGGACATCCTTCTGGGATACATCCGCGTCGACAAGCAGCAGATGCGTGGTGGACATATCAAAGGTTTCTTCCAGCTTTTTATTGGCCTGGACAGACTCCAGTTCCGGCGGCATGACCTTGCTCATATCGTAGTAGACATTCACATTCCGGTATCCGTAGAACGCCGGGATGATCATAACCAGCAGGATCACAACCGGCCGATGCCGCTCACATCAGGCAGCAGCGGTTTGTGGCTCGTTTTTTCGATCGCGCCGTCCAGCGCCCGGATCACACAGGGCAGCAGCGTCACCGTGCCAAGCACGCCCAGGATTACGCCCTTGCTCATCACAATGCCCAGGTCTTTGCCCAGGGTGAAACTCATGAAGCAGATGCTCACAAAGCCGGCGATCGTGGTCAGGGAGGAGCCCAGGATGGAAGTGAAGGTCAGCCGGATGGCATTCGCCATGGCTTCATCCTTGTCGTCCGTCAGGGCTTTCTGCTCCTTGTAGCTGTGCCACAGGAAAATGGAATAGTCCAGCGTCACAGCCAGCTGCAGCACGGCAGCCACCGCCTTGGTGATATAGCTGATCTCGCCCAGGAAATAATTGCTGCCCATGTTCCACAGAACGGAAACGGCAATGCAGAGCAGGAAGATCATCGGCAGCAGGAACGAGTCCATTGTCAGCATCAGCACAACGGCGCACAGTGCCACGGCAATGGCGACATAGATCGCTTCCTGGTCCTCCACCAGCTGCCTGGTATCGGTCACGACCGCAGAAAGGCCGCTCACAAAAGTTTTTTCACCGGCAACCTTCCGTACCTGACTGATAGCTTCCATGGTTTCCTCAGAGGAGGAACCTTCATCAAAGAAGACGGCGGAAAGCATACAGTCGCCCCGCTGGAACTTCTCCCGAATATCATCCGGGATGATTTCCACGGGCAGCGTTCCCTTCGTCAGTGAAGCGTACCCGATGACGGAGTCCACATGCGGTATTTCCTTCAGGGCGTTTTCCATATCCGCCTGGTCCTTCAGGTTCATACCCTCCGTAACCAGCAGGGAAAAAGCGCCCTTGCCGAAATCCTTCAGCAGAATCTCCTGGCCCTGGACGGTCTCCAGGTCCTGCGGCAGGTAATACAGCAGGTCATATTTGGTCTTTGTCCGGACCATGCCCAGCACAGACGGCACCACCAGCGCAATGCACAGGATGATGATCAGTATCCGGTGCTGAACCAGTCCCTTGGTAAATCCTTTCATGTTTGTCTTCCTCCTGTTCGGTGCTTGTTTTGAACACCGTGTTGACTTTCTCAACGCCGTGAATTATAATGACCCCCGTGATCGAAATCAATAATCAGATTGATTATCGATCGTTTGTTAATCAACACCGGTTCAACCGCCATCCGGATAATCAACAAAAAAGCCAATATTGTTCAGGAAAGAAGGAGACCCATGGAAGAGCAAAAAAAAGAAGACCGGCGTGTGAGGCGCACCAAAAAGATGCTGACCCAGGCCCTGACTCAGCTCATGCAGGAAAAACAGATCAAGGAGATCACAGTCAAGGAGCTGACAGACCTTGCGGATATGAACCGGGGTACTTTCTACCTGTATTACAGGGATGTGTACGACATGCTGGAAAAGCTGGAGGACAGCATGTTTGAGGCCCTGGACAGCATTGCCGCCCTGCATGAAACTGACGCGGCCCGACAGGAAACCAAACCGATCCTGCTGGATGTATTCCGTTTTATCGAAGAAAACCAGGAGATTGTCCGGGTATTGCTCAGCCCCTACGGCGACATGAAATTCCTGCACCGCCTGTACGATGTGATCCGGGAAAAATGTCTCACCGGATTTCCATACGCCGCCGCGGTGGACAAAAAAAATGAAGCGGATTTTGATTACCGCTTCAGTTTTGTGATCTATGGTGCCGCCGGGCTGATCCGCGCCTGGGTAAACCGGAACTGTGCGGAGCCCGCCGTTCAGATGGCCGAACTGGCCGACGCTCTGATCCGCCGCGGGAGCCTGTGATCCCGCGCCATCGCGTCGTTTCCTTCCCGCCTGCGCAGCCCCGGCTTCCCTGCCATGCAAAA
>OMYT01000147.1 GCA_900315315.1 uncultured Eubacteriales bacterium | reverse complement strand
TATTCCTGATCCTGCCCATGTTCTCCGGGAATGTGCTTGCCCCGGAGACCTATGCCCTTATGATCGCCTGGTCTATCATCGGCTTGATTTACTTCAATCATATCATCCGGAAGGATCATACCAGAAAATTCGGTAAAGCGATACTTGTCTGGGTTTCGCTTCTGGCGTTCGTCGTGATCCTGTCGCTGACATGGTCACAAAGGATGAACGAGGCCAGAGAGAATGCGGTTATTAAGGATATCTTCAGTTATGTAGACGGCACGGCTGACAGCAAGACGCTTGCCATGAACAGGGAAGAATTTCTTGCTATACAGCAGGAACGGCTGCGCAATGCCGACCAGCTCAGCGTCGTGATGATTGCCGGTCTTTTTGCCCTGTCGCTGGGCGTTATGATCGCCAACTATTACTCCGTGCGGAAGTGGGAGAAAAAGGCCGCCGAGGAGAGGGATCGCGCGGAAGCCATAGCCTTTATCGATCCTCTCACGAAAGTCAAAAGTAAAGCTGCATTTGCGTTGAATGAAAAAGATTATGATGGTTTGATTGCAGAGGGGAAAATCACCGATTTTGCCGTCGTGGTATGTGATGTGAACGGCTTAAAGAAGATTAATGATACGCTGGGGCATAAGGCGGGCGATGAATATATCCGTCAGGCTTCTGTGATGATTTGCGACATCTTTCAGCACAGCCCCGTATATCGTATCGGCGGCGACGAGTTCGTCGTCATTTTAGACGGCCGCGACTACTTGATTCGCAAAGAGCTGGTGCTGGCCCTGCACGATCGCTCCGTAGAGCACATTAGCAGCGGTGGGGTCGTCGTCTCCGGCGGCTATTCAGATTTCAGGCCTGGTGAAGATTCCTATTTCCATAACGTGTTTGCCCGCGCCGATGAGCTTATGTATGAAGAAAAGCAGCTGCTGAAAGGGCTGGGCTCTGTTACAAGAGACGATGCCGAAGAAGCGGCTGCACCCGCCGGACCCATGATAAACGGACAGGAAATACTCAATGTTAAGAAGTATATGCTGATCGTTGATGATGAAGAAATCAACCGGATGATACTCGGTAATATGCTCCAGAGTTCGTATGAATTGCTGTATGCGGCAGACGGTATTGAGGCCATCGAGAATATAAAGAAATATGGGGAAGAGATAGCTGTTATGCTGTTGGATCTGAAGATGCCCCGTCTGAGCGGCATGGAAGTGCTCACTATCATGCAGGAGGATAAAGACCTTGCGAATGTTCCGGTCATTGTGATGACCGCCGATCAAAGCGCAGAAGTGGAATGCCTGAAGCGTGGAGCCATGGACTTTATTCCAAAGCCGTATCCTTCCGCTGAGATTGTACAGGCGCGGGTGAACCGCTACATTGAATTGTCTGAGAAGCGCAGCATCATCGAATCTACGGAACGCGACAGCCTGACAAAGCTGTACAACGCGAGCCACTTTATGAACTATGCCAGAATGTATGACAGACACTATCCGGAAATGCCCATGGATGCAATCGTGGTGGATGTCAATCATTTCCACATGATCAACGAGCGTTATGGAAAACAATACGGCGACGAAGTGCTCAGCAAAATCGGCAGCCGCATCCGGTCTGTAGCGCGCGAAATCAGAGGCGTCGCCTGCAGGCGTAACGCTGATGTATTCCAGATTTATTGCCCCCATCGCGATGATTACGAAGCGCTGCTTGCCAAAATTTCAGATGGTCTTAACGGAGAGGATACTCTTAACAACAGGGTAAGGCTGCGCATGGGCGTCTATTCCAACGTGGACAAGTCACTGGAAATAGACAGGCGCTTTGACCATGCAAAAACTGCGGCAAATACCGTAAAAGACGGATATCGAAAAGCTGTCGGTATCTACGATAATAAGATGCATGAAGCCGAGCTTTATCGGGAACGGCTTCTGGAAGATTTCAGGACGGCGTTGGAGAGCAATCAGTTTTTGGTCTACTTCCAGCCCAAGTTTGATATCCGGCCGGACCAGCCGGTCCTTTCAAGCGCGGAAGCCTTGGTGCGTTGGGAACATCCGGAACTGGGCATGATCAGTCCCGGCATATTCATCCCGATGCTGGAGGAAAACGGGCTGATTCTGGAACTTGATAAGTTCGTGTGGCGTAAGTCTGCTGCACGGATCAGAGACTGGAAAGACCGGTTCGGTTATTCGGTGCCGATTTCCGTGAATGTATCGCGAATTGATATGCTTACCCCGAATCTTACAGGCATCTTCAAGGAGATACTTGACGAGTATCAGCTGAGTGTGGATGATCTGATGCTGGAAATCACAGAATCCGCATATACCGAAGATTCTGAGCAGGTGCTGTCTACTGCGCGCGAATTGTGCGGGATGGGTATGGGCTTCCGTATTGAGATGGATGACTTCGGAACCGGGTATTCATCACTGGGAATGCTGTCCCATCTGCCTATTGACGTTCTGAAACTGGATATCAGTTTTATCCGGAACGCATTCGGTGAAACCCGGGATGTGAGAATGATTGAACTGATCATTGACATCGCGGATTACCTTCATGTGCCGGTGGTCGCAGAAGGCGTGGAAACAGAGGAACAGTACATGGCGCTGAAGGCTTTGGGCTGCGATTATGTTCAGGGCTATTACTTCTCAAAGCCTGTACCGCCTGCTGATTTTGACCGCTTCCTGATTGAACGGGGCGAGCAGGGCGTAGAGATTGCGCCGGCCGTTAAAAGGACATACGTGAGCATTTCCAAGGCACTGACCAGTGACTATGAGAACATCTACTTTGTTGATGTTGTGTCAAATCACTATCTGGAATTCTTCAGCGGCAAGAATGGAGATTTGGAGATACGGCCGGGAGGAACGGACTTCTTCGGGGAGGCGAAGGTTACGATTCTGGAAGATGTTTCCGAGGATGATGTGAAAACTGTCGGTGATGCCCTCAGCAAGAGCAACCTGGTTCGTTGTGCAGGTGAAGATGAAACATTCACCATCACCTTTAAGCGAATGAAAGGCGGA
>OMYT01000153.1 GCA_900315315.1 uncultured Eubacteriales bacterium | reverse complement strand
AATGGTACCGGAAAGCCCTCGATGCCGGATATGAGCCGGATGAAACAGATCAGGAGCATCTGAAGGCTTTGCTGGGGGATGAGTATCAGCAGAAATAAAATTATCCGGGTGGCTCAGGCTTCTTCCTGAACATCGGAAGCATCGGATAAATACAGCCGGGACTTTATCTCAGAATGGAGAAAAAGTCCCGGCTTTTTGCTGCAATATATGTGCTCGCTGCCGCTCGAAGTAATACTCTGACAGCAAAAAATCCGGGTTGCTCAGGCCCGGATTAAAAGGAGGGGATCCCTGTGAATTGCTCTGGTCATCAGTATATACGCAGCAGGGGAGCGGGATGGCAGTTTTGTGTCAATTCGGCCTCGGGTCGATCCCTGATTTTTTCTGCGCGACGGCGATGACCCGCCGGAGCCCGTCAACGAAGGATTCGATTTCCTGTTCCTGGGATTCCGGCAGGTCCTCTTATCGATATCATTATATATCTAAACGATATACTTTGTCAAGCAAAAGTTTATCAATATAATAGATTTGTTAATCAACCTGATTGACAGTGATATCTGTAATATGGTATATTGTTTCCGAAATCTGAAGGGAGGGGTTCCGTATGTCCGTTTCCACATCTGTACGCATGGCCCTGGCGAAAGGAAACAAGAAGCAGACTGAACTGGCGGAGATGCTTGGCTTTCAGCGCCAGGCCGTTAACCTGAAGCTTGCCAAAGAGCGCTGGACCGGCACGGAGCTGGCCCGCATCGCGGAATTCACCGGGGGCAAGCTGGCTTTCATTTATCCGGACGGGCAGCAGATCCTGATCGAGCCGCCGGCGGAATCCGCGGAGGAGGGGAAAGAACCATGAAAAAGCTGATGTTGTTTTTCTGTGCTGCATTGCTGTCTGTTTCTTTGGTTCTCTCCGGCGCGCTGGCTGAAGCCGTTCCGGTGGAGTTTACTGTGAAAGGCGCCCGCTATGACATGACGGAAGACGAGTTTGCCGCCTGGGGCGAGCAGGCCTTTCATGTCGGTGACTGGTGGGACGGATCGCGTCTCCTGGCGGATTACCCGCTTCTGACGGAAGCCGTGATGAAGCTCTATGATGAAGTCAGGAACAATTCGTCCACCCTTGAGCAGGGTGAATATTATGTTTCCTGGCATACTGACGCGCTGAAGATCGCCTTTGATGAAAGGATGATGGGCGTCAGGGTCTGGGTGGAATTCGGGAGCGAAGACAGGAAACTGGATATGGATATCACGGAAAATGTTCTCTGGCATGACGGCGAGCTGCAGTTCGTCCTGCCCGAAGGATATGCTTTTGAGGAGATCTCCGCCCTGCGCATTAGTTACCACACGGAATGCTGGCCCAACTCCTGGGGTCATGCCTGGTTATATCTGACCTATGATGTTTCCGGCGGGAAGGTGATCTGCAGAAGCATTGATACGGAGATGGACAGCGGCAGGTTTATTATCTGCTGGTGGATGGGGAGAAAAAGCGATACCGATGAAATGTACCTGGAAGGGATGTTCTATGATCTCGCCGTTGACGCGGAATTCAGCGAGACTTTTGATCTCAAAACAGGGAAGTGCGTCGATTATTAACGGCGGGGGCGTTTTTCGCCCTTCTTCGCCCGCCTTCGGTTGCGCGTATATAAGCGACGTGAGATAATTACACTGCATTGATACACTCCGACAGATCTTTCTGCCGGAGTTTTGTATTGCCATTCTTTATATATCCCGGAGGTTTCCTTCATGCATTATTACGGAACCCGCCTTTCCGAGAACATTTCTCGCCGGGAGCCGGAGGGCTATCTCCTCTGCCTGAATGTGCCCGTTGCCCGGACGGGCAGCCAGGAATACCTGCCCGAGGAGTTGGGAATGGGATCCGGGCCGGGCCTTGTTGAGGTCCAGCGCCCGGAATCGGAAGTCTTTTCCCCGGAAACGATCGCTTCCTTCGAGGGGATGCCGGTTACGAATGACCATCCGCCCGACGGCGTGGACATCGGGAACATCCGGGCCCTGCAGAAGGGGCACGCCCACAATGTCCGCCGGGGGGCAGGGGAGGAATCCGACCTGCTCCTGGCTGACCTCATCATTACCGATCCCGTCCTCATCGACCTGATCCTGGACGGGAAGCGGGAAATCTCCTGCGGCTATACCTACGAGCTGTGTGAGGAGAACGGTGCCTATATCCAAAGGAAGATTCGCGGGAACCATGTGGCCGTTGTTGACGCCGGCCGCGCGGGCCCGCGGGTTTGTATTAAGGACCAAAAACCCAAAGAACCCGAAAGGAGTACACGTATCATGAAGAAATCCCTTTCCAAGATCCTGGCCCGCATGGCTAAAGACGGCGACATCGAGACCGTGGCGGAGATCATCGAGGAGATGATCGAACCGGAAGGCACCGCGGAGGCTGAAGCCGCTGCTGTTGCCGAGGAAGTTACCGAGGCCGCCGAGGCCGTCGCGGAAGACCCCGCCGCCGTCGTGGAGACGCCGGAAGGCGCGACCATTGTGGTGGATGAGGGGAGGCTGTCCTGCCGGATGAGGATCTGCCTGATATGCTCGAGCCCGAGGATGTGGCGGAGATCGTTGAGGAGATTCTCGAACCTGTGCCCACTGAAGCGCTCTCCGAAATCCTGGACCCCGTGGCGGATGAGTGCGATCCCGAGGAGCAGGAAGTCCTCTCCACCGGTGACGCTCTGCGCACCGCCCTGAGAGCGGTTCGGCCGGCCCTGGCGAAAATGCCGAAGAAGCAGCGCGCCCGCGTCTGTGCGGATATCGCTGCCCGCCTGCGCAAGCCCCCGGCCCGCCGCGGCGCGGACGCCGGCGTCTACGCCGCCCTCGCCGCGAAGAAACGCAAGCCCGCCCGCGGGAATCCCGCGGACCTGGGCAAGCGCATCATGGCGAAACGCAACGTCATCTACGCCGCCCTCGCCGCGAAGAAACGCAAGCCCGCCCGCGGGAATCCCGCGGACCTGGGCAAGCGCATCATGGCGAAACGCAACGTCAACATGAGAAAGTGAGGTAACACGCGATGGGTAAAGTCATTACCGAATTCGATCTCGGCTGGCCGGGAGCGATCTCCCGCTCTGTCGATGATATCGTCATCTGCATGAAGAACACCAGCCAGGTCCCGATCCCCTTCGGGGTGCCGGTCTTCCTGTCCAGCGGCGGGGACGGCGTCGAGCCCTTTGCGGATACGGACGGCGGCGGCACGCCCCAGACCTTTGACACGTTCGTCGGCTTCTCGGTCCGGTCCGCCGCCAAGACGCCGGATACCTATCCGACCGGGCAGGAATGGAGCTCTATCGCCGGAGAACAGGCCGGCGCCGAATCCCGGCGATATGGTGGAAATCCTGGTCCGCGGCACGATTGCGGTGAAGTCCGCCCAGGGCTTTGATCCCGGTGGCAAGGTATACATCCGCAAGAGTGACGGCCGCATTGTCAAAAATGCCGGGAGCGAAGGCTCGACGGTTCTGCTGGAGAACGTCCGCTGCCGCGTCCCGCAGGTGATGGGCGGGACCTGCAATGAGATGCTCGTCACTGCACGGAACGTGCAGTGACACTCTCCACTCTTCACTCTGAAAAAACCTCTCCACTCTTCACTCTAAAATTTTATCCTGAAAGGAGAAAATTTTCCATGAATCGAACCCCTGTTGTGCGCCGCCGGATGGCGGGCAATGACGCTTATACTTTCCTGATGAAGGAGCTCGAGAAGGTTGACGATGTCATCCTTGAGCCCCTGACCGCTACGGAGTGGCCGCGGGATATGCCGGTGGTCACCGGCGGTGGGCTGATTGAGTCTGTTGCGTCCATCGACGTGACCTATGCTTCCACCGGCGGGGAGGACGATAACCTGTTCTTTGACATGGCGAACGACATCCCCGTGATCCAGGCGGACATGTCC
>OMYT01000155.1 GCA_900315315.1 uncultured Eubacteriales bacterium | reverse complement strand
ACTCATAGGGAGGTTCAGCGCATTTGATTTCCGGATTCAGCTTCAGGCATTCTTCTCCGACTGACGGAATCCACTGCATGATGTCCGAATAATGCTTCATCACAGTTTCGGAAGAATAAATGATCTTCTCCGGGATTTGCTTCTCTGTAACCTGATACTTCATATCCTTGTCCTCCATAATATGATTGATAATGGAGAGACGTTTATCGATTCTGTTCTTTTCTTCGGCCAATGTCTTTGCCTTTTCGGAAAGGATCTGCCGGGCATCCGTTCCGGCAATGATTGCCTTGATTTCATCGATGGATAATTCCAGCTGCCTGTAAGCCCTGATGCGTGCAGCCGCTTCCAGCTGGCTGGTTTCATAAAACCGGTATCCCGTCCACTCGTCAGTAGACGCCGGCAGAAGAATTCCTTCTTTTTCATAGAACCGAAGCGCTTTCACCGTCAGGTGGGACAGCTTTGAAAACTCACCGATCTTCAGCATCTGATCAACCTCCTCTCCTCAAAGCATATTCTGGATGCTCCCCTTAGGGGAGAGTCAAGAGAACAAGTGATTTTACAAAATTATCAATCCATATCAAACACGACTCGTCCTGCCTTTCGGGTTTCTATTATTCTGAAGCCGCCTTCTTCGCAAATTCTTTTCGGCATATCTCCATCCGGCCAGAAAAAAATATTATCTCTCTGTTAATCGCCCATAAACCATTTCTCCTCATTCATAACCGGATCAGTTCTCTTCCAGAATCCTTAATCCTTCCCGGCAATCCTGTCCCAGGATCTCCTGGGTTTTGGAAAAATCATACTTCTGATGCAGCCGGTCATGCACCTTCAGGAATTCTTTCTTTCCGTGTTTGCGGATGTACAGCGACTGGGCTTTCGCCGCGTTCGCGCCGTCGTTTGACGGGATATAGAATCCTTTTTCACAGGATTCCAGGCTGTCACATTCATAGCAGCCGTCGATCCCTTTTCCTTTGCAACACTTTACATTGGGACATATTCCGTCCGGGGAGACGGTGGCGAAGGAACAGGTATTATAGATTGTTCTGCAGGAACCGCACCATTCGGCCAAGAAACAGTGATTGCAGGACAGACCGCAGTAAGCGACCGGATCGACGCCTTTCCGGGCTGTTTTGCACAGTCTGTTCTTGATGCGCCGCATGGCTTCAATGTGCATGATCCAGTGACGGCTGAAAGGCATTTTGATCAGTCCCCGGATATCCTTTTCGCACCAGTAGGGGATCAGCCAGTTCGCGTTTTCATTCTCGCTGACGCTGCCGGTGTTCTGCAGCTTCGCGATCATTTCTTCTCCGAATCTGCACTTCAGATCAGCATACGTCAGCTGTTTCAGCATCTGATCGGAGGACGTTTTCACTTCCTGAGCGTACCGGTACAGTTCCTTCACATCCAGCTGTTTCGAGAACGTTGCGATTTCATCTCCTGACAGCTCATTTCCCGTCGTGATGATAGGGGAGCAAATCGATTTGTCAAAGTCCCGGGCGAAAAGAACCTGCCGGTCTTCCGCGATCATCTCATGCGCCACAATATCCTCGATCCGGAAGATATGCCAGATCGAATAGGCCAGCGTTTTGCTGTGATAGCCGTCTGCACCCGCAAACGGCATCTGGTAAAACGCCTCTTCCGGGAAAGTGTGCACAATCTGGGCAACCTGCTCAAACAGGTTTCCCCTGAGTTCCAGCAGTTTGCCGACCCCATCCCTGAATGTTGCTTCTTTTGAAAGCAGCGCCTGCATCTCTTTGTTCATCTCAGACCAGTTTATGTCCATAATAACCCCTCCGGATCAATATATCATTGTTTCACAATGGTTTTTCATACAGAAGGAAGTCTGTCCAGCCGGTGTTTTCCGCGTACCAGTGCTCTTTACCCCGATAAATAAATCCGTTCTTTTCATACAGATGCTGTGCCGGAAGATTGGATTCCAGTACATCCAGCCGTACAGCTTTCTTCCCATGCTGTTTTGCCAGTTCACCGGCCAGTTCAAGGATCGTACTGCCGAGGGCTCTTCCCCGGTATTCAGGGCAGACAGCCAGGAGATGCAGCGTTGCCACCTGGTCGTTTCCCAGTTCTTCTGTCCAGGGAACAGCTTCATAATCCGACCCCTGATGCATAACGATCGCAATCATTCCGGCAACAGTATCCTGATCACCCATCAGCAGGTACATTTCACCGTTTTCAATATACGATCTGAGCCCTTCATCCGTCGGATGCCTGCCATATACCCAACGGGCGGTTTTATCGATCTCCGGTGTGTTTTCAATTACATGGATGTAATGCCTCTTCACTGTCTCCAGATCATGCGCCTGTACCAGATTCATTTTTTTCAGCATTCTCCTGTCTGCTTATTTTGGCGAAAAGAAAGTTTTTCCTTTCCCATATGCTTTTTGAAGATTCACATCCCAGTTTTTCTCACGGAGTTCGTTTTCCCTGGACGTATTATCATAAACGATGAATTCCATTTCCCGGGCGCGTCCGAAAAGCCTGTCGCCCAGCATCACTTTTTTCATGCTGTCCAGGAGACCGAACTGCTCGAGCCGTTCAATCGGGTTGCCTGCTGAACAGAGGATAATAGCCTTATCAAGCATTTTCATTGTTTTCTCGCCATATGCAAAACCATAAGACCATACCCTGTCAAACCAGCCTACCAGCTTTGCC
>OMYT01000156.1 GCA_900315315.1 uncultured Eubacteriales bacterium | reverse complement strand
CTGCGGGACGGCAAGGGGATGGGGTCACTTTTCTGCTTACGAAATACGGACCAGCCGAAGACGGCTGATCCGGCGAAAGGGAATCTGACGGAGTTTCAGATATTGTTCGGAGATACGTGGACGGGATAAAAAAGCGCGGCCTGGTATCAATCGTTATATGCTTTTCTCGGTCTCGGTCAGTGGATTATATACGTATTGGTGCTCAAATCTGCCGTTATTAAATCCCAGAACCATCTTCGTTCCGCTGCAGCTTCCGCTTGCAATAAAACTGTTGCACTTGGCAAGAAGCTTTAACGCATAGAAGTAATTCACGGTGATATCTTCCAGAGCCGCTTCGTATGCCAATCCGGAGCGTTTTTCTTTTTCAAGGTCCTTGATCAGATGAACGTCCTTAAATTCCGATACCGAGAATCGTTCCTGCGCGATGACCCGAACTTTGTCTTTGCCAAATTCACGAATCATCACGTTCAAAGCATCCTGATCCTCAGTGGCCAGAAAGATTTTGTCAAAACTGAATTCTTCCATCCAATGCCTGATTTTGGGAATAAGATACTCTGCTGAAGCCTGTTTGCTTGTAGGACCAACCTCTGCCACCTTGTAATCCGTACCCCTGATCAGGACCCCGAGCACTTTATCGTTTCCGAACACGGCTTCATAGTATTCTTCTATCTCTCTGTTGAATCTATCTTCAATTACCGTTTCTTTCAGCGGGATCCGGATCATCTGGAAAGAAGGAATGACATACAGTTTGATAAAGTCGGTACAAATGCAGGTATTCTCTTCATTGGCATCCGCCGGTCTTTTCTGGAGAACGAAATACTTGTTAAGCATTTCGTCATTATATCGTGAGCAGTTTTCTTTCAGGAAACACTGAATGCCGAATCCGGCCAAAAGCGATTCCATTTTATTGTATGTATCCAGTATTGCTCCAATCCCGACGATTTTATCAAATTCGATCTGACAATATTTCACTTTGGAGAGGTTTTTACCGTCTGCAAGCCCCTGCATAAAGAATAGTTCGCTGAACAGGGGAATCGAGTGATTCTTTCTGATATCTCCTTTATAGAGGCCTATCATGAAATCCTTTGTGATCACCATGGAGTCCGGGCGTTCGGGTAGTTTTTCCACGATCTGCATGTTTGAAAGATCATCCGTAAACAGTCTGATCTTCGGATCCGTGATAAAGACCTGCATGTTTAGTTTTGCAGCCGCAATTTTCGCGATCACAACCGAATACTCAGTCAGTTCCTCTATCTCAAGCACTTTAAATTGTTTGATGAGGGACAGGTTGGTTGTTCGGTCATCATTTTCATCATAATGATTGAAATCAAAGAAAATTTCGGAAAACCCATTATCCTGTGCGCCTTTGCTGTGCTTTATCGTGTAATTATTGTCAATCTTTTCAAGGTCATATACCGGTTCTCCGTCCCGGTATACATGGCAGTAGTCAGTTTTCTTCTTTAATGCCTCATGAAAAATATTGCTGTTGTGAATCAGTTTTTCCCCATCTTTCAGGCTGTTGTAGTCCAGTACTTTATACATCAGTGAACCTCCCGCATCGTCTTCCGTAAAACCGCTGTAAGCCCGGGATCATTCAGACTTAAGACAGACCTGTCTATTATGAAATGGAGGACGCTTTCTGTCAATGATAAATCAGATGGACCGCACACTCACGATCCTTGCCGACGGCGAGCCGGTGACCGGTTATGCCCGGGCGAGGCTGTTCGGGACTGAGCGGCTGGGATTGTATCCCGGTTTGTTTATGCTGCATTTATGGAATGTGGCGGAGGAGGACTATTTACTGCTGTCCCGGAGCAGGGAAGTCATTGTTATGCATGAGGATGTGGTGTTGGCCTCGGGATTAGTGTCGGATGCTTTCCGATCCAGGGGAAAAAGTGAAACCGAGGCGCATGTGGCGATTGCTCCGGGATTGACACTCTGGGAGACATCAATATCGCTGGATGTGGAAGCAGGCGTGACGGTTATGGAGACGGTCCGGCGATTGCTGGAAGCTTCCGGGACCGGGATTACGCTGCTTTCTTTCCCGGGGGAGGATCCGGTGACTACTCGCGGCCAGGCGTTCTATGGTAGGGCAGCGGAGTGCATCGAGGAAGCGCTGGGGAAGGCCGGAGCCAGGTGCTGCCTGGTACCTTCCGGGCTGTGCGTCGTGCCGAAGGAAGGTTTGCCGGTTTCTATGGTGCTGACGGAAGAGGATCTGACGGATATGCCGTCCTTCAACTGCGGCGGGGATATGGTCCTGCGGACCGGGCCGGTTGGCTGGACGCTGGGGAAGAGTGTTGAGGTGTGGTATGGGGGGACGGTGAACCAGGGATTGATTTCAGAACGCCTACTGAGCCTGGACACCGGAGACGGACCCTGGCGCATAGAGCTTGTTGTCGAGTTAAAACAGGATGAATGAAGAAAACCGCTATGAAGAACTGCAGGCACTGAAACAAGATATCTTGTCATCGCTGCACTGCGCACTGCCGGGGACGGTAGTGTCTTTTGAATTCAGCCGGCAGTGAAGCACCGCCCCATGTCATCCCGAGCAGAGCGAAGCGGCGTCGAGGGATCTCCCTCGTCGGTTTCCCTTCCTCTCCTCCGCGATGTTCCAGTCTTCATGCCGGTTCCTTTTGAAGTTAATCCCGGCGATGCATGCCTGGTGATCTTTGCGGATTGTGACATAGATGCCTGGTTTGAAACCGGAGAGGCGGAGGTGCCTGCATCCGGAAGAATGCATAGTTTATCGGATGGTTTTGCGTTTGTTGGTTTCAGAACGAGGGGGAATAGTGAATGAAACTGCGACCTGTGGATCAGAACGGGGATGTATTGCCGGTGCTGCACGCATCGGATCTGTTTTTCGGCTCTCTTGCGGTTGCGAAGCTGGTCGAGGATCGGCTGAACCTGTTCTCCGGCGATTGGTGGGAGAATCCTGCCTGGGG
>OMYT01000158.1 GCA_900315315.1 uncultured Eubacteriales bacterium | reverse complement strand
TATCGGTTGAAACGTGTGCCAATCTGGTTTGATATGCTTGTTATGCCTGATTTTGTTTCCTTCTTTGTTCTAACTAAATGCCATTGGGGACGACCCTTTCCGTTCCGTTTCTCCGTTCTGTTTAAGTGGAACAAACGAGGGGCGTCTCTTTTGTTCCAACATTCTTTTACATCCCTAATGCGGTAATTGGAATGATGTAAATCCCCGTTTCCTTATCATAACGGGCATACTCGCCCGCTCCGACCAGAACCGCCGTAAAGACCGGTTCCGGGTTTTCCGCCGCGGGATTCAGCGCAACCTTGTCTTTCAGACGTTTCAGCGACGCCGCAGCTTCCCTGAATCTGTTCTCTCCAAGCTTGATCTCAAAGGCCGCCCATCTTCCGTCTCTCAGTTCGATTACAGCATCGGCTTCCAGCCCGTCAGAATCTCTATAATAGAACACATTGGCGCCGGGCAATACGGAGGCGTATACGCTTAATTCATGAATGCAAAGAGATTCAAACAGCACTCCGAACAGCTGGCCGTCTTCGAGGATTCTCTGCGCTGTAACATTCAGCATCCGGGCCGCCAGGGAAGGATCCGCAAAATAGTATTTCGGCTTGGTTCTCAGTCTGCTCTTTGATCGGATAGGCGCATCCCATCCGCAGACTTCTTCCACGACATACAATTCCTTCAGTGCGCCGACATGGGCGGCGGCTTTCTCTGCCGCAGCCTTTTTCTCCGGCTGGTCAAACCGCGCGTCCGCTGCAACCGTATACCACCTTGGTGCACTGCCCAGATTCCGTGCCAGTGCCTGCATAACATTTCTCGATTCAGCGCCTTTCAGGCCTTTTCTCGGAATATTGACTTCAAACAACGCATCTAAATAGCTGTCCAGGAGCACGGAAGAATCAGTAATCCCGTTATGAATCAAGGACGGCCAGCCGCCCTGGCAGATCCATTCTGCCAGTGGAAGCAGTTTCTGCTGAACCAGCTGCGGTTCAAACTCGCCGCGGAACAATCCAGCCAGGGAAACCTTTCCGCTGGATCTGCCGGATTCCTGCAGGGACATGGTCCGCATATGAAGCCTGGAAATCCTTCCTGCGCCGCTATGGTGGACCTTTTCTTTATTGGGCTGCGCGGAACCGGTAAGAATAAACTGACCTGGTTTTCCTGCGGTTTCATCCACTTGCATACGCACTTCATCCCAGATAGCCGGTACATCCTGCCATTCGTCAATGACATGCGGTGTTTCACCAATCAGTGCCGTGGCAGGATCTGCTTCAGCCGCCAGCCGCGCCGGAGTCAGACCGATCCGGGTAATGCTGTTTCCAAATGCTGTGGAGGTCCATGTCTTTCCGCACCACATGGTACCGGTCACTTCCACAGCCCCTGCCTGATCCAGCCTTTCAGAAAGCACATGGTCCAACAGCCGAGGCATGTATCCTTCCGGAAGCAGTTTTCCTTTCTTCATATCCCTGATTCCTTTCGCCGCTCATAACAGATTTTTCTCTATTATACGCAAATCAGAGTGAAAAATCAACGCATTTCAGAGCGGATATATTCCGCAATTTAGAAGATTGGCAGAGGACGGGTTGACGGTGGTGTGTGATTCTCAGCAAAAAAAGAGCAACACCAGGTTGGTGTTACTCCCCTCATAGCACCTCACTACGCTTTGGGGCGCTCTCCAGCGTTGCCCATACCCTCATGTGGCACATTGATCATATCAGTGCTTCTGCTCCTGTTCAATCCCCGCTGAAACATTTGCAACTTTTACTTCTGGCGTTTCAAGTCGCTCGTTTCACTCGCTCCGCTCCCCACCAGCACTTACTTTTTCAAGTGACCCTTGGGATGTTTGACAAATACGGTTTTGATGCGAGCGTTTTTTTCGGACAATCCTCTTTCCACCCGGCAGGATGCAATCATTATGCGGAAGTCTGCGAAGGGGATGACGACCAGACGTCCGTTATTCCTTTTTATCGTTACCGGCCATGGCGCGGCAGATCGCCGTCAGGATGCCGCCGATGACCACAGCGATCCAGCACTTGGACCAGTCGTTGGCGATCAGGCCCCAGACGAGCATGACGCAGACGGAAAGGATCGGGATGATTGTGGTCAGTTTCTTGTAATCCATTATGTTGTCCTCCTTTATTTGTGCAGCTGTAGCTTGATCTTTATTATGCATAAGAACCGGCCCCGACGTCAACCCCCAGAGGAAAACTACGGGTCTTTATGTCTGCAATGGTTGCGGTTTTATCCGCGAACGCCCAAACCCTGGATGACCTGCTGGGAACAGAGGACGACCCTTTTTGTTCCGCTTTGCCGTATGGAACAGTTTTATCGAGAAAATAAGCCGGGTGAACCGAAGGCCGTCCCCGCGTTTCGATGAGAATCTTCGTTCCCTCTGCTCTGTTCTCCACAAGGAATGGTTTGATGGCGTATTCATCCGGCATTTCGCTGATCGCCGCGTCCACAGCGGCGTCCAGATCCATCTTCTCCTGTTGATGCCGCCTGACGGTATCCACAAGCCAGGCATACTCTTTCAGCGGCTCACAGGCGTCCATCAACCGCTGATTCTTTCCGCAGTTAATGTTCAGCATG
>OMYT01000159.1 GCA_900315315.1 uncultured Eubacteriales bacterium | reverse complement strand
GGGTCTTCAGCCATTCTTTTGTGATAACCTTCGTCCAGACGTTTGCCGCTTTGAATTGTTCTGAGTTTCTCAAAACTTCGGCATATCCCTGCTTATCGAAAGGAACCCGGATCTCTTCAACGCCCACCGTTCCTTCTTCTGATATAGTCAGGACAGTGTACGGAACGCTGTCGTGAATAAAGTCCAGAGGCAGGCCGCAGGATCCGGGATTAACCAGGAAGACCTTCCGGCCCGTATCCTGCCAGTTCCACTGGACATGGGAGTGGCCGAAAAGATATACGCCTTCTTCCAGATCAGATAATGCTCTTTGAAAACCCGGATCCCGGCGAAGGTGATCATGGACATCCTGCCGGTAATACTCCGGTGTCACGTCTATCCCCTCATACCGTCTTGCCAGCACGTCCGGCCCGATCAGCCTGAATTCACAGTCGCCGATCCATGTGGATGATTGATGGGCAAGATGGATGTTCACTCCGTTCACCCGGAATTCAAGGGTATACGGCAATGCCGTCAGAAACCGCAGATGCTCCGGCGCAACATTCCGGAAGCACCAGTATGAGATCTGCATCTGGCCGTCAGTCCAGCTGCTCTGGTTTTTCCCGATCAGGTTCTCCAGATACTTTTCTTCATTGCCCCGAACGATATATGCATGATTCATCGACATCAGCGCAGCAATGCATTCATCCGGGAACGGCCCGCTCAGGCAGTAATCACCGGCAAAGATAAACTCGCTGATTCCCCGGCCTTTTGCGTCTTCAAGCACGGCATTCAAGGCCGGAAGGTTGCCATGGATATCTGAAACAATCGCAAACCTTTTGGTCCGGGGCTCCGCTTCTCCTGATCTGTATCCCTTCATTTTTTCATTCGGGCCTCCGCTGTTTTCTTTCCCTGTTTGTGATAATACTATTCTTTTGAAAGCTCCTTCATACCGATCGCCGCAGCCGCTGCCCGCATTGGGAGATTGATCTGTTGAATCCTCCACGTTTATTCGTGCAAAAGCGTTTTGAGATAAAAACGGTTCATTGTGCCGTGCGTCGTCGGGCAGGGTTTTTCGATCTGCCGGAACCCCGTTTTTTCATAGAGGTTCAGGGCAGCGGCCAGTCCGGTGTGGGTTTCCAGATACAGATTCTTATACCCGGACGATGCCGCCCAGTTTATAGCAAGCTGTATCAACGCTTTCCCCAGGCCCTTGCCCTTGGCGGAATCGTCCAGGTACAGTTTCTGAAGCTCCGCGCAATCGTCGATCCCGTCAAATTCCGCAACACCCACGCCGCCGATCACTTCATCCCGGTCCCCGAGTGCGATGAAATAGACCCGCCCGGACGGATCGCTGTTATAGTATGCGCTCAGATGATCCAGCTCGGGATCAAAATACGCGGTTCCCGGAATATCCAGATGGGCTTTCTCCAGATTCGCCCGGATGATTTCAGCGATTCGCTCATCATCCGACGGTTCAATTCTTCTGTACTTCAGCATTGTGATTCCTCACTGATCCTCTTGAATAGCCGTGCGCTCCAGAAGGTCATGTCAAGTTCGTCCAGGTAGAAATGGAAAACAGCTCTCCAGTTCTTTGTCGCTGTGCTCAGCACCATGTATTCAGCTTCAGATTTCACGGTTTCTTCCGCATATCGGAACAGTTTCGACCCAATGCCCTGAGATCGTCTTTCAGGCACAACATACAGTTCTTCCACCTCAAAATACGGCGTGCCCTCCGGCATGATGGATGTCATCTGCTCTGACCGGCAAACTTTGCCGAACAAATATCCGATCACTGTATCGCCGTCTTCAGCCAGGAAGATCCGGTTGCCTTCGATATCGGATTTGTCATTCGCGCGATAACCGTAGCAACTGTTTTCCGCAGCCCAGTCTTTCGATAAATCAATCAAACGCGCCAGGACAGTCTCATTCAAACTGACTTCATGAATATACATATCCCATATCGATTCTCCGTTTCCTCCGGGTTTTTGCGTTTAAATCGGAATTGCACTCCCTTTTTCATCGAAATTATGCATAGAAAACAGTAATACTGTCAAGTTTTCATCGCTCCATGCGCTTAAAAAAGTATGCTTTCTTTCTGTCAGGGATTATTCAGGGTTTTTTGAGCATGAGAAAACCCTGTAGTTGTTGAGACTAACGTTATGATAGTTTCAAGCAATTAATCATCAAAAAGACGAGGTAGTAGATCATCCGTTAGGGATTATTTAGGGATTATGACGCATTTATGGGAAACAAAAAACCCGGAAGCTGTTGATTTACAACAACTTCCGGTCTGTGCGGGAAACAGGACTTGAACCTGCAAGTACGTACGTACACATGAACCTGAATCATGCGCGTCTGCCAATTCCGCCATTCCCGCAGAAGATGGTGGGCAGGGGTGGATTCGAACCACCGAAGCTGATAGCGGCAGATTTACAGTCTGCTCCCTTTGGCCACTCGGGAACCTACCCATATATTTCCCTCTTGACCCAAAGGGTGGAGCTGGCGATGGGACTCGAACCCGCAACCTGCTGATTACAAATCAGCTGCTCTGCCAATTGAGCTACGCCAGCACGA
>OMYT01000160.1 GCA_900315315.1 uncultured Eubacteriales bacterium | reverse complement strand
ATGGCGCAAGCTGTCAGCGATCTGTCAGCAGAAACTGCACCATCGAGACAACTATGGAACCAGCTTGCAGCGCCTTATAACATTTGCAGCGTAATATGTACGACCTGCGTTGCCCTTTTTGTATCGCAAAATCAGGTTTCATCCCGGCTGTTTCGGGTTGGAATATACCTCTTTACGGCAATGAATTGGGTTTCAGCTGTGGGTTATAGGATGTTCCCTCTCGCTGATGGCGGTAAGGACATCGCTTCCTTCCAGGAGGTCATGCACATCGCTGTCACGGTGGCAGTGGTGCTTTTGTCCATCACTTCACTGATCATTCTGATCGTCGCAGGATGCAGGGACAGACGGACCAGAGGAATCGCCGTATGGGCTGCCATAGCGTTCGGGATGATGCTGGTCGGCTCCATCGGAACGGGTGTCGCTCCGCCGGAGTATTTCGGCATCGTTGAGCGATTCAGCGTCTTTGCTGCGGTGGGGTTTAATGCTGTACTGGGATGGTATCTGTTCAATGGATTTCGGAGCATTACGGAGTAAGACATTTGAACGCATCGAATACATATCAGCCTTTCATATTCGATGAGAGGCTGATTTTTTAAGTGCGCCGGGCATGGCGCAGTTCTTGCCGGTGAAAGTCCGGTCATGGATAACTTACCGTCCATGTAGTTAAACGCAAGCCGAAGCCGGTAACGGTGGGGTAAAGGAAGCGCGTAGCAAAGTCATGAGCCTACGAACAGAAACCTGATATGAGGCTAAATGGTGGACAAGGGTGCTTAACAATCCGAAGTCCGCGGTAAGCGTAAAACCAAGAGAGTAAATCAGGAGGTTGTGTGACGAAAGAACTGTGAATTACCCCGGGAGACCCAGGCAGCGTGTTAGAGGAAAGGAGTGAGTTATTCCGCTGATGCTGCGGCGGGCATCTTATACACGTGCGATATAAAGCTTATGTCTGGGAGTCAGCTGAGACCATATGACAGCATCGAGGGAATGCAAATTCCCGAAGGGTCTAATGTTAACTGTATTGTGAATCACTTGAGCAAGGTCAGGATATTCTGCACTACACCTTGTAGCAGTCCAACAAGTGCAATCGTATGTCGCGGGGGCTGTGATAGAGGAAGAAGTTTCCTGACACCTTTACGAAAGAGGAGGAGCAACGGATGAATCTGCTTGACAGAATTCTAAGTGTCCAGAACTTCAATGAAGCCATCAAAGAAGTGGCCAAGAACAAAGGAGCCCCCGGCATTGACGGCATGACCGTCGATGAACTGCAGGGTTATTTTGCAGTACACGGGGATGAGATAAGAATGCAGATACGGAATAAGCAGTACAAACCCCAGCCGGTAAGGCGGGTGTACATACCGAAACCGAACTCTGACAAGCTCCGCCCGCTTGGGATACCTACTGTTGTGGATCGAGTGATCCAGCAGGCGGTCTCAAGGATACTCATACTGGAATACGACCCGTATTTCAGCGACCACAGCTACGGATTCCGGCCGCACCGTGATGGCCATCAGGCCATGAGGGAAGCGCTGGGATACCTCAACGAAGGCCGCACATGGGTAGTGGATTTTGATATCGAGAAGTATTTTGACACGGTGAACCACGACAAGCTGATTTCGATATTGAGAGAAAGGATGAATGACGCGACCATCCTTCACCTTATACGCTCGTTCCTGAAAGCTGGCGTAATGGATGATGGGTTGGTCAGCCCCACAGAAGAAGGTGTTCCCCAGGGAGGACCTCTCTCCTGCGTCCTGTCCAATGTCTATCTTGACAAACTGGACAAGGAACTGGAAGCAAGGGGGCTGTGCTTTGTCAGGTACGCGGATGATTTCGACGTCTTTGCAAGAAGCCGCAAGTCGGCAGACCGCGTCATGGCATCTGTCAGCAGCTGGCTTGAGCGCAAGCTGTTCCTGCGGGTCAGTGCAACAAAGACAAATGTTGTAAGGCCAATGAAGAGTGAGTTCCTCGGGTTTGGTTTCTGGAAACAGAAGGACACATGGAGATGTAAACCACTCAAGAGCAGGAAACTGAGACTGCGGGACAAAATTCGCGCGGTCACATGCAGGCGCAAAGCGGCGGCTGTTCCACTGTCAGTCACAGTCACCAAAGTAAACCAGATACTGCGCGGCTGGATTAATTACTACGGTATAGGCAGTATGAAGGGTTACATGGCCGAGATTGGACAATGGGTCAGACACAGGATTCGTGTGATTATGGTCAAACAGTGGAAGAAGCCGAAGACCATCTTTAAGAACCTTCGGTGGTACTGCACCATGTTTGGCTTCCAGTTCGATGATGAGGCACTTTACAAAGTCGCCAATTCTCGAAAGGGATTATACAGTCAGTGTAATGGAGATGTTATTAACTACATCCTGAGCCCGAAAGTGCTTGGGATGAAATTAAAATGCAAGGGGAAAGTCACGGTCTATCCGGGACTTGTCGACCCCCTTGCATACTATCTCAATAAAATCCGATATTGATTTACAGTTGATGTAGCGCCGGATACGCGAACCGTACGTCCGGTGCAATGGGAGGGGCGG
>OMYT01000161.1 GCA_900315315.1 uncultured Eubacteriales bacterium | reverse complement strand
GAGTTGCAGTATAAAGAATAGAAGGGACATATCGGTTGCGTGCGAGAATGAAGATCGCGTCAGGCACGATTTTGGCAGTATTTCCGATGTGGGTCCCTATAGCGAGGTAAAACGTAAGATGCGGGATCCGATTGAAAACATAACCATACTGCAGAAGCAGCTAAATGAACTCCAACTTGAAAATCAACTATTGAAAAATATCCTGGATCGTTCCGGTATTTCTTATGTACAGGAACTGAAGCACCTGAAGGAACCGGAGGGCACTGAGAATTTTGATCCTAATCAAGGTGCCAGAATCAGACATCCACGGGAAATCACTGAGAAAATGGTGAAGGTGTTCCTTACTTATTTTTGGGGGCGCCCCGATGTTTATGCAAAACGTTCGGAAAAGAAATCCGGAGAAGCCGGCTACTATCCACAGTGTAATAATTTCTGGCAGGAAGTGTGTCCACGAAAGCATGGAATGAAGATCAGCTGTAAAGACTGTTCTTATAGATCAGACAAAAAGCTAACGAAAAGTGACATTCTGATGCACCTGCAGGGCCGTTCTTATAACTCGTCTGATGTGGTCGGTGTATATCCGTTGTTTCTGAACGGAACATGCCGGTTTCTTGTTTTTGACTTTGACAATCACGAAAAAGATGCGGAAAAACATGATTATGCCAATACAGATGATTCCTGGATAGAGGAAGTGGAAGCGATGCGGACCATCTGCACGCTGAATGGAATTGATCCTCTGGTGGAACGATCCCGTTCCGGGCGCGGAGCGCATATATGGATTTTCTTCGACGGTCCAATTCCGGCTGCATTAGTCAGACGGTTCGGCTTTGCTCTTTTGGAAAAAGGTGCGGAACAGGTCAATCTGAAAACATTTCAGTTTTACGATCGTATGTTGCCGGCGCAGGATATGCTTCCGGAAGGAGGAATTGGGAATCTGATTGCATTGCCGTTGCAGGGTAAGGCTCTGCGGGATGGAAACAGCGCTTTTGTTGACAAAAACTGGAATGCCTATCCCAATCAATGGGAAACACTATGGAGCAAACCACGCCTTTCCAAAGAGTTTTTGGAGCTGAAGATAAAGGAGTGGACTGTGTCCGTCAGCGACTTTCTTTCAGAACATGATGAAGAAGGGCGGGAGAAGCCTTGGGAGAAAGGACAGAGGTTTTTTGCGACAGAAGTTGATGGAAAGATGGGCATTACTCTTTCCAACGGCATTTATATCGACAATCTGAACCTGAAACCGTCGCTTCAGAATAAGATCCGAAGGCTGGCGGCTTTTCGGAATCCTGTTTACTACAAGAATCAAAAAATCGGCACCACAAATTTTGATACAGCCAGCTGGATCTATCTTGGTAAGGACCATCTCAGCGGCTATATTGAGATTCCAAGAGGACTGTACGGACAACTAATGGATTGCATTTCTGATGGTGCGATAGCGTATGAAGTGAAAGATGAACGGCAGCCCGGAAGAATGATCCAGGCGACGTTTAGGGGTGAACTGCGGGACGAACAAAAACCTGCACTTCAGGAAATGCTGAAGCATGATAATGGAATACTACATGCAGCCACTGCTTTTGGCAAGACGGTCGTCTGCAGTGCGCTGATTGCAGAGAGAAAAGTCAATACACTTATAATTCTTGAATCATCATCACTAATAGAGCAGTGGGAAGAATCTCTTGCCAGATTCCTTGACATTAATGAAAAACTGCCGGAGTATAAGACAAAAACAGGAAGGATCAAAACAAGAAAGAGTCTGATCGGAACGCTTCAGGGAGCGCATGATTCCATGACCGGCATTGTTGATATTGCCATGGCTGGTTCTTTGTGCAAGAAAGGGGAGTATCATCCGCTGCTGGAACGGTATGGGATGATTATTGTTGATGAGTGTCATCATGCCGCATCGGATACGATATCGTCTGTTCTGCAGGAAGTTAAGGCAAAGTATGTGTATGGCGTTACTGCAACACCAGTGAGAGGTGACGGTCTTGAGAGGATCAATTACATGCTTCTGGGGCCGATCAGATACAGATATACATCAAAAGAAAAAGCAAAAGCGCAGGGAGTCGATCATCTGGTTTATCCCCGCTTTACAAGAACCGTTCCGCCGAGAGGCGTTACGACAGGGAAGATGCATCCAAATGAGGCGTATGAAATCATCCGGGATAATGATCTGAGAGACGAACAGATTATTTCCGATGTGAAAGAGTGTATTGATGCTGGAAGAACACCGGTAATCTTATCCCGTTATAAAGACCATTCGGATAAACTCTATGAAAGGATAAAAAACTATGCGGATTATGCATTTCTCATGACCGGAAATAATTCAAAACGGGAACATAAACAGATCCTTGAGCAGATGAAGCGGGTAGACAGACAGGAATCGTTGGTTCTGGTGGCTACAGGGAAGTTGATTGGAGAAGGATTTGATTTTCCGCGTCTTGATACGCTAATCATGGCTACACCGGTTTCATTCAGAGGAGTTGTGGAGCAGTATGCCGGACGTCTGAACAGAGACTATGAAGGGAAGAAAAATGTAAT
>OMYT01000164.1 GCA_900315315.1 uncultured Eubacteriales bacterium | reverse complement strand
AGTGAAACCTCCAATTCAGAATTCAGAATGAATAGAAACTAAACCATATTCTGTCAAGACAGTGCAGGACCAGGAGAAACGATGTCCGGATAGATCCCACTTCTCATCCTGCACTTCCTTCACCCCGGCCGTTCCCCGCACATACCCCGCCAGATACGTCGACAAACTCTGTGCATCCGCTTCCGTCAATCTGCCTTCCTGCAACATCCGGAGGCATATCTGATGCATGCAGTACAGGAAGGACATCACCGGATTGATCAACAGGTCTTAACTTCATACAATCACGCTCCTTGGGAGGGAGATCCCTCGACTAGGCTCGGGATGACAGAGGAGGCAGTCGGGATGACACGGGGGCGGAATCCCACAAAAGCAAACCCATCTGATAAACTGTGCATCCTTCCGGATGCAGGCACCTCCACCTCACCGTTCTCAAACCAAGCATCGATATCGCAGTCGGCAAAGATCACCAGGCAGGCATCGCCGGGATTGATTTCAAATGAAACGGGCATGAAGACAGGAACATCACGGAGGAGAGGCATGGAAACCGACGAAGGAGATCCCTCGACTGCGCTCGGGATGACACGTGAGACTGCCGGCTGGATTACTGCTGTCTGTGTCTCCGCATCAAACGACACCACCATCCCCGGCAGTGCGCAGTGCAGCGAAGAAAGAATATCCTGCTTCAAAGCCTGCAGTTCTTCATGGCGACTTTCTTCATTCATCCTGATTCAACTCCAAAACCAGTTCCACTCTCCACGGTCCGTCCCCGGTATCCAGGCTTATCAGCCGTTCCGAGATCAGTCCCCGGTTCACCGTTCCCCCGTATCGCACCTCAATGCCTTTCCCGAGCGTCCACCCGGCCGGTCCGGTCCGCATGACCATATCCCCGCCGCAGTTAAAGGACGGCACATCCGTCAGATCCTCTTCCGTCAGCACCATCGAAACCGGCAGCCCTTCTTTCGGCACAACGCACAGCCCGGAAGGCACCAGGCAGCACCTGTCTCCGGCCTTTCCCAACGCTTCCTCGACACATTCCGCCGCTCTCCCGAAGAACGCCTGCCCCCGGCTCACCACTGGATCCTCTCCCGGGAAGCTCAGCAGCTGGATTCCTGTTCCGGAAGCCTCCAGCAACCGCCGGACCGTCTCTGAAACCGTTACCCCCGCCTCCACATCCAGGCTCACCGCCGCTTCCCAGAGTTTCAATCCCGGCGCGATCGCCACATGCGCCTCAGTGCCACTTTTCCCCCTGGAGCGGAAAGCATCCGACACAGTACCCGAGACCAGCACCACATCCTCATGCATAACCGTTACTTCCCTGCTCCGGGACAGCGCCAGATAGTCCTCCTCCGCCACATTCCACAAATGCAGCATAAACAAAGAGGGATACAGCCCCAGCCGTTCTGTCCCGAGCAGCCTCGCCCGGGCATAGCCAGTAACAGGCTCATCGTCCGCCAGGATGGTGAGCGTGCGGTCCATCTGATTTTGCATTGACAGACAGCCTCCGTTCATATTTTCGAGATTTGCAATACAATAGGTTGAATTATACCTATAATTGTAGTATTATGTAGCCGAAGGAGGTGGCTTAATGAAGATCGATACCAGTGCTATTGTCACCGCTACGGAAGCAAACCAGAACTTTTCCAGAATTTCAAAAATGGCTGAAAAGAAAGGCCATATTGTAGTGTTTAAAAACAACAGGCCAAAACTCCTGGTGATTGATTTGGATACCGAGCCACAGATCGAAATGACAGAAGATGAAAAGATCGATTTTGTTGCGGCGCGGATTCTCCGGGAACATAAAGCCGCCTTTGAGGAGCTTGCGAAATGATCAAATTCTCCAAAGAAAAAGTGAAACTTCTGCATCAGATACTTGCAGAAGCGACTGGCGGAAGCGTCGGCGTACGGGATGAGGGCCTGCTGGATTCTGCGCTGGAAAGCGCATTTTCAGGCTTCGGAGATCAGGAATTCTACCCGTCAAAAGAAGAAAAAGGAGCCAGACTTGGGTATGCCCTGATTTCCAATCATGCGTTTGTCGATGGAAACAAGCGGATCGGTACATATATCATGCTGACATTTCTTGAAATGAATGGCATTCGCATTCACTGCACGGACGAAGAATTGGTCCATATCGGTTTATCGGTAGCCGACGGCAGCATGAAATATGAAGAACTGCTTCAGTGGGTCAGGGATCATGAGTAGCAACAGAAGTTATCCAGTCCAAGTATCCCCCCACAGCACCTGAAACTCCGTGAGATTCCCTTTCGCCGGATCAGCCCGGACAGAGTGATTGTCCATGTCGCGCGCGGTGCGTGAGCCGGCACACCGGCCGCGGTGCGCGTGCGATTCCTTGCCGTTCCGCCCACTCGGATGTAGGCAGAAAAGCGACCCCATCCCCTTTCCGTCACGGAGATGACGGAAGGGCAAAAGCAGATCGTTCAGCTGCTCATAGGAACAGATCAAAGGGATCTGGTTCACCAGCATCTCTCCCGCAGCATGATCCCATATCGAGATATACCATTGATCCGGTGCCGGCAGGTACCGGATCTCGATCTGTGCATGGAATGCTTCCCCGTCAATGGAAAGATCCAGCGTGAACACCTGCCAGGGATCCTCGGTTAAGGGTAGAATCGCATAAGTCATTGCATACCTCGTT
>OMYT01000180.1 GCA_900315315.1 uncultured Eubacteriales bacterium | reverse complement strand
TGTGCAAGGCAGGGGAAAAGCTGACAGGACTGGTCAACAGCCACGGCGTTTCCTCCTTCTGAGGGCGCACTTTTTGGAAAAACGGAAGCCGGGCATGATGCCCGGCTTCCGTTGTATTTCAATGCCATTCGTCTTACTGACCTGCCGCAAAATAAAAACATCCCGGGGACCTTTGTAAATAAGGCCCCGGGGATTCTGATATTATTCGAACTCGATAATGGGATTGTGCTTTCTACTATATATGGCGGCAGCATATCCTTTACGGGTGCCATATCTAAACAGATTATACATATTCTGCTGCCTTTCTGACTTTTATGTGCCCATTTTGTGCCCATGGGACCGTCTTATTCCAACGTAAGGGCACATATTGTTCAGCAATTTATGGCAAGAAAAGCAGCCAGGGCATGTGATAATATCCGGGCGATATGGCTGAAACAGGCTTCCCGCTGAAAAAAACAGCACTGTTTCAGACGCTGCGAGTGCTTTCCCGCCAGATCGGGGTTGACTTCACATGTGTCCAGCTGTACGGGAAGGAAGGAATGCGGATCCGGTTGAGCAGCAGTTCAGCCGCCAGGCGTCCGATCTCTGTACCCTGGATCTTGACAGTTGTCAGCGGAGGATCGGTGAATGCCGACTGCGTTGTTCCGTCAAAACCGGTCACCATGATATCTTCCGGTATGGACAAAGCAATCATTGGCACAGACAAAGGCATCCGGCAGGGAGGGCATCCGGTCCAGCCGGGATATCAGCCAGGCGGAATCAGCATAAGACGAAGAGTCCGGCTCACAGATACAGAAGCGTTTATCATACGGAAGGCCGTTCACCATCAGTCCCTGCTGATAACCGTACCACCGTTCCCGAAAGGAGCCGCAGTGGTTATAATCCCCGACGAATCCGATCTGCCGGGCGCCTGCTTCCGTGAGACGCCTGATGACCGCCATGATACCGGCGATGTTCTCCATGGTCACATAGTCGCACTCGATCAGCGAGGTGATCGTATCAGCCGAGCTGTCTGTCAGAACCAGCGGGATACCCAGCTGACAGAGCATGCCCACATAATCCTGATCAAAAAGCTCGATCCCGACGATCCCGGCGATCTGCGCGGGGGCAAAATGCGGCGGAAGCTGCTTTTTATCCAGCTCTTCCTGCGATACTTCATAAATCCTGAGCGTGTAGCCAGCGCGGCTGATCATATCGGTAAAAGAAGAAAGGAACAGGGTGCCGAAATGGAGCTGACTGGGAAGAAAGCGCGTCAGCAGGGCGATATTCCCGATGGGCTGGTGGGATGCGGAGACATTTTCAGCAGGGGATCCGTATCCCAGTTCCTTTGCTTTTTGTAAAACAAGATTTCGGGTGCTCTGGGGGACAGAACCGCGGCTGTTGTAAACTTTGGAAACCGTGTTCCGGGAAAGGCCGCAGGCATCCGCGACGTCCTGCATGGTGATTTTTCTGGAAGGCATCGTTTCTGACCTTTCTTTTGACCAATGTGACAAACCGACCGGTTGTTTACATATTGTAACACAGGAGGGCGGATCAGACAAGTTTACAAAATGTAAACATCGATATCAGGATGCTGCTGCGCGATTGTTAAAAATGGCAGTAATACCAACAGAAAAAAATAAATTTATACAGACTGCACAAAATAGATTGACAGAATGTAAATATGAATGTAAAATAGGTATTCCGGACAGGGAACGTTACAATCACATAGACGACGCGACATTGCAAACAGGCGAGGAGGGGAAAAATGCAAGGCGTGAAGCAACTGCCTGCCGCATCCGGACGGCAGAAAAAAGCGACCCCCGGCTACAGGCTGCGGACTTTCAGGGAGAACAGTCCGTATCTTCTGATGATTCTGCCGGCGGTCCTGGTGGTATTCCTGTTCAACTATCTTCCGATTTACGGTGTCCTGATCGCTTTTCAGGATTTTATGCCCGGTGACGCGATCCTGTCAGACACCACAATCTGGGTCGGCTTTGAAAACTTCACGAGATTCTTCAACGATGTGCAGTTCTGGCCGCTGATGAAGAACACTTTCATTCTGTGTATTGTCGGCTTCGTCATCGGTTTCCCGCTGCCGATCCTTGTTTCCCTGGCGCTCAACGCGCTGAAGCGGAAAAAGGCAGGAAAGGTTTTCCAGACAATCTATACCGCGCCTCACTTCATCTCCCTGGTTGTTCTGGTCGGTATGCTGCAGCTGTTCTTCGGCCGCTACGGCCTGGTGAACAACATTGCCGCCCACCTGGGCGGAGAACGGGTTTCCTATTTCCTGGAAAGCTCCGCCTTCCGCCCGCTGTATATCCTGTCCAGCAACTGGCAGGACTTTGGCTGGAGCGCGGTCATCTACATCGCTGCCCTGAGCAACGTGGACCCGGTGCAGCATGAAGCGGCGATGATCGACGGCGCCAGCAGGTTCCAGCGGGTGCTCCATGTGGACATTCCCGCGATCATGCCGATGATCAGCGTGATGCTGATTATGTCTATCGGCGGCCTGATGGGCGTTGGCTATGAAAAGGCCCTGCTGATGCAGACCGACGGAAACCTGGCAGTCAGTGAACTGATCGCCACATATGTGTATAAACGCGGCCTGACAGGCGTTCCGGACCAGGCTTACGCGACGGCCATCGGCCTGTTCAACTCCGTGATCAACGTTGTGCTGCTGATCATTGCAAACACGACATCCAAACGGTTCTCCGAGAACTCGCTGTGGTAAGGAGGGGAACGAAAATGACGCAGAAAGCACCTGCTATCAAAATCAAGAACAACGCGCTGAAAGATACGAGGGGCGACAAGATCTTCTTTGCCATCAACGCTTTCATTCTCGGACTGCTCGCGCTGATTATTCTCTATCCCCTTTACTTTATCGTAATCGCCTCCTTCTCCGATCCGGACGCGGTCCTGGGCGGACAGGTGGTGCTGGCCCCGGTGAATATCACGTTTGAGGGCTATGAAAAGGTGTTCCAGCGGGGCGATATCTGGCAGGGATACCTGAACACCATCATTTATACCGTGGTGACGGTAATCCTGTCCCTGGTGGTTACCATTCCCGCCGGCTGGGGCCTGAGCCGGAAAACCACGCCCGGCAAGAAATTCTGGATGATCTACTTCATTATCCCCATGTTCTTCGGCGGCGGACTGATCCCGTTCTACAACGTGATGAGCAGCCTGAAGCTGATCAACTCGCCCTGGGCGGTGATCCTGCCGGCAATCCTGAGCGTCTGGAACCTGTTCATGAGCAAGACGTTCTTCGAATCATCCATACCGGAAGGCATGCTTGAAGCGGCCCGGATCGACGGCGCCGGGAAATTCAGGACTTTCTTCTCCATCGTGCTTCCGCTCTCCAAGGCCATCATCGCCGTTATGGCGCTGTACTACGCTGTCGGACAGTGGAACAGCTACTTCAACGCTATGATTTTCCTGCAGGATGAAAGCAAATATCCGCTGCAGCTGGTGCTGAAGGAAATCCTGATCGCCAGCGAAAGCACGGTGGGCGGAAGCGGCGAAACGATCCTGCAGCAGTACCGATCCTGCAGCAGTACCGCCTGGCGAACCAGCTGAAGTACGTATCCGTGATCGTCTCCAGCCTGCCGGTGCTGTGCCTGTACCCGTTTGTCCAGAAATACTTTGCACAGGGCGTCATGATCGGCTCCCTGAAGGGTTAATAAGGAGGAAAACAAAATGAAAAAAAACCTGAAAAAATGGCTGGTTGTCCTGATGATGGCTGTCCTGGTGATTACCATGACGGCCTGCAGCGGAGGCAACAAGGATGCGGCTCCCGCAGAAAAGAAGGAGGAGACTGCTGCCGCACCGGCTGAGGAAAAGAAGGAAGAGACTGCTGCCGCACCGGCTGAGGAGAAGAAGGAAGAACCCGCTGCCGCGCCGGCGGCCGCTACCGGAAATCCCCTGGTGGACAACTATGGATTCCAGTGGCAGGACGCTTCCGCTCCGATCCTGAACGAACAGGGCGCGAAGGACATCGCCTTCAGGGTGTATTCTTCCAAGAACGCCAGCGCGAAGGATTACAACGATATGAAGATTATGGCTGACCTGTTCGCCCAGACCAATGTGCAGGTCAACTGGGAAAACGTATCCGAATCCGTTTACTCCCAGCAGAAGAACCTGATCTTCGGCAACAAGGACAACCGTCCTGACGCGATCTACCACGCGGGCATGGGTGCCGGTGAAATCATCAAATACGCCAAGCGCAAGGTGCTGGTACCGATCAGCGATTACCTGGAGTATATGCCGAATTTCTCCAAACTGCTGGAGGAGCGGCCTGACATCAGGAACCAGCTGCTGAACGTGGAGGACGGAAAGATCTACTCCCTGCCCCGAATTGAAGAGATGGGCTTGCTGCAGAGCCCGAACCTGCTGTTCCTGAACATTGCCTGGACGAAGGAAGCGATTGAAGCCGGCGCGGTCAGCGACCTGACGGCGGATCAGCTGAAGGACGGCCTGGCGCTGAAGAGCAGCCAGATGGAAGAAATCCTGACCTATTTCCGGGATCATGATATGAACGGAAACGGCAAGACAGACGACGAACGGCCTCTGAGCTTCGTGTACAACAACTGGCAGGGCAACCAGTGCGACCTGTACGGCATGTTCGGTCTGAACGACAACCTGGAGCACCGGGTGCTGGTGGACGGCAAAGTGACGTACAGCGTCCAGGACGACCGCTTCAAGGAAGCGACGAACTTCATCTCCAGGTGGGTGGACGCGGGCCTGATTGACAAGGTCAGCTTTGAGCAGAGCCAGGATAACTTCCTGGCCAACGGTAAAGGCCTGGAAACCTATGGCGCCTTCTACTGGTGGGAGAGCGAGACCGTTGTTTCCAATCCCGAGAACTACATCGTGTGCAGCCCGATGATCGGACCGAACGGGGACCAGACCATCTGCGTTTCCAACAATCCGGAAGTCAGCACCGGCGAAGTGATTCTGTTCACCAGCTGCAAGTATCCGGAAATCCTGCTGGCTTATTTTGACCGGTATTACGATCCTGTGATCTCCGCCCAGATCAACTACGGTCCTATCGGCATCGTGTATGAGGAAGAGCGGGACGACAAGGGCATGCTGGTGCAGAAACCGCTGCCGGAAGGCGTCACGACGGATGAACTGCGGCTGCAGAACGCGCCGCTGGGCATCATCTACCTGGGTGAATACGCATGGAACAATGTGGTTCATATGGAACCCCGCGCCCAGCTGCGCCTGGAACGCCTGCAGCAGTGCGCAAAGCCCTTTGTGCCCGAAAACGTAACGCCTTTCCCGAACCTGCAGTTTACTTTGGAAGAGCTGAACACGCTGAGCAACTATGAGACGAACCTGAACGACTATATCCGCACCAACCTGATCAGCTGGCTGATGAAGGGCGGCGTGAGCGACGACGCCTGGGCCGCGTTCCAGAATGACCTGAACGGCAAAGTCAACCTGGCTGGCATCCAGAAGGTATACCAGGACGCCTATGACCGTTTCGCGGCGAAATAATGAAGGAGGGGTAAAAGTTGAAAAACAGGCTGAATAAAAACATCTCCCTGCTGCTGGCCGTATGCATGCTGGCGGCGGCCGGACTGGCTTTCGCGGAAGGCGTTCCCACGCTGGAGGGAGTGCATGACCAGAGCGTGATGGCCGGAACTGAATTTGACGCCCTGGCCGGGGTTACCGCAACGGACGCGGCAGGCGCCGACCTGACGGATATGATCGTGATTGAATCCACCCCGGCGCTGGACTTCAAAAACGGAAAAGCAACGCCTGAAAACCCGGGTGATTATGAACTGGTTTATACCGTAACCGACGCGAACGGCGAAACCGCAGAGGATTACGCCACCCTGACGGTTACCAAAAAGACCAGTGAAGAAACGGTGTAC
>OMYT01000166.1 GCA_900315315.1 uncultured Eubacteriales bacterium | reverse complement strand
GCGCTGCGGCAGGACGAGGTCAAGCTGCGGCTGGACCGGGAGCGTCGGGAGCAGGCGGCGAAGGAATTCAGGGAGGATCCGGATGAGGATCGCTCCTGGGTGGCTCAATTGAAGTATCGTGGCAAGTCGAAGGAGCTGGAAAACAGCGTGGACAATCTCATGCTGATTCTCAACAACGATCCGGACTACGCGAACTTTGCCCTGAACGAGATGGCAGGACGGATTCAGGTGACCGGGCCGATGCCCTGGAACCGTCCGGAAGGGAATCCGTTCTGGCGGGATGCGGACAGTGCTCAGCTGCTGGTCATGCTGGATGAGCGGTACGTGCCGTTTTCCAAGCGGAATCTGGATGCCTGTTTTGCCAAGGTGGCGGACGACCGGCGGTTCCATCCAGTCCGGGAGGATCTCGATTCTTTGCCGGAATGGGATGGGGAGTGTCGTGTGGAAGGTCTGCTGACCCGCTGCCTGGAGGCTGACGATACGGCTTATGTCCGTGCCGTGACGCGCAAGGTCTTTGCCGCAGCGGTAGCGAGAATTTACTGTCCCGGAACGAAGTTCGATTCCGTGCTGGTGCTGGACGGTGCGCAGGGAATCGGGAAGAGCACGCTGTTCCGGCTGCTGACAGGCCCGAAATATTATTCGGAAACTCTGTCTCTGACGGACATGAACGACAAAGCCGGCGCGGAGAAGCTCCAGGGGTACTGGATTGCCGAAATCGGCGAGCTAGCAGGCATGAAGAAGGCGGACATTGAGAAGGTGAAGGCTTTCCTTTCTACTGCGGACGATATGTATCGCCCGTCTTACGGCAAGGTGGTTGAAAGCCATCCCAGGCAGACGGTGATCATCGCGACGGTGAACGGCGAGCGGGGCTATCTGCGCGACGTGACCGGGAACCGCCGGTTCTGGGTTGTGAAGTGCCGGCAGAAGGAGCCGGTCCGGAAGTTCTCCTTTACGGAGGAGGAACGGGACCAGATCTGGGCAGAGGCAAAATATTACTGGCAGCAGGGGGAAAAACTGTTCCTGGAGGGAGACCTGATTAAGGACTCCGAGGAAGCCCAGCGCTCCGCTATGGAGGCGGATGAGCGCCAGGGCATGGTGGAGCAGTATCTGGATACGCTCCTGCCGCCAGGCTGGAATGATATGGATCTGTATGAACGCAGGAACTGGCTGTCCGACAGGAAGGATCCGACGCAGCCGACAGGGACGGTCCGCCGGGAAAAGGTCTGCAACGCGGAGATCTGGGCAGAGTGTTTCGGCAGGAATCCCTCCGATATGAAGCCGGCAGACAGCTATGCCATTGCGGCATTGATGTCGCAGGTGCCCGGGTGGCTCGCCAGCGGGTATATGAGAAATATGCCATAACACCGGATTTCCTTGATTGATCCGAACGAATGAACAACTGTTTTCTATTATTGTTATTTGTCTGTTACAGCATGTGGTTAAGCGTGAACGGGCGCGTACGTATACACGTATATAGGAAAACGCGCTCATACAGGAGGTTGTACATAATAGCCTTCCCCTTGAGGGGAAGGTGCCCAAAGGGCGGATGAGGTGTTGTTAATGCGAGAAAGAGTGATTGAGCGGAAGCTGATTCAGGCAGTCCGCCAATGCGGCGGGCTTGCCCTGAAGTTTGTAAGCCCCGGTTTTAATGGGGTGCCGGACCGATTGCTGTTATTTATGGGAGGCAAGGTAGCCTTTGTGGAAGTGAAGGCGCCTGGGGAGAGACCCAGACCGCTGCAGGCACATCGGATGGAACAACTGAGACGGCTGGGGTTCAAAGTCTTCGTTCTGGACAGTGTGAACCAAATCGAAGGAATCATCTCCAGTGTCATCCCGACCGGAGTGGAGGGATCTCCCTCGCAGCAGATTGCGACCAGTCAGAAAGGAGTATCAAGTGAAATATAACCCTCACGATTACCAATCATTTGCGACTGAATTCATCCTGTCGCATCCGGTAGCGGCAATCCTTCTGCAGATGGGTCTGGGGAAGAGCGTCATTACCCTGAATGCCATGCGGGAACTATTCTGCAGGGGTGAAATCCGGAAAGCCCTGGTGATCGCTCCGCTTCGGGTCGCCCGCGATACCTGGCCGGAGGAGATCCGGAAATGGGATCATCTCCGGGATCTGACCTATTCGGTGGCTATAGGCTCTCCCGATGAAAGGCGGAAGGCGCTGGCGGTTTCACCGCAGATTACGCTGATTAATCGGGAAAACGTCCCCTGGCTGGTGAAGGAACTCGGCGGCCGGTTCGATTACGACATGGTCGTGATCGATGAACTGTCTTCCTTCAAGAACTGGCAGGCTCAGCGCTTCCGGGCGCTGATGAAAGTCCGGCCGAAGGTAAAGCGGATTGTCGGGCTGACCGGTACGCCAAGCCCGAACGGGTATATGGATCTGTTTGCGGAGTACCGGATCCTGGATATGGGGGAGCGGCTGGGCCGGTTCATCGGCGGTTATCGGGAGCAGTATTTTGTGCCGGACCGCTGGGGGTATGGTCAGGTGTTTTCCTGGAAACTGAGGCCCGGAGCGGATGAAGCGATCTGGCGGAGGATTTCCGATATTACGGTATCCATGAAGTCCGTGGACCATCTGAAAATGCCGGAGTGCGTGATGAATAAGGTGTCTGTCCATATGGATGAGAAAGAAAAGGCCCAGTATGAAACCCTGAAGGAAGAACTGTTTCTTCGTGTTTTAGCGTCCAATAAAAGAATTGCGTCCGAAGGGGGCCTGGGGGGCGATCGGAAAGCCCCCCAGATACTGACCATCGACGCCAAAAACGCCTCCGTCCTCTGCGGCAAACTTGCTCAGTTGTCCAATGGCGTGGTCTACACCGACAACGGCCAGGTCGCCCACATCCACGACCGGAAGCTGGATGCTCTCGAGGACCTGATCGAATCCGCTGGCGGGAATCCGCTGCTGGTGGCCTACTGGTTTCAGCACGATCTATGGCGGATGAAGGAACGGTTTCCAGGCCTGCGGGTCCTCCGGTCCTCGGAGGACATCCGGGACTGGAACGCCGGGAAGATCCCTTTGGCGGCGATTCATCCGGCGTCCGCCAGCCACGGGCTGAACCTGCAGGCGGGAGGAAGCACCCTGGTCTGGTTTGGCCTGACATGGTCCCTGGAACTGTACCAGCAGACCAATGCCCGTCTCTGGCGGCAGGGGCAGAAAGCGGAAACGGTGGTGATTCACCATCTGGTGACGGAAGGGACGATTGATGAAAGGATCCTGCAGGCACTGAAAGGGAAGGATCAGTCACAGGACCGGCTGATCGAGGCGGTTAAAGCCCAATTCAATTCGTTTGATGACCGAAGGGGTTAGGAGGCGCAGCATGAAAGACAATTGGGAGGCTCTTGTTAATGCGATTGTGCTGAAAGCGGTGGACGATTACCGGAAAGCGAGGCGGAGGGTCCGCAGGTTTCCGGGCCAGAAGGGGGCACAGGAAATGATCCGGGAAGTGGAGCGGTTTTTTCGCTCCCGCTGGTTCCAGATGCTGACGGATACGGATGGAAGAATGATTCTGGAACAGTTAAGAAGAGAGGTGGCATTATGACAGCACTTGAGTTTTTATCCCAGGCCTATATGCTGGACCGAATGTGACGATGCTGGAGGACGCGGTGATCAAGATCATGGAAGAGGAGCAGGAACTGAACGCTGAGATTGACCGGCTGGTGGACCTGAAGCGGGAGATCCGGGATGTGATCGCGGAGGTGCAGGATCTGAATCTCCGGCTGATCCTGGAGAAACGACACCTGTGCTTTGAGTCCTGGCCGCAGATCGGGGACGAGATGGGGCATACGGAACGGTGGGCGCAGGTGAAGCATAAGATGGCGCTGATTGTCGTGCAGGCGATATTGGACCGGCGGGCGGCGTAAGTTTGTTTGCGGGTTTTCGCTGTTCTTCGCTTGTGAGCACCGTTCATATATGTTAATCTTAAACTGCCAGGCTGGGATCCTTCGGGGTCTCAGTTTTTTGATGCCCGAAAACAAAACCTGATACTAAAGGGAGTGTATGAGCGTGGAATGCAGACAGATCACGATCTTCGGCGAGGAAATATCCCAGGAGCCGCCGGAAGTGCTGCGGGACCGGGGCGGGAAGTTCCTGCCCGGGAGCTCCGGAAACCCGTCCGGGAAACAGAAACCCACCTGGGAGGAACGTGAAGCTCTGGAGGAAATCAAAAAGCTGGCGCCGGGCGTCGCGGGGCGAATGACGGCGCTGCTGGATGATGAAAATACGCCGGCAAACGTCAAGGTCCGGATCATGGAAATCATTCTGGAGCGGACTTACGGCAAACCGGAGGCAGCGATCAAGCTGAAGGCGGAAGTGCGGTCCGGGGAGGCCTCCCGTGCCCGCCTGGAGGCCATTGCCGCACGGATCCGTCTGGAGGTGGACAATGATGACGAAGACAAAAGCTTTAGAGAAAAGTCCCCCTATGAACTTAGGGTTTGCTCAACAAACCAAAAACATAACAAATTCAACGTGTAGGGCGTGGTTCATGGTATAATAAGTGCAAGGTTAGAAGATCTCAACGCCTTG
>OMYT01000167.1 GCA_900315315.1 uncultured Eubacteriales bacterium | reverse complement strand
CCAGCCCGACGCGGACCGGGCGGCGCATAAGGCCGTGCCGGTCCAGGTCGGGCTGGTGCTGGCGGGGAGTATTGAGTCGATTGTGATTACCGTGAATGTTATGATTTGAGGTTACAGGAGGCTGCTGCTGTTCAAATCAATATATGTGGCATGGATCTTTCCATTGTTTACATCCATCATTTTTTGTACACCAAAATTTCTTGCCTCCGGATACCGCTTCCAGTTCTTCCTGAGACAGTTCATAGCCGGCTTCCTTTGCGATGGCGAGAAGTTCTTCCGGGGACTGTGCGACTTCGACCTTTTTCTTCTGTTCGTCAGTCAGTTTGCTGAGGATGCTTTCGTCAATGTTCATGATGGGGTCCTCCTCATAATCAAGATGGTTTCTTTTCTCTGTGATTATTGTATACCGGATTGGTGCTCTGAACAATCCATAATTCTGAATTGGGGGTATCCTCATGGCCTATAATGTCTATTCTCTCCCGGACTGCAAATCTGTCCTGTATCATCCGGATGTCGGTACCGCCAACCTGCACCAGTGCGGGATGGGAAAGATCGTGGTGTCTGCGGCGGGGGATCTGACGTCCCATACGACCACGGCGGACGGGTATATCGTCGTGAACAAACTGAAGACCACCAACGGGACGATCACCCTGGAAGTGCCGCAGAACAGTATCGGGGACGACTTCCTGCGCCGGTGGGCCCGGTGGGCCCGGTCGACCGCCAGCCCGAACCGGATCGCCCTGGGAACGCTCACGATCTACGACGCCGTTGCCGGATTCACGGTGGTCTGCACCGGCGTGAGCCTGCAAAAAGTGCCTGACCGGACATTCGACCGGACAGGGACCAACCTGACCTATACCTTGCTCGCGACGACGATCACCGAGCAGTGATGAGACAGCGGCATAACGGTTTTACCATCCAGAATCGGGAACTTCCTTATCCTTGCATTTTTTATTCAGGTTAGGACAAAGGTGTTTTCCGCCTGACACCTGGCTGAGCTGCTCCTGAGAGAGTTCATATCCGGATTCCTTCGCAAGGGAAAGGAGCTCTTCCGGGGACTTTGCGGCTTCGGCCTTTTTCTTCTGTTCGTCGGTCAGAGTGTTAAGGATATTCTCGGGAATGCTCATAGGTTTATCTCCTTGTCTGTTGCTTTCTGGGAACGTCGGGGTCAGTCCTGTAGTTCCGCGTTCGCGGAACAAGAAGGGCCGTCCCCTTGTTCTGTGCCGGCAGGGCCGCCGAAGAGGCCTGAGCATGATCTGCAAGCGTTGATTACAAAACGACAGGATTTCCGCTGATGTTGCGAGCGCATTTGCCGCAGGTCCAGACACCGCGCAGAGAGATCCATGTGGTTGTTTCTTTGCAGTTGCTGCAGAATTTTGTTTTGGTCGGTATACCGGATCCTCCTGAAACCTGTTCCATTGTTTCGGGACTCAGTTCCTGAATCTTCTGATCATTTTTCCTGTTTTCTTCCATGGGCGGAGGCCTCCTTATCTGTCAATTTTATAGGATTCATCAGTTCATACGTATATCATATACCGGATGGCAGTACAAAGACAATAATTATTTTAAGGCCTTTTTTCTCAATCAGTATTCGCTGGGTTCATAAAACATCATAAGGGTAGGGAACACAACATGCGAATCATCACCAAAGATATTCAACTGCCCATTGACGGCAGCCCGACAAGCTTCCGCCTGACGAAGCCGGATGCTTTCTCCGGAGTCGAGATCCTGCGGCTGCTCTTGCGGCTGCAGAGTGCCAAACCGGAAGAGAATTCCTCCGTCCTCGACCTTATTACCTCCCTGTCCTCCGATGAGCTCCGCTCCGTCATGACCTCCTGCCTGAACCATATATCGGTCCTGCTGCCGGCAGGGCCGAACCCGGTTATGACCGGATCGGAATGGGGCTGGCCGGAGCTGAAGCACGATACCGTCTCCTGTATGAAGCTGGTCCTGGAGGAGATTGCCTGGGCGCTGGAAGGTTTTTTCGGAGACGGCGGACGGAATGCTCCGCCCGCCGATGCGACTACGTCCCCGTAAGCTGCCCGAATATCGACGAGTTCCTGTTCCTGCCGGTGGCGCTGGGATACTGGAAACAGCATGAACTCTGGGACGGGACCTATACCCTGGACGACCTGCTGGACGCGGCTGAACTGATTCAGGTGCGGAGGGAAAACGAAATAAGGGCGGCCGAAGCCGCCCGGTCATGAAGTTCTATCTTCCGAGATTCCTTACCAGCAGGTTCACGGACAAACTGGAATTATCAGTTGCATTTATAATATTTGCTTTAAGACTTGATGATGCTTGCAAGTGCCACACATACTACGATAATTCCTGCTCCAGCAATGCC
>OMYT01000196.1 GCA_900315315.1 uncultured Eubacteriales bacterium | reverse complement strand
TGGATGCCATTCATCGTTATTATCAATTTGCCATTGACCATTGACTGCAGAACCAGGCCTCATATGGTTGTAAATGAAAAAGACTCACATTTTACTATGATGGTTCTCCCTGTAACTCCCCAAAAAAAGAAAAAGCCCCTGAAGGGAATGGTATATCGATGGGATATCGCTAATGTCAAATACATGAGGTAATAATCCGTTTTCGCGGGCTTGTTTTTTCCTAATAACTTACCCTTACCAGAAAGCAAGAGCATTTTTACTGGTTGTTCTATATTGCTTGAAATTGTTTCATCTGGTAATATATTTGATGCAGATTGCACAGGGATTACTGGCGTTAAGCAACAGGCCGGTCTTCAAGTCCTGTTTCCCGCACATCTGAGACCGTTGTAAATCAACGGTCTCAGCTTTCGTTTTGGCGGAAATATGACTACCGTACGACTATACGGTTTTCACAGGGCTTCTATAAATCGCTGCATGCGGTCGGAACTTGTCTTCCGCATGGAATCTGTTACATGGCCGTAGCGATCGAGTGTGAAAGCTACAGAATAATGTCCCAAGTTTTCCGAAACGAGCCTGTGAAATTATAACCGCATAGAACACACCCATCATCCTCTCCAGCAGCATCTCAGCAGGCTTGGAAAACACCTGATACTTCTTCCAGATGACTACGATGCCTGCTTCAAGCGGCGGATCAAAGGGACGGAAGCAGAGGTCGGAGGTTTCTGTAGTGTTGACGACCTGATCCAGGCCTACCGCACAGCCGATGCCGGACTTGACCATCAGCGCGCCGTTATACATCAGGCTGTAACCGGCAACGATGTTCAGCGACTCATAGGTTTTCCCGAACCAGTCGAGGTAGTCGTTGCCGGCTTTTTGTGATGCCATATCCTGGCGGGACATGATCAGGGGAATGCCGGTCAGATCTTCTCTCCGGATATGCTTTTTCTGAGCAAGCGGATGATCCCGGCGCAAGACCAGGCCCCAGGTGTCTTTTGCGGGAAGCCGAAGGCTGTTGTAGCGAGACACATCCGCCGGTTCCACCAGAACGCCGAAGTCGAGCAAGCCCCTTTCCAGCCGTTCCATCACATCTTCCGCGTTGCCGCTGTAGATCTGGAAACGGATGCCCGGATGATCCTCCCTGATCTGTGCCATCAGGTCAGTCACTTTTTTCAATGCGAAGGTTTCACCGCTGCCGACGAAAACATCCCCGGCCACGGCGGTGCCCATGGAGGAAAACTCCGCTTTCGTCCGTTCCGCCATCTCCAGGATTTCTTCGGCACGCTTGCGGAGCAGCATGCCCTCCGGCGTCAGCACCATGGAGCGGGTCGTGCGGATAAACAGTTTCTGCCCCAGTTCCTCCTCCAGCTCCTGGATCTGCCGGGACATGGTGGGCTGCGTAACGTGCAGTACTTCGCTGGCTCCGGTCAGTCCGCCTTCCCGCGCTACCGTCAGAAAATAATTGAGCACCCTCAGTTCCATATACATCCCTCCCATTTCATCATACCACATTTATTATTGCCTGAAAAGCAAAAATCATATTATCTTTTAAGTATTTGCTATCTTGAATGGTGTTCTTTATAATATGATCTGGGAGGTGGGCATGTGATTGCCATGAGCGAGGAGCAGGTTTATGAATGCGGGCTGCGGCAAGGAGCTGATCAAACAGTTCGAAGCGTGTCAGCATTCCGGAAGTCAGAAGGATCAGATGCGACTGCTTGCGGATTACCGCCGCCTCTTGCTGGAGAGGATTCATACAGAACAGAAGAAGCTGGACCTCCTGGATTATTTGGTCTGGACCGTAAAAACAAACGGTTCTTCGGCAGAGGAGGGAAAGCATTGAAAAGATGGATCGCAATTCTGGTGACAGCGATGCTGGCAATACTCCAGACAGGCGCATTTGCGGAATGTGACGATGAGATCAGTAACTACACTCGGTATGCAGATTATATCCCGCAGGCCGCGGAGCCTGTCGGCCTGATCCCCGGAGAGAATCACAGAACACTGGTCGTCTGGTTCTCACGGGTCGGGAATACCGTGTTTGATCCGGATGTGGATGTAGTTTCCAGTGCGACCCTGAACCGCGGCAAAGATGGCGCACTGGTCGGCAATGCCCAGATGATCGCCGGCTGGATCACTGAGGAAACTAAAGCGGATGTGTTCCAAATCCAGACCGCATATACCTACCCTTCGGATTATGATCAGACCGTGCAGGTAGGCGAAGGCCAGGATATCGATCACGTGGATCTGGCGCTGGCTTCTCATCTGGAGGATGTCAGCGGATATGACACAGTATGGCTGGTTGCTCCCATCTGGCATTACACCGTATGCACACCCCTGTGCTCCCATCTGGCATTACACCGTATGCACACCCCTGCGGGCTTTTCTGGAGGAAACCGATCTCTCCGGTAAAACGGTTTATGTCATGACCACCCACTGTGGCAGCCGCTTTGCGGATACCGTGGAGAAGATTCAACAGTTGCAGCCGAACGCCACCGTGGTTCGAGGCGTGGCGGTTTCCGGATTTGACCCCGGCAGCTCTGAAACTGAAGTGAGAGAATATGTGCGAAGCACGATAAAATGAGGAGGAAATTAAAATGAAGCGTACCATGATGATCCTGCTGGCGATTCTGATGATGCTGTCTGTGTGCATGACTACTTGTGCAGAAAGCGGAAAGCGTGTGGCAAAGGACGGGGCACAGATGCAGACCGATGATCCCACCATGCCGACCCGCCTGCCGCCGGAGAACGGCACGAAAATCCTGCTGCACTTTGGCGACACTGTGATCCCCGGCGTCCTGAATGACAGCGAAACCGCCCAGGCGCTGATCGCCAAGCTGCCCTACATCCAGCACATGAGCCGCTATTCCCATGACTTCTGCGGCGTGACTGAAGACCTGCCCTACAATGAGGAAGAAGAGCATTACGGCTGGCTGAACGGCGATATCGACTACGCCACCGACGCGCCTTACTTTACGATCCTGTTTGAGGATCAGGACGAATCCGAGATCTACGGCAGTCAGGTGAATATCGGCGTGATCACCTGCCCGCTGTCGGACATCGCGGCTCTGAACGGAAGCTATGACGTGCTGATCGAGCTTGACGAAAGCGAAGAGGAGGAGGAACCCATGATGCAGATGAAGATCAACGATACTCCGGTCACCGTGGCCTGGGAAGACAACGAATCCGTTTCCGCGCTGAAGGAACTGGCAGCGAACGACCTGACCATTCAGATGTCCATGTACGGCGGTTTTGAGCAGGTCGG
>OMYT01000170.1 GCA_900315315.1 uncultured Eubacteriales bacterium | reverse complement strand
GATTCTCCATGAGAAAACTGGTTTACCGGATGCGGGTCAGGTGGCTGAGAACGGAATCGAGCTCGACCTCGTCGCTCGCCGTCACGGTGACGTTCATGAAGTGATCGCCGGCCTTGATGCAGAGGATCTCTTCGTACAAGGGAGCGCCCTGCGTTTCGATGGCGAGTTTCATGGCCGTGAATTTGTCGCCCGTCTTCAGGTTCGTATACGTGCCGGTCTCGTCGCTCTTCACGGCAGCGCCGGTGCTGTTCAACTGATCAATAATCTTGCCCCTGACTGCCTCGATATACCCTGCTTCATTGACGATCGTTGCGTCGGATCCGGCGATCTGTATGACGATGCTGACGTTGGGATTGTTTTCGGCTACAGCCGCCATGTCGAAGAATGCATTGCCCTTCTTAAACGCGTCCAGAACTGCCTGGTCGTTGTGGAGCTTGATGATAGCCGAATTCATTGCGGTGAGCTGATCGGCGTTGTAGAAGCTGTACCCCTCGGGCAGTGTGTATTCGACGCTGAAGAACTTGTTTCTGTACGCGCTGCCCTCAATCATGCCGATCCCGGACGTGGTTTCATTTGCTTTCATGCTGTTTTCTCCTATTCCGTCTCTTTCAGTCAATCGATGATGTTCATGTGGGGCACGCTGCCCATCGGGGGCTTGCACAGGAAATGGACATCCGTAATCTGGTCTGAATATCGTCATTCATAATGCTCAGCCTTCTCCTGCTAAACTGAAAATCCCTTGTATTCAAGGCACATCATTGTCAGATCATCGAACTGCTCCGCATTGCCGACGAAGGTGCTCACGGCATCCTGTACTTTTTCCAGCATTTGCTCCGGATTCAGATCCTTGCCTTCATTCAGCGCTTCGATCATCCGGTCTGTACCGAACATTCCGGTGTCGCTGCCCTGGGCTTCCGGGATCCCGTCGGTATAAACAAACAGCCTGTCTCCCGGTTTTATCTGTATCTCATAATCAGTATACTTTGCTTTGGGCAAATAGCCGACAGGTCTGCCATGGACATCTTCATACAGGATAAACCGGCCATCCTTCATCAATGCGGGGAATTCATGGCCCGCGTTTGAGGCGGTCACGATTCCTGTGGACAGTTCCAGGATCCCGATCCAAAGGGTCACAAACATCATTTCGGTGTTCCCGGTGCATAGGGCCTTATTGGTATCGGAAAGGATCTGCGAAGGCGTTTTTCCGCTTATGGCATTGTTTTTCATCAGCGTTTTTGCGGACATCATGAACAGGGCTGCCGGCACGCCTTTCCCGGAAACATCGCCGATAATCATGCACAGATGGTCCTCATCCGTCATGAAGAAATCATAAAAATCCCCACCCACTTCTTTGGCCGGTGTCATGGCGGCATGGATGTCAAACTCGTCATGCTCCGGAAAGGCCGGAAAAACACGCGGAAGCGCGCTTGTCTGAATTCGGGCTGCCAGTTCCAGTTCGGTATCGATCCGTGCCGTCCTCGAGGTCAGCTCCTGCTGTTTCAGGATGAGGGCACGTCCCTGTTTCGCGATAAAAACAGCAGCCGTTGCGATTGCCAGATAGATCGCCATATCCGGGAGAAAATCATACAGCAACGTATTCGTGATCTGCAGCCGATGATCATAGGGAATCCCCTCGACTGCTTCCACCAGCCAGGTCGTATGCTCCATGCGGATCACGGTTCCCAGCGGATATTCCATGACATTCAGGTCCGGAATCCCGGCGTTGGCGCCCCAGACGGCTGAGAGAAAAAAAGCCACAAACGTTGCCAGCGCGACATAAAACGAATATTTTCCGGAGAAGTAACGGATGGACAAAACGACCGGAATGCACAACAGCAGCGAGGCGGAATCCGTGTAGATTCCGTTCAGAATAAAAACCGATATGATCAGGATCATGATTAACACATGCTTCATCCATGGGGGTTCGCCTTTATAATGCTTGCAGAGAATCGCTCCGGCCAGAAAGAGTAATTCGGCGAGAACCGTGAGGATCAGCCAGTAATCGAATCTCGGCTGCACGAAAAAACCGGTCAGCGTCAGAATAACCGTGAGTATTACGATGAAAAAAATCAGAAGCATAATTTTCGCCAAAATAAAGTTGGCTTTGATTTCATTTTCAAGTAATACGTTTCTCTCCGTCATGATGCCATCGTCCCCCTGAACCTCTTTTATGTGATGGAGTTTAACTTGTCCGGAAAGCTCGGGGCTATTTCTGTGTATTCATCCGCAGGTTTGGAAAGCTTTTCCCCATTAGATTCTCATCATTTTGTCTTGTTCAGTGATATCATAACACAGAAATA
>OMYT01000173.1 GCA_900315315.1 uncultured Eubacteriales bacterium | reverse complement strand
AGGGATTTTAAAAACATCGTGAACATGGTATCATAGATCACCACACAAAGGAGACGATACCATGTCAAAGAAAACCTACACCCCAGCTTTTAAAGCCAAAGTCGTACTCGAGGTTCTGCAAGGGGAATCCGAATTGAGTGCAATAGCTTCCAAGTACGATCTGAATCCCAATATGGTCCGAACCTGGAAGAAAGAGTTTCTGGATAAAGCACCCAGCCTCTTCGAGGATTCCGGCAAAGCGGAGAAAGAAGCTCGCAGGAAGGAGGCCGCCCTGGAGAAGAAGAACAATCAGATGCTCAGAACAATCGGTCAACTGACCATTGAAAGAGACTTCCTCCAGGATTGCTTTCGCACGTGTGGGCTGCCAATCCCAGAAATTGATCCAGAAAAGAGATGACCTGTCGGTTCGGCGGCAGTGCAGTCTGCTAGGAATCAACCGTGCTACGCTGTACTATAAGGGCAAGGAGCCGGACGAGGCAGCGAGGCTGTTTCGAGAGAGAGTCATGGCCAGAATCGACTATTGGCACACTAGGATGCCGGCAATAGGGAGCAGAAAAATCGCTGTTCTTCTCTGGAAAGAAGGGCTTGATGTAGGCCGGAAAATGATCCGCAACTGCATAGCGGAGATGGGGATCAGTGCGATCTACCCCAAAGCGAACCTCTCCAAGCGGAACTTCAAGCAGGCAATCGTGCCATATCTGCTTCGCAACTGTCAGATTACCCGCCCAAACCAGGCGTGGTCGGTGGATATCACCTATATCAAGATGGTTCACAGCCACATGTTTCTCACTGCAGTTATTGACTGGTACAGCCGGAAAATCGTCGGCTGGTATCTATCAGACACGCTGGACGCCGATTCTGTCATCATCGCGGTTAGAAACGCTATCTTCACGAATGGAACGCCGGAAATTCTCAACAGCGACCAAGGCTGCCAGTTCACCAGCGACGAGCATGGACGGCAAATCCAGATGGGCTGGCAACATTATGATAGAGCGATGGTTCCGATCCCTAAAATCCGAGAAAATTTACATCAACGAATACCGCAGTCCGAAGGCTCTTCGTATAGACCTTGCTTACTATATCAGCGAATACAATGATGTCCGTCCGCACCAGGCTCTTGATTACAAAACCCCGAGCAAAGTCTTTGCTGATTACTTTACGCACGCAGCGTGAGGTCGGACGGGGCCGCCACTTCTCCATCTGGTCTTCTCTATGATGGAATAGTCCGTTTGGAATGGCTTATTCTGCAGGTAACATGTTCACGATGATTTTTTCGTGAGTGGTCTTGACAGGGGGCCCATTATAATGTTTACTCTGCATGAATCACATATTTCATGAAATGATCTCTTCAAATACAAAAATCATATCAGCCCACTTATTCCCATACATCCTTCACAAATATTCTAATCATCATTACCTTGTGTTTGTTTGCACATTGCTCAATGATCTTCATCCTTAATCGTATATGAAACAATTCATCATCGCTCCATATACTTCTTCGTCAGTTTCAGTGCCTTGTTTGCTATCCAGAATGACCATGGCTTATTATATCTTGCAAGGAACAAAGCACCTCGAATGCGAAATGAAAAATGCTTGCGATATTCAGGCGGAAACATTGTTTTTGCTGCGTTTGACATTTCTTTCCAAACCGGGGACTCAGCCGATTCGATATCATTCCGCCTTCCCCATGCGCAGGAAATAGCTAAAGCACAGCTTTCCAGAAGATCTTGTCGCAGTTCTAAGTCTTCCGTATCGATAAGAGGAATACAGAACTGACACCTCTCCAAAAAAGCTGTCCAATTGTCCGCATAGATCACCAGATTTCTGGTATTACTTATGCTTCCTTCTCGGTACCTATGATGATATCCATTATAGTTAATACATATAACACGTTTTGCATGAAAAAGAAGTTTGTATGTTGTTGCAACATCCTCCATAATGCGGCCATCAGGGAAACGAGTGCTCTCGAAACATTCCCGTTTATAGAGCTTATTCCACGCCGCATTGTCGATAACACCTTTTATGTTAGCAACAAGAGCTTCATACCCCGAGTAAACAGCTTCTTTGCTGTCAAGACATAGAATATCTCCATTTCCTATATTCTCAATTGCCCTCTCCAATACAATCGGTTCTATCCAGTCATCGCTATCAATGAAGAAGAGAAAATCCCCAATAGAATGGTCTATTCCAAAGTTCCTTGCTGCGCTTAAACCATGATTTTCAGTATGAAAGACTTTGATGCGAGAATCAGTATATGAATCGCAGATCTGTCCGCAGTGATCTGTTGAGCCATCGTCAACAAGAATTATTTCAATATCCCTATAAGTTTGATTTACTATGCTGTCGATGCACTCTTTTAGATATGGTTCCACATTGTATATTGGTACGATAACGCTTATTATAATGCCAACTCTCTGTTTAGCTCGCTGGTATTCCCACCCACGCTTCAGCGTTCGTGCTGATGTTCTTCTTTTGTCTGGATCCGGTTCATAATATGGAGAGGTTGGGACGTAGACAAGGGTGGTGGCTTTGGTTTGTTGGGGTTTTATGTAATTGATCTGGTCTGGGGTGAGATGGAAGTCCTCATCTGACTCTGGGATGTGTTCAAGAATCTTCTTGTATATCCATTCAAGCTTGGCCACACTCCCAGCATCGTAAATGTGGAACCCGTTCACCATATCGTGCTCTACTTCGGGAATGTGGAAAGCAATGTGAAACGGGGTAAGTGGCCCAACATAGATCGTTTCCGAAAAATCAGAAAACTGATCGCCTGTGATGTCTACAACCAGATCATCCACCTCAAGCCAGGCATGGGTTCTTTGGTCAGGCGCTCTTCTTCCGCAGTAATATCGCGATTCATATCCGTTGTCCCATAACCACTGTGCGAGAAGATCAGATGTATCACCGCAACATCCTTTGGGAAACGTATCAAACGGCACTGGCAGGTCTGGTGTGTTTTCAATTGCGGTGCGAAATTGGGTGGCGAGAGTAATGATATCTTTTTTCATAGTTCTTAGCGCGTAACGCGCAGTAGGTTTTTAGATAATATGTAATGACCTCCGATTTGCAGAAACGCGGATTTACCTGTATACTGCAGATCGCTACAATCAAGGTAACAGGGATTACCGCATACAAAT
>OMYT01000178.1 GCA_900315315.1 uncultured Eubacteriales bacterium | reverse complement strand
GCAGGCCAAAGCACTGGAACAGTTAATGCACTTCTGCTCGGAATTCCATATCCCATAGCAGCTTTCATTCATGTTGATCCTGCCATCATCCTTCAGTTCTATAATCCGGCACTCGATCGGGTCCACCACACGGGCAAGGGCATATTTTTCAGACATTTCCTTCAGAAACGTTTTTAACTCCTCAACCGTATATTCGGCAGGCCGCATCTGTGGGTCCGGAATTCCCCGTCCAGTTGCGGCAATACGATTCTTCTCCCGCTTTGATTCATACATTTTTACATCTGCTCTGGAGATCAGATTTCGCAGCATATCCGAATCCGTCAGCACCCCTCGGACATATCCGATAGAGAAACCTGCCTTAGCAGTATCATCAACAGCGGGCTTGTTTTGTTTTATATTTTCCAGCTTCTCATTAAATTCGGAACTCGAAATATCCGGCACGATAACAAGGAATTCATCGCCGCCATACCGATAGCAGTGTTCCTTTCCGAAAGTGTCTGAGAGCAGTTTTCCGATTTCCTGAAGAACACGGTCTCCCTCCTCATGACCGCAAGTGTCGTTGATCAGCTTGAAGTCATTCAGATCCAGCATCAGAACCGTGACTTCATGCCCCTGATAGGATTCGTAGTCACGCCTGAGAGCCAGACGATTTCCGATTCCGGTCAGAGCATCGATATAGGCCATATCGTTCAGGTTCTTGATATAGACATTCAGATTCATGATGAGCTTTTTGAAGGATGCCGTAAGAACGCCGACTTCGTCCTTCTTATCATAATCCAGCTCGGTATCATAGTAACCTTCGCTGATCTGCTCCGCAGCTTTTGTCAGTTTCTGAAGAGGACTTGTGATTTGCCCTGTGAAGGTCATGATAAGAACGATAAAGAGGACCAGCAGCGCGGCAAAGACAATCGTAATCTCTGTGACCCATTTTTGCCAGGCAGCATTGATCTCCTGAACGGGAACCGTAACATTCAGGCGCATCCCATTGCTTAACGGAAGCCAGACTGCCTCCTTTTCAACGCCGTCAAAAGTATAATGGATGAACTTCTCATTGCTTAAAAGTCCGCTCGGTACCTTTGGCTGGGTTTCCATCGTGGTGACATCCATATGCGGATGATAGATAATACTACCCTCTTCGTCATTCAGGAAGGCATACCCGTTATCATAGAGGGTGATATGATTCACGACTTCCGCCATCGTGGAGTAATCGATTTCGATACCAATGACACCGACAAACTGTCCATCATGATAAACGGGGACATTATAGGAGATCACGCGGGCCCCCAAATTCTCTGTAATATAAGGCGGCAGCCAGACACCGTTTCCGGTTGCTTTGGGAACAGTGAACCAGACCAGTGAAGAGGTGTCATTCGTGTCATAATCGGTAATATCCGTTACCTCGTGCTCCTGAAAGCCGTTGTCATCGGTATTCACATACCAGAAACCTTTGACATTCTGAGAAACTTCCGGATCGATCCGGTAATAGTAAGTCAAAACGCCATTCATGTTATATGCCAGTTTCTGAAAGACATCGCTGACCCGGTTCATATGTGCCTGAAGGTTTTCGTCATCTAACCCATTCAGATCGGACTCAACGAATGCCGCAACCGTTTTTACCGACTGTTCTACGTTCTGAAAATAATAGTTCAGGTCTTTCTGCCCTGTTTCGCATAACAAGAGCAGGGTCTGTTCCGCATCATGGTTTCCGATATCCCTTATGGCCGTCACACCAAAAGCTGTGGCAACGACCATTGCTATCACGATGACGCAGACTGTCATAGCAGTTATCTTGGTTTTGATGGAATGCATAAAACAGTCCTTCTTTCAGATTTCTTCTTTCAACTTCTCAAATTCCTCTACTGGCATAGGTTTATAAAAATAATAACCTTGCATTTCAGAACAGCCCTGATCGTGAAGGAACTCTGCCTGCTCATTGGTTTCTACCCCTTCTGCGATCATCTTCATTTCCAATTTTTCCATTTTTCCACCATCTGGATCATATAGCTGACAATTGTGCGGCTTTTTTTCTGATCTCCTGATGATGTGAGAAAATGAAGATCCAGTTTGATACGGTCAACAGGTACCTCTTTAAGCATATGTAAGGAAGAATAGCCGCTTCCAAAATCATCCATCTCGACCTGAAAGCCAAGCTCCCTTAGCTTTATTGTGTTTCTGATCAGCAAATCAGGGTATTCTGCAAATGCGGTTTCCGTAATCTCGATTCGAAGCTGATCGGGGGAAATGTTGTACTTCTGAATCAGGCTGCTAAATTGTCCGGGAATATCTCGATCTTCCCGGATGTCACAACGCGATACATTCACAGAAATAGAGCGGTGATAGCCCTGCTCGTTCCAGCGATGTAAGTCCTGACAAACCTTGTCCCATACAAAGCAATCCAGATCATAAATGAGCCCGGATTCCTCCAATACGGAAATAAAATCCGAAGGATATAAAAACCCTATCTTATCGTGATCCCAACGACAAAGTGCTTCTGCTCCCGTGATTTTTCTCGTTTCATAATTCACCTGGGGCTGATACCAGACATGGAGACCGCCGGATTTGATTGCAGCTGGCAGATGATTGATAATGTCAGCAACTTGTTTTCCTTTTTCCCACTGCTCAGGGTTATAAAACTCATAACCTTCATTACGGGTATCATGTACTTTTCTCTCCGCCATACGCGCACAGTCCATCATGTGGTCAATATTTATCTGCTGTCGGTCTGCCGGAGTTACTACATAAACGCCACCACATAGAAGTACCCGATTCTCCTTGCCCCGATCTATGAAATAGGTTCGTACCGGTCCAAGTATCTCCTGATCGTCCTTCTGCAGTGCTTCATCTCCTCCGTTACGGCGAAGAACAACAAATCGATCTGCTGCAACGCGCCCCATAGCCTCTTCATCTGAAAAAGTCGCAAGCGTCCGATTTGCCCAGAATCGAAGAAGATCGTCCCCGGCAGCTCTGCCCAGACTGTCATT
>OMYT01000179.1 GCA_900315315.1 uncultured Eubacteriales bacterium | reverse complement strand
CGTGGGCGTCATGGGATCCGCGCTGTTCACGCTGGTCTTTCAGGGCGGTATCGTGCTGCTGGCAGAATACATTGCCCCTTATTTATCCGAAACGCTGATTAAGGAACTGGTCTGTACAGGCAGCCTGATGATCCTGGCCATCGGCTTTAACATGCTGGGTGTAACCAAATTGAAAGTGTTAAATTACCTGCCGGGCCTGCTGGTGGTTCCTTTGGCGCTGAAGCTGATGCAGGCGCTGGGGTTTTGAGTAATATCTTTCGTCCAACATCTTGAGCCTTCATCCAAATTATGTTTAATTCGGACGAAATCGATGGTTTGGACGAAAGGAACAGGTTGTAGTTTTGGAATTAAAAACTACATACAGTAAGCCATAATATTTTAAGCTGTCAAGCAAAAATACTTGACAGCTTTTCTTAATCCGTGTATAATGCTCATGTTGAGCAGAAGGGAATGAGATAGACACAATGGCGGCAACTGATTTTAACGACCGGATCCGGTTCGGCAGTCTGTATGAAATCTATGGCGCCCTGCTGACGGAAAAGCAGCGGCAGTGCCTGGAGCTGTATTTTTGTGAAGATTATTCCCTGGCGGAAGTCGCCGAAGAAATGAACGTGTCCCGGCAGGCCATCCACGATTTACTGAAGCGGGTGGAGCAGACGCTGGAGCATTACGAAGAAATGTTGGGCTTTTTGCAGCGCGTGGAAAAGATGAGGATGCTGACGGTTGAAGCGGAAGCAATCCTGGACGGCGCGGCAGAAAAACATAAAGATACACAGATATCCCGTTTGCGGGAGATCATGCAGGAATTGAATGATGAAAGCAGGTAACTGAATGGCTTTTGAGAGTTTATCAGAACGGTTGCAGAACGCAATCAAGATGTTCCGCGGCACCAAGGAGATTACGGAAGAGGATCTGAAGGCGCCCCTTCGGGAAGTCCGCATGGCCCTGTTGGAGGCTGACGTAAACTTTAAAGTAGTTAAAAACTTTGTCGCAAAAATCAAAGAGCGCGCGTTAGGCGCGGAGATTCAGCAGAACCTGAGCCCCAGCCAGCAGATCATCAAGATTGTTGACGAAGAGCTGACGGAGCTCCTGGGCGGAACCCAGGCCAAGCTGACGGTGGCGGATAAGCCGCCTACCATCATCATGCTGGTTGGCCTGCAGGGTACCGGTAAAACCACGACGGTGGGTAAGCTGGCCTTCAACCTGAAAAAAAAGAAGAAGAACCCGCTGCTGGTAGCTGCCGACGTATACCGTCCGGCTGCGATTACCCAGCTGCAGGTATTGGGCGAGCAGGTTGGCGTGCCGGTGTTCTCGCTGGGGAACGAGGTGTCGCCGGTTGAGATTGCCCGGCAGTCGCTGGAAAAAGCGGCGCACCTGGCCTGCGATACGATCATCATCGATACCGCCGGTCGTCTGCACATCGACGAGAAACTGATGGAAGAACTGCAGAATATCAAGGCAACTGTACAGCCTCACGAGATTCTGCTGACTGTGGACGCTATGACCGGCCAGGACGCCGTGACCGTGGCGGACACCTTCAATAAAGAACTGGGCCTGACGGGCCTGGTGGTGACCAAGCTGGACGGCGATGCCCGGGGCGGCGCGGTGCTTTCCGTACGGGAAGTGACCGGCTGTCCGGTGAAATTCGTAGGTATGGGCGAAAAGCTGGACGCGTTGGAACCGTTCTATCCGGACCGTATGGCTTCCCGTATCCTGGGTATGGGCGATATCCTGTCCCTGATCGATAAGATCAAAGATACCACGGATCTGGCCAAAGCGCTGGAGATGGAGAAAAAGCTCAAGAAAGACGAATTCACCCTGGTTCACCCTGGAACAGTTCCTGGAGCAGATGCAGCAGATTAAAAAGCTGGGCTCCCTGGATACCATCCTGGGTATGATTCCCGGCATGGGCGGCATCAGCCAGAAGCTGAAAGAAGCCAATGTGGATGAAAAGGAATTCGCCAGAGTAGAAGCGATCATCCGGTCCATGACGCCGAAAGAACGGCAGAAACCGGAGATCATCAACGGCAGCCGCCGCAAGCGCATTGCCGCCGGCTGCGGTATGAAGGTTCAGGACGTGAACCGCCTGCTGAAGAACTTTGACGACAGCAAGAAGCTGATGAAGAAGATGCAGGGAATGGCCAAGTTTGCTTCAAAGGGCGGCAAAATGCTTCCCTTTATGCATAAATAGGCGTAAGGGACTGTACCGTTCCGAAGCCTGGG
>OMYT01000184.1 GCA_900315315.1 uncultured Eubacteriales bacterium | reverse complement strand
GAGATTCACCAAGGTTTTCACGTCGTTCTGATCGGCTGCCAGATGATAATACTCCAGCGCCCTGTCAAAGTCCTGTTCTACACCAAAGCCCCATTGATATAGATAACCGATGGATCTCCACGATTCGATGTTACCGAGATCCGCCGCAAGCTGAAAATACTCCATCGCCTTGCTGTAGTCTTTCACGTTATAAGCGTCCAGGCCTGCCTGGCGAAGCTCCTCCGCGGTCATCTCCGCCGCAGGTTTTTCCGCTGACGTTGCTTCCGACTCAGCAGTTTCGGCAAAAGCAGTCCCGCCGAAAACGGCGAAACTCAGACAAAGTGCCAGGACAAACAGCATGATCTTCTTCATTGGGGGTTCTCCTCCTTCAAATGAATGTGATTCGCAAACCGGATCCGAACCTTAATATGGATATATATCTGGTATCTTTGCTGCATCTACAATTGAAACATTTCAGTCAATGAAAAACAAAAGGAAAACCGGTCCCGCGGGAACAAGGGGACGGCCCTCCATTCCGATATTCCCATGAGCAGAAAAAAACGGCTGCAGATCAACTCCGCAACCGGTATAATCATTCCCTGTCCTTCGTCTGCTTAATCCCAGATCTCCACAAAACCGCTCTCCTTGCCCTTGACCCAGTAGAGCTTGTTCTCATCGACCCTCACATACACCTGATCCACCGGACCGACCTTGGCCAGGATCTCAGCGGGCGTAATCTCGGCGCCCAGCGGGGACTGGATAATCACTTCGTTCTTCGGAGCAGCCTTCTTCGCGGCAGGCTTAGAAGATATAAGCGACAGTTGAATTTTTTTTAACCTTCACTTATCCCTGTACTGCATTTTTCGCCGCCCGCCACTCGGCAAATGCTTTCAGTTCCGGCTCGCACAGTTTCAGGGCCAGTCCCATCACACCCAAATCGTCCGCGATCCCGATAACCGGGATATTGTCTGAGATCAGATCCTTCTTCTTGATCAGATAAATAATCGCTCCGACCAGGCAGGCGATCACCTTCGGGGATACTTCCGTATAGTCCTTTGTGATCCACGCCTTAATCATGGCAATCATCAACGGCACTTCCGAAAGCGTTTCCCCAATCTTCGGAACCTCTTTCAGTTTCTCTTCCAGCTGCACCAGAATCTCATCCACCTTGGACGGGTCCTGAATTACCTGCTGTGCTTCCTGAATGCCCTTGTCCAGCAGTCCTCTTGCCTGATCCATATTGAATCCCATGATGATTCCCTCCCTATTATCCTAATCTCGGGTAAACGTTTCAACTTCCTGCTTTTCCTCTGGAATCCGCCAACTTGTCTTATCCGAATATTCCCACTCGCTCCTGCCAAACCAATCTTAAACAATTTTGATTATGTTCGGTGGCTCCTGGTATTCTGATTCCACTGATTGTCCATAAAGCATGGGCTATCAGATTTTCTGTTGCCAAAATGTTGCCACGCAGGATTACATAGCAACGGCAGCGTACGGCTTGATCGTGGTGATATCTCCATCCAGTTTCTCGGTCAGTTCCCGGATTTCGATATCGTTCTGCATATCCAGGAAGAAACGATCTGACACTCCGAAAAAGCGCCCGAGGCGGATGGAAGTATCCGCTGAGATCTTCCGGCGGTTATGCAGGATATCCTGAATCCTGGAAGTCGGCACATGAATGCTCTGGGCCAGCTTGTAGGCTGAGAGATTCATCGGTCCCATGAACTCTTCCATCAGGATCTCACCCATGGTAGGGGTTGGAATACGGTTGCTCATATGGATTGCCCCCTTTCCGGCATCAGTGATAATCGACAATCTCCACGTCAAAGAAGTTATTGCCTTCCACGGTAAAGCAGATTCTGTACTGATCATTGATCCGAATGCTGTATTGTCCCCTCCGGTCACCCTCCAGTTTTTCCAGGCGGTTTGCGGGCGGAACGCGCAGATCCTCCAGACATCCTGCATTGTCGATCATGATCAGTTTCCGTAATGCGACGGATTGGATGTTTTGCGGGAGTTTTCTGGAAAAAGTCTGATTATAGAGTGTGCTCCGTAAGCACCCCTATTTTCAGGCAACAGCCTGAATAGCGAGTGCAGATAATTGGTTTTCGAACCAGTAGCAAAGAAGGTGAAAAC
>OMYT01000185.1 GCA_900315315.1 uncultured Eubacteriales bacterium | reverse complement strand
GTTATTGGAAAAAGGCACCGTTTCTTCCGGTGCCCGGTACGACGAGATGCTGTATCTGGACAAGATCGCGGACGACCTGCAGAACGCGGCGGTGACGCTGCTGGCGGAGAATCCGGACCGGATGCCGCAGACGGACGACAGCACGGCGCAGTTCATCAATCGCTTTACGTCGATTCTCTCAGGCTATACCGACCGGGGCGTGCTGGCCTCCGGCCTCTGGCGAGGCGCGGACACCGGCCCGCTGCACGCCGGGGACACCGTCGAGAACGGCTTTGCTCTCTGGGCGGACTCCTACGACGACCAGCCCGACGCGGACCGGGCAGCGCATAAGGCCGTGCCGGTCCAGGCCGGGCTGGTGCTGGCGGGGAGTATTGAGTCGATTGTGATCACGGTCAATGTGATGGTGTAAAAGCAGGCCTGTTCTGCCTGAGTATCCCGGAAGGGTTCAGGTGGAGCTGGGGTAGGGAATCGGCACGAATGGATCACATTCAGACAGACACCAGAAGCTTCCTCCGGATATTGCTTCCAGCTGTTCCGGGGTCAGTTCATGACCGTATTCCTTCGCGATGGCGAGGAGTTCTTCCGGGGATTTTGCGGCTTCGACCTTTTTCTTCTGTTCGTCGGTGAGGGTGTTGAGGATATTCTCGGGAATGTTCATGCAGATCGCTCCTTTCGGTTCGTTCGCAGTATTTCTCTGCCGGTATTGTATCTCAGATCAGGAACCGGTACAACAATGAATTGGGGGTATTTTTGTGGCTTATAACGTATACAGCCTTCCGGACTGCAAGTCCGTCCTGTACCACCCGGACGTGGGCACCGCCAACCTGCATCAGTGCGGGATGGGGAAGATCGTGGTATCCGCAGCCGGAGATCTGACATCCCACACCACGACAGCGGACGGCTATATCGTCGTCAATAAGCTGAAGACCACGAACGGGACGATCACCCTGGAAGTGCCGCAGAACAGCATCGGGGATGACTTCCTGCGCCGGTGGGCGAGATGGGCCCGGTCGACGGCCTCGCCGAACCGGATCGCCCTGGGCACCCTTACCATCTACGACGCCGTCGCCGGCTTCACAGTCGTCTGCACCGGCGTGAGCCTGCAAAAAGTGCCTGATCGGACATTCGACCGGACAGGCACCAATCTGACGTATACCCTGCTCGCGACGACGATTACGGAACAGTAGGATTCTTATCAGCACCAGTTATCTTCACAAGTGTGTCTAGCGCAAAAAATGGAACACCAGTCGCTTCCGCCTCCGCCTGCAACTGATTCCAGTTGCTCCGGAGACAGTTCGTACCCGGCTTCCTTCGCCAGGGCGAGGAGTTCTTCCGGGGACTGCACGGCTTCGGCCTTTTTCTTCTGTTCATCGGTGAGGGTGGAGAGAATATTCTCCGGAATGTTCATGGGCAATCCTCCTTGTATTCAGTTGATTCTGTATTCGCTGGGTTTATATTACAATAAAAGGGCAGGGAAAGCAATATGCGAACCATCACGAAAGATATTCAGATACTTATTGACGGCAACCCGCAGGGCTTCCGGCTGACAAAACCGGATGCCTTCTCCGGCGTGGAGAGTTTTTTTTAGAGTGAATTTTTTAGAGTGAAGAGTGAAGAGTGGAGAGTGGAGATATATGCGGATTATTACGAAGGATATTACGCTCATGATTGACGGTAATCAGCAGAAGTTTCGTCTGATAAAGCCGGACGCTTTCTCCGGGGTGGAAATATTGCGGCTGCTTATGCGGCTGCAGGATCAGCGCCCTGACGAAAACTCGTCTGTCCTGGATTTGATTACATCTCTGTCCGCTGAGGAGCTGCGCTCCGTCATGACATCCTGCCTGAACCATATATCGGTCCTGCTGCCGGCAGGGCCGAACCCGGTGATGAGCGGAATGGAATGGGGCTACCCGGAGCTGAAGCACGATACGGTTTCCTGCATGAAGCTGGTCCTCGAGGAGATCGCCTGGGCACTGGAAGGTTTTTTCGGAGACGGCGGGCCGGATTCCCAGCCCGCTTCCTCCCGGTAGCGGCGGGGATGTGGAAGCAGCATGAGCTCTGGGACGGGACCTATACCCTGGACGACCTGCTGGACGCGGCGGAACTGATCCAGGTGCGGAGGGAGAACGAAACCCGGGCCGCTGAGGCGGTCCGGTCATGAAGTTCTGTCTTCCGAGATTTCTTACCAACGGATATCCCGAAAAACATGAAATTGTCATAAAGCGCCTTTAGGACAGTTCTTCACGCATTCCATGCATAAGATGCATTCTGTTCCGTTCTTACGTTTCCTGGAATTATCAGTCACGTCCACATCCATCGGACATACGCGTTTGCATTTTCCGCATGATATGCACTTCTCCTTGTCACATTTCACACGAAACAGGGAATAATAACTCATCGGCTTCAGAAATACTGTAATCGGACAGATGTATTTGCAAAACGCCCTGTTGTCCTGAAATGCAAACGCAAGGATGATCCCTGTCACATAATACAGAACATTGCCAATGACAAATGCCCAGAACATGATTCTCTCAATATTCCCCACATGAGCAAGGAACAATGCTGCAACAAAGACAAGCGCGGCAGCAAAGGTAATATATCTGATCCACCCAAGCCGCTTTCGCGGCTGCTTTGGTACTTTGTAAGGCAGAAAATCCAGAACCATCGCCGTCCAGCAGGCATAACCGCACCATCCGCGTCCGAAGATCAGCGGCCCGAATATCTTTGCTACAGCATAATGGATGGTCGCCGCCTCAAATACTCCTGTGAAGAGATAATACCAGAATCCCTCAATCTGCATGTTTTCCTTGCAGATCAATCCGAGATATACCAGCATATACATTCCTACGAGCAGCTGAACAACGCGTCTGGCATGCCTGTATTTTCTGATGAACAGGAAGACTCCCAGTGAAATGGAAATGCCGATATAGCTGAAATTGAACAGATAGAACAGATTGCCCTTTGTCAGCCATAATGTGATTGCGACCGTTTCAAATACAGCCAGCATAATGACCGGCATTGCATATTTCTTCATCTCTTCATCCTCACAAATCCCGAATGTCTTAGCCGACAATTTCAAAATTTGTCGGTCTAAGTGGCTTCTTATATCTGCATCATGATAGCATTTATCATTCTTCTGTGTCCATAGCTGAAAGGAGGTGACTGCGTGGCTGATCAGCAATTCCTGGCTTCCTTCGGGGTCGATATCGATGAGTCCGGCGTTTTCCAC
>OMYT01000188.1 GCA_900315315.1 uncultured Eubacteriales bacterium | reverse complement strand
TCGACTTCGCCTCCGGGTCAATCTCCTGAAGATGGGACCAGATCATAAAGCCTTCCGGCAGACGGTCCACCGGTGTGCCGGGGAGGAAAACGGTAACGGCCTGTGCCTTTTCCAATCCATATGGCGCAGCCGTTACATAACGGATACCATCCTCAATGGCTTCCGGAACCTGACCTTCATCCTGTTCCACAGAAAGATTAACGGTCCAGGCGTGTTCGTCAACGGGCTCCGGATCAGAGAATTGCCCGTGAAACGAGCATCCGTACAGCGTACCGTCCGGATAGTTTTCGCCTGTTTCTCCCATTTCGCTGTCATGGAAGCTGCCGGTAAATGATCCGTTTTCTCCGACGGTCAGTTCGGTGCTCCAGGCGCCCACACCGCTGGAGAACTCAAATACCTGTCCGTCCATCTGTGCAAGCAGATCCATGGACGCGCTTTCCGCGATTGCGGATGTGACCATCATCATGAGCGCTGCCATCAACACAACCAGTCGTCTTTTCATTGTTCTGACCTTCTTTCTGAATAATTGTGATTCATAACATACAACGGATTAAAAAAAAGCCATGTTTCTTCCGCTGCGAATGCTGTACTAACTGAAGTAAAATGACAGGATAAAGACCCAACGCAGGATAAGCCGTTTCGCCGTTTTGTCTGCGGATGTCATTCTGATTCATCACCTTCCCGACCGGTTAATGAATGGCTGCCTTCAGCCGTAGCGGTATTTCTTTCTTTTGCCAATCATAAATCCGAAAGAAACAAAGAATGCCAATACAGGGCTTTGATGCTGACATCAATCTCCGCGATCCTCGCATCCAGCTTCCGGATCTCTTCCTGCTCTTCTTCGCTGATCCGGGTCTGCTGCGCGGCCTGCTGCTCCTGCAGCTCCTGGAAGAACGCGCCGCTGTCCTCCAACACGCTCCCGGCAACTGACTTGAGGGCGGCTTTGATGATCTCCTCGAGCACTTCTGTCTGAATATAGTGTGAGCAGCACTCGCTGTTTTCCCGCAGATGCAGGCCACACTGCCAACAGGACACTTCCTTGCCGCGCCGGATTGAGTGGTGATGGTACATCAGACTTCCGCAGTCCGCGCAGTAGATCAGGCCGCTCAACCTGTTGGCATAGGTGCCCGCGGGCGTGTAGTTGACATTATGTCTTCGCACACGGTTTGCCTTTTCCCACAACTCGGGGGAAACAATGGCCTCGTGGGCTTCTGGGAAGACCATCCATTGGCTTTTGTCCGTGGCGACTCTCTTCTTACTCCTGAAACTGGGCCGGACAGATTTGCCCAGGACAAGCGTTCCCATGTATTCGGGCCGGTTCAGGATCGTCAGGACGTTTGAGATCTTCCAGTGAAAAGGTTCTTTCACTGCGCCTCTGTAGTTTGGTCTGCCTTCCGTCTGCTGGTCATAAGCGGACGGAACGAGCACCTTGTCTGCCGTCAGAGCGTCCGCAATCTCGCGGGTGCTCTTTCCCTCTGCCGCCATGGAGAAGATCCTGCGGATGACTTTCGCGGCCTCTTCATCGATAACAAGTTGATATACACCATTTACTTTGGCAGCCATGAAGCCATACGGCGCAGAACCCGTACAGCGCTCACCCTTCTCCATCCGGCTGTGAAAGATTGCTTTGATCTTCCGGCTGGTATCCTTGGCATACCACTCGTTCATCACGTTCAGGAACGGCAGAAAGTCGTTGCTGGAGCTGGGCTTTTTGCTGTCCACATCGTTCACGACGGCGATGAACCGGATGCCCCTCTCCGGGAAGAACATCTCCGTGTAGTAGCCGACCTGCAGGTAGTCGCGGCCAAACCGGCTCATGTCTTTGACAATCACCACGCCGATATGTCCGGCCTCTATCTCTGCCATCATAGCCCTGAATCCTGGCCGGTCGAAGTTGGTTCCGGTGTAGCCGTCATCAGTGAAGTGACGAATGTTGGTGAATCCCCGCTGGGCGGCGTAGTCCTACAAGAATTTTTTCTGGTTTGTGATGCTGTTGCTCTCGCCGGCCAGTTCGTCATCGCGTGAGAGCCGCTCATAGAGAGCCGTGATCAGGTTCGGGTTCTGCTTAGCCTTCATGTGTCTGACACCTCCTTTC
>OMYT01000189.1 GCA_900315315.1 uncultured Eubacteriales bacterium | reverse complement strand
AAGCGGCTGCGGATGAGTTTCCCGAAAAGCTCGATCTGCGCGACTACGATAAGGACGGCGACGGAAAGGGAGAGAACTATGTGACCCCGGTCAAGGCGCAGCATCCTTTCGGGACCTGCTGGGCCCATGGTACCATAGCGGCCGCGGAGATATCCTATCTCTTCGGGAACGATCTCGGCACCCCTGCCGGAACGCCGAATAACAATATTGACCTCTCCGAGAAGGATTTCGCCTGGTATTATTATCACGGCATCACCGCTGACGATATAAGGACTGACCTGCTCCCCGCGTCGCAGGCCGGCGAGGGATTTGACTATTCGGAAGCGGACGCGAAGGACAGGAACAGCTGCTATAACGCGGGGGGCACGGTTAATCACGGTTCAGTCTTCTTTATGTCCGGCCAGGGACCTGTGCATGAGCTGGATACGGTTGAAGGATGGGCCGCGGATCAACCCGGCGCGGCGGATGATCATCCTTATGAGTACAAGGGGCTGCATGGCTGGAAGATCATGGATCAGAATGAGTCTGATGAGGCGAAGGAAGCCCGGAAAGAATATAATTATCGCCTGTTTTCAGAATATCCCGGAACGGAACTGGAAACAGTGGTCCGCGGGATGGGATACACGGATGACATGGATTTCAGGACCTGGTTTGACAGTGTTTATGAGGAGAATATCCGGCCGGGAACCTATATTGATGATCTGGATTATTATGCCGCTTTTGACGACTGGACGCTTCCCTTAAACGCCAGGTACCGCTTTGGCGGCGACCGTCTTTACATGAAGGAGAGCCGTATCATACAGACGCCGCCCGGCGCTGCAACAGGGATCTTTACGCTGGATGAAGACATCTTGTGGAGCATCAAAAACGAACTGATAAACGGTCATGGCGTGGTGCTCGCTTACTTTGCGGATCAGTCGAGACCCGGAGATGAGATCAGCGAGCAGAGCTATATGAATACCGAGACCTGGTCACAGTACACCAACAATCGGATGCTGGCAAACCATGCGGTGTGCGTTGTGGGTTACGATGACACGTATCCCAGGGAAAACTTTACGAGAATGGTCGACGGAAAAGAAATTGAAGGCAGCACCCCGCCAGGAGACGGCGCGTTTATCGTAAAAAACAGCTGGGGTTCCCTGGACGGGCCGTCAGGGAGAGACTGGGGCATAAACGGCTCAGGCTATTTCTATCTCTCGTACTATGACCAGTCCGTCATCAGCGCTGAGTCTTACTGCTTCTACACAGAGGAGGAAAAGAAAGCGATCGGCAGCACGACGATCGCCCAGTATGCAGGCGTTGACTACAGCGCGGAAGTATCGAAGATGGCCAATGTGTTTACCGCGGCACAGGGCAATTACCTGTATTCGATTGCGGTCATCACAAACATCCCGGGGACCTTTGTGGACTATGCGGTCTATAAAGACCTGAAGGATCCGGCGGACCCTCTTTCCGGAACTTTGGCAGCAGAGGGAACCGAAGTCTTTCTGTACGGCGGATACCAGAGGATCGACCTGAAAGAAGAGGTGCCTGTCAAAGAAGGAGAGGTATACTCCGTTGTGGTTTCCGAATACTGCATGGATGACGACGACCATGAAATCTATAAAGAGGTGATCCCGTTTACCATGGCGACCGGCAGCGGTCAGAAACTGAAAGGCGTGATCAATCCCAATGAGAGTTTCCTGCTTGACGGAGAATCCTGGAAGGATTTGACGGAGTACAGGGACGTCATTATCAACACCATCTGGGAGCAGTACAATAAAGAGGTGGCGGAACTGCTGGGGTTTGATATACCAAAGGATGCCTGCCAGCTTGACAACTTCCCGATCAAGGCATACGGACACGGGACCTATTCCGAAAGCGCCGCCCGGTCCGGCGAATCCGACTGACCGGGGAGTCGGACCCGGGTGAAGAAACGCCCGGCAACGGAACATCACGGATGTAAAAACAATGAAACGAAATATTCTGATGTTGCGAACGGTCTGCTGCCCCGGCCGGCCGTATTCTTCCCGACAGAAAACATGGACATACCCGGCAGAACAGCTGCCTTCTCCGCCTTCGGCGGCGGTCAGCGCAAAGCCGGACTGCGCTTCAAACAGCAGTACCCCATCGGGAAACAACCTTTTCTTAACCTGTTCAGGCAGTACAAAAATCCCGCAGGCAATGCCTGCGGGATGACTTGCTTTCCGGGGTCAGTCCTTCGTGAGGCGGAGGACCCACTCGCCGTAGATTTCCGGGGTGTACATCTCAAAGGACTCGTCGCAGCTGTAGCCCTCCGGGTAGTCGATGATCTGGACGTGATAAGCGTCCGGCGTTCCAGTGTAAACAATCGTGCCGTCTTCGTCCGACTCGCAGGGGACACAGGCGGTGTCGTTACAGAAATTAACGAAAACTTCCGGCACCGGATCGCCGTTCTGGTCGAGTACATGGATGATATAGGCGTCGGCGCTGCTTTCAGCATCGGCGTCTGTCTCATATTCCACGGTTACATTCTCACGGCCAGCTGCCT
>OMYT01000190.1 GCA_900315315.1 uncultured Eubacteriales bacterium | reverse complement strand
TTTTTCAGTATGGTCTCTTTCAGATGTTGCTTTCTCGCATACATGGCTTTGTCTGCTTCTTCAGCAACATTCAGAAAAGAACGGTGCTTATCCCTGTCATATTCCGACATGCCCGCAGACACGGTTTCTCCGATCCTGATCTTCGAGCGGTCTTTCGGAATGGCATTGATCTGATTCAGCAGATCATCCCGCCGGTAATAGTCTTCCCCGGACAGAATGACAATGAACTCATCTCCCCCTATTCGGAATACAGGACTGTGGCTGAAAACCCTGCAGATTTTTATACAGGCATTCCTTATACATACATCTCCTTCTTTATGCCCGTACAGATCGTTGACTGCTTTCAGGTTGTTAATATCGCAGACCACGACTGCAAACGGTTCCTGTGTCCCCTCATTAATTCCCTCATTTATTATCTCTTCCCATTGCACATAGGCATTTTTGTTTTTGACTCCTGTCAGGGAATCGATGGTCGCCATTTTTCTGGCGGCTGAGAGATTTCGTGCATATTCCTGTTCCTGCCTCACCTGCGCGTCTTCATCGAGCAGGCCGATGATCAGCAGAGATTTTCCGTTTTCCTCAACCTTTGCTGCACGCAGTCTCACATAAGTCGGAAGCTCGTCGTTCAGCAAGCGGTAGTCCAGGATAAAAAACATGGCCAGGTCTTCAGGATGAACCGTCTTCAGGCTGTTCTGATATGTTTCTTTGAAGAAATCAGTTCCATGATTTGCAATTCCAAGATCCTTGTAGCTCTTGGAGGAGCTGAACTCGTTGTACTCTCCCGTTTCAGGGTCAACATAATACAGTACAATCAGGTTTCCGGTCAGAGCGGAAAGACGCAGATATGATTTCCTGTCCTCCCGCGCACGCGCCGCAGCGATCCGGTCCTTCATCTGTGTATCCACGTTACTGATGCCTATGATGATATGTCTGTCATCCCCCACGACCCGTGTAACCTTCATGCTGACATAGGTCGGAATCCCGTCTATTAGCAAACGGTAATAATAAATGCATGTCCTGTGTTTCCTGATTTCTTCCAGCAGTTTCTCTTTATTAAGCGCCGACGTAAACAGTTCCAGATCTTCCTCATAAATAAAATTCTTGGAATTTTCCATGCTTTCCGCGAAGAAATCAGTCCCTCGTTTTTCTGTCGACCTCTGGCCCTCCTCGGTCCAGGATCCGTATTCGGTATATTCACCCGTCTCCAAATCGACATAATACAGATCAAAATAATCCCCGGACAGGGCATCAAGTATTCCCTCATAAACCGCGCTTGTATTCAGAGCTTTCTGATAAGCCGCCTTTGCCTGCTCTTTTTCTTTTTGCGCATTCATCATCTCCGTGATGTCCATTGACATCCCGAGCAGACAAAGCCTGCCTGCTGTGTCAATGAATTTCAGCTTTGTCGTCTGAAAACGGTGCAGATTCCCGGCCGCGTCCGGTACATCCTCAAAAAAGATGTAAGGTTCATCCATGGACAGGGCAATCTTATCATCGGTCACAAAATGATCCGCCGTTTTATTATCAAAAATATCATGGTCTGTGAGCCCTGCCACAGCTTCCGGGTTTTTCCGTTTCGCATACTCGGCAAACATCTGGTTGCAGGCCAGGTAAGTACCATTTTCAACATTCTTGGTAAATGCCATGGCAGGCATGTTGTTAAGGAGGGAATTCATGGAAGTTTTCAGTTCTTCGATCTTTATCTCTTCCTCCGCTATCGCCGCATCCAGTACGACCGCGCCTTCATCGATGTACCATACCACCGCAAGCCGTTCACCTGTTTCGGTCATAATATGCCTGCCCCTTGTGTGGATGAGGCGGTAACGGTTTTCTACCTTGACTCTGCAGACAAGGTTATACGGTTTATCCTCTTTTATAAACCCGACCGCCACCGCCACAACCCTTTGCGCATCATCAGGATGGACGTTCCAGTACATGTCATTGTCCATCTTCTCGATAGCTTCAGCCCTGGTTTTATATCCGAACAGATCGCATAATCCATCCGATACAATCAGGGTCACCACCTGTCCATCCACTATCTGGTATACTCCAATGGGTACTACAGAGTTTTCTAAAGCCGCTCTAGTATACTTATCAAATCTGTATC
>OMYT01000192.1 GCA_900315315.1 uncultured Eubacteriales bacterium | reverse complement strand
CTGTTCCAGCAGAAAGAACGAAGAAACTGAAACAATACCAACAGAAGCTTGCCGGCCTGACTTTTTTGGAAAACTGCACTACGTCTTTGATACGGATTGCGGCGGCGTAAGACCGAGGGCTCGTTTTTCGGGCAAAAAGGGCTCGTTCGAGCCCTCCTGTGAAGTCGGGTATGGACCCGGCTATATTTTTTACCAGAATAGTTGACAAGTCAACATTTTAGACGTATACTTGACAAGTCAACGAGTTTTAAATAGGAGGATGTTTATGGATCAGGCGGGGAGATACATATCCGTATTGATGAGGCAACTGAATTTATTCTTCAGCCATGAATTGTCCGAGGTGGAAATTACAGCATCAGAGTTGATGTATCTTTCACAGCTATATAGAGCGGATGGACTTACGCAGGAAGAGATGTCGATGGAGATCTCAGTAGATAAGGCTGCTACCACACGAACGATACAGGGCATGGAGAAGAAGGGGCTGATCCGAAGAGAGGCGCATGAGGAAGATCGCCGCTCCAAGCGTGTGTATCTCACTGACAAATCAAAGAAACTCGAACCACATATCCGTGAACTTCAGCAGAGGTGGGTCAGGTTTCTCACTCAGGATATGACAGAGTCCGAGGTGGAGGTTTTCGCCGGACAATTAAGACTGATGGCAAACAGAGCCAGAGAAATCAATGCATAGGAGGCATTGTGATGGATATGAAGCAGGCGATGAAGGAACGGCACATGGTACGCAAGTACACGGATAAACCGATTCCGGAGAATATCGTAGAAAAACTGAATGAGCGGGTAAGAGAAAACAATAAGCGTTATGGTCTGTCCATCAGACTGATGACCAATGATGGCAGTGCTGTTCCCGGCGTGATAAAGCTGATCCTTGCAAAAGGAGTTAACAACTTCTTTATTATGGCTGGGCCTGATGGCGCGGATGAACTGTGCGGTTACTGTGGCGCTGATCTGATGCTCTACGCCCAGACGCTCGGCCTGAATACATGGTGGGTCGGCGGTACTTATAACCGTAAAGGGGCACAGGAGAAATCTGAAGGTGCAAAGCCGGTCGGTATTATTGCTGTCGGCTACGGGCAGACGCAGGGTGTTCCGCATAAGACAAAGACGGCAGAGCAGGTCAGTTCATACGATGGAGAAGCACCAAAGTGGTTTAAGGACGGCATTGAAGCGGCTCTATTAGCGCCTACTGCTCTGGCAAAACAGGCATTCATCATCAGCGGAACAGAAAACAGAGTGTCCATCTCCTGTAATAACGGAATCTTTACCGGCGTGGATACCGGTCTTGTGAAATACTTGTGAAATACCACTTTGAACTGGGAGCGGGAAAAGATAGCTTTGAATGGGTGTGATCCATATGGATGATCAGCTTAAAACTCTGCAATCATGGATCAATGAGAGCAGTTATACCGTTGCAGTTACAGGAGCCGGTGTTTCCGTTACTGCAGGGATTCCCGATATGCAGCACATGAATATTGTATCTACGTTGCAAATGATGTCGGAAACGATATTGAAGGCAGCGCCGGGCAGGTACTATAAGGGAGTTTATAAAGGATTTTTGAAAGCAGTCTATGAGAATGGCCCGACGGAGACGCACAGAAAACTGGCACAATTAGAATCCGTAGGAAAACTCCAAGGCATCATTACAACAAATATTGACTGTCTGCACAGCATAGCCGGATCTGAAAATGTGGCTGAGATTCAGGGCAGTTTTGCGAAAAACACTTGCCTGTCCTGCGGGAAACAATATGATGATCCTTATCTCTGGTCACACGGAAACTGTCCGAAGTGTCCTGAATGCGGAGGATCATTATCAGTGTATCCCGTTCGGCATCGGGTAGGACTGTATCAGCCGGATGTAATAAGAGCAAGAGAATGGATATCCAGAGCGGAGCTTGTCCTCGTAATAGGAACGAACGGTCCCTATGGTGGGGTTTACTATGACTATATCAGACCGAGTGCCCGAATCGTCCAAATCAATCCAAGGTCTACCGCCTTCGATAGCGCAACAAGTCTAAATATTCGAGA
>OMYT01000194.1 GCA_900315315.1 uncultured Eubacteriales bacterium | reverse complement strand
GACCGGATTCCCCAGACGGACGACAGCACGGCGCAGTTCATCAACCGCTTCACGTCGATCCTTTCCGGCTATACCGACCGGGGCGTCCTGGCCTCCGGCATCTGGCGCGGAGCGGACACCGGTCCGCTGCATGCCGGGGACACCGTCGAGAACGGGTTCGCCCTCTGGGCAGACTCCTATGACGACCAGCCCGACGCGGACCGGGCGGCGCATAAGGCCGTGCCGATCCAGCTCGGGCTGGTGCTGGCGGGATCTATCGAGTCGATTGTCATTACTGTCAACGTTATGATCTGAGGTGACTGAATATGGCCTATAACGTTTATTCTCTCCCGGACTGCAAATCCGTCCTGTATCATCCGGATGTCGGGACTGCCAACCTGCATCAGTGCGGGATGGGGAAGATCGTGGTTTCTGCTGCCGGGGATCTGACGTCCCATACGACGACGGCGGACGGGTATATCGTCGTGAATAAGCTGAAGACCACGAACGGGACGATTACACTGGAGGTGCCGCAGAACTCTGTCGGAGATGACTTCCTGCGGCGCTGGGCGAGATGGGCCCGGTCGACCGCTTCGCCGAACCGGATCGCCCTGGGCACCCTGACGATCTATGACGCCGTCGCCGGTTTTACCGTCGTGTGCACCGGGGTCAGCCTGCAAAAAGTGCCTGACCGGACGTTCGACCGGACAGGCACCAATCTGACCTATACCTTATTGGCGACGACGATCACTGAACAATAAAACGGCACAGCCGTTTTATCAGAGTGGAGAGTTAAGAGTGGAGAGTTTTTTTTAGAGTGAAGAGTGAAGAGTGGAGAGTGGAGATATATGCGGATTATTACGAAGGATATCACTTTGATGATTGATGGGAATCAGCAGGGGCTTCGGTTGACGAAGCCGGACGCTTTTTCCGGGGTGGAAGTTTTGAGGTTGGTGATGAGGCTGCAGGATCAGTGGGAAAAAGCAGGGCGGAACGTCGAAACGCCCCTTGTTCCGACGCCTACCGTGCTTGATCTCATCACTTCCCTGTCCGCTGAGGAGCTGCGCTCCGTTATGACCTCCTGCCTGAATCATGTGTCGGTTTTGCTGCCGGCGGGGCCGAACCCGGTCATGAGCGGATCCGAGTGGGGCTATCCGGAGCTGAAGCACGATACCGTATCCTGCATGAAGCTGGTGCTGGAGGAGATCACCTGGGCGCTGGAAGGTTTTTTCGGAGATCTGCTGGATATCGCGGAGCTGGCGGAAGTCAGGAGGGAAAACGAGTACAGAGCGATGGAGATGAGAGAACATGGCTGATCAGGAATTCCTGGCGTCCTTCGGCGTGGATATTGACGAAAGCGGCGTATCGCGTCTGCAGCAAATTCTGACGGAGAACAAGACGCTGGGGGACAACCTTGCGGCTTCCTTCAACGCTGCGGCCGAGGGCGTGAAGGCTTTCAAGGAGAGTGTTTCGACAGATCTGCCTTCGCTGTTCGGCAGTGGCTATGGGAATGTGACGGAGAACCTGTTCGGGTCTGCCGGCGGGCTGAAGATCGGGCTGAACATGACGGAGCCGAAGAAAGAGATCGCTTCCTTTACGGCAGACGCGAAGAAGGAGATTCCGCTTTCCGCCAATGCCTCCGGGATTGTGTCCGCGGCCCGGACGGCGCTGGAGAATGTGCGGAGCCTGTTTTCCGAGACGTTCACGATCAATGTGCGGGCCAGTACGAACACAGATGATGGGGACGGGAAGAAAGATTCCCGGATCGACAGCCGGAACCGGGATGATACCGGATCGGCTTTCCTGCGGATGAGTACCGGTGGACGGTTTTCGAGGCCGACCTCGGTGCAGGTGGCGGAAGACGGGGACGCGGAATATATTATCCCGGTAAAGAAGGAGAACCGGGCACTGCCGCTGCTGCGGCAGCTGCTGGGGGAACTGAGCCCGGCGGCCCGGGCGAGTCTGACGGGAGGAGCCGGATCGGTCGGGACAGCGGCGCTGTCTGCCGCGGTGCCAGGCGGGAATGTGACGCAGAATAATCAGAATGTGAGCGCGCCGGTGACGATTAATGTGAATGCGATGGGGAGTAATGCGGAGCAGATCGGGGAGACGATTTATAACACAGCCGAGCGCTACCTGCTGCGTACCATGAAGGGAGCTTTTTCCTGATGCCACAATCTACCGCCTACATCATCGCTTCCGGCATCGATTATACCTACCGTTTCTGCGGCGTGACCGAGATCGAGTATAACTTTGCCCTGAACATCGACGCGGATACCTCTCAGGGCGGGGATATCATCAACGGAGCCCGGCGACTTCCGAACCAGATCCGGCTTTCCGTGGTGGAG
>OMYT01000195.1 GCA_900315315.1 uncultured Eubacteriales bacterium | reverse complement strand
ACCCACGATCTGCATTTATGAAGTCAACACGACATCGTGGTACGATATGATTATACCGTCATTTTCGGTTTTCGTAGATGTAAACGGAATGACGGATGTTTGTTGTTTTTGGACCATAAGCCACTGTGGGATTTCCGGTGCCCTGGTAAGAAGGGGCATCGGCTTTTTTACCGAATAAGATAGTGGGATCACGCTGTTACCGGAGGTAACCATGAAGCAGATTACGAACAAAGAGTATGAAGCCTACCAGCAGTACCAGTCAGACAGACTGCACGGCCGGATCCTGACGCCGGACGGCCTCCGCTTCATCTGCGCCAGCCTTGATAACAATCCGGAAAAGATCGGAAAGCATATGCTGGATATGTTAGTGAAGTTTAGGAACGAGGGGCTCTTTGATATCGTTGTTGAAGACGAATGAGATCCTCCGCCCAGGCAGGTGTATCACACTGTGAAGCGAACATTATAAGGGGATCACGCTGTGGTCTTGAAACATTATTTTTTGAAATAACCTTCCATGGCATGAAAGAGGATGACAAAATGCAGATTAGGAAATATCAGGAAACTGATCTTCCGGAAATGACATCAATCTGGAATAAAGTGGTGGAAGACGGCATTGCTTTTCCCCAGGAAGAATGCCTGACGGAAGAAAACGGTGGATACTTCTTTGCCTCCCAGAGCTATACCGGCGTAGCGGAAAATGACGGTAAGATTGTCGGATTGTATATCCTGCACCCTAACAACGTCGGGCGCTGTGGACACATCTGTAATGCCAGTTATGCAGTATCATCCGCATGCAGAGGCCAGCATATCGGTGAAAAACTGGTGGCTGGGGTTTATTCAGCTTGGAACAATCCCCGGAGGATTCAGGATGAAGGACGGGCGCTATGAGAACATTTGCCCTTATTATCACGTGCTGTAACTTTTAAGTTAAACGACTATCGACAAATCGGGATTTGCGAAGGTGAACATGATGCTGGCAATACTTAAAACGAGATTTTCAGAGCATAAGGAACTGCACCCGGATTTGGAATGGTCCGAGGTGGAGCGTCGGCTACGCGAGGTTCCCGCTGCCATCGCGGTTTTGCAAAGGATGGAAGAAAGCGGCGGTGAGCCGGACACCATCGGCTATGACGCAGAGACAGGAAAACTCATTTTCTGTGACTGCGCAAAGGAATCGCCCGCCGGGCGCAGAAGCCTGTGTTATGACGAAAAGGCTTTGCAAGGGCGCGCCAAAAATCCGCCGTCCGGCAGCGCCGAACGAAAAGCGAAAGAGATCGGCGTTTCGATGATGACGGAGGAACTCTATCGCAGACTGCAGAGTGCTACAATACTGTGTTCACTTTTCACAACGGGGCAGATTCCTACTATTCAGTGCGTGGATTCAGAGGGTATCTTCTTATCTGAATACCGGACAGGAAGGGGAAATCAGAATCATGGACTCTGTCTTGGCTTACGGGCGGCTATCCGGAGAGAGTATCCGATTTGGCTGATGTTTGTTTTACATGCTTGCAAATCGGGATTCACGGAGATAATTCATGATGGAAATCAGATTGGCAAACCGGCATGAAGCCGAAGTATGCTATCAATGCATTGAGGATGCGAGAGCCTAACATTTTATTTACGATCGACAAATCGAAGTTTATGAAGAGAAACAAAATGGATAAGAATACAACAATGGAAAACCTTGCCCGGGCGCTGCAGGAAAAAGACGGCTTCAACGGGGCGTGGCTCTATGCGGAAAACGGCGAGATCGTGTCCAAGGGAGCTCTCGGCTTCCGGGATCCTGAAAACACGCTTCCGATTACGGAGGACACGATCTTTCAGTTGGCTTCGATCAGTAAGCAGTTCACGGCGACGGCCGTCATGCTGCTGATGCGGCAGAGCCTTCTCAGCCCGGAGGACAGGATCACAAAGTATTTTCCGGAACTTGCTGCGTATGAGGGCGTAACTGTCCGGCATCTTCTGAACCACACCAGCGGAATTCCCGACTATTTTGACGATGCGGACTGGTTTATAAAAATCTGGAAGGAAGAAAAACGGGTCCCGTGCAACGACGAAATCCTCAGTTTTCTCCTTGAAACCAAAGCGAAACCATACTTCGCACCGGGGGAAGGATTGCGTTACTCCAATACCGGCTATAACCTGCTGGCTCTGCTTGTGGAGCGGCTCTCCGGCGTTCCTTTCGAGGAATTTTTGCAAAAGAACATCTTTGAGCCTGCCGGGATGACCTCCACCCGCTGTTGTCATATCCGCAGGGACGGCGTTCCGTTCGAGAACTACGCCCGTGCGACGGTATTCGAAGACGATAAATGGGTTGCCGATATTGACTCCGCCGAGGACGGAGAAGTGGTTGCCTTTGATGGTCTGAACGGTGACGACTATGTGTACACCAACATTTTTGACATGCTCAGATGGGACAGGGCGCTGCGCGAGGGCAAGGTGCTTACTGCCGAGGAGCAGCAGATCATGTACACCCCCGGTAGACTCAACAACGGCGAAGATGCTGTTTACGATGAGGACGATGGACTGGGCTACGGATTCGGATGGGGA
>OMYT01000197.1 GCA_900315315.1 uncultured Eubacteriales bacterium | reverse complement strand
TCACCGGCAACAGCTTTCGCCAGCAAAGTTTTACCTGTTCCGGGAGGTCCGACAAGCAATGCGCCTTTAGGCAGTTTGGCGCCAATGGAGGCATATTTACCCGGGTGTTCCAGAAAATCAACAATCTCTTTCAGTGCTTCCTTGGCTTCTTCCTCGCCGGCCACATCCTCGAAAGTCACGCCCGTTGATTCTGAAGCAACAATCTTCGCACCGGATTTGCCGAAGCTCAGCGCATTCATCCCGCCCATCATCCGCTTTGATAATATCCGGCCCAATGCCCAGAACAGTGCGATCGGGATTATCCAGCTGATGATAAAGCTGATCAGCGGATTGTTCTGAGTTGGGATTTGTGCGGAAAACGAGACTCCGGCATCCTCCAGCCGTTGGCGCAGACTGCTATCCGAGAAAACCGCTGTCTTACAGACAGAAAATCGCTGTAACCGACTTCCTGAACCTGGCGCTGCAAAAGCATCGGAAAAACGAACGCATTCAGCAGCATAATCACGATGACTGCAACAGCCATATAAAAAATGAGCGGCTTTTTATTCTGATTGGAATCCTTGATCATAAGACCATCTCCTTCTTAATGGTATCTTATATCCTGAACATGAAGGGCAAGTGAAAACCGGAAGAACAACAGGAAATAAAACTGCAGAAACAGCAAAGGACCCCGACTCACGATTGAGCCGGAGCCCTCTGATTTTCTATACATGGGCCGATTGGCGGGTATGTCAGTTAACCTTCGATCAGGATCTGCTTCTTCTCATTAACCTTCTGCTGTTCCTTCTTCGGAATCGTCAGACTCAGCACACCGTTTTCATACTTCGCCTTGATGTCCTCCTCGGTCACAGTTTCACCGACATAGAAGCTGCGCTGCATTGTGCCGGTGTACCGCTCCTGGCGCAGGACTTTACCTTTCTTGTTCTCCTGCTTCTTTTCCAGTGCTTTCTCTGTCGCTATGGTCAGATAACCATTTTCCAGATTCAGCTTGATTTCTTCTTTCTTGAATCCGGGCAGATCCACATCGACTTCGTATCCTTCATCCGTTTCCTTTACATCCGTCTTCATCATGTGCTGTGCATTTCTGCCGTAAAGAACATGCTCAGGACGGGTTAATCCACGGAAGAAGTTCCGGTCAAAGTCATCAAAGACATCCATCAGGTTCTCACCGAATACGCTGGGAAGATAAGTACTCATAATAACAACCTCCATTCATGGCCTTCATCGCCGGGCTTCTCACCCGTCATGCCGGGTCGCAATCTGGCCTTTATGCAGGTCGTGCACTTTGTGGTCTCCGGCCACCCCGTTCTCCCGAACGCTGATTATATTATATTCAAAGATCAAAGAAAGTCAAACTTAAGATTGGCCGATTTACTCCGTTATCCGGCAACTGTATGCTTTTTGTCTCTCTTAGTCTGTTTTCCTGAGAATTTCTGGACGGATTTTTTGTCTCCAAAATCAATGCTCTGAATTTTCTGCATAGATATATCCAGGATTTTTGAGTATTTAACTGTCAGTTGAAAGACAAATCCTTTTTTAAATATCCAGAAGCATCCTGGACGCAGGCTACAAAACGCCGGCGATTGCTAATCTTCTTCTGGATGATGGGGTCCGACCTTTGTTCCCGTACAAACGACCAATGACAAAGGATGGATTCTTCCGGAAGTATGAGTATGTTTATGATGAGTACTATGACTGCTATATCTGCCCGGCGAACAAGATCCTGAGCTACTCCACGACAAACCGTGATGGATATCGGGAATACAAAAGCAACTGCAAAGACTGCGAATCATGTCCATATCTTAGTCAGTGTACAGAAAGCAAAAACCGTGTAAAAGTAATAACTCGCCACATATGGGAACCCTATATGGAAATTGCTGAAGATATCCGACAGACACTCGGAATGAAAGCTTTGTATGACCAACGGAAAGAAGCGATTGAGAGAATCTTCGGCAGCGCCAAAGAATACCATGGATTCCGATACACGAATATGATTGGTAAAGCTCGGATGAAAATGAAAGCCGCGCTTACAT